>CANJSF010000011.1 GCA_947476925.1 Rhodospirillaceae bacterium | reverse complement strand
CACCAGCGAGCAGTTCCAACGGCTGATGACTGATCACGGCGTGACCTGCTCCATGAGCCGGGCAGGTAACGTGTGGGACAATGCAGCGATGGAAAGCTTCTTCTCTTCCCTGAAAACCGAGAGAACTGCTCGCAAAACATACATAACGCGAGAGGAAGCAAAAGCCGATGTGTTCGATTACATCGAAAGATTCTATAACCCTAAGCGGCGACATTCGACGCTGGGATACTTGAGCCCAATGGAGTTCGAAAAACAGGCGAAACAAGCTTAAGCGGGTGTCAACCAAACCAGCAGCAGCTCACACGTCGGGGCTTAAAGCCCGCGCGATTGCAGACCTCGACAAGGTTCCTGGCCTTAAACTTAGCGCCCAGATCGCGCCATTCGCTGGCGCCATCGTAGAACTCGTCGTAGTCCGCCGAGACGGTGCTCTTGAGGGTGATCTGGGTGGGCGACTGACTCACGGCGACCTCGGAACGGTTTCTCTCAATTATCTCACATAGAGATGCATGCTGTCCTTTTTTTTGTTAACTATAGGGCATAGGGAACAATCCTCTGAAAATCCCGTTCGCGGCCAAACAGAGCATTAGAAGTCGATCTCATGGCAACAGTCTTGATCACCGGCGGTGCGGGCTATGTCGGAAGCCATGCGTGCAAGGCGCTTGCGCGCGCCGGCCATGTTCCGGTTACTTATGACAGCCTCATCCGCGGTCATCGCGAGCTCGTAAAGTGGGGGCCGCTTGAAGTCGGAGATATTCACGACGGCGACCGGCTCATCGAGGTGATGAACAAGTATCGCCCCACGGCTGTCATGCACTTCGCGTCTTTTATATTCGTCGGCGAATCGGTCGAAAAACCAGACCTCTACGAAGAAAATATCGTTGGCGGCACCGCCAGTTTGATAAAAGCCATGGCGGCGGCAAGCGTTAACAATATTGTCGTTTCCAGTTCCGCGGCCGTTTATGGCACCCCGGCGCGCGTGCCGGTTTCGGAGGATGAACCGTGCCGACCATTGAACCCCTACGGCGCTTCGAAATTGAAGATGGAACAACTCCTCGCCGCTGCACATGACTCTCGTGGCCTCGCCTGGGTTGCGCTTCGCTATTTCAATGCTGCCGGGGCGGACCCAGACGGCGAAACGGGCGAGTGGCATGATCCGGAAACGCACCTGATCCCGCGCGTCTTGGATGCAGCTCTGGGCCGCGACGCCGCAATCACAATCAATGGCAATGATTATCCGACGCCGGACGGCACTTGTGTGCGCGACTATGTACACGTCTCGGATCTCGCCGATGCACATCTGCTGGCGTGGCGACACGCGATGAGCAACGGCGGCGGCGCGGCCTTCAACCTCGGCAGCAGCCACGGATTCTCGGTGCGTGAGGTCGTGGATGCGGCCAGCAAGATTACTGGGCGATCCATCCCCGTGATCCACGGCAACCGCCGCGCCGGCGATCCGCCCGTGCTTGTGGCAGACTCTCAACGCGCGCAGCGGATTCTGGGCTGGGTGCCACAGCGCTCCGATCTCGCGTCGCAGATCGAAGATGCCTGGGGCTGGCACCTTAAGATGAACGGCGAGGACTGAAATAGCATGAATAATCTCACGCATCTGCCGGACTACTACAATCACGGCCGGACCATCTCCGAGCAGAAGCCGGTTTGGACAGATGGCGCGCCGGTGCCGTGGATGACTTACCCCGCAATCTGTTGGCTGGACCAACTGAATTTCTCAGACAAGCAGGTATTTGAGTACGGGTGCGGCGCGTCGACGCTGTATTGGGCGCGCCGCGCGAAGCAGGTCTTTTCTGTCGAGCACGACCAAGCCTGGTGCGAGCGCACACGGGCGCTGGCACCGGCTAACGCCGAAATAGCCTTCGCCTCAGGAATGGACTACGTACGCACCGTCGCGCGCAATGCGCCACACGATGTCATCGTTGTGGACGGCCGCTGGCGCGCCGAATGCGTCATGGCCTCTCATGGGTTTCTCGCTCATAACGGCATGATCATTCTCGACAACGCCGAGCGCTATCCAGTGCTCACTGAATTCTACCGTCAGAAGGATTTTATCCAAGTCGATATGATCGGGTATGGCCCTCAGAACACCTACATTTGGTGCACGTCGTTCTTCCTATCGCGGGCCTTCTCGTTCTCGCCCCTAAAACCGGCTCAGCCACATGCCGGGCCGGGAATGTTGGATTCGTTGGAAAAGATGCCTCAGCACGCTGCCGACAATAAGCCAATACTCTACTAACCAACGGGCTGGCGCACCCGATAGAGGATGTCGTGGTGAGAGAGTTTCGCGATCCGCTCGTAGTGGGGCGCAAGGTACTCATCCATGGCGGGCTCGTTGCGAACTTCAATTAATAGCCAAGTCGGTCGGTGCCGCGTCCAATCAACGCCCTGGAGCGCAGGAATCTCGTAGCCTTCGATGTCGAGCGACATGACGTCGACATGTGTGATGCGATGCTTATCAAGGACGGCGCTGATCGTATTGCCTCGTGCCTGAAAATTCTCGAGTTTTTCGCCACGTAGATGCGCAATCCCCTTCACGATATGATCGTCTTCCCACTCTCGCGTCTCGGCCGAGTTGCGTGTGACTGTCATGAGATTGCAGTAAGTGAGGTTCATGAACTCGCCCTTGCGTTCGGGCGGCACCAGCGCGCCCCATTCAACAAGCGCGTCGGGGCGATTTACCACGCACTCAAAATACCGCTTTGGAATCGGCTCCACGAGGATCGACCGCCAGCCACGGTAGCGCTCAAAGTAAAGGCTGTTGCTTTGGTTGACGCCGTCATTGGCCCCCGCCTCGAAAATGGTGCCTCCGTCGAAATCGACATAGGGCTCTAATTTCCGATCGAGATCGTTCAGACTGAAGAATTGGCGGGGTGTTTCCATCGTAACTGCCGGATGCGCGGGTTGGACGGCATCACCCTACGCATTTGGCGCGCGCGTGCCAATCTGTTTGCGGCACGCAGGAATAGCCAAATTGACCTAAGGCACTTCGGCCACGCAGTAGCGACCATCGCCATGACTAAAGGCGATGGTTTTGAGCGGCGGGCCCCATGTTGGATCAACGAGATGCCCCATGCCGAGTGCTTTCAAATGTTTGGCAACCACGCGTTGACCCAGCCGCTCGAGATTTTCAGGTACAACCGGCGTGTAGCGATTAAGCACGCGCACGCATTCGTCGCGGTAAGCCTCGCGCCCTGCCACGGCTTTATTGGCACCATGAAAACGATAGATGCCGAAGGGCACGTTGACGACATAAAGGTCGGTTTTTTGGATGAAACGCGCCCACAACTCAAAGTCACCGGCCAGTTTGAGCGTGTGATCAAAATCCGCCCCTACGGCGTCCCACAGTTCGCGCCGCCAGAATGTGCAGTCTTGCACAATCCAACCTGATGTCGGCAGACCCGACGACTTGATGTGCTCGCCGTTAAAAAACCCCCAATTGTCAACGCCAGGCAAAAAATCGGATTTGATCACCACGCCATCTTTTCGTGCCTGTAACGGATAACGCGACGTGATCCATTTTACTTCAGGCAACTGGTCGAAGATGTCCAGAACCGTTTGAATGGTCCATGGCGCGAGCTGATCATCTGAATTCAGCCAGCCCATATAAGGTGCGTCGGATTTTTTAAACCCTTCTGCGATGGCATGATACATGCCCTCGTCGCGGCCACTTTGCGAATGCTTAAACGCAGACGCATACTTTTTGATGACATCCAGCGAACCATCGGTCGAGCCGCCGTCCATCATCACATAGTCGACGCGCTCGAACCCCTTGCTGTTGATGATGGAACGCACGCAATCTTCGAGGTAGTCGCCGTAGTTGAAGTTGGTTGTCACCATACAAAGGCGGCCGCTCGCCGTGGCTTCGGACATATCCATCACCCTGCGTTCAATATCGAGTCGAGCTGTAGATACTTGAATCGCAGTTCAAGGTCGAGGCTATGGGGCACTGGCGGAGCGAAGGATTCGACATCCAGAATGGTGACAGCTTGAGATGGCGCGATGACCGCGCCACCGTCGAGAGGCTTCGTTCCCTGCCAGGTTATCTGGCTCACCGGCTGCGCCATAAGGTCGACGTGTCGCACGCCGCTCTCGCTCGTGACTGTCAGTGTTAGCCGATCGATTTGAATGACGGCGCGTGCGGCGGGCCAAACCATACGCAGCTTCTGATAGGCCTCTGGCCCCATACTTTTAATCGTCGTGCCGAAAAACCCCCGCCCAAAAACATTGACGTTCATTGCCAATTTTCCTTCGCGCCGCACGTCGTAGCCAGCGCCTAAATCTGGGCAGATCGAAATGCCACCGAGTAAAGGGTTTGACAGCAACTGCTGCGCTGAGAATGCGTTGCGCACGCCATTGGCATAGGCTTCACCTACGCTGGTGTCTGCAATGTGAAATGCAGCGCCCGGCCAATAAATTTGATCGCGCGTGGCAGATTGCAAAGCCACCCAACCACCGTATTCGAGGCGCGAGAAATCAAACGTTGTGCCCGAAAACGACATCGTCGGCATGGCATCGACTTTCGCTTCGTGCCGCCATGATCCGATGTGTTTGGCTTCATCAATTGTCGGATACAGCATGGCGTTGGCTGCAATACTGGCGACTTGGCGCGCGAGATCATCGTTGCCAACGGCTGGAGTGGCATCGAGCGAGCCTAGGAGAGTGTTGATCGCGCGAACGCCCGCAACAATGCCGTCTTGCATGGCGTGCATTTCGGCGAGTTGCTTCTCAGATCGCCGATTGGGCAGCAGTTCAATGTTGCCCGCAGCATCAAAGCCAATCAACGATCCTTCATCACACATACACGCATGCTCAAGCACATCGGGTGTACGTGTGAGAACGCGGGCCGCCTCAGAATCGAAGCCATCTGGAGCGAGATAAGATTGCAAATTCACGCCGCCGAGGATGTTGATCATTGCTTTATCACTCAACGCGAAGTAAAGGCCGGACATCTCAAGATCGACGCCTTCATGAGCAAGAATGCGTTGCAAAATTGCCTGAATAGTTGCGGTATAACCAAGGTCAACCAACATCATCCGCGGGCGTTTGGAAAAAGGGATTGATTTGGCAAGGCCCTTCATCAAGCCCGGTCTAAGGCCTGCAGACTTCGCGCCAATTTTGTCTCGTAACGAGGCGTTCATCATGACTGCACTGATCATTTTGACGAACGCATCGGGCTGAGTAGCGTCGAATTGTGCAAGCTCGGGCGACACTGCGCCTAGGTCTTCGCGTGTCAAACCGATGTTTGCCAAAATTTCGTTGGTGCTGCGCCCGGGCGCAGCCAAGACGAATTCGCCGACCAAGTCATGTTCACCGGGATAGATGCCTGCGCGAATCACGGCGCGGCGCGACAGCCACAATTCTTGAAAGTTACAAGGCACGCCCAACTGTTGAGATGTGACATCGACAACACGTTTTAGAAAGCGTCCCTCGCGCATCAATCCATAAACAGCCTCGGACTTCGCAATGTGTGCCGACTGCACTACCCATCGGGCGAAGGCTGCGAACAGCGGTGCCATCACCGAAGCGCCATATGCCCAGAAAAACTGATGCGCTGCAGGTAGATTCCCGGGCACGCGATGATGAAGACGCGAACGCAAGCCGCTCAGACCAAAGTCGCCGCGCGCGCCTAGACTGGCGTATCTTTCCGCGAGTGCTGTTGGAAATTCATGCGCTTTGACTCGGGCCGAGAAAACCCATTTGTCGTAATGAATATGCGCAATCCCCAGCCGAGCGCAGGGGACCACATCAGCATCGACGTTGTCGCCGATATGCAGCCATTCGCCGGGCTTAACGTTCGCATCCTGCAACAAGTGATCAAACAGATCGCGCCATTTTGGCCGCCCCGCCTCGCACGAAGTGACGAGCCGATCAATTGGGCCTAAGCCCGCCCAGCGTGAGCGCGCCATAAATGCAGCAATGTTGGCGCTTGAAAAATAGGTATCTGAGATCAGCCAGACCTTGATCCCTTTTGCTCTGGCGGTCTCAATGAGCGCCATCATATCGTGATCTGAAGTCATGAGCGCGATTTCGCACGCCAGTTCGGCGGCAGCGCCATCGGCTGAAGCAAAGCCTGTCGCGAACAGAAATTCAGGTAGTTGAGCGTATATATCAGACAGCGTAATTTCGCGTGAACCCGTGGCGGCCTCGCGTCGTTCGCGAGCGGTTTGCTCGGCGCGCGTCCTCAGTTCAGCAAACATCACGGGCGAGATATGGCGCGCTAGCTTTCCAGCCTCAGTCAGTTGGCGGCCAAGCAGAAGAAACACGTCTTTCGGCTCGGGCACTTTACGCCACAGCAGCGTATCAAAGACGTCA
The DNA here is from genome assembly GCA_947476925.1 of Rhodospirillaceae bacterium. GTDB lineage: Bacteria > Pseudomonadota > Alphaproteobacteria > Rhodospirillales > Rhodospirillaceae. The sequence continues at coordinate 114,535 of CANJSF010000011.1, read as the reverse complement.
ATCGACAGCAGCCGTACGCGGCCTGAAGCAATGGCGTCGACGGCAGGTTGAAGTCGGCGATCGGAAATGGCGTCAGGCATCGACACAGTCATGAATGATTAAAATGATTGTACCTGAACATCAGCCTTCGCGCGCTATGGTTTGCGTACGTAAGCGGATCAAACCGTAGATGGCTTTGGTAAACGGAACAGAAACGCCAACCAGGTCTGCAATCTCAACGACTGCGCCGACCAACGGCCCGATTTCCAACGACCGCCCGCGCTCGATATCTGCCAGCATTGAGGTTTTGGCCCGCACACCACCCGACCCTGCACCCGCAAACCGCTCTGCTCCTGTGGGACCACCTGCCAAGCCCAAGGCGGCCCCTACGGCGCGGCCCTCGTCGAGTGCTTTGATGGCAAGTTCGCGGACCAGCGGATCGCCCAGCATCAGGTTTGTTGTCGCCATCGTGAGCACACTGATCGGATTGAACGTCATGTTCACAAGCAGCTTCGACCAAATGGCCTGCCGGATCTCGGCTGTGACGTCGGTGTTATAGCCAGCCGCACGAAAAACCTCGCCGACATCTGCCAATCCACTTAGCAAACTATCTGGCCGACCGAGCTGCAGGTGGTTTGAATGAACATGGCTCAGCGTACCGTCGGGCTCGATGGACACATTGCAATTGATGACCCCCCAAATCACGCGAGGCGCTGGGATGGCGCGTGGCAAAGAACCATCGGGGTCGATGGTCGTCAGGGCTTTGCCGTTGAGCACCCCCCCAAAGCCATCGAAGAACCACCACGGTACACCGTTCATCACGAAAACCCATGGCGTGGTCGATGTCGATAGCGCCGCAAGATGTTCGATCGCCCAGGGCAACCCTGCTGCTTTAACGGTGACGACGACTAAGTCCTGTGGTCCCAACTCACGCGGATCCGACGCCGCTTTCGGTTGGCCGACGTAGGTCTGACCGCCATCTTTTAGCGTGAGCCCTTTCCGCCTGATCTCAGCGGCTTTGGCTGGGCGCGCCAGCGTACTGACGTCGTAGCCCGCGCGCAGCATATGCACGGCCATCATGCCGCCAATGGCACCTGGTCCGACGAGACAAATTTTGCGAATGCTCATGCTCTAAAACATCTTGCCGGGGTTCATGATGCCTTGTGGATCGATGGCCTGTTTGATTCTTTTCATCAATGCCACGCCCGCGCCCGCTTCGCGCTGCAAGTGCGTGATCTTGCCCAGCCCAATGCCATGTTCGCCCGTACACGTGCCGCCCATAGCCTGGGCGCGTTCGACCATACGATCATGCAAGTGCTCGGCCTCGTGCAGTTCATTGGGCTTGGTGGGGTCAATGATAAAACACACATGGAAGTTGCCATCGCCCACATGCCCCAAAAGCGGCGCAGGCATCGAGGCTTTGGCTAAATCGACTTTGGTAGCGGCGATACACTCAGCAAGACGCGAAATCGGCACACACACGTCTGTCACCAAGCCTTTCGAACCCGGACGTAGCGCCAAACCCGCGTAATAGGCTTTGTGACGCGCCTCCCACAGTTTGGTTCGATCTTCGGCTTGGTCGGCCCACTGAAAGCTATCGCCGCCATGCTCGGATGCGATCTGACCTACTGCAGCAGCGTACTCAGCGACACCGGCCTGCGTGCCATGGAATTCCAGAAATAGGCTAGGCCGTAACGGCAAGGATAGTTTGGAATAGCGGTTCACGGCATCAACGCTGACCTCGTCCATCAGTTCAATGCGCGCCACTGGAATACCGGATTGAATCACGACAATCACGGCGTTTACGGCGTCATCAATGGATTTAAATCCAACTGTGGCGGCGGCGCTGGCTTCGGGGATCGCCGCTAAGCGCAAAGTCACTTCGGTCACAACGCCAAGCGTGCCTTCGGACCCTACCATCAGCCGCGTCAAATCGTACCCGGCCGCCGACTTGCGCGCGCGGCCTCCCGTGTGAATGACACATCCATCAGGAAGCACGACCGTCAGCCCCAGGACAACCTCGCGCATAGTGCCGTAGCGCACCGCGTTGGTGCCAGACGCACGAGTAGCGACCATGCCACCAATGGTGCATTCGGCGCCGGGGTCGACCGTGAAAAACAAACCCTGATCACGCAAATGAGTGTTCAGTTGTGCACGCATCACTCCCGCTTCGACTGTGCAGTCGAGGTCGGCGGCATTGACGGCAACAATTTTGGTCATGCGCGATAGGTCGATGCAGATACCGCCATGAATGGCGTTCACTTGGCCTTCGAGCGAGGTGCCCGCGCCAAAGGGCACGATGGGCACTTTGTGCGCGGCGCAAAGCTTAACGATCGCCGCTACCTCGTCGGTCGTGAGCGGATAGACCACCGCATCTGGTGCAGCGGTGGGATGCCACGACTCCCCTCGCCCGTGTTGATCGCGCACACCGGCATTCAGAGATAGCCGCTCGCCCAGCAACGTGCGTAGTGGTTCAAGAATCCTCATCGCAAGCGGCGCAATCTCATCCATGGAACGTTCCGGTCGCCACCATGCGTTTCCATGTGGCTGAGATAAAATCGTCGGCTTCTTTCTCATCGGCGTGAGGGGTTGCCATGCCGTTTAATGGGCACAGGCGAAGCGCATCGTAATCCTGGGCGTGCAGGCGGGGTTGAAGCTGTGCCAGAAAATTCAACTTTGGTTGAGCGCGATACGTCCGTAGAGCTGCCATGTCGATCACCGCTGGAACCATGGTCTCGCCCTCGGTAATGGCCCGGGCAATCACGCGGCCCTGGTAGTCGACGATCTCTGAGGGGATACGCTCAGAACCGGCCCGGCCATCGTCATCATAAAACGGTCCAATATTCGCCATGGCCAAGTACATAACGTTTTCCCAGGCACGCATGCGGCGCACCATCGGCATTGCTGAGGCCAAGGGTTGATCGGCGGCTTCGCTGGCCGATGCATACCCCGGAATCCGCGCTGCGGCTGTCGGATTAAAGATCAGCTCTGCACCACGCATCGCCAACGCGCGCGGAATTTCGGGCCAAGCGATGTCGGCAGCCACGGCGCAGCCAATTTTGCCCAAAGGTGTGTCGATGACTGGGAACAGTGCTGCGCGGCCAAACTTTGCCACATATTGATCGTACATATCGCCAGGTCGGGTTTTGTGGGTAAGGGCATAGACTTTTCGATAGATCAATTTCAGTTGATCTTCCGGTGTTGCGCCGTCGGGCGATACCACAAAACCGCTCATGAAATAGCGGCCAGGAAAATCCGGTATGCGCTCGTACACCGCGCCGGCAATATGGACACCGGTGGCGCGGGCGACCTTGGCCATGGCCGCGGTTTCAGGCCCGGGGAGCAGCACGCCGGCCCGCTCCCAGTCCGCAATCGAGCGCTGCAGCGCGTAGCCTTGAACGCAGAATTCGGGGAAGACGGCCAGCTTGGCCTGGTGCTCCTTGGCAGCCCGCTCGACCATGGCGCACACCCGATCCAAGTTTTCCTTAATGCATTCGGGGCGGAATGGCGTATCGGCCCCTTTGTACACAGGGCGCATCGAGATTTGGCAGGCGACGGCGACGTAAGGTGAGATCATGTCTTGGGTCAATTCAGCTGCTGCTGTTTGGGTCTAGGTTTCGCGCTCGGGCAAAACTATCTTGGCTGGCCTCCTTCGTCCATGTTTCCAGGAAATCGCGTCCATGACGCAAAAAAAGCGTACCGGCGGGCAAGTTCTGATCGATGCTTTGCTGTTGCATAGCGTTGAAACCGTGTTCTGCGTGCCCGGCGAGAGCTTTTTGGGCGCGCTGGATGCCCTGTACGACAAACGTCAGCAGATCCGCGTGTTCACCACCCGGCACGAGGCGGGCGCGGTCAACATGGCCGAAGCGTACGGCAAACTCGCCGGCAAACCCGGCGTGGCGTTTGTGACTCGGGGGCCGGGCGCCATGCACGGCGCCGTGGGCATTCACACCGCCACCCAAGACTCCACGCCTTTGGTCCTGTTCGTCGGCCAGGTCAAACGAGCCCACCTCGGCCGCGAGGCTTTCCAAGAGATGGACTTCGTGAAGGTGTTTGCCCCCTTCACGAAGTGGGTCGTGCAGATCACGGACCCTTCTGCGATTCCAGACACGGTGGCCGAAGCCTTCGCAGCGGCTCAATTGGGGCGACGCGGCCCGGTGGTGGTGGTTCTGCCCGAAGATATACAAACCGATATTGTGACGGTCGCGGACTCTCCGCCCGAGGCCATCGTGCACGCGAGCCCCACGCCCAACGACATGACCAAGCTGAGGGAGTTGCTGCTGGCCGCCCATCGCCCGCTGATGGTCGTCGGCGGCTCGGGATGGACCAGCCGAGCCCGAGACGAAATCACCCACTTTGCCGAGCAGTTTGATTTGCCGGTTGCCACCGCGTGGCGACGCAAGGACCGCTTTGACAATGCGCACCGCTGCTACGTGGGCGATATGGGGCTGGCCATCGACCCCGGCTTGGCGCGGCGCGTAAAAGAGGCCGACCTGATCTTGGCGGTGGGTGCGAGGCTCGATGATAACACGACCTCGGGCTACACGTTGATGGCACCGCCGCGATCAGCCCAAAAGCTCATTCATATTTACCCATGCGTGGACGAACTCGGGCGTGTATTCCAAGCCGATCTGGCCATCGAGTCCGACCCGGCGCCCTTTGCCAAAGCTGCGCGTGAAATGAGCCCGCCCGATAAAATTTTGCCCTGGGCGGAATGGCAGGCCGAAGGGCACGCGGACTTTGAGACCTTCATCGCGCCCCGCCACTTACCAGGAGCAGTGGATCTAGCCGCGATCTTCTCGAACCTGCCCGATCACTTGCCTGCCGATGCCATCATCACCAACGGCGCGGGCACCTACACCGCGTGGCATCACCGCTACTTCTTGCATCGGCAGTTTGGCACCTACCTCGGCCCCACCAGCGGTGCCATGGGTTATGGTCTGCCCGCCGCTATTGCCGCCAAAGCCATGTTCCCTAAACGCACCGTGATTGCACTGGCGGGCGACGGCTGCTTTTCGATGTCGGCAATGGAACTGGCTACGGCCAAGCAGTACGGCTTGGCTATCGTGGTGCTGGTGATCAACAATGCGAGCTTAGGCTCGATCCGCATGCATCAGGAAAAGCGCTACCCTGGCCGGGTCATGGGAACGAGCCTCGTGAACCCTGACTTCGCCGCTTTGGCCAGGTCCTTTGGCGGGCACGGTGAAACCGTGCGCGCGACCGCAGAATTTTGGCCCGCCCTGGAACGTTGTTTAAAATCCGGTCAAGTCTGCGTGATCGATATTCACGCGGATGTTGAAGCCATCATGCCGCACACGACCCTGAGTGCAGTGCAAAAGAGCTCGCTTGTTCCGCTTGTTAATGTGGATAATTAACAAGTGATTATACCGGTGCGTTATGTGGCAGCGCAGCAAACCACTACTTCTTCACCTGACACCGAATGTAGAACCAACCGAGATTAAGCCCAAAGCGTTCGGCATCATCGACTGCGTAAGCATACGCAATGGGCACGGTCATGTTGGATTTCTCGTGAATACGAAACAATGGGAACTCGCGGTCGGGGGGTGAGGTAAATGCGCGATTGTGAATCACAAACGCCAAGTCACGGCCGTCTGGCCAGTTGATATCGGCTTCACCGCCCTGGTCGTGCAATTCAACGGTCTTGTAAGCCTTCGACTTGGTCATGTCGCCATCGGGGCTGTCGAGCACATCGCACGAAAACCAGCGCGCTTTGCTTTGCTCGAACCACGCGTAGTTCGACCCCGGTGCCATTTCGTAGGTGATCGTGTTGTCGGCGTATGTGAAGCGACGGTCACGCGCCCAATAGTGTTTGGGGCCGACAATGACTTGATACTGAAACCATTCTTTATTGTCGTTAACGTTGCAGCTTTTCTCTTTCATGCCGCCACGAAATTGCGCACCTTCCCAGCGCATGTAGACACTGCAGGCGTCGCTAAAAACGCGCACGTCTTTCTTTTTCAGCTTTTCGACCTTGGCGACATCTTTGTGCGCGCCGGCCAACGATTTGGTGTCGAGCGGTGTCATAAACTTTACCAAAATCGCTTCTTCTTTTTCGTCGACGCTAAGCGAATAGAGTCGAATACGCGCAATGTCGGCGGGATTATTGTTCTTCCATTCCTCGACATAAAGCACGTTGTCACCCAGCTCGGGCATGTTCACGCGCTTGAACACCGTATGCAGGCGATAAAAGGGCTTGTCGGTCGGCGTGCTGAGGCCTCCGCCGGACTGACGTACGATTTGCTCGTTGTTGTCATAGTCGCCAGGCCACCATTCCATCATCAGCTTCAATTGGGCATTAAGATCCGCTTTGGTGTGGGCCGCCGCCGGCGCGGCCAACAGCAGCAGGCCCATCGCCGCCGCGAGAACTTTTTTCATGGCATCCTCCCCATCGGATACAACGCCCCTGCTTAGGGCAACTTCGACTGCTCAATAAAGCCTTCGCCTGCGCCGGGTACAAACTCCCAGGCGACGGTATTTGTGTCGGGCAAGCGTGCGCGATTGCGCACCCAATGTTTGCCTGGCCCAACGATGAGTTGGTAATCGACCCAGGTTTTATCGGGGCGGTCGCACGAGTGTTCTTTCATAGCGCCATGGAATTCTTGGCCTTGTTTGCGGATAAATACATCGCACAGGTCACGGTCGACGCGCATATCGGACAGTTTCATGGCCTCGATCTTAGAAGTATCTTTGTGCGCCCCCACCAGCGCGTCGGGTTTGAGCGGGTTGACCAGATGCAGCCGGATCGCACCGTCATCGACGGTAAATTTATAAAGCCGGATGCGCGTAATCTTGGCGGGGTCGTTATCGCGGTATTCTTCGAGGTACAGCACATGCGCACCAATCTCGGGCATAGCGACCGGCCGGATCATCGTGCGCACCGGATAGAATGGTTTGTCGCTGCCTTGGCGCTTGAGCTGCGCCGCGTTGTCGTAGTCGCCCGGCAGCATTTGCATCAGCTGTGTCAGTTGAGCTTGCAGCTCTGGTTTTGTTTGCGCAACCGAAGCCGGCGAACACAACAAGCAGACAAGTAATGCTGCCCAAACTTTGTTAGCCATCACAATGCCCCCAATACTTCTAGTGCAGCGCGTTCGCCCGATTCCATCGCACCCTCCATGCCGCGATTGGTGAGCGCAGTGTGCTCACCGGCAAAGTGAATGCGGCCCAAGGGCTTGGCGATCTCGCCGGGCATACGGCTAGGCTGGCCCGGATTCCAATAAGCGTACGACCCGCCAATGAAGGGATCGTTTTGGTTTGAGTGGACGCGAAGAGCTTTCAACGCACCTTTGGCGGCGGGACGAACTTTCTCGATCTCGCTGCGCACAAACACGTCTGCCGCCTCGGGCGTCATGCGGTCGAGCGCGCCCGCCTCCAGCCCATTCACGTAAGCAAGGTAACATGCCGGGCGACCCGCATCGTCATACAGCAGATTCAACCGGTCGAAAGGTGAGTCGGTCCACATGCTGGGAGGCAAGCCATCTTTCTCCCAAAACGGCTTCTCGATAGCATAGTGAATTTGGAACGTTTTGTAATACGGCATCAGTTCCACGGCTTCACGCTGCACGCCCGATAGGGCGGGGTCAAATTTTACAAAACGAGTGAGTGAAAACGGCAGCGTACAAATCACGCGTTTGGCACGGATGGTTTTGTTGTCGGCCGTGACCACTTCTGCGCCCGTGTCGTCGGACCGAAAGCCGATAATTTTGGTTTTGAATCGGATCTCAGATTTTAATAGCGCGGCCATGCCCTCGGGCAACTTGCCGTTGCCACCGACAATTTGCCCGCGCGGTCCACCCGAAGCCTGCAAGCTGGCCCAAACGTAGTAATGAAAAATGTGCAACGCTGAAACGTCGTACATCGTATTCCCATAGGCGGAGTTGGCCTCTTGCAGGCGAATGGCTTCGTCTTTGAAGCCTTTCGATTTCAAATAGTCATAAAACCGGATGTCGTATTGCCGAAACTTTGGGTCCCACCAATCATCAAGATTCGACAACGGGTTTTGCTTGGGCAGCACACTGAAGAACACCTGCCAGGGTGTATATTTTTTCAAGTCGTCCGGATGGGGATTGAGCGGGTGGTTCTCCCACTCTTGCAACTGGATGTTCTGGCCGCGCAAATTCATCATCAAGTCGGCGTCGGCGGCCTGCGAGCGTGGACGCGGCACCTTCAACGTCAGGCCTAGTTTCTGGGCCATATCGGTGCAGCGTGCATAGTAAGCGCCAAACACCTCGCCACCAGCTTCAGGTTTGCCGGGTAGATTGTTGAGAGTGTAGACGCGCCCGCCCACGCGTTCGCGTCCCTCAAGCACCACAACTTTTAACCCCTGCTCTTCTAGCAACGTGGCCGCATAAAGCCCCGCGAGCCCCGCCCCGACAACAATGACATCAGGCTCAGCAGCGGCATGCGCCCGTCGTGTGGTCGGCAGCACGGCGGCGGTTGTTGCGGCAAGTGCAGTGCGGCGCGCGATGGGCGTCATGCGTGGCCTATGTCGGCAAGGGTTTATAACCAATGATCGAGCACATCAGGCCATCGGGATCATAAAAGATCATCTCGGTGTAAACACCGGCCTTCATGTAGGTATCGTCCGTGGGCTTTGTGTAGGGCGTCGGCGGCGTCAGAAATTTGTACCCTTGCTTGACGAGGTCGGCATAGATCTCGTCGCCCTTGTCGGTTGAGAACACAAATGAGCCTTGCCCCCAATGGATTTGGCCCGGCGTTGCCTGTGGAGCGACCGGCAAGATCGGCTCGGTCACGTGAAACAGTCCGACCAGCCCAGCATCAATGTTTTTGTCGGCGGAGAGATAGACAATGCGCATGGTGCAACTGGGCAGGTTCACCAACTTGCCGATGAACGGGCCAGAGATTTTTTTATCTTCGATGATTTTCATGCCCAAAATATCGCGATAGAAAGCCAAAGATTTATCGATATCACGACAGAAAACCGAAACCCGTTTAACGGGCGAAACGCGACACTCAAATTCCATTGATATTCTCCCTGAACGCCGAAAGCTTAGCAGCGCCAGGCCCAGGTGGAATAGGAAAACCGCCTACATTTTCCTCTCCCGCCCACGGGCGCGAGAACGAGAAGCAAAAACCCCTCCGTTTCGGGAGGGGCTTTAAAAACTCGACTATTTGAAAAGTTTCGCGAAATTGCGGCGTTTGCGCTTTTTCCAATGACCGCGATGGAAAGCATCAGATGCAATGAGAGGAATGACACTTGAGGCTTCAGCGAACACCATCTGTTCGCAGGCCGCGTCGACCTTACCCCAGGAATTAGCTTCCTTCAGCGTCGAGGACGAGCACGCGCCGTCGCGCACATCGGCAACCGTAATCTGCACGGCGTATTTGTGCATTTCGACGTTTTTGTGGCCCAAAACTTCGGCACACACGACAGTGTCTTGAACAAAGTTTTTGGGCACACCGCCGCCAATCATCATCAGGCCGGTTGTGCCGGCCTTCAATTTGATGTCGGTGAGTTCGCGGAAGTCGGCAATGGCGTCCAGCACCATGTGCTTCTTGGGATTCTTGACTTGGTGGTTAACCAACCCGAAGCCAGCCGAGCTATCGACAAACGCCGGGCAGAAAATTGGCACGCCGTGGTCGTAGGCGTTTTCAACCAGAGAGCCCTTCTTCTTGCTGTTCTTTTTCAGCCAGCGGCCCATCTCGTGGATAAATTCGCGCGAAGAGTAAGCGCGCGGTTCAAGACTGTCGGCAATTTTACCGATGGTGTGGTCGCAATATTGCAATTCTTCTTCGTCGATATAGGTGTCGTAGATGCGGTCGATGTACAGCGAGCGCAGTTCCTTATCGTCAATGAATTGGCTGCCTTGGAAATGCTTGAAGCCCAGGGCTTCGAAAAAATCCATGTCCACAATCGATGCGCCGGTCGAGACGATGGCATCGACCATGCCATACTTCACCATATCCGAGTACACTTGCATGCAGCCGCCCGCCGAGGTCGAGCCCGCGAGCGTGAGCACAATCGAGCACTTCGGATCGGCCAGCATTTGGTTGAAGATTTCCGCCGCGCGCGCGGTATCGCGCGAGGTGAACGACATCTTGCCCATGGCGGTGATAATTGGCCTTGCGTCGAACTTGGTAAAGTCGATGTGCTCCACAGGCGTGGAGAGCAAGGCCGCTTTTTTGTTTGTCTTTTTGTTGCGAGCAGCCATTTCAGAAAGTCCCTTGTTATTGTGAGTGGCTATTTAGCCGAGAGCGGTGGCGCGCGGCCATCCCCCGATGCGTGAAGGTTTTGCGACCCCCGCTCGGCTGGGGCCTGCTTCATAGATTTGGATGCACTCGCGCGCCGCAATGCCGAGGCTTGCTGAACTGCAGGCTCGGTTGGAACGACGAGTGTCGGCTTTTTGCGCAGCCGTTCGAACGCAAAAGGTGCCGCTTCGGGCCAAACTGTCGCCACAAACTCCGAGTGAAAGCCGTTGAAGCGCGTTTGCATGGTTGAGCCATAGGCGCCCAGCATGCCGATCTCGATCCAATCGCCTTCTTGGGTATCCTCGGGCAGCAGGAAGGGCCCCTTCATTTTATCGAGATTGTCACAGGTGGGGCCATAGAACATGAACGGCACCATCTTCTCAGATGGCGGTCGGGCGTTGGCATCTTTGTGCGTGTTACCACGGCCAGCCTTCTGGGGCCGCACCAGGCGCACCGGGAACTTCCAGTTCAAAGCCCCGGCATCAAACAGGCTGCCGTAGGTGCCGTCGTTAATATATAGGCGGCGGCCTTTGCGCAGGTTGACGCGCACGAGCATCGACGCAGCAGCAGCAACCATGGCACGGCCGGGCTCGCACCACAGTTCGGCACCTTGATCGACAAATGGCTGTGCCGCCACTTTGATGGCCTCGACAAAATTTTCCAGCGGCGGCGGGATCATGTTGGGGTAGGTGGCCGGAAAACCGCCGCCCACATCCAGAATGTCAACTTTCACCTTGGCTTTGGTCGCAACATCAAGCGCGCGCCCGATGGCAGCGGTGTACGCAACCGGGTCCATGCACTGCGAGCCGACATGAAAGCAAATGCCTACCTTGGCGGCCAATTTGCGGGCCTGACGCAAGAGGTCGACCGCTGTGGACGGCGCCGCCCCAAATTTGCCCGACAGGTCATAGGCGGCGGAATTGCCCGCAACAGCCAAGCGAATGAACAGGCGCAAGTCACGGGCGGACTTGGTCTCTTCCATCAGCTTCATCAATTCGGCAGCCGAATCGAGCGAGAAGTCGCGAATGCCCATGCGGTAAGCGCGGCGGATCGATTCGCGCGATTTGACCGGGTGCATGAAATGGAGTTTGGCGTCTTTAAACAGGCCCCTCACCAAGCGGGCCTCTTCCAGTGACGCGACGTCAAAATGGCGAATACCAGCCGCATACATATGCCGCAGCATATCGGGGCCGGGATTGCATTTTACGGCATATAGAACAGTGCCAGGGAATAGGTCGATAAACTTGCGCGCTTGGGTGCGCACAGAGTCCGGGAACACGCACTGGATCGGCGTCTCGGGCTTGAGACGTTTGGCAACTTCGTTCACGGACCGGAACAAGTAATCCGGCGTGGTGGTGCTTTGAGCTTCTGTGCTGCCGGGCAGCAATCGGTGTGGTTCCATCTCTTCCTTGTTCCGCCTCTCCGCCGCGACCTGCTTTCTTTGTCGCGGGATCTTGTTACGAGGTACCCACTTCTTATTTGGTTCTCTTGCGCCAATTTTTTTAAGGTGAGCTTAACGACAGCCGTTGGTGGAGGCTTGCTTCAATCACGAAGCACATCAAACCGACCCAGAACGACCAATTCGCGGCCATCCCACGTCAGGGAGCGAACATCGACGAACCCCGCCGATAAGCGGACAGAACGTCGCAAGCGATACTTCAATCTCGGGAAGGGCGTGGCACGGCCTCCTTTGATCAATCAGACGAAAAATAACAAAGTCCAACCAACGAAAGGACGCTTACGTCGTTGCTTAACGGCAATCAGCTTTAGGCACGTGCGCGTACGTCTTGAATTTGCATTTACGCCCATTGAGCGAGAAATCAAGCAAAAATGACTCCCACGCCGATTTTTTTTGACTCCGTTGCATTGTTGCGTCGATGCTGCGTCATCGCCGGTACGCCGGCCTTCGTTTGGAGGAGACACATGCTCGACTTATTTCCCTACACCGTCATCGTCACGTCGCTGGCCCTTTTGGTCTATATTTGGGTCACCTTGAAGGTGGGTGGAGCGCGCGCCAAGTTCGGCGTCAAAGCCCCGAGTATTGACGGCCCGCCTGATTTTCAAAGGGTTTATCGCGTTCATCAAAACACTGTCGAACAGATTGCCTTGTTCATTCCAGCACTTTGGATGTTCGCCGCCGCTTGGGGCGATACGACTGCGGCGATCATCGGAATCTTCTGGCCGATTGGTCGCATCCTCTATGCCGTGACCTATTATCAGGCCGCCGAGAAACGCAGCGCTGGTTTTGGCCTCACGTTCCTGCCGTCGGTGATTTTGCTTCTGGGCGGGCTCGCCGGCGCGGTGATGAAGATCATCTAAGCCCGATTCGCGACCTGCGCGAATAGAGGGCGTCGCCTTTTTGGCGGCGCCCTTTTGCTTTGATGCGCAGGACTCGGCGGATGATTTATTTTGCAATCAGTGCGCGGACGTCGGCCAGCGCCGTATCGGTCAGAGGGCCTTGCACCCGCCCCAGCTCAATCCCCGCCTTGTCGGTGACGACAATCAAGGGGGCTTCTTTGTTAGCTACGCCCAGCGCTGGGAAGTAGGTCTTTTCCTCGACATACATCACAATGACACGGTCACGGACGGCTGCGTCCTTGTAAATGCCGCGCATGCCGCCTGAAATAAACCCGCGCACGATGCCGCCTGGGTTAGGAATCAGCGGCATGTTGTAAACCTGCACGCCAGTCCCGTTGCGATCCGGACCTAAGGCGGCGTCCCAGGCATCGACAGCGGCCTGCATGTCACGACCAAAACTGAACAGCAGCACGTTGCGCTCGGCTGTAAAATCCTTCGGCACGACCAGCTTAGCTTTATTCAGTGTCTCAACCTTGGCCTCAGGGATCGGCGCGCCAACAGCGGCTTTGCCAGCCGAAGGCATGGCTAAAACGCAAATGCAGACCGCCAGGGCAGCGACAGAACGACAAACGGCATTCATGGAAAGCACCTTTATTCAGCAGCGATCGCTTCAGCGGTTGGGTTTTGCTGCAACGGCACAGGCTTGTGGACCCACCCTTTGGGGTCGGTTTTGCGGGCAGGCGACGGTATGACCATGATCTGGTGCTTGGCGGCCTGCTCATACGCTTCCGTGTCGACGGCCCCGCGGGTGCGCGCCCATTCCTGCACCTTACGGCGATAAGTTAGCTCCATTCCGTCGGCCTCGATCAGGAATTCTTCTGTGGTGGATTTGGGCGTGAACTTGGGTTTCACGAAGCGCACGATGTTATGGTCTTCCTCGATGGCTTGAAAAAGACCCTTCAAGCGTTCGGGGTCCTGCTCGGGCTCCATCAGGAAATTGCGCGCCTGAAAGCCGTAACTTTTCGTGTTGTATTCATCAATTGGCGTGCGCGCCGAGAACAGCACTTGCGAAATCTCGGTCGTCATTTCCTGGTAAAGCATCTCGGTAATTCCAACCATCGAGAACTCCAGCGTGACACGTGTCGTTTTGCGGTCAGTCGGCAGAATTTTCTGCATGGCGGCAGACTTTTGGGCATTGGGTGGCGCAGCGCGCACGCGCGTCACTGTGGCACCGAAATCGGTCTCTGTAATGGGCACGATGTTGGCTTTCGGGCTAAGGCGATTGCCAAACGCTTTGTGAACAAACGACGGGTGCGAGGTATCAACCGAGTTCTCCCCCAGCCGTACCCAATTCACGTCGGTATAAATGTAGTCGTAGGTGAGAATGCGCCAGTCGGACGAATTGAGGTAAGGTTCGTACCAATCGGGGATCAGGGGGCGCGTGCTTTCATCCTCGTCGCCCAAAAACACCCAAATCATGCCCATTTTTTCTTGAACGGGGTAGGAATCCAACCGGGCGCGTTTCGGGATGGCGATCTCATCGCCCATCGCCGGAATCTTGGTGCAGGCCCCGCCGCCGTTAAATTCCCAACCATGATAGGGGCATGCAATACAATCACCCTTCACTTCGCCGCGATGCAGTGCACCGCCGCGATGGCAGCAGACATCACTGATACAGTTGATTTTCCCGGTGCGATCGCGAAACAGAACGAAATCGAGGCCCAGCATGCGTGATTTAAAGGGAGTAGCTCCCAGCTCGCTCGTGCGTGCCGCGACATACCAGTTATTGATCAGCATCGTTCAACTCCCAAACCGCGCCCGTCTCAAGTGATTACTATACGACCCCGAAGTCCAGAAAGATCAGTGATCTGGATCACAATTATCATATCTCTATAACCTTTTGCGAGATAACCCGAACGTGCATAGTTCTTGTGGCAGAATGATATGTGATGGCGTCAGGTGCCGACAGAGGGCGACATGAATATTAGAGCGCTGGTTGTGGTTATATTTTCGCTAAGTGCCGCGCCGGCATTTGCCGCGCCCCCGCCTCCGGTCATCCCCGACGGCGGTGCCCAACGCGGCGAGATCAAACCCTGGCTAGCCCACCAGCCGAAAATCATGAAGCGGCGCTTTGCCGATATCGCCGAGGGTCAGGTTCACTATTGGCAAGGCGGCCCGGCTAAAAGCCGCAAGACGCCGCTCATCTTCATGCACCCCGGCCCTCAGACCGCGCGCGTCCAAGTTCCGCTGCTTGATGTGCTGGCCGAAACACGCCCCGTCTACGCGCCAGATCTCATGGGCATGGGTGATTCATCGCCACCAGCCCTGAAGGACGGCAAAGAGCCGGACCTGGATTACTTCGCCGACGCGGCGCTGCGTTTTGCCGATTCTGTGGGCTTGAAAGAGTTCGACCTCATGGGCTCTTCGCTGGGAGGGTATGTCGCCGTTGAGATGGCATTCCAAAAACCCGGGCGCGTAAAACACTTGGTGATCAATCGCCTCAACATTATGAGCGGGGAACTGCTGGAGCAATTCACCAAATATCACGGGCCAAAAGTCGTGCCCGATCAGAGCGGCATGTACGTGACCTTCATGTGGAGCCGCCTGAAAGATTTATATACTTACGTGCCCTGGTTTCAGCACGAGGCAAAAAACTTGCGCGGGCGTGGACTTCCAAGCCCCGAGATTATGAACATCACCTTCCTTGAGCAGATGAAAATGGCCACCACCCAGTACATGGCGTTTGACGCTTACTGGCGTTACCCGATTGCCGAACGGTTTGCGGCGTTGAAGGTTCCGGTCATGGCTGGAGCTGACGGTGTGAAACTTCTCCCCAGCGCCAAATCCTGGGACCCAAAACTCTCGGGCGATGTGATCGAAGTATCAGAGGCTGAGCTGCGTGCCTACGCCGCAGAAGCTGCGGCGTTCTTGGATGCCAAGTAGTTAAAACGGTTTTGTGATTCCTAAAAACGCCATCAGAGCCGAGCAGCCCCAGAATACAAACACGACGGGCTTGGCGCGGTCTAAGGCAGCGACAAACATGGTATCGACCTCAGCGCTCGGGCCTTCAGTTGCCAATCGCTGAAAGCCCGTGATCCACAGGCCCACGAACGACCGCAAGATCAGCCCCAGAGCAACGATAACGCCAAAGACCGTGACCTTCAGGCCCAGCCACGTTGTGCCGAACCATTGATCTGTAATGAGTGAACAAAGACCAGCAATGATCATGACCGGTGCGACGACGTACCGAATGCCATTGTCGATGCGCCGTAGGAGTTCGCCCGCCAGCGGGCCTTTGCGTAGATACACCAACCACGACACAACCAGCCACCCGACAGCGAACACCCACACCGCAACCAACCATGATCCCGTTACCGGTGATAGCCCAAGATCGGCCGCCAGCTGCAAGCCCATGGGCAACAGCAAAATTAAACAACTGCGAGGAAGGAGATCGATTTTTAACATGGCGGCCAGAAAGCGCCGCCGCTCATCAAGTGGCAAGCCTGGCTGGGCAAGGTAGTGCGAGGTCACCCACACACCCCAGTCGGGGCCGAGCCAATAAACGAACAACAACACATGAACGAACACCAAAACATCGTGCAAAGCCATGGCCGCGCTCCTCTGTCGCTGGCGTGACGTTACCCGATTGCGATGGGTCGCTCAAATCGTGGTGTGGACACAGATGTAAGAACACCTAGCGTCACCAATATATGCCTCGTAGCCTAACCGCGGACATAAGACGAAGGAGCAAATATGGCTTTGCAATCTTGGAAATTCGGCGATGCAACGGTCACCAAAATCGTCGACATGATCGAGCCCTTCAGCGCGGCGCGGGCCTATCCCGACGCCGACCACGCCGAATTTGACAAACACACTGATTGGCTGACGCCTTATTTTTACGACCCGGCACAAAAGGCGATTATTCTCAGCTTCCACTCGTACCTGATCCGCATTGGTAAGCATACAATTCTGGTCGATACCTGCATTGGCGATCACAAAAGCCGGGCGCCAACGTTACCGACTTGGCACCTGCGTGAAGGACCTTGGCTAGCAAACTTGGCGCAGGCTGGTGTCAAGCCCGAGCAAGTTGATTTTGTGATGTGCACACACCTGCATGCCGACCACGTGGGGTGGAATACGAAGTTGGAAAACGGTCGTTGGGTACCAACGTTCCCCAATGCACGCTATGTCCTGCATCGTAAAGAATTGGAAAGCGTACAAGCGAAGCTTGGCCAAGACGGATACAATTCACCCTCGTACGTGGACAGTGTGTTGCCGGTGATCGAATCGCGCCAGGCCGACTTAGTCGACACCGATCATGAGTTCTTAAAGGGCATTCATGTCTGTCAAACACCGGGACATTCACCGGGTCACTATTGCGTAGAGATCAATTCACAAAAGAAGCGCGCGGTTATGTCGGGCGACCTGTTGCATAACCCGGTGCAAATCGCTCGCCCAGATTGGATCACGGTGTTTTGCACTGACAAGCAAGCTGCCGTCGCACAACGTACAAAGTTTGTGGATGCCCATACCGACCAAGACATCACGCTTTTTGCAGGGCACTTTGGCGGACCGACAGCCGGGCGCATTGCGTCGAGAAAAGGCGGCGGGCGTTATCTTAAGGTGAACACCTAAAGCGAGCCGCACTTTTTCGGAGTCAATCAGCAAGCCCTAACTCAAGGCTAGTGCATCGCTTCTGCCGAATACCAGAAGGCGGCTTCTCGGCGTGATGCTCTAACGCGCCAGCACGCCGCCCGCGAACGCACCCAGCCAGACAGCAAGAAGGCAAAAAGCAACGGAGCCTGCAATGTTGAAGGCGGCACTTCCCCAGTTTCCGGCTTGAATCAAACTCAGCGTTTGCAAACTAAAGGCCGAGAACGTTGTAAACCCGCCGCACAGGCCAACCGCAAGAAACAGTTTGAGATCGTCATTCAGTGTCGATAGTGATGCGACCGCACCGATTATGAATGAGCCAAGCACGTTGACGATGACCGTGCCCCACGGAAAGCCAGGACCGAGTATGGCTAGCGACCACACGCCGACGGCATGACGCGCAACGCTTCCCACGGCACCACCGATTGCGATCCAAACATAACTCATGCCATCCCCCTCAAACGAACAGGGCGCCCCGTGAAGGACGCCCTGTAAGCTAGCACAATTCTATAAAAGTTTAGACGCCGCCGCGCGGCGGGGCTGGTTTTTGTGTGCGTGAATACCACTCGATGGAACTCAAAGACGGCTCTTCAAACTTCTCTGGAGCCTTGAGGTACTTCGGAAAGTTCTTCTCGGTGTACTGCACGATATCCTCGGGCAGCGTTTCCAAGACGCCCGTGCCTCCCATGAAGCATTGATAGATGCAGTTGCCTTCGGCTTGACCCATCAATAGCCACGGCAGCCAAGGCGTCGAGCGCGACCATGTGCCAGAATACGGAATATGGGTCATCTCTTCGTTTTGCAAGTCATCCAAACTGAGGACGTGATTGAAAAACTCAGATACCTGTACCATGGGGCCTGAGCTTTCGCGCTGCCACACTTTCGGGTCCAGTGCATTTTTGTAGTACAGATGGATGTGGCGCTCCATGATCACACGATCGGGCTGCTGGATGCGCCATTTGAGCATAAAGGGTTTGGGCTCGCGCTTTGCCGTATTCAAACCGCCGTAACTGGGCGGGGGCGTAACGGTTTCTTGGAAGGTGGCATTGAACGGATCATTGTTAATCGGAACAATTTTTACCTTCTCGCCTGTATAGGGGTTGATCATCTCTTCCATGATCTTTCCGGTTTCAAGGTCGTAATAGTAACCGACCTCACGCAGCAAGCGACGATAGCCACCGTCGGGCAATTTCTCCATGCGATACGAGCTCATGCCTTTCATACCGCAAATGTTTCTAATTGGTCCGCCAGGCGCCGTGCCCATCACGAGGCCGTCATACCAGCCGTGGGTCGTTGTCTTGCAGTCAATGTCTCCTGCAATTCGTGCCATGCCCAACATGTTGTCGCGAGGTTTATCGAAATCAAGGTAGGGGCCCTTGAGGCTGGCACCTTTAATCGTCTTACGCTTGCTCATGTAGCCGGCGGCTTGTGCGGCACCGCCAAGGCTCCCGGCAGCGGCAGCAGCAAACGCGGCCATGCCAAGGCCAGAGCCTAACAGCGTGCGGCGATCAGTCGTTGGATCATAGGGCATGGTGGGTCCTCCTGGAAAAATCGTTCAACAAAGTATGTAGAGCTTAGCTGGTCGCTTTGCCCAGATAAATACCCAGCCCACCCGCGGTGTGGATCATTTCACCTTGCAAGGGGACAAAGCGCGGGCCTTGTGCCGCTTCGGCAATGGAAATATCGGTGACATTGCCGCCGCGCCAAACAACCAGCTTTTCCGAATGGCCTTTCGCTAAAAGGTCAACGGCATGCACGCCAAAGGTCGATGCCAACAATCGATCAAACATCGCTGGCGTGCCGCCACGCTGAACGTGACCCAGCACGGTACAGCGCGCATCGATGCCGGTGCGCGTTTGCAGTGCATGCGCGATGGCGGCCCCAACGCTGCCACCGGTTCGTCGATCATCGGGGGGTCGCTGAATGCCTTCCGCTACTACAACCAAAACAGCACTGGGGCGATTGTTCGTCAGGCTTTTGATATGCTGGGCCACTGCATCGATGTCGTACGACAGCTCGGGCATCAAAATCACGTCCGCCCCGCCCGCGATGCCCCCGTACAGGGCGATAAAACCCGAATCTCGGCCCATTACCTCGAGTACCATGATGCGCCGATGACTGGCCGCAGTGGACGACAACCGATCCAGTGCCTCGCCTACGACTTCGACTGCAGTAAAAAAGCCAACGGCGTAATCTGTGCCCGGCACGTCGTTATCGATGGTTTTGGGTACGCCCACCCACGGGATACCGCTGGAACCGAGCAATCGATGGAACAGACGCATACTACCATCACCGCCGATCACCACCAGCGCATTGACGCCCAATTTTTTCAGTGCCGCAATCACATCGCCCGAGCGATCGGTTAGTTTTCCGTCGATTCCTGGGAAAGCAAAGGGATCGCCTTTTGTCGTGGTCCCCAGAAGCGTCCCTCCCGTGCGCAGCACATCACCGCGCAAGCTGTCGGGCGTGAGAGGAATGACTTGGGGCGGATCTTCTAGCAAACCTAAATGCCCATTCTTGATTCCGATCACATCCCATCCCTGCCCACCTGCGGCATGATCGGTGACGGCACGAATCACGGCATTGAGGCCCGCGCAATCACCCCCACTGGTGAGGACGGCAAGTCGACGAATGGACATGGACACACCTGTTAACACGCTGATGGTTGATGTTGGCACGCACAGCATGCAACTTAGTCAACGACCAAACCATGGTAAAGAATGGCCATGTTGCATCTGAAGCGGATTGGTATCCAGACCTATGGCGAGAACGTGGCGTTTCTCAGCGCCAAGTGCCCGCATTACAAAGCGGAATCGTTTCGCAATCTCTATCGCGTCGAGATTGCGGGTTTGGGTCGGCGCATCATGTGTACGCTCAATATTGTCGAGAACGGCGATTTAATCGACGAGCATAGCTTGGGGCTATCAAGCCCCGCATTTGACGACTTAGGGTTACCGGCCGGTACGCCCATCACCCTGAACCTAGCAGCACCGCCGCGCAGCCTTGACGCCGTTCGTCAAAAAATAAACGGCGCCGAACTGACTCCTGATGTCATTGGTCATATCGTCGAAGATATCGCTGCACATCGGTACTCAAAAATAGAAATTGCAGCCTTTCTTGTCGCTTGCGCCGCCTTCATGACTGAAACTGAGGTGCTCGCCCTCACGCGCGCCATGGCCAGTGTCGGACAGCGTCTGATATGGGACATGCCCATTGTTGTGGACAAGCACTGCATTGGCGGCGTCCCAGGCAACCGTACATCCATGATCGTTGTGCCGATTGTCGCCGCACATGGCTTGCCGATTCCAAAAACGTCATCACGCGCCATTACGTCGCCGGCTGGAACCGCCGATACGATGGAGGTTCTCGCTAATGTCGATGTCGTAAATGACCGCATGCAAGAAATTGTACGCGCCGAGAAAGGCTGTCTCGTGTGGGGCGGACGGGCCAACCTATCGCCCGCCGACGACATTATGATTACGATCGAACGCCCCTTGGGCATCGACACACCCGAACAGATGGTGGCCTCGATCTTGTCCAAAAAATATGCGGCAGGATCAACACACTTGTTGATCGACATGCCCATTGGCCCAAGCGCAAAGGTCCGAACGCAAGAGCAAGCCCTCCGACTGCGCAAGCTGTTCGAGTTCATTGGCGGCGAGCTTGGCATTGTGATGAAGATTGTGACCACCGATGGTCGTCAGCCCGTTGGACGTGGCATTGGCCCCGTGCTGGAAGCTCGGGACGTTCTTCACGTCTTGCGCAATGAAAAAGAAGCGCCGCCTGATTTGAAAGAGCGCGCTGTCTTTTTGGCGGGTCATGTTCTGGAATTCGACCCATCCCTGACAGGTGGCACGGGCCAGCGCCGTGCGCGAGAATTGCTTGAGTCCGGCGCTGCGTGGGATGCCATGCAACGCATCATCGCCGCCCAAGGCGTACAACAAACGCGTTTTGAAATTGGGCCAATAACCCGAGAGATATATGCTGGCGCATCGGGCGTGGTGCACAGCATTGATTGCTACAGAATTGCACGAATTGCCAGGCTGGCAGGAGCGCCCTTGACCAAAGGCAGCGGGATCGATTTGCTTAAGAAGGTCGGCGAAAGCGTTGTTCAGGGCGAGCCTTTGTACCGGATCCATGCAACGCTAGATGCAGACTTCGCTTTCGCAACTGATATGGCAAAGCAGGATTATGGCTTCATCATCAAGTGAACCTTCTCAAAACGACACACCCGCATGGCTGCCAGATGCGGTATTCGGCTTTACCGACGGTGAGGTGCAGGCGCGCGCTTTGGCGGCAAACCTGGGTGTTCCCTATGAAACCGTTGAAGTTCATTACTTCCCCGACACTGAATGCAAAGTGCGAATTCAAGGTCGCGCGCGCAGGCCCGTGGTTTACCGACCGCTAAATCACCCCAACGCCAAACTGATCGAACTGGTCTTAAGCGCGTCGCTTTTGCGCGATGACGGCGCAAAAGACATTGCCCTCGTTGCGCCATACCTACCGTACATGCGCCAAGATATTGCATTTCGTCCCGGCGAAGCAGTCAGCCAGAAAATTATCGGCAAGATGTTAGCAGGATATTTTGATCGATTTGTCGCGGTCGACCCACACCTTCATCGCACGCCCAGGCTCAATGATGTTTTCCTAGGCAAGCCCGCGTTGGCCTTGTCGGGAGCCCCGGCTATGGCCACGCACTTGAAAGCCAGGCAAGTGCCCTCGGATGCTTTGGTCATCGGGCCTGATGAGGAATCTGCGCCGTTGGCGAAATCTGTTGCCGATGGCGCTGAATTACCTTGGGCCGTGTGCACCAAGAAGCGCAAAGGCGACCGCGATGTGCGCATCGCCTTGCCGAAGGATGTTGTCTTCAAACGTCGGTCTGTAATCATTGTTGACGATGTCATTAGCACCGGCGCGACAATTGCCAACCTTGCGCGCGCAATGCGTGAAGCTGGCGCGAAATCTGTGGATGTCTATGCCACCCACGCGCTGTTTGATGACCGGGTGCATGACGAATTGATGCGAGCAAGCATTCGCAAAATAATCTCGTGCGATGGCGTACCACATCGCACAAACGACATGTCTGTTGTAAATCTAGTCGTGAATGGGATACGCGCATGCCGATAAGCCTGACATTCCATGGCGCTTGCGGCACCGTAACGGGGAGCTGTTTCGAAATTCGCACCAAAAACGGCGCTGTGCTTATTGATTGCGGGATGTTTCAGGGCACAAAAACCGTTAAAGCCCTCAACTACGAGAAATTTGGCTTTAAGCCTGAAGCCATCACGTCGGTGATTTTAACCCACGCGCATGTCGATCATTGCGGACTTATTCCAAAACTCACAAGCGCCGGATTTCATGGCCCGATTTATGCAACGCCTGGCACCGCCGACCTGCTGACCTACATTTTACCTGATAGCGGTTACATTCAAGAAATAGAGGTCGAACGCCTCAACCGACGCAATCATCAACGCGGATTAGCCAGCGTCGAGCCAATTTACACGCGCGCGAGCGCTGAAGCAGCATTGCATAGCGTGAAAGGTCAGCCCTTTGGGCGGTGGTTCACAGCAGCCCCTGGTATCCGTGCACGACTGTGGAACGCAGGCCATATTTTAGGATCAGCATCGGTTGAAATCGAGGCCAGCGAAGATAAGTCACCGGGCAAGATTTCAATTTTGTTTTCTGGGGATATCGGACCCGGCGACAAAGCGTTTCACGAACAACCCCAGGCGCCCAAAGCCATGGATTTCGTTGTGATGGAGTCGACCTATGGCGACCGCGTGAGGCCGCGGCGCGCACAGGAACAGCGCCTGCAGATGTTAGAGCGCGAAATTAAAGCGGCGTTGCGTGCAGGCGGCGTTATTCTGATCCCAGCATTCGCGGTCGAGCGAACACAGGAGTTGTTGTTCGACCTCGACTTGTTGTTTGATAGCAAGCGACTGCCGTCAATCCCGGTCTTTGTCGATTCGCCCTTAGCTACAAAAGCCACGGACGTTTTTGCCAAACACTTAGGCGATCAAGCAAACAGCAATGGCACCAACGCCTTCCATCGTCACAATTTGCGTTTTGTCGCGTCAGGTGATGAAAGCAAGAAGCTGAACCGCCTGCGTGGTGGCGCGATAATTCTAGCGGGCAGCGGAATGTGTGACGCGGGGCGCATTCGCCATCATTTGAAAGCGCACCTCAGCCGTTCTGACACCACAGTGATCTTTGCTGGCTATCAAGCCCCGGCATCTCTGGGACGTCTATTGAAGGACGGCGAGAAGACAGTGCGCATTCATGGCGAAGAAATTACCGTTTCCGCGCGCATTCGCACGCTCGATGAATATTCAGGCCATGCCGATCAGCCCCGATTGGTAAAATGGTTCCAGAACCGACTGCCTCTGTACCACGATGTTTTTTTGGTTCACGGCGAGGAGGCTTCACGCACGGCCCTATCCGAATTGATTAAGGCGACGGGCGTGCCCAAGAAAAACATTCGCCTTCCAGTGATCGGCGAGACTGTCCAGCTTTCAAAAGCTAACGGCGCGAAAACGACGCAAGTGCGCGCGACAATTCAACCCAGCGACATGGAACGCGATTGGCACAACAATTATGCCGCGACTATTATTGCGTTGAAGCAAAAATTGGCGAGTTTAGACAACAACCGTGAACGACGTCGCTTGCTGACGACAATCGAACGCGACTTGAACAAAAATTAGGGCTTGGGGTGCAACTTGTCCCAGTTCTTTTTTTCTTCGGCTGTGAAGTCGTCGATGATCGTGCGATAGATGTGCTCAAGCACGTCGGGGTTCATGTCGTGTTTTTCTGCGACGACGCGAACCGAGCGCACAATGTCCTCAACCCGCGAGGGCACAACCACCGCTTCCTTTGATGCCTTGAACTTCGCCGCCTGTTTGACAAAGAAAAGCCGCTGACACAGCAGCGGCGCAATCATGTTGTCTAAACGGTCGATATGAGCGCGAACGTCGGCAAGGCTGGCGCAATCGGCACGCCAACCATCCACCGTGCGATCAGAATTTTCCCCCGAAACTGTCATCGCGCAAACCCTAATAGCTGAACTCAGCATAAGCCTTGGTGACATCGCCTTGCCACGCGCCACGGTAGGAGGCGAGCATCCGCTCAGCCGGAGTTATCCCCGATGATGCGATCTCTTGCAAGGGAACCAAGAACCCGGTCTCGTCCATGCCAGCTGCATCAAGCCGCGCGCGGCGACGCAAACCCGCCCGAGACAAATCGAGCATTTGCAGAGCAATATCTTGCAACGAGCGGCCGCGCACTTTGGCTTTTAGCGCTAGGGTCAACACGTCATCACGAAGCTTGGCGCGATCTTCGGCCGTCCAATCTTTGATAATATCTGCCGCAGCATCAAGCGACACTGAGTCGTACAACACTCCAATCCAAAATGCGGGCAGCGCGCAGAGGCTGGCCCAGGGGCCTGAATCTGCGCCACGCAATTCAATGTAGCTTTTCACGCGCACTTCGGGAAACGCCGTCGACATATGGTCTTCCCAATCGGCGACTGTGGGCAACTGACCCGGATAAGCCGGCAGCTGGCCCTCTAAGAAATCGCGGAAGGATTGCCCCGAGGCATCAATAAAGCCATCGCGATACACGAAGTACATCGGCACATCGAGGATGTAGTCGACGTAGCGTTCAAAGCCCATACCATCTTCAAACGCAAAGGGAATCATGCCCGTGCGATTGGGGTCCGTATCACGCCAGATATTGCCGCGATAACTGAGGAAACCATTGGGCTTGCCCTCTTTAAATGGCGAATTCGCCCATAGAGCTGTGGCCAACGGCTGCAAGGCCAGTGACACGCGCAATTTCTTGACCATGTCAGCTTCGGAACTGTAATCGAGATTGACTTGCACCGTACAGGTGCGTGTCATCATATCGATGCCGAGATTGCCGACCTTGGGCATGTACTCGCGCATAATTTTATACCGACCCTTAGGCATCCAATGGATGTCTTCGCGCCGCCAGTTGGGCGTAAAGCCCAAGCCCAACATGCCAATTCCAAGTTCGTCGCCGACTGTTTTCACCTGTTTGAGGTGATCGGTGACTTCTGTGCAAGTTTGATGCACGCTATCGAGCGGCGCGCCAGATAGCTCGACCTGCCCACCGGGTTCGAGCGAGACACTACCTTTGCCCTTTTGGCTGAGCGCGATAATGCTGTCACCCTCATAAACGCCCTCCCAGCCAAAGCGTGTGAGGCCGTTCAAGAATGCTTGAATGCCATTGGGACCACCGTATGGCAGTGCCGTGAAGTCTGATGTTCGGTATGCAAACTTCTCGTGCTCGGTGCCCACGCCCCATTGATCCTTCGGCTTTGAACCATCCGCAAGAACCGCGATCAGTTGCTCTTTCGAGGTGACCAACTCAGACTTATTGGAACGAAAAGACGTCATACGTACTACGCAACCTGTTGAGCGCATTGGGAGTAGCCCAGCACGCAGCCGTCACTTTAGTTAGGGTATCGCAATCCACTCTGCCAGGGGGGTGTAGCTGATTTTAGCGCCAATCGCCAACCACAGACTGCCACGTGACCAAAGCGGCCAGTGCCGCCGTTTCAGACCGCAAGATACGGGGGCCCAGGCCAATTCGCGTAACAAACGGCAGTTGACTTAACCCGTCAAGTTCCGCCGCGGCAAAGCCACCCTCGGGCCCCACTAAGAATCCGCATGGCTGCGATGCAACATTGGCAAGTGTTGAGATAATCGGTGCGCCCTGGCCTGTTTCATCAAGCACCAAAAGTCGCCGCTGAACGGGCCATTGCGTCATCAAAATTGAAATCGAGGTCGGCGCACGAACGTCGGGCACCGATAGGCGTTCGCATTGCTCTGCGGCTTCAATAGCAGTAGCGCGCAAGCGCTCGACATTAACACGCTCGGCATTTGTGTGTTGCGTGAAGATTGGCCACAACACGCTGGCCCCGAGCTCGGTCGCTTTTTCGGCGATCAAATCGATCCGCGCTCGCTTAATCGGCGCAAAAGCCAACCACACGTCGGACTCAGATTTTTGCGGTCGCGATTGCGATACAATCTGCAACTGGCAGGCTTTTTTTGTTGCGGTACTGATCTGCGCGAGCCATTCGCCATCGCGACCATTGAAGACGTTCATGTTATCACCGACCGTCAAACGCATCACATGGATCGCATAATGGGCCTGAGCGTCCGACAAGGTAACATCTCGTCCTTCAGCAAGATCATCGAGTACAAAAATGCGAATGAGGCGGCGGTCGGACATCGCGGTGGAAAGCCTGCAAATTCTTAATATGTCAGAGATTGAGTCGCTGACGCGGGGCCCTTAGTTTAGCCAGCCATGAGCCAAGCCCAAACCCTAAAGACAGACATACCCACCGATAGTTGGGTCGACCGGGCGCTGCCTGCCCGTTTGCAGCCTTACGCGCGGCTGATGCGGCTTGATCGACCTATCGGTACATGGTTGCTGCTATGGCCAGGCCTATGGGCTTTGGTCCTGGCAGGCGCCGGCTTCGCAGCGTGGCATTTCTACTTCCTGTTTGCGATTGGCGCGATTGTGATGCGCGGCGCAGGCTGTACCTACAACGATATCATTGATTGCGAGATCGACGCCAAGGTGGCGCGCACGTCGACGCGACCCTTACCAAGTGGGCATGTCAACATGGCCCAAGCTTGTCTGTTTTTGGCTGTTCAATTGACAATTGGTTTAGGAATTTTACTTCAGTTCAACACTTTTGCGGTGCTGGTGGGTGGCGCATCGCTGGTGTTGGTATTCACTTACCCATTCATGAAACGCATTACCTACTGGCCGCAAGCCTGGCTGGGCCTCACGTTCAATTGGGGCGCGGTGCTGGGCTGGGCCGCCGCAAAAGGCGACCTCGGCTGGCAGGCATTGTTGCTCTACCTCGGCGGCATACTGTGGACGCTGGGTTATGACACGATTTATGCGCACCAAGATCGTGATGACGACTCGTTGATTGGTGTTAAGTCTTCTGCGCTGGCACTAGGTCATCGCACCAAACCAGCAATCGCTCTCTTTTACGGAGGTGCGATTTTATTTTTTGCATTGGCGCTTTCAGCAACAGGGTGGTCCCCATTCGTCATGCTTGCTCTTGGCTGTGCTGCCGCTCATGCGGCGTGGCAGGTGATCACCCTCAACATCGATGACGCGAACAATTGCCTGGCGCGATTTCGTTCAAACCGAGATTTTGGAGCGCTGATCATGCTTGCGATGATCTTGGCGCGATTCTCATGACGCCAGTGCTGACCCTTGAGCCCTTCACGACGCCTGACATTGACCGCCTGATCAGTTGGATTCCCGACGCCGCTACCTTGCTTCAATGGGCGGGCCCCGGCTTGTCTTGGCCCCTCACCCGACCGCAATTCGAGCGTGACTTGGCGAGTCTTAAACCAAATGGGCCGCACGTCATGCTTAAGGCCAAAAATAGTTCAGGCGAGGTGGTGGGTCATGTTGAAATTAAAGCCATAGACCGCACTCATTCCAACGCCATGCTTGGACGAATAATGGTCTCGCCAACCCATCGCGGCCAAGCCCTGGCATTACCTTTGGTCAATGCAGCACTTCAAATATGTTTTGCTGATTTGGCGCTGCACCGCGTTGGCTTGCGTGTGTTTAGCCATAACGCACCGGCGATTGCTTGTTACAAGCGCGCCGGATTCACGATCGAAGGCAACGAGCGCCACACCAAGCGCGCACCTGATGGAACTTGGTGGGACAGCTGCACCATGGCCATTCTTGAAGAAGAATGGCAGAGCTTGAAGTAGACGTTACTGTGCAGCTTGCGCTTGCGGCTGGGGCGGCGCAGGTGGCGTTTTCTTACTATCAAGATATTGCTCAATATTAACGACATCGACCTGCTCGGGGCGCAAGAACTGCTCGGCGTAATCCTTGTAAGCACCTGAACTGAGGAACAGCTCGAACAAGTCGGCGTCGACGTGCTTGTCTTTTTTCATGAAGTACAAAATCTTGACGCTGTCCGATAACGTCTTGGCTTTTTTGTAGGGTCGGTCAGCAGCCGTCAGGGCCTCGAAGATGTCGGCAATCGCCATAATACGCGCTGGCAACGACATTTGGTCGCCGCGCAATTTATTAGGATAACCCGTGCCATCCATTTTCTCGTGGTGACCACCCGCATACTCGGGCACCCGGCGCATATGTTTGGGGAATGGCAGCTCTTTTAACATATCGATAGTGAGAACAATGTGATCGTTGATCTTGCGCCGCTCGTCGTCATTCAGCGTGCCGCGCGCGATGCACATGTTCAGGATTTCACCTAAATTGTACTCGCCCTGACTGTGCCCCGGCAGGTCAGCCAAAACACATTCGAACCCCTCATCGGCGGGCGGCGCTTTTTCAAACAGCTTGGTCTCAGCCCAAGCCAATCCCAATTTTCGGTCGTAATGTCGGTACCACTGCTGGGCGCCGATTTCTTTGACCTTGTCTTGCTTTTCCTTGGACATGAATTCGCCGCCAATATTGGCGTCGGCAATGAATTTCCACTGAGCGTCCAATTCGACACAACGCTCTTTAAATTTCTTGCGCTCAACGCGCGCGCTTTTGCCTTTCGCGATAGCCTTGAGCATCTTGATCTCAGCATCGCGACGTAAAACTTCAAAGCGCATGCGCACTTCGTGAATGCGATCATAAATCGTCTGAAGCTTCGTCGCCTTATCGACGACGAACTCGGGCGTTGTGACTTTGCCAATATCGTGCAACCACGCCGCCACGTGCAGTTCGTACCAATCGGCTTCACTCAGTTCAAAATTGGCAAAGGCGGGATCGTCTGATTCGATGGCTTTCTGGGCCAACATCTTGGTCAATTCCGGCACGCGCTGGCAGTGACCGCCCGTGTAGGGCGACTTGGCGTCAATCGCGTGAGCCATAACCTTGATCAAGCTATCCATCAGCGCTTTTTGCGCTTCGATCAGTTGCTGATTGTCGATAGCGACGGCGGCCTGGCTGGCCAGCGCTTCGATCATGCGTTGAATTTGTGGCGAGTACGGGATGATCGTGCCTTTGCCATCGGTGGCATTGATCAACTGCAGCACCCCGATAACAGCATCAGAGTAATTCTTGAGCGGAATGGTCAGGAACGACTTCGACCGATAGCCGGTGCTTTGGTCGAATTTCTTGGTTCCTGAGAAATCGAAGCCCTCCGCCTCGTAGGCGTCGGCGATATTGATGGTTTTACCCGTCAGCGCCACGTAGGTGGCCACGTTGTTGTGGTTGGGCTGCTTGGTCTCGGGGTTGTACATCTTTAGCGGCGGGAAATTGATGGGGACGCCTGTGGTGCCACCCATGGCAATTTTCAGGGTGCCATTGCGCACATTGATAAACTTGAGCGTCTCTTCTTCAGTCTTGAGGTAGAGCGTTCCGCCATCAGCTTTGGTGATATCGATGGCTTCAAGCAAAATGCGTTCAGTTAACCGATCGTGGTTTCGCTCGGCCGAAAGCGCCAGCCCAATTTCGATTAGTCGCTCTAAGCCCGACATCCCATCGTTGGGCTCGCCAGAGCCTGTCGAAAAGTTTGCGCCACCGTCAGCCATGATCCGCCACCTTAGTCTGTCGTTGGACGACCGCTTTATGAAGCGTGCCGCCCGATCGGTTCCCTGGCCCTTGTTTTGATCTTTTCGACATCAACCCATGATCTTGGGCTGTGTCACTTTTGAAGGGCGATTTTGATTTAAAATCAGAGTGTTAAGGAATTATTTTTGCTCGAAGATACTAGCCTATTTTAGGCCTGGTCTTCACCACAAACAATTCGGCACGCCCCGATTTTCACTTTTTAGTTGAGGGCTTTTCCCTCTTGGCGCCGTGGGCGATTCTTGACGCCGGGACGCTTGGGTCCTTAAGTGTCGGAAAAATCGCACTGATTTCCCCTTATCCCCTGCCCGAACCAAGGCCCATGCCCTACCGTTCCTTGCGCGACTTCATCACCAAGCTCGAGCGAGAAAACCGTCTGGTCCGGGTTAAAGCCCCCGTCTCTTGCCAACTGGAGATGACGGAAATTCAGACTCGAGTCTTAGCCGAGGGGGGCCCGGCGATCTTGTTTGAGAATGTGATTGGGGCAAATGGCCAGCCCGGCACCATGCCAGTACTGGTGAACCTGTTTGGCACCGTCGAGCGCGTTGCCTGGGGCATGGACCGCGAACCCCATGAATTGCGCGAGGTGGGTGAGACGCTGGCATTCCTGAAACAGCCTGAGCCGCCGGGTGGATGGCGTGAGGCGCTGGAATTACTACCACTGCTCAAGACCGTAATGGCGATGAAGCCTAAAACTGTCTCAAACGCGCCATGCCAAGAGGTCGTGCTGACGGGGGCTGACATCGACCTAAGCAAACTGCCGATCCAAGGATGCTGGCCAGGCGAGCCCGCGCCGCTGATCACCTGGCCGCTGGTTGTCACCCAAGGGCCGGGCGGCGACAAACGCGATGGCTACAACCTGGGCATCTACCGCATGCAGGTGACGGGGCGCGACACCACCCTTATGCGTTGGCTTAAGCATCGCGGCGGCGCGGGTCATTTCGATCGCTGGAAAGAAAGCAAACGCGAGCCGTTGCCAGCCGCTGCCGTGATTGGCGCCGACCCGGGCACCATTTTGGCCGCCGTCACGCCGGTGCCCGATACGTTATCGGAATATCAATTCGCCGGCCTTTTGCGCGGCGCAAAAGTGGAATTGGTGGATTGCAAAACCGTGCCGCTCAAAGTGCCCGCGGAAGCCGAGATTATTCTTGAAGGCCACGTGATGCTGGATGAATACGCCGATGAAGGCCCTTACGGCGATCACACTGGTTACTACAACGCTGTGGAAAAATTCCCGGTGTTTCGCATCTCGGCGATCACGATGCGAAAGAATCCGATTTACCTGTCGACCTACACGGGCCGCCCACCCGACGAACCCAGCATTTTAGGTGAAGCTCTGAACGAAGTGTTTATACCACTTCTGCAACAGCAGTTCCCCGAGATCGTTGATTTTTGGCTTCCGCCTGAAGGCTGCAGCTATCGCATCGCCGTTGTCAGCATGAAAAAATCCTACCCGGGCCACGCCAAGCGCATCATGATGGGCGTATGGAGTTTCTTGCGGCAGTTTGTGTACACAAAGTTCGTAATCGTCGTCGATGCAAACATCAATGCGCGGGATTGGAAAGACGTGATGTGGGCGGTCTCAACCCAAATGGACCCAGCGCGCGATATCACCGTTATCGAAAACACCCCGATTGATTATTTGGATTTCGCAAGCCCTGCGCCCGGACTGGGCGGTAAAATTGGGCTGGATGCGACGACAAAAATGTACCCCGAAACCACCCGCGAGTGGGGCCGCGAAATTCGCATGAACGATGACATCATCAAACTAGTCACGGACAAGTGGAGCAGCTATGGCTTGCCCGGCTCGGGTGAGCAAATCTGGAAAAAGAAGAGTTAAGGTCTTATGGCGTCTGAAAATCTCCTATCCATACTCACTGACCTCATCAAGCAGGCCAAGAAGGCTGGGGCCGATGAGGCCGATGCGATTGTCGCCGATGGCATGTCGGTGTCAGTCACCTCGCGGCTGGGCAAGCTGGAACACCTTGAGCGCTCCGAGGGCGGAGATATCGGGTTGCGTGTCATCATTGGCAAGAAACAAGCCATCGTCGCATCGGCCGATCGATCCAGCAGCGCATTGAAAGAACTTGTAGCGCGCGCTGTCAGCATGGCACGCACCGTCCCCGAAGACCCGTTCATCGGGCTGGCCTCGCCGGACCAACTGGCCAAATCAATGCCGACACTTGATATTTGTGACCCGACCGAAATGTCGGCTGACGCGCTGATCAAAGCCACGCGCACATGCGAAGAGGCTGCGTTAGCGGTGAAGGGCGTGACCAACTCCGAAGGGGCTTCGGCCAGTTGGGGTCGCAGTCATGTGGCCATCGCCAATTCGGCAGGGTTTCAACGCACGTATGAATCATCCGGCTCGTCGATGAGCGCCTCGGTAATTGCTGGCACGTCCAAAACCGGAATGGAGACCGACTACGACTATACGAGTGCCGTTTACGTGAGCGACTTGCGTGCTCCCGATGATGTTGGTCGAACGGCAGGCGAACGGGCGGTGCGCAAACTTGGCGCCAAAAAAGTAAAAAGCCAAAAAGTGCCCGTGATTTACGACCCGCGCGTGTCGCGCGGGCTGGTCGGCCACTTGCTGGGGGCGATTAATGGCTCAAGCATCGCGCGTGGTACGTCGTTTTTGAAAGACGCCATGGGCACCGAAGTCTTCGGGCCATGGGTGACCATCATCGAAGATCCTCACCGCCATCGTGGGCTGCGCTCGAAGCCCTGCGACGCGGAAGGCCTTGCCAACCGGCGGCGCCAATTGGTCGACAACGGCATCTTGATGACGTGGCTGTTAGATCTGCGCACGTCGCGACAACTGAAGCTTGAACCCACCGGCCATGCCGCGCGCGGGTCAACGTCGCCGCCGTCGCCCAGCGCCACTAACGTTTACATGGCTGCCGGCATGCACACGCCCTATGCGCTGATGGCCGACATCAAAGACGGCTTGTACATCACCGACCTGATTGGCCAAGGCGCAAACACCATGACAGGTGACTATAGCCGAGGCGCAATCGGTTTCTGGATCAAGAACGGCGAAATCACCTACCCGGTCAATGAAGTGACGGTCGCGGGCAACTTGAAAACGATGTTCAGGCACATGACGCCCGCCACCGACCTTGAGTTTGGCCACGGCGTCGATGCGCCAACGGTACGCATCGACGGCATGAGCCTGGCTGGTAAATGATCGCGCGTGCTGCACGATGACGGTTTAGTTACGGCATCGTGACACGTTAGCTAAATCAGGGCTTGAGACTCTAGTCGGACGACTCCACTTCACATATGTATGCGCGCGTTGGGAACTGAGATGGAGTTCACCTTGCGCGCAATATCCGACTCGTTAAAATTTCGCGCGATCTTCATTTCTGACGTGCATCTTGGCACGCGTGGCTGCAAGGCCGATTTCCTCCTCGACTTCCTAAAACATACCGAGTCCGACACGCTTTATCTGATCGGCGACATTATCGATGGCTGGCGCCTGAGAAAGGGCTGGTACTGGTTGCAATCACATAACGACGTTGTGCAGAAAATCCTGAGAAAAGCCCGCAAAGGCACCGACGTCATTTATGTGCCGGGAAATCATGATGAGTTTGCGCGCGACTACATTGGCCTCGAGTTCGGCAGCATCAAAGTGCGCCGCGATATTTTTCACCATGGCGTCAACGGCAAACGTTTTCTCATCATGCACGGGGACGAATGCGACGGCGTGATGATCTATGCAAAGTGGCTCGCACTCTTGGGCGATTACGCTTACGGCACAGCCTTGGCTTTCAACAGCTGGTTTAATTCGGCTCGGCGAATGCTGGGGTTGCCGTATTGGTCGCTGTCGAAATATCTCAAGCATAAGGTGAAGAACGCGGTTCAGTTTATTTCAAATTATGAAAAAGAAATGGCGCGATTCGCCAAAGATCAACAAGCCGACGGCGTGATTTGTGGACACATCCATCACGCTGAGATCAAAGACATCGATGGCATTACCTACTGCAATGACGGCGATTGGGTAGAAAGTTGCACCGCGCTCGTCGAACATTACGATGGACGATTTGAGATTCTGTCGTGGGCCGAGATGCGCGGCCTAGTTCCTGGCGAAGCGGAACCACACGCATTACCAGCGCCGCTTGCAGCCCGCGACGAGCTGGCAACTCACGCTCGCTCGCCGCTAGAGGCATTTCATAAGGCAAAAGAATGCGAATACTCCTCGTCACCGACGCGTGGGCTCCACAAGTCAACGGCGTCGTCAGAACACTCGTCGCACTAAAAAGCGAACTTCTGTCTGCTGGGCATGATGTCATTTACATCACGCCCGATCTGTTTCGCAGCATCCCATGCCCGACGTACCCAGAGATTAGACTAGCGATCCTGCCGGGGAAAAAATTGGCACGGCTGATTGAAAGTTTTCGGCCGTGCGTTGTACATATCGCGACAGAAGGAACACTGGGTCTTGCCGCGCGAAACTATTGCGTGAAGCGCGGTATTGTATTCACCACTGCGTTTCACACAAAGTTCCCAGACTATCTTCATGCCCGGTTTCGTATCCCCCCTAAATGGACCTACAAAGCCGTGCGCTGGTTCCATGGCAAAGCCGACAATGTCATGGTCGCCACCCCCACGATCGAGAAAGAAATGCGAGGTCATGGATTTAAGAACATTCGCCGCTGGACACGCGGGGTTGATACCGTGCTTTTTCGACCGCGAGCGAAAGACTTTTTGAACCTCCCGCGTCCCATCATGCTGTATGTGGGACGCGTTGCCGTTGAAAAAAATATCGAGGCCTTTTTACGCGTCGATCACCCTGGCACGAAACTCGTCGTCGGCGACGGGCCCCTCCTCGCAAGCCTTAAAAAAGCCTACCCACAGGCTGTATTCACCGGCGCCAAACAAGGCGAAGACCTCGCACGCCATTTTGCTGCAGCCGACGTCTTCGTGTTTCCCAGCCTCACAGACACGTTTGGCTTAGTCCTTCTTGAAGCATTGGCCAGCGGGGTTCCGGTTGCGGCCTATCCTGTTCCTGGCCCGCTGGATGTGATTGGCGACCATCCCGTTGGCTGTCTCGACCAAGACCTAGGGGTTGCCATAGCCAAGGCCCTGACGGCGAGTCCTTCAGTCTGCCGTTCCTACGCCGAGACATATTCCTGGGCGGCGTGCACGCAGCAGTTTTTATCGAACATTCGGGTGTTCGATTTTGAATCATGCCAAACCGGCGCGGGGCCGCGACCAGCGCCGGTAAAAACCAGCCCTGCCGTCTCGACGGCCTAAAAGAATGCTATGAAGGTGGCTTCGGTGCGGCTTCAGGCGCGGGCGTTTCTGGCGTTGCCTCAGCTGGCGCCGCGGGCGCAACAATCGCCGGAACTGTAGCTGGAGCAACGGGCGCAGTCATAGCAGCGGCGGCCGGCGGCGGCGAAGGCGGCGCTACGGGCCGGTCAACGCCAGCAAAAATATAAATCACCAGCAGCAAAACAACTGCGCCAGCGATCATTGCCCAGAGCAAGTTTTTGTTGTCGGGTCGTTGGTCGGCCATCAGAATTCTCCTTAAAAAGTGGGAATCAACAGCTTCACAGACAGCGAAATCGCATTATCTTGGAAGTATGACAGAATTCGGGCCATGGCCACAAAGCCCTGAAATATAATGAGTATTGCATGTGATGGGCTTGCGAAATCGCCTGAAGCACTTCAGCCGCCACCCCAAAGTGCGCGCTGGATTGGGCTACTTGACGGCCAGCCATATCCGTTGGGTTAAAACCACAACACGGTGGAACACAATAAATGCGAGCGCTGCCGAACCGGCCTGGCGCGGCGAGGTGCCCGTCATTGTCGCGTTCTGGCACAACCGACTGGCGCTGATGCCTTACTGCTGGCCATCGCCCAAACCGTTTCACATGCTGATCTCGGGCCACCCCGATGGCCAGTTGATCGCGCGCGCAGTAGGAACTTTTGGGATCAAAACAATCGCTGGCTCTTCGACACGTGGCGGCGGCGGGGCAGTACGCGATTTAATTCGCAAACTCAAAGCGGGTGAAAGCATCGGCATCACGCCTGATGGCCCGCGCGGGCCGTCGCAAGTGGCCCAAGATGGCGTCATCGCCCTCGCAAGGCTATCGGGCGCGGTGATTATTCCTGCGGCCGTGTCAGTCAGCAATCGCCTTCGGTTAAAAACTTGGGATCGCTTGATCATCGGTTTGCCATTTGGGCGCGGCGTGATGGTATGGGGCAACCCCATCAGCGTGCCACGCGACGGCGACGAGGCAGAAATGCGCGCCTTACAGCAACGCGTCCAAGATGAGCTCAATCGCGTGAGCAACGCGGCAGATGAGGCCGTAGATGCGCGCGCCTGATTTTTGGACCACAGATCGGGGGCTCTCGCGGTTCCTCGAACCCTTTGGGCGAATTTATGGCGCGATTACGACTGGCCGAGCCTCGCGCGAAAACCAGCCTCGTGCGCCTGTGCCCGTCATTTCAATTGGCGGCATTACGGTGGGAGGTGCCGGCAAAACGCCACTGACAATGTCACTCACACGTCGCTTGTTAGAACGGAATGAGCGACCAGCTGTTGTGCTTCGCGGTTACGGCGGCAATTTGAAAGGTCCTGTGCGGGTTGATGCCAATCTACATACATCCCGCGAGGTCGGTGACGAAGCATTGCTTCACGCCGCGACCTGCCCCACATGGGTGGCTCGCAAACGAGTCGACGGCGCGCGCGCAGCAGCATCCGACGGCGCCAGCGTCGTTCTCTTGGATGACGGCCATCAACACCCGAGCATTCACAAAGATTTCGGCATTGTCGTGCTGGATGGGGCCAAGCCTCTTGGCAATGGGTTTGTTTTCCCCGCTGGGCCCTTGCGCGAGAACCCTTCCGACGCCCTGAATCGCGCCAATGCCGTGGTGATGATTGGCGAGGACAGCGAAGGTTTGCTGCAACGCCTGCCTGATGCCTTGCTAAAATACCAAGCCGACATGGTGCCGCATCGCAATGCTTTTTCGTTACAGGGCAGGATGGTGGTTGCTTTCGCGGGAATTGGCTATCCGCAAAAATTCTTCGCGATGCTCGAGGCCATTGGAGCGCGAGTTGTCGCAAAGCACCCGTTCGAAGACCACGAGCCCTTTGGCCCCGCTGATATTCAACCAATTCTGGACGAAGCCTTTGCTATCAACGCCATTCCAGTTACCACCGCGAAAGATGCCGTCAGATTATCACCCGATCAGCGCCAGCAAGTCGATGTGGTCAATATTGATGTGGTGTGGCGAAATGAACACGCCTTAGACCAATTGCTGGACGCCGCGATGGCCCGACGTAATTAGTTGGAGTTCGCAGGCAAGACGGTCAAGACAGTCTCGGGGTCGAGCCGCGTATTAAACCACGTCACACCAAAATGCAGATGCGGGCCGTTTGCGCGACCGCTTTGGCCAATGGCGCCAATCACATCGCCTTGCTTCACGTGCGCACCTTCCTTGACGCCGATTTCGCTCATATGAATATAGACTGAATCCAAACCAAAGCCGTGCTCGATCACAATAGTTTGGCCCGTTAGGATCATGTCGGCTTTGGCGAGCGAGACAATGCCATCGGCTGCCGCGCGAACGGGGGTTCCAACCGGCGCTGCGATATCAAGCCCCACGTGAGGACTACGCGGGACGCCATTCAAAATACGCTGCGAGCCGAACACGCCTGAGATGCGCCCTTCGGCAGGCTTGATAAAGCCGCGTCGAAAATATGGCGTAGCTTCAGTGCGTTCGCGCGCTGCGAGCATGAGTTTGTTATCGGCAGCAATTTTCGCCTCCGTCGCCGGATCAGGCGTGACGAGTTTTTGCGGCAAGCCCGTGACATGCTCGATTTGCCATTGGCGGCGTTGAATAGAGAGCGTTTGCTGCCGCGTTTCGCCCGTCACTGATGTGATCATCAATTGCGCCGCCGCTGGGGCATCGCGATCAAAGCCCAGCACAAACACGCCCTCGCTGGTCACTGCGATCTCGCGATTATTAAACACAACGCGCGAACCCGGCGCGGATTTGCCCAGCGCTAGTCCACCCTGCTCAAGTCGGCCCGTGAGCTCAATGTCTTCAGCCACAACCGATGGCGCAAAAAACCAAGCCATAACGAATGCAAGTCTTCGCATCAAAACAAGCTGCCTTGATTGCTACCCAATGATGGCTTGCGCTTAGGCCCAGGTTTACCTTCGCCCTCAATCTGCGCAGTAACTTTGCCGTCGGCGAACGTGATGTCGACATGGCTTCCGGCGACCGCGTCTTTCACCGACGTCATTGGCCCATCGGGTCCTATGACCATGGCGTAACCACGCTCAAGTACACGTTGAGGCGAAACCGATTCAAGCCTGGCCGCAAACGCGCCGAGAACATTGCCGCTATCGGCAAAGGCGCGTGTGACTGAACGAACTAAGCGCATCTGAAATTGAGTGACATCTTGCTCGAAGCGCACAATGTCACGCTGAAACCGTGTCAAATTCAGGCCCACCGTCAAAACTTGCAGGTCTTGGGTTTTCGTTTGCAGCAGCGCGCGTGGGCCCAGCTTTAGGCGCTCGACCAGCCCGTCCAACGATTGCTCTTTCTCGGCGACGACGGCATCCAAACGCGGAATGCCGCGCACTAAGCCGTCTAGCTGCGTCTTGAGGTCGCTGAAAGTCCGGCCAATACCTTGCAACAAACGTGTCGCACGCTGTTGCACATCGGCGATCAAATCCAGGCGCACCGGCACGGCCAACTCGGCAGCCGCGGTTGGTGTAGGCGCACGATGATCGGCGGCGTAGTCAATGAGTGTCCAATCGGTTTCGTGGCCTACAGCAGCAATAAGGGGGATGGTCGACGCCGCAGCGGCGCGCACCACCACTTCTTCATTAAAGGCCCACAAATCTTCCAGGCTTCCACCACCGCGAGCAACAATCAGAGTGTCTGGGCGTGGAATTGCACCGCCTGGTTCCAAAGCGTTGAAGCCTCGAATGGCTGCAGCAATTTCATCCGCCGCGCCTTCGCCTTGCACGCGCACGGGCCACACAATCACACGGCGCGGAAACCGATCACTGACACGATGAAGAATATCACGAATGACTGCGCCCGTGGGCGACGTCACCACGCCAATCACGCCCGGTAAATAAGGAATCGCTTTCTTGCGGTCAGCATCGAACAAACCTTCGCCGGCAAGTTTCTTGCGGCGATCTTCCAGCAGCTTCAGAAGCGCGCCAACGCCAGCCAGCTCAACGGAATCTATGACAATCTGATAGCTCGATTTGCCCGGATAGGTCGTGATCCGCCCGGTGGCAATGACATCCATTCCTTCTTCGGGCTTGATTTTCAACTTGGCCATGCTGCCGCGCCAGATCACGCCATCGAGCACGGCGGTTTCATCTTTGAGGCGCAAATAACAGTGACCAGATGTAGCGATCTTGGGCTGCGAAATCTCGCCGCGCACACGCACGTAGCCAAACGCATCTTCGACGGTGCGCTTGAGCGATGCCGAAAGCTCGCTGACCGTAAAGGCCGGCAAATTGTGGACGGGCTCGGGTGAAGTATCGCTCATAGGCCTTTTATGCCACAACAGCGCGTGATCAGGCGAGAAACTCTTGGATAATCCGCGCCGTTTCGGCAGGCCGGTCGCGGAAGGTAAAAGCCCCCGCCCCCGGCACAACACGCCGCTGCGCTGACGGCAAAAGCTCCATCAGCTTGTCTTGGCCGACCACGAAG
The DNA here is from genome assembly GCA_947476925.1 of Rhodospirillaceae bacterium. GTDB lineage: Bacteria > Pseudomonadota > Alphaproteobacteria > Rhodospirillales > Rhodospirillaceae. The sequence goes on along the minus strand of CANJSF010000011.1, from coordinate 75,094 downwards.
ATATCGCGCTCGCCTTGCAGCAATAGCGTCGGGGCTTTAATTGCTGCAATGGCAGGCATTTTGTTCCACGCCAAAACAGCATGGTGAGCGTCATACGGGCGTAGGCGCATCATTTGATTCACCAGATAGGGCTCCAAGACTGAATCAAGCGGTAATCCCTCGCCCACCAGCGATGCATAAGTGCCCCACATGGTATTGAGGAATTTTCCATCCTCGGTGATCGGCAAATTCCGTTCGGCGCGGCTATCGATCAAAGCTTGGGTGTTCTCGGCCGAACGCCAGCTGATTCCCGATAAGATCGCTTTGCTGACCAGGGCTGGGAAGCAGGCCGCCATCTCCAAGGCAAAAACAGCCCCACTATGGTGACCAAGGACGCTCATGGACCCAACGCCGAGAAGCCGCATCGCGTCAATGATAGCGTTTACGTAGTCAGGAACGTCATATTCGCGCGAGGGGTCGAACGACTGACCGTGCCCGGGCAGATCAAATGCAATTAATGTGTAATGGGCAGCTAGCACCGGAACCAACGCACGATATTCGGAAGAATCTTGCGAGGCCTGATGCAAACACACTAACACGGGGCCCACGCCCGCCCGCCAATAGTGCAATTGACCATCTTGCGTGTCGACATAGCCTTTGTGAATAGCTGTGCCTGCCGACATCAATTGATCCGAATCTGGTCGAATAGAATAAAATTATTCACGACCTTAAGGCCGCTGACTTTTGAATTCGTTCCGGCATAGCGCACGGCTTGGTGCATGAATATCGCCGCCCAATCGTTCCGATATGCCGCCATCACTTCTTGCCGCAGTTTCAAGCCCCTGGCCTGATCAAACTCACGGTGTGCAGCCGTTATCTTCTCTGTCGCAGCCACATTGCAGTACCACGCATGATGCCAAAGGCACGACTGAGTGTCTAAGCCGCGCAAGACATCGGCCGTGGGTTCGTGGTTGTAAAACAACCCAAACGCCTGGCCGCCCCATCCGCCCTCTACCACATTGCGAATGAGCTGGTTGGTTGAGATCGGGCGGATCTCCATTTTCACACCGACGGCGTTTAAATACTGCGCGACGGTTTGGTGAATGGCAGCATCAGCCGGGCTAGAGCCTACGGTCGATTCCAACACAAACGCAAAGCCTTTGGCATAGCCCGCATCAGCCAACAAGCGTTTGGCTTTGTCGGGGTCGTAGGGAATGTCGGGCAGCTCCGGATTAAAGCCGTACGCCTCCGGCGGCGCGGGTTGAGTCGCTGGAATCGTGCGACCGTCAAGAAGCGTGGCAATAATCGTCTTGCGGTCGATTGCCAAGTTCAGCGCTTCACGCACCCTGATATCCTTAAACGGCGCGATGCCGAACGGGTTTTCTTTGCTGCCAACAAACTGATAGGCCCATACTGCAGAATCGAGCCAGAACACTTCACGCCCGCCTTCGGACTCAATCGATGCAGTTTCTTCAGGTCCTAAATTCAAGGCAATCTCAAGCCCACCCGCGATCAATGCCAATTTGCGTGTCGAGGCCTCGGGGTTGGCAATGAATTCCAGTTTTGGAATGGTCGGCTTTCGCCAGGATTTGCCGTTGGCACGTAAGATAATTTTATTGGCCTCAATGCGCTCGACCACATAGGGCCCTGTCGCGACAGGTGCGCGCGCAAACCCTTCGAGGCCCAATGCCTTGAGTTGTGTCGGCGAGATAATATGAAACTGCGGCAGAAACCGCGGCAACATCGGTGTCGGTACTTTGGTTTTAATTTCGACGGTATAGGTGTTGATGACGCGCGCGGAGTCTAAGAACGACATCATGCGGGCCACAATCTCGCGTGACGCTGCTGGGCCTGTTAGCAACTCCGTCACCGCCACCACCGCATTGGCGGTGAATGGCGTTCCGTCGGAAAACACGATATCGCGGCGCAGCTCAAACTGCCACGTCAGTGGATCAACGTTCTTCCACGACGTCGCCAGCCAGGGCTGAACTTGACCGTGTTCGTCTATAAACGTTAGACCATCAAACACGGCGCTCCAGACATATGTATAGGGCAGCCCGGTATTGGCATAGGGGTTGAATTGGCTGGGCGGCATTGCGGTAATTCCAACGCGCAAGCTGTTCTGTGCATTGGCCATCACAGGCCAGCACAGAGCCAAGGCGATTGAGAATTGGCGCAAGAGCTTTTTCATTCTTCCTATGTGGCACAATCGCAACTTAGAACCAAGTCAGCCTCGCCAATTTTACCGTCTGTGCTAAAAACCCGCCCAGACCGGAGTTTTAGCGAGGATCAGGATGCGCGTTTTAGTCGTCGGCAGCGGTGGGCGTGAACATGCGCTATGCTGGGCCATTGCCGCATCCCCACTGTGCGACAAGCTGTACTGCGCGCCAGGCAACCCCGGCATTGCCGCGTCTGCAGAATGTGTGCCGCTGGCCGCTGAAGATACCGCCAGCCTGATTGCCTTTGCCGTCAGCCAAAAAATCGACTTCGTCGTCGTCGGGCCCGAGGGTCCTTTGGTGGCAGGACTTGTCGACAAGTTGAATGCGGCTGGAATCAAAGCCTTCGGGCCAAATGCATCTGCCGCACGCATCGAGGGCTCGAAAGGCTTTATGAAAGACCTGCTGAGCGCGAATAAAATCCCGACCGCCTGGTACGCGCGCTTTACCGATGCCAAAGCGGCCAAAGATTATGTGCGCGCAAAAGGCGCACCGATTGTGGTCAAAGCCGATGGCCTGGCCGCCGGCAAGGGCGTGATCTTGTGCCAAAGTCTTGGCGAAGCGGAAGCAGCCATCGACAGCATGATCAACGATAAAGTGTTTGGTGTAGCAGGCCTTGAACTGGTCATCGAAGAGTTCATGTTGGGCGAAGAGGTAAGTTACTTTGCTCTGGTCGACGGCACCTCAGTTTTACCCTTCGGCACAGCGCAAGATCACAAAGCCGTGGGCGATGGTGATAAGGGCCCCAACACCGGCGGCATGGGCGCATATTCGCCCGCCCCCATCGTTGATAAGGCAATGGATGAGCGCATTCTCCGTGAGATCATTCACCCAACCGTGCGAGGCATGGCTGCAGCAGGCGCGCCATTCAAAGGTATTTTGTTCGCTGGGTTGATGATCTGCAAGGACGGCCCAAAGGTCATCGAGTTCAATGCACGCTTTGGCGATCCCGAATGCCAAACGCTGATGATGCGGTTGAAATCCGACATCTTGCCAGCGCTGATCGCGACCGCCGATGGCCAATTGGCGACATTTGACCTGCGCTGGAAAGACGAGGTTTGTATCGTGGTGGTCATGGCCGCCAAGGGTTACCCCGGCAACTATATAAAAGGCACTCTGATCGAAGGGCTTGACGATGCGGCACGCGTTGAAGGTGCCTTTGTGTTCCATGCAGGAACAAAAGCCGACACCAAAGATGGCAAGCCCATCATTACAGCCCATGGCGGTCGCGTGCTGGGCATCGCGGCCACAGGAAAAACCGTGAGTGAGGCGAAACGCATTGCGTATCAGGCCGTCGACAAAGTGCGCTGGCCCGAAGGTTTTTGCCGCCGCGATATCGGGTGGCGCGCCATCGCTCGGGAAAAAAGCAACGGTTGACGCGACCCCATCAAGTCGTGTTGCATCGCTAGCGGAGTTATGGATTTGACATTCGCCGCTCGGTTTTGCCGCGCCTAGCCGTGCGAATGTAAAATCTATTCCATTAGTCCGGGGGCGCGGCCTTGCCGCATTCGTGAAACATGTCGGTTGACGATTTTTTCTCGCACGATTACGCCAGCGCGCGCGCCTTGTTCTTGGCTGCGGCGGCAGAATCCGGCCTTGCGGTTGTCAGCCACCCACACGCTCTCAGCGGGCCAAATGGCGAAGCGCTCGCGCTCGATTTAGTTACGCTGTGCCCCGATCGAAGTGCGCCATGCCGGGCCGAGCGCGTCTTTGTGGCGCTATCGGCAACTCACGGCGTTGAGGGCTTTGTCGGAGCGGCCGCCCAAGTAGCTTGGCTGAAAAAGCAGTATTGGAAAAAAGTGCCCGCGGGCATTTCCGTGTTGTTACTACATGCGGTCAACCCGCATGGGTTTGCATGGCTGCGGCGCGTAACCGAAGACAACATTGATCTCAACCGAAATTTTGCTGACTTTAGCAAGCCATTGCCGCGCAAGCCCGCTTACGAAGAGTTGGCCGCAGCGATTTGCCCGAAAACTTGGACACCCGAGAGCGTGACAGCGGCCGATGCAATACTTGCAGCGTTTGCCGAACGGCATGGTCAGCGGGCCCTAAACCGAGCGATCATGGGGGGTCAGTTCACACATGCGGACGGTGTATTCTACGGCGGCACAAAAGCAAGTTGGTCGCGCGAGACGGTAATGAAAATACTCACCTCTTATTGCAGTGCGGCCAAGCACGTCGCGATTCTAGATTTTCACACCGGATTAGGTGCGTTTGGCAATGGCGCCAGTTACTGCGTTGGCGATGAAGGGTCGGCGTCGGTAACCAAAGCACACGATGTTTGGGGCGACGATGCACAAGTGATGGCCGCGGCACCTGGAAGCGGCGTACACGATGGCTACAACCTGACAGGAATTGCGCGCCTGATGTCACAGACCTGTGTTTATGGGAACACCTTGGAATTTGGCACCTACCCGACCGACGAGATGATGCGCGCGGTGCGTGCCGATAATTGGTTGCATCTGCACGGCGACCACGGCTCGCCGCAGGGCCGGGCGATCAAGGCCGAAATGAAGCGGGTGTTTTATCCCGAGGCATCAGAGGACTGGAAAGCCCGAGTGCTCGCGCGATCGCTCTCTGTTTGGGAGCGTGGAATTGCAGGCCTCGCGCAACTTTAGATCACCGAGTGCTACTGGCACTGACTAGTGAGCGTTTTCGACTTATTTTCGTATTGCTCTTTGGGGTCAGAGGCCGCCTTGGGCTTCTTATTGTCAGCGGCAAGCTTCATCTCTAATTGAAGCTGCGCCTGGTCAACAATCTGAACTTCTGAATAGTATCCTTTTGCCGTAGTGGCGATGGCAATTTCGAGAAGCTTCTTAGACAGCAACTCGAGACGCTTACCAGCCAAGTCAGCCGCCGTCAGCCCGGCCGTGTTCAAATACATCAGTATTCTCTCATGGACGAGGGGCACCGAAAAACACCCCGGCCGTTCACGTTCGCCCACATCAAGAATCACGCGCAGCGTCATGACCTCGTAACGTATTTGTCCGTCGGTCCCGCGAACCGGGGCCATGATTGGCTTAAGTTGCACGTATGCGCCACCATAACCAACGCCACCCTTTGCACCCTTCTCTTCTGCATGAAGAGGCGCAGCAAATAAAACTGCGCTGACAAGAACGAGCACCAATGCCGATAAGATATGCTGGATTTTGGCCATGTTAGGATTTTAAGGACTCACCACTGCGTTTGCCAGACCCGTTATGACTTGGGGTCGCGCAAGGTCGCAAAAAATTGCTTCAGGAGCGCTTCAGCTTTTTCGGCTTGCACGCCACCCACGATTTCCGGTCGATGGTGGCAGGTCGGTTGGGTAAAGACGCGTGCCCCATGCTCAACCCCACCACCCTTGGCATCGTAGGCCGCAAACTCGAGGCGGCGAACGCGCGCAAACGAAATGGCGGTGGCGCACATTGGACAGGGCTCTAAGGTAACGATGATCTCGCAGCCCTCGAGGCGTGGGCTTCCAAGTTGTTGGGCAGCCGCGCGAATGGCCAGAATTTCGGCGTGCGCCGTGGGGTCATGGCGCGCTTCGACTTCGTTTCCGGCCACGGCCAGCACCCGGCCGTCTGGGCCCAGCACCACCGCGCCAACGGGCACTTCGCCGCGGCCTGCTGCCGCCTCGGCGGCTTCTAAAGCCATATCCATAGGGTTGCTCATGGCCGGACCTTCCCATGTGTCGAAACGTTAATAAAGGGTAAGAAATCAGTAACTATTGGGGCATAGAGTCTAAGACCTGACCAACAGGCGTGGACCCCGGCACGTACCGGGACAAAGTAATGACCTACGATGTCGTGCAAATTGCTGGCACTAATATTCCGCGCTCAACGCTGAAGGGCATACAAGTTGCGAGCGCCCAATCGGGTGTCAGTTTCCAGTACCTGTTGGCCAAAGCCTCGCAAGAGAGCGGATTTAAAGCCGATGCCGAGGCCTCAACATCATCGGCTACGGGCTTGTTTCAATTTACACGCGGAACTTGGCTCGACGTTTTTAAACGCCATGGTGCAGAACTTGGTTTTGGCGACCTCGCCAACCGCATTGGTGCCGGTCCCGGCGGGCGCTTGAGCGTGTTTGACAAGGCTGATGAGCAAAAAATCTTATCCTTGCGCGAGAACCCAGAAGCCTCGGCGAAATTCGCCGCTGCTTATGCGCGCGACAACGCAACGGCGCTGAGCCAAAACCTTAACCGCGAATTGGATGCCACCGATTTGTACCTGGCGCACTTCTTGGGCCCCAATGGCGCCAACCAAATGTTATCAGCGGCTGAGAGCGCACCCAACATTTATGCCTCGCATGTGGTGCCCGACGCGGCCCGCGCCAATCGCAGCATCTTCTTTGCCGAAAATGGCAGTCCACGCACGGTCGCCCAAGTTCTTGACCTGATCCGTGGCCGCTTTGACACGCAGATGGATCGCTTTGCCGATGTCGCCGAGACCATGGCGGGCGAAGATGATGCGCAAGCCCTGAGTGCTGACGCCGAGGCGGCCGCGCCGCGCTATGCCGCCGCCAGCCCGAACTTACTCGACTTTGGATCGGCCCTTAAATCGGGCGACAGCGAGCGCATGACGCTGTCTTGGTTTGTGATGCAAGAACTCTCGCGCATGATCGCCTCTCAACCTATGTCGATGTTGGGCGAAGAAGAGCCCTCAGACTCCACCACCAGTCTATCTTCTGGCGGATTCCAATCCGAAGACATGTCGCAAGTTCTGGTCGACAGCATGGCTCGCAACAACATGGCGCCGTCACAAAGCGCCGCCATTACATCGGGCCAAGCCGCCCGCGCCTACGGCAGCACGGCGCGCCGCTAATCTGTCGCGACTTGACAGTTTCAACGGCAGGGCGCAACTCATGTTGGCGAGGTCCTCAAATGCGTTCTCCGATCATCGGTATTACCGCCGATAGCGAAAAGCCCGGCGGTTACTCCAAATTCCCCTGGTACGCCCTTCGTCAGAACTATTGCTCAGCCGTGCGTGAGGCTGGTGGCGTGCCCGTTGTTCTGCCTCATGAAACGAGCCTAGTGGCAACCTATACCGGCATGATCGACGGGCTGTTGGTCTCGGGAGGCGCATTTGACGTGGACCCTGCCTTGTTTGGTGCCGCCGAGCGCCATGGCACTGTGATCTTGAAAGAAGGCCGCACCGACTTCGAGCTTGGCATCACGCAAGCCATGCTGAAGGCCGATAAACCCATTTTGGGAATTTGCGGCGGCGAGCAGCTGCTGGCCGTCGCGTTGGGCGGAACGTTGATTCAGCACATCCCTGCTGAAATTAAAACGCCGCTGGCGCACGAGCAACCCAACCCGCGCAACGAGCCTGGCCATGACGTGACAATTTACGAGGGCACGCTGCTGCATAAAATTGGCGGAGCTGCTCGGGCGGCAGTGAATAGCGCTCATCATCAAGCAGTGAAAGATGTGCCAAAAAATGTGACGATCAACGCAATCGCACCTGATGGCGTGATTGAAGGCATCGAAGATCCCAGTCGAAAATTTTGCATCGGTGTGCAGTGGCACCCGGAGTTCCACATCAGCTCGGTCGATGAAAAATTGTTCCGCGCTTTTATTGCGGCTTGCCTGTGACAACAAAACCAAAAGAAAAAGCATTTGCTGGCGAACGCATCGCAAAAGTTTTGGCGCGAGCAGGGCTGTGCTCTCGCCGCGACGCTGAACGTTGGATCGACGAAGGCCGCGTGAGCGTCAACGGCGAGAAGCTATTAAGCGCGGCGCGCAATGTGCTTGGCACCGATCACATTGTCGTCGACGGCAAGCCTCTGCCACAAAAAGACAAGGTGCGCCTCTGGCGCTATCACAAACCGCCAGGCTTGGTCACGACGCACAAAGACGAAAAAGGCCGCCAAACAGTGTTTGATACCCTGAAGGCCGAATTGCCCCGCGTGGTCAGCGTCGGACGGTTGGATTTGAATTCCGAAGGCTTGTTGCTGCTTACCAACGATGGCGGTTTGGCGCGCGAGTTAGAACACCCCTCACGCGGTTGGGTGCGCAGGTACCGTGTGCGCGTGCATGGCCGCGTCAGCCCCGAAACACTCGAAAGCTTAAAGGACGGCGTGACGGTGGAAGGGGTGCGCTACGGCCCAATTATCGCATCACTTGAACGCGAACAGGGCGCGGCGAATGCCTGGTTAGTGATGTCGCTCACCGAGGGCAAGAACCGTGAAGTGCGCAAAGTCTTAGCTCATTTAGGACTTGCCGTGACTCGCCTGATCCGAGTGTCCTATGGTCCCTATCATCTGGGCAGTCTTGAGCGCGGCGAAGTGGAAGAAATTTCCGGAAAAGTGATTTCTGAGCAGTTAGGCGGCAAGCCCAATAAAAAATCAGCGTCTCCAAGAAAAGACAAAAATGCCTAAGCCTGCGGCCAAGCCCCCAACAGAAAAAGGGCGGGGCTGGCTGCGCATCATTGGTGGCGCGTGGCGGGGTCGCAAAGTCGCTGTGCCCGACACCGAAGAGATGCGACCGACTAACGAACGCGCGCGCGAGGCGATATTCAATCGGCTGATGCATGCCGAGGCTTTGCTCGGCGTTCGCCTGAAGGGCGCCGCGGTGGCCGACCTCTTTGCGGGCACAGGGGCGTTGGGCCTAGAGGCGCTATCACGCGGAGCAAAATCGGTCGTATTTGTGGAACGCAACAGCGAAGCCTGCCGCGCGGTCACACATACCCTTTACACACTCGATGCCGAGGACCGTGGTGAAGTAATGCAGGCCGATGCCACCACCTTAACAACCCGTCAAACGCCACTTGATGTTATTTTACTCGACCCGCCGTATGGCAAGAACTTGATTGCTCCAACGCTGATTTCACTTCGGAAACTGGGCTGGACAAAGCCGGGGACATTGCTTGTTGTGGAAACGGAAGCAGCTGTCGAATGGCCGCCGGGTTACACGTTGATTGATCAGCGCAAGTATGGCCGCGCCGAAATCGCCTTTATTAGAGCTGACGCTTAGCGCTGAACGGGCTCATCGTCGCCTTCATAGACCGGGCGATTGTCTACTTCGGGTGGGTTGTCGGCATCGACAGCCTCACCCTCGCCGTCTTTCTTATCGTCTGCTTCGACATGCCGCAGATAAACTTTAGAATCCACCACATGCTCGATGTCGCGCGCAGGGTCTTCCTCCGGCGCCGGCGCAATCATCCACGACCATTCCTCGTTATGAATATGCGTAGGCGTCGGCGGTAACTTGAGCGCCTTCAGAAGGTCTTTGCGAGAGACAATTTTATCGCCCGCCATCACGTATCGCTCAGTATCTGTGATAATCATGCCAACGCCAGCTGCCTCGTGAGCAATGGCATGAACGTGCTTCTCCATAATTTGAAAGGCGACCTTGTCGGAATCAAGCTCGGAAAATCCGCGCTCTTTTTCGAAGTACGTGAGAAACGGTCCAGCCAACTGCGTGAGACAATTGCACGAGACAATAAAGTCTGCATCTTTCAGGTGCGGAATGCGCGGCGCAGGTGCGGGGTGATTGGGGCCCGGCTGCTTGCGCTCCTTGATCGCCAAAAACACGCCCGTCACATCGCCTGTAAGCAGCTTTACATTGAAATATTTCCTCGCCTCGGCCACCACTTGGGGCATGTGAAAAATGTCGACGAGGTAAATCTGATCAAACCGAGACGCCAATGCCGATAATGGAACTTCGAGCAATAAGCCCGATCCAATAACTACACATGTGCCTTGCTTCTCACGAAGGTCGGCGGCGCGAATAATTGCGTTGCGGCAATGGCGAATATGGGGTTCCCACGCTTCAGCGCAGCGCTTGGCGCGAAACTCCAATGCAATCAGGCGATTGAGATAGCCAAACTTTCGCACCCGTTCGGGGGCAAACGTCGCCCAATAACGGATTAGTTCTGCAAGCATAGCTCGTCCACGCTACCTCATGACCAGGCGATCAAACCTGAGAACGCCTTGGCTCGCAACCTAGATTCCAGTCAAACTGCGCGTATCGGTTGCAACTTTCAGCGGCGGCCAAACAGCCGCTCGATGTCACTGAGTTTAAGTTCAACGTATGTCGGACGGCCATGGTTGCATTGCCCCGAATTGGGTGTGACTTCCATTTGGCGCAGCAGCGCATTCATCTCTGTGGGGTTAAGTCGTCGCCCAGCGCGAACTGCCGAATGGCACGCCATAGTGCCGCAAACATCAGCCAGGCGCTCTTTCAAACTCATGGCCTCATCCCATTCGGCCAACTCATCGGCCAAGTCACGTAGCAGCCCGGCGACATCGCCTTCGCCCAAGAGTGCGGGGACTTCACGCACCGCTACCGCCCCGGTGCCAAAGGACTCGATGACCAAACCAAGTTCGGACAATTCTGCCGCACGTGCCAAAACACGCCCCGCAGACCCCTCGTCCATCTCGACGACCTCGGGGATCAATAACAACTGGCGCTTGATGCCGCCGTTCCCCAGCGACTGTTTCATTCGCTCATATAACAGACGTTCATGCGCTGCGTGCTGATCGACGATCACAATGCCATCACCCGTTTGCGCAACGATGTATGTTTCGTGAACCTGCGCACGTGCCACGCCTAACGGGAATGTTTCGCCAGAAATAGACTCAGCTGTGGTATCGGGCGCCGAGGGCTGCGTGAGAAACAGCGACGGCGATTCACCTAGGCCATTCTCGGCCATGGTACTTTCAAGAGTACGGGCTGCGCCAAAGGCTTGTGCGGGGCGCGTCATGAATGGGCGGTTTTGTTGCACTGTGCCAGGCTGAAACGCGCCCAGCGTTGCGGTCGCGATACTTGATGATGCGCGGTGACCTGATTCTGCCAATGTATGACGGATGGCGCCGATCAATAATCCACGCACCAAACCGGCATCGCGGAACCGCACTTCGGCTTTGGCAGGGTGCACGTTGACATCCACTTCGGTGCGCGGCACTTCAAGAAACAGAACAACGTAGGGATAGCGGTTCGATGCCAGCACATCCTGATATGCCGCGCGCACTGCGCCTTGTAGCATGCGGTCACGCACCGGGCGGCCATTGACAAACAAATATTGCGCCATCGCATTTCCGCGATTAAGCGTGGGCAAGCCGATATAGCCGTAAAGCTTTAGGCCCTCGCGTTCAGCGGCTACCGGCACGGCATTTGCGCCAAACTCTTTGCCTAAAATCGCCGTGAGCCGTTCCAGATGAATATCGAAGAGATCGCCTTGGGTGTGAGCCGCCGGTAAATTCAAGCGCGACTTGCCATCAACGGTAACGGTGAATGCAATTTCAGGGTGCGCCATAGCTAAGCGCTCGACCACATCGATCACGTAGCTCAGTTCTGTTGTTGCGGTTTTGAGAAACTTCAACCTCGCAGGCGTGGCATAAAAAATATCGCGCACTTCCACGCGCGTCCCTCGCGGATGCGGTGCTGGCACCGGCCCTTGCTTCTGGCCACCGGCCACCATCATGTACCAAGCAGAGTCCGCGTCAGCGGTGCGACTCGTGACTGTCAGGCGCGAGATCGAGCCAATGGCTGGCAACGCCTCGCCGCGAAAGCCCAAAAACCCGATATCGAGCAGATCATCGGATGGCAGTTTTGAGGTGGCATGCCGCTCAACAGCCACTTCCAAGTCGCGCGGCGTCATACCCGAACCGTTGTCGACAACCACAATCAGGGATTTGCCGCCATCATTGAGCGTGATGTCGATGCGCGTAGCCCCCGCATCGACCGCGTTCTCCGTGAGTTCCTTGACGGCAGACGCAGGACGCTCGACCACTTCGCCGGCAGCGATTTGGTTGACAAGATTAGGCGGGAGAAGACGAATAGGCATTACGCGTGGTCTACACGCTCCGGCGTTTAGCCTCAAGATAGGCCGCCACAAGACCGGCTGTCGATGAATCGCGCGCTGCCAATAAGCCCTGGCCGGCAATGCTGGGCTCAAGGCTCTTGGCCAATTCTTTGCCCAATTCGACGCCCCATTGGTCGAACGAGTTCACCCCCCAAATAACGCCCTGGACAAAGACTTTGTGCTCGTAAAGAGCAACAAGCTGCCCCAAAGCAAAGGGAGTGAGCGAATCGAGCAAGATGGTATTGGTCGGTCGATTGCCCGAAAAGCTGCGGTGAGGCCTCAGTGCTTCAGGGATGTTGGCCAACTCCGCGGAGGCGCGACCTTTCATCAGGGCTTCGGTCTGCGCAAAACAATTGGCGAGCAACAAGTCACGGCTGGCATCTGTACCGCGTCGTGTTTTAAGCGCCGCAACAAAATCGCAAGGAATAAGACGCGGACTTTGATGCAGCAGCTGAAAAAATGAGTGCTGACTGTCTGATCCGCCACCGCCAAAAATAATCGGCCCGGCGAGCGTTTCAACCGGATCGCCGGCCACGGTCGTGCCCTTGCCATTGCTTTCCATATCTACTTGTTGAATGTGGAAAGGCAAAAGCTTGAGCCGATGATCGTAGGGCAAGATCGCGCTTGCAGGTGCTTGAAAAAACTCGGCGTACCACACACCCAACAGCGCCATGATGACCGGCATGTTTTGATCAAGCGGGGCCGTTTCAAAGTGCAAATCCATGGAGTGGGCGCCGCTGAGGAAGGCATCAAACGTGTCAAAACCACACGCGAGAATCACGGGCAGCCCGATGCCAGAGCACACCGAGTACCGACCGCCAACCCAATCCCACATCGGGAACACGCCGTCGGCGGGGATACCAAATTCAGTCGTGGCATGATGATTGGTCGACACAGCCGCAAAATGGCGCGCAATGGCCTGCTCACCCAACGCTTCGGCGACCCATCCGCGCGCAATGGCGGCATTGGACATTGTCTCAGCGGTCGTGAACGTTTTCGAGGAAATAACAAATAATGTCGCTGCAGGGTCGCACGCGCCCAGCACCTCGTCGATCTGGGCGCGGTCCGGATTTGAAACAAACGCTAAAGTTAAATCGGCTCGCTGATAGTCTTTCAGCGCATCGGCGACAAACATGGGGCCTAAATGCGAACCACCAATGCCAATGTTGACGATATGTTTGATGGGTTTGCCCGTTGACCCCGTCCATGAACCATCGCGCACACGCTCGGAGAATTCGCGCAAGCGCATGAGGGCGTGCAACACATCGCCCATGATATCGATGCCATCAACCATCATCGGCCGCACCAGGCCCCGACCCTCGGCCCGATTGCGTAGCGCCACGTGCATGACGGCGCGGCTTTCCGTCGTGTTAATCTTGGCCCCCGAGAACATCGCCCCCCGGTGCTCGGGCACTTTGCGGGCGAGAGCCAAGTCAACCAGCAGTTTGATCGTCTCGGATGAGATTCGATTCTTCGAGTAATCAAGCAACAACGAGCCAGCACGCAAGGAAAACTGAGAAAAGCGCTCGGGTTCCCGCGCGAACACATCACGCATATGCTCGTTGGCAATAATTGCAGCGTGACGCTGCAGTGCTTGCCACGCTGCACTTTGGGTTAAGTGTGTCGACATCTTCTAATTCTTCACGCGGCGCGATTCGAGTTTGGGCAAAACATTGATCCCAAAACTATCAAGATCATGAACAAAATCAGGGAAGGCAAACATGGTGGCATCGACCTTGGCTTCGTCATAAATGCGATCAAGATATTTAGCGATTGTTGTGTGCGAGCCGACCAGGGTCGGCAGGCCCATAAACATCGACTTCTTTTTCAGGCTGGCCGACATGCCGTCGGATTTATCTAATTCGGCCTGACCAACCAATGTTCGGATGGCATTTTCATCAGCGCCCTCGACAATGTGATCAAAGCGTTTGTGCGCCTCGGCATCGGTATCGGCAGCGATAATGTTGAACAATCCAATTGTACCGCATTGGCGGCCAATTTGGGCGGCTTGTGCTTGGAGCGAACTCGTAATCGAGCGAATCTTTTTAATGTCCTCTTCGATATCGTGAATGTTGCCACCCGCAATAATGAAGTTGCGGTCACCCTTCTCGGCGGTGAACTTCACGCCGCGCTCCGACTGACCAGCACACACCAATGAAATGTTCGATGCGGGCTTGGGCTTAATCTCAGCCTCGTTCATCGTGAAATACTGGCCTTTAAAGTTCGATCGACCTGTCGACCATAATTCGCGCAAGATCGTTACGTACTCATCGGCATAATCGTAGCGTTTGTTAAAATGCACGTCGCCGGGCCAGAGGCCCATCTGATTGAACTCGTCCTTGTACCAACCTGAGACAATGTTCAATCCAAACCTCCCGGGGCATATGGCCTCGATAGTCGCGGCCATTCGCGCTGCCACAGCAGGATGCAGCGAGAGAAGCGTGACCGATGGGATGAGCTTGATTTTCTGGGTGATGGGCGCGAGTGCCGCTGTGAGCGTGAAAGAGTCGAGCGCGTAGTCCCAGTATTCGGTTTCCCCCCCAAAGCCGCGAAATTTCACCATACTCAAGGCAAACTCGAAGCCCATGGCTTCGCATTTCAGGGTGACATCGCGGTTAAGGTCCCATGTCGGCCATGTCGGCGGCACGTTGCGCGACATGATGAATCCGCCCTTGGCGATGGGCAAAAATATTCCGATGTCCATGGGCATGCGTGAGTTCCTTCCCCCGTCCCCGCAACGTTAGGGCCCGCACAGTTTGGCGCGAGCGTCAGGCACATTCAAGGCGCGGAGGGAATTATGATTTCCGTTCGCGTTCGGGGCGCGGGCCCGAGGGCGCAGCATCTTTCGCTTTTGGCGCAGGGCCAACGACAACCACAGTCAAAGCGTCAGGCTTATAAAGGCGAGCCGCGACGCGCTTAATGTCGGCCATCGTCACCGCGTTAATAAGGCCATTGCGCTTATCGAGGTAATCAAGGCCGAGCTTATCTTTTTGTACCGCTACCAGTGTATCGGCGATGCGGCCTGTAGACGAAAACCTCAGTGGCCAGGCGCCGGTCAGGTACTGTTTAGCATCGGTCAGCTCGGCTTCGTTCAGTCCGTCTTTTTGAATTTTTCTAAATTCGGCGCGGATTACGTCCAAGCTTTGTTGTGCCTGATCGCTGCGCGTGCCCGCACCGACCATGACTAAGCCCGCAGCATCAAACGCTTGCATCGATGACGACACACTGTATGCAAGCCCACGTTTTTCACGCACCTCGTTCATGAGGCGCGAGGCAAACGAGCCGCCGCCGAAGGAATAGTCGAGCACTTGGGCGACGTACCAATCAGGGTCGTTCCGCTTGATGCCTGGCTGCGCAATTGAAATGACGCTTTGGGGTAAAGCCTTCTCAACTTTGATCTCTTGGCCTTTAGTGGCCACGCGCGCTTCAGGCAGCTTACTCTGGATGCCTGTGGTCGCGGGTAATGTGCCGAAGATTTTATCAAGCGCCTGACCCAGTTGCGCAGGCGTGATGTCGCCCACGGCCGCGACGATCAACCGGTCTTTTGCGAGGCGTGTTTTGACCCACTGCTTCAGGTCATCGGTCGTGATCGCCGCGATTGCTTCAGGCGTGCCCGACTCCAGTCGCCCGTACGGATGATCACCGAAGACAGCGGCCATGAGCGTGCGCGCGGCAATGCGATTGGGGTTTTCGGACTCTGATTTCAGCTTTACTTGAATTTGACGGCGAACGCGCTCGGTGGGCTCTGTATCAAAGCGCGGCTGAGTCATCGCTGAATTGAGCAAATCAAACGCGACCGTTGAGGCCTGGGTTGTCGTCGACACCGAGCCACGCACGGCATCGCGATCGGCACTAAAGCCAAGTGAAATGGCGCGGTCTTCCAGTTCGGAATGAAAGGCAAGGCTGTCTTTATCGCCCGCCCCCTCGTCCAACAACGCGGTTGCCATGCCTGACAAGCCCAGCTTAGCGTCGGGATCGAGCGCAGCACCACCCTGGAACATAAACGACAGTCCAATAATCGGGTTGGTGTGATCTTGCGCCAGATACGCCTTGATGCCGCCGGGGCTGGTGATTTCCTCAACTGTCACAGCATGCGCCGGCAATGTAGCGGCCAGTGCTGTCAGCGCCGTCGCAAGTGCGAATATTTTGTTCATGGCTCAGGCTCCTGCTTTCGGTAACAACGTCGCGGTGCCTGAGCCCGACTTCTCAATCACCTTACGTGCTGCATTGCGAACCTGGTCCGCGGTCACAGCCTTCAGGCGTTCTGGCAACGCCTCAATCTCCTCTAGCGGCACACCTACGACCAGCATGCTTCCCACGCCTTGCGCTGCGCCCAAAGCTGAGTCTTTGGCGAATACGAGACCCGCCAAAATACGGTCTTTAGCGCGCGTCACATCGGCGTCGGAAATGCCGTCTTTGAGGATTTTGGCGAGTTCTTCTTCAAGAGCAGCTTGCGCTGTTTCAATACTCACGCCGGGGCTAGGGCTGAGGCTAATACTGAAAGTGCCATAACTCACCGCCGTTGCATCGTATGATGCGCCAACGCTGGCCGCGACTTTACGATCAATGACCATGGCGCGATAAAGCTTCGACGTACTACCGCCGCCCACGATTTCTTCAAAAACATTGAGCGCATAGACATCTTTTTTATCGCCGACATTGAAGCTGGGTGCGATCCACTTGCGCCACCATTGCGGCTGACGCACGCGCGCATCGGAGTACGTCACTGCGACGTTGGCCGTGGGCGCTAAATCGGCGCTGCGTTGACGGGGATTAGGCTCGCCGACGCGCGGGATGACGCCATAGTATTTCTCGGCCAGCGGTTTGAGTTGCTCGAGCGTGATGTCACCCGAGACCACTAGAATCGCGTTCTCAGGGGCATAAAAGCGGTGATAAAAATTAAAGGCATCTTCGCGGCTGAGATTGCGCATTTCTTCTTCCCATCCCAACACCGGAATGCCGTAGCGATTCGTCAGCCACAGACTGGCATCGAGCCGCTCATCTAGAATCGCCGAAGGTTGGTTCGAGACACGCATGCGACGCTCTTCGATAATCACCTCGCGTTCAGTTGCCACTTCTTTGGGGTCGAGAATTAGATTGCGCATGCGATCGGCTTCGATCTCCATCACCAGCGGTAAGCGATCAACCGCGATATTCTGGAAATACGCCGTGTAGTCATGCGAAGTGAAGGCATTCTGGTCGCCGCCATTGCGCGCCACAACTTGGTCCATGATGCCATCGGGGTACTTGGGCGTGCCCTTAAACATCAGGTGTTCCAAAAAGTGCGCAATGCCTGAAGTCCCCGGCGGCTCATCGGCAGCGCCCGCGCGATACCACACCATGTGCGACACCACCGGCGCGCGGTGATTGGGCACAACAACGACCTGCATGCCGTTGGCAAGCATCGTACCTTGGGCGCCATAGAGCTCGGCCATGGCGGGGCTTGCACAGGTGAGAGCCGCTGCAGCTAAAACAGCGCGCTGAAGGAAAGATAAGGTCATGTGATGAACAACCGTTGGCTAAAGTGGACCTGTTCATAAATAGGGCATTGCAGCCTGGGGGCAAAGCTCCTGAAACATCTGTTTTTCACAATTCAGGTGTTTCCACAGGTCATGAAGCTTTTGTAACCTGACCTGTACCTACCTGCGCCAAGTTTGGGGATTGCGTTAGATGCCGGTTTTTCTCACGATCAAGCAAATATTGGCGATGTGCTGGCGCGAGCGCCTCGTCGCGCTCAAGTTTGGCGCGATCCCATTAGCCATCAATCTCATATTGGTCGTCGCATTCGCCGAAGCCGCCGCTCCCACATTCGCGTCGTACGCCACTAATGTCGCGGTTAGCTTGGTTTCAATCCTGGCATTCGCGCCGTTTTGTGTTGCGTGGTACCGCATGGTTTTGTTGGGCAAATCCGACATCGAGTTACGACCTGTGTTCACGTTGACCGGCCGCGAGTTTCGTTTTTTTGGTTGGACGTTGATGATATCGCTCCTGGCGGGCCTCACGAGTGTCATCGCAATTTTTGTTGGCGCGGGCATTGTCATCGGCCTTTCCGCGATTAGCCCAATCTTAGGCGTGATTGCTGGTTTCATCATGGTTGCAGCGTGGGGCGTGATATGGCTTTGGATCTTATCGCGCTGGTCGATTGCTTTGGCCATGACCGCGGCAGGCGATCCTGCCAGGTTGCAAACCGCTTGGGACCTCTCAAAGCCCTACGGCTGGAGTATGGTCGGAATGCAGAGCATTATGGCCTCGGCTATAGTATTCTTTTCCATCATTTGTTTGGCTGGCGTTATCCCCGATTTAGTCGCGGCCTCACGCGCTAAAATCGAACCTCCCGCCTCGGCGCTGCTGACTGTAAACATTGTCGCATCAATTGGCGGCGCTATTTTATTGTGGCTCACCTCGACCATGTACGCGCTGGTTTACAGGCGCATAACGCAAGGCCCTGCACTGTTTGGGTCACACACGCCTGTTGACGAGATAACGCGCACGGCCGAGATGGAAACCTTTCGCACCTTCCTTGCCAATTTCCGCAGCAACACGAAAAAAGAGACAACCGCAGACTTTCGCGAGGCGATGGATAAATTGGGCAACTCCTTTCCGATGCCTGATCTAGTGACGGTCAGACCTGATACCGTTGGCGGCATTTCCGGCTGCTGGTACGTCGCCCCCAGCGCACGCCAAAATTATGTGGTCATCTACATTCACGGCGGCGGCTTTACGGTCGGCAGCTCCAAGTCCCATGGACGCGTCGCGGCTGATTTAAGCATTGCAACCAATGCCCAAGTGTTAGTCATTGACTACGCCCTCGCGCCCGAGCACCCCTTTCCACGCGCCATCGATGAATGTGTGGAGGCGCTCAAAGGCCTTTTGTCTCTGGGATTTCACCCCGACCGCATGGCATTGGCCGGGGACTCGGCAGGTGGCGGCCTGGTGATTTCGACTCTGCTGAAAGCGCGCGAACAGAGCTTGCCGCGGCCCGCAGCCGCTGTCTGCCTATCGCCTTGGGTGAATCTTGCTTGCGACGGCGAAACCTACGAGACAAAAAAAGACGACGACCCCATTGCAACCCACGCTGGGCTCAGTGCTGCGGCCAGCAAATATCTCGGTGAGGCCAATCCGAAAGACATACTGGCTTCTCCGTATCTGGCCGACCTCACAGGTTTGCCACCGCTACTGATCCAAGTCGGGAGTTGCGAGGTTTTGTTAGATGATGCCCGTCGACTTGCCAACGCCGCCAAATCGACCAATGTCGATGTAACTCTGGAAGAGTGGCCGGGCATGATCCATAACTGGCATATGTTCGCCGAGATTCTAACCGATGGCCGTCGTGCCAATGCGCGCATTGGCGAATTCTTGCGCGAACGCTGGGCTTGAGTTTTTAGGAGAAGTGTTTTGGGCGATATCGTTGCACCGGAAGGCAGCCCGTTAAGCGTTGCCGTTGTTGGCGTCGAGGCGATGGAACGATCTTTGGCGTTTTACCGCGACCTCATTGGCCTAACGGCCAGCGCGCCACAGACATGGGAAGGCGAAGCTTTCGAGAAACTTTGGCATCTGCCGCCGGGATCAAAAGCCACTGCGGTGTTTTGCGAACTGCCCGGTGTTACCGTTGGCCGAGTGCTGCTGTTGGAGTTCAACGCCACTAAACGCAAGCACATCCGACCGACCGACGCGGCGCGCGCGTTCGGTCTGGTAAATCTAAATTTCTACACCGACCATATTGTCGAAGATTCCAAAACCTTCGCCGCCAAAGGTTACAAATTTTGGTCCGAACCGGCGCACTACAACTTATCGGGCAAAGCGGGCGCACCGACAGAAGTGGTGTTCGATGGCCCCGATTCCATGGCTATCAACCTAGTGGAGCTCACATCGAGCGACCCGAACACCCGCGTCGGGCAAATGCGCGCTTATGTAAAACAGCATGGTCGTACGCCCACGGGCTATACGCCAGTGGTTACGACGTCGCATTGCGCGCGTAATATCTCTAAGGCTGTCGATTTTCATATCCAAGTTTTGAAATCAGGCGTCCTCATTGACGAGGTAATGTCTAGCCCCGTGCAAAACCACTTTCTGCGTTTGCCCGAAAAAGCCAAGACCGCTGTGAAATTTCTGCAAGGCAACCATATGTTCGGCAAAGTTGCGCTCAGCCAACCGCTGAACTACCCCTGTGTTGATTTGGTGCCGGCTGCAATTGCGCCTAATATTGGCTATATTGCCCAAGTTTATGTTGTGAAGAACATCACCGAAGCCAAAGCCGCGTGCGAGGCATTGCAGTGTGAGGTCTATACACCACTGATGGATATCAACATGCCTGGTGTCGGCGCTTGCACATCATACATTGTGCGCAACCCCGGCTCTGGCGCGCTACAGCAACTAATTCAGCTTGGATAACGCGCCGTCAGCGAAGGCTTAGAACACGCCTAAAACTTTTCCGCCTTTGGAGATCGTGGGCGTAGCACCTTCTGTGGGCTTTTTGCCCAGCGCTGCGTTTTCTTCAAGGCGCTTCTTTTCGGCCACCGGATCAAGCGGCGTTCCATCGTTGGTGGGCTGACCCCAGAACACCAACTTGTCGGTGAACGACTTTTCTTCCGCCGCAAAGGCTGAGCTTTCACGCTCGAGGTTTTTACGAATCTCGGGCAATGCGGTCCCCGAGCCAGCCAGTTCCAACAATTTCACTTCGCCCGACGAAAACCCACGAGCGCGGTAAGCCGCAAAACGCTCGCGCCCCACCAGCACATTGCGCGCTTGATCAGCAGCCGTACCTTCTTGAGGGCGTTCCGATCCGGGCGCCGGCGGGCGCAAATTGAAATCAGGCGGCATCACCAACGGCGCACGTGAGACAACGGCAAACTCGTCGGGGATCGATTTGTCGATGCCCAAAGCCCGGCGCGTGTCTTGGCAGCCACTGAGCAGCGCCACAGCGACAACAACGCCCACAATTTTAAAAATACGCGAAACCATGTCAGATCGGCTCCTTGCTCTCAGTCTTATGTTGGCCGTGGTTCATGAGGGCGTCAAGCAACCACAGGGCTACCCCAATAGATATACAACTATCTGCCACATTAAATGTGGCAAAATGCCATCCCGCCACGTGAAAATCGAAAAAATCGGCCACTGCGCCCCAGCGAGCGCGATCAATGATGTTGCCAATCGCACCGCCAATAATCAGCCCACTGGCCAACTGAATGAGGCCGCCCTTCAGCGTGCGCAACCACCAGACCAGCGCCACAGTAATTGCCGATTGGACCGCGAGCAGAATGTAAGTCGTTGAGCCGCCGCCATCGAACATGGAGAAGCTAATGCCGGTATTCCACGCCATGCGGAAATTAAAGAACGGCAGCACCTCAATGATCTTATCGCTAAAGAACGGTGTGTTGACGACACCCTCAGGCCGCATCACGTCGAGCAGAATAAACTTCGATATCTGATCAAGGATCAGCACCACCGCCGCGACTGATAGCCCCAAGCGCATCTATGCCGCCGCAGGCATGGCTTCGACCGCATCCGAGCATCGCTCGCACACGAAGGGGTGTTTGTGTTTGCCGACGTCGGGCAGCACTTTCCAGCAACGCAAGCACTTCTCGCCAGAGGCGAGTTCGATTTTGACGCCGACCCCTTGAACCTCGGCCACCGCGTACGCGCCGTCTGGCGGTGCTCCTGCCGTCATCACGATTGCCGAAGTGATACACACGTCATCCATCGGCACGTCTTTAAGAGCTGCTATGGTTTCGGCCGGCGCAAAGACATGGGGGTGAGCTTGCAACGACGCCCCGATGCGCTTGGCCGCGCGCTCAACTTCGATGGCACCGGTCACAACCCGGCGCACATCGCGCACCGCTTGCCATTTAGCTGCCAGTGCGTCGTTCTTCCACGCATCGGGGACAACGGGGAAGTTTTGCAAATGAACCGATGAACCCTCGCCAGGATGGCGTGCGAGCCAGGCCTCTTCAGCCGTGAAGCAGATGAACGGGGCCATCCACGTCACCAAGCAATTGTATGCCGTATCAAGCACCGTACGGCAGGCGCGGCGACGCAGATCGCTGGGCGCATCGCAGTACAGCGCATCTTTGCGGACATCGAAATAAAAGGCAGACAAGTCCACCGCACAGAAATTGTGGATCTCGTTGAACAGCCCATGGAAATCGTAGCTGGTGCAGGCGCTGCGAATTTGTTTGTCAAGCTGCCATAGCCGGTGCAGCACATAACGTTCAAGCTCGGGCATCTCGGCGGCCGCAACTTTCTCGGCCGGAGAAAAGCCGCTGAGGTTTCCCAATAAGTAGCGCAAGGTATTTCGCAAACGACGATAGAGGTCGCTCATTTGCTTGATGATATTGGGCCCGATCGACAAATCTTGGGTGTAATCCGACGCCACAACCCACAAGCGCAGAATATCAGCACCAGATGTGTTCACCACGCTATCGAGCGGAACCATATTGCCCATGGATTTGGACATTTTATTGCCCTTCTCATCCAACAAAAAGCCATGGGTGAGCACCGCGTCATACGGCGCGCGACCGCGCGTGCCGCATGATTCCAATAGAGACGTATGAAACCATCCTCGATGTTGGTCCGAGCCTTCTAAGTATAAATCAGCCGGCCATTTCAGTTCGGGGCGCTGTTCCAGAACGAACGAATGCGTCGAGCCGGAATCGAACCATACCTCGACGATGTCATTGACCTGAGTCCACTCCGTCGCGACGTATTGATCGCCCAGAAAGCGTTCGGGTGGCGATGTGATCCAGGCTTCTGCGCCCTCTTCCTCCACCGCTTTGGCGATGCGCTCAAATACCGCTGGGTCTTTCAGCACTTCGCCAGTCGTTTTGCGCATAAACAATGTAATCGGCACGCCCCATTGGCGCTGGCGCGAGATACACCAGTCGGGTCTGCTTTCGACCATCGCATAGATTCTATTACGCCCGACGGCGGGCACCCATTGAGTAGCGTCGATGGCAGCCAACGCCTTTTTGCGCAGATCGTTCGTCTCCATCGAGATGAACCACTGCGGCGTATTGCGAAAGATCAACGGCGCCTTAGAGCGCCAGGAATGCGGATAGCTGTGCGTCAACTTACCATGAGCCAACAACGCACCAACGTCCTGCAACGCAGCCACAACTTTTGGCGCAACCTTGAACACATGCTCACCAGCGAACAGCGGCACGGACGGCACATACAGCCCATCGCCATTCACGGTGTCCGGCACAGGGATGCTTTTAGTTTTACACAGATCGTAATCGTCTTCGCCATGGCCCGGGGCCATATGCACAAATCCCGTGCCTTGCTCGGTGGTGACAAACGATCCGGCGTGTAACGGCACATCGAAGTCGTAGCCTTTGCCGTGCCAAGGGTGGCGGCAAACAGTTCCAGCAAAGGCGGCACCTTTGATTTTAGTCACGACCTGATGCTCGGTGATCCCGGCATCTTTCAGGAGTTGCGACAGTAAGGCCTCGGCGACCGCAAAGCGCTCACCCACACGAGCCGCGCTTTTTTCGCTGATCGCTGCCACTTCGATCACCGCGTAATCAATGGCCTCGCCGAAAGCGATGGCGCGGTTGCCTGGCAGCGTCCACGGCGTTGTCGTCCAGATGACAATCGAATGCCCGTTCAACTCTGAGACTTTGGTGCTTGCGACCGGGAAGCGCACCCATACAGTTGTCGATGTATGATCGGCGTATTCCACTTCGGCATCGGCCAGCGCCGTCTTTTCCACGACGGACCACAACACAGGCTTGGCCCCACGATAAATGCTGCCGTTGAGCACAAACTTCGCCATCTCGCGTACAATGGCGGCTTCAGACTTAAACGCCATGGTGGTGTAGGGATTGTCCCAATCGCCCGTGACGCCCAAACGCTTGAACTCGGCCTTCTGCACCGCGATCCACTTTTCAGCAAAGGCGCGGCACTGACGGCGAAACTCGACCACCGGCACGTCATCTTTGTTTTTGCCTTTGGCGCGGTACTCTTCCTCGATCTTCCATTCGATTGGCAGGCCATGGCAGTCCCAGCCCGGCACATAGGGCGCATCAAAACCCATCATTTGGCGCGAGCGCACAATGACGTCTTTCAAAATTTTATTGAGCGCGTGGCCAATGTGAAGATTACCGTTGGCGTAAGGCGGGCCATCATGAAGCACGAATTTAGGGCGGCCTTTAGCGGTCTCGCGCAACTTGGCGTAGAGGTTCATCTTCGCCCAGCGGTCCAACAACGTCGGCTCAAGCTGAGGCAAACCGGCTTTCATCGGAAAGTCGGTGGCCGGTAAGAAAACTGTCGCCTTGTAATCAGGCGCCTGATTTCCAGAAGGTGGCGTGGCGGTCATGATGCGGGTCGTCCCGGACTGAAGGTCGGAAGAAAAGCGAAAACGGCGATAGCCCCATTCTGATTACAGAATGGGGAGGCTAATTCGCTCCCGGACGCTGTGTGTGCGGCGTGCCTTCATGGATCGGGTGTGTAACAGGCGCCCCCCTTCACAATCAAGGAAAAAGGCCGATTCTGGTGGGTTAAGAAGCCTGATTTACAGCCACAAATGGCGCTGGGCCTGCGGCAAACGCATGGCTCTTTAACAATTCACGGGCCTGGATGCAGTCCAGGCCGATTTGCGCTTTGATCGCCTCAAGTCCATCGAATTTTTGTTCGGGGCGGAGGTAGTCAATTAAGGCCACACGAAGGTGCTTTTGATACAGGTCCTCGCTGACGTCGAACAAGTGCACTTCAAGTAAAAGGTCTTTCTTGTTGAACGTCGGGCGATAACCAAAGTTGGCAATACCGTCACGCCACACCGTCTCCGCGCCGCGATCAATTCCGACGCGCACCGCATACACGCCGCGTCGCGGATGCAAATAGTCGCGGTGCGGCATGTTGGCGGTGGGAAAGCCCATTATGCGCCCGCGCTGATCGCCATGCTCGACGCGACCTTCGATTTCCCAATAGCGGCCCAACAATTGCGCAGCTTTGAGGCACTCGCCTGCCTTCAAAAAATCGCGGATGTTAGACGAAGAATAGCGTGTGCCTGGTCCGTTGCGTTTTTCGGCGACAGCTGTGACGCTAAAATTATGAACGCGCGCCATATCGTGAAGCAGCGCGACATTGCCGCCGCGGCCACGTCCAAAAACATAATCAAAACCCACGACAACGTGACTGATGCCTAAGCCTTTGACCAATATCTGTTCAACGAACTCTTCGGCGGTGTGCTGCGAGAACGCGCGATCAAAAGTCTGCACATACAGGTAATCGACGCCCAGGGTCTCAATCAAACGGGCCTTGATGCGAAAGGGGCTGAGGCGAAAAGGCTCTTGTTCGGGCTTAAAGAACAAGCGCGGATGGGGCTCGAACGTCATCACGGCGGCTGGGATGCTTTTGGATTGCGCCAATCGCACCGCCTCGCCGATTACGGCTTGGTGGCCCAAGTGCAGCCCATCAAAGTTACCAAGCGCAATCACCCCGCCTTTGAGGTTCGCCGGAACTTCGCCGTAATAACGCACCAACCGCATGGAAAGTTCAGCTCTGTCTAGCCGCGTGCCGGAACCATCAAGGTGGCATCCCCGTCGATGACCACCTTGTCATTAACCATGCACTGCGTTTTGAAGGTCACAAATTTTTTGTCGGGTACAGAGCCGGTGACCTCAACTCGCGCGGTCACCGTGTCACCGATTTTCACCGGGGCTTTAAACTTTAGGTTTTGTGCCACGTAAATCGAGCCTGGTCCGGGCATCACGGTGCCGAACAAGGCCGAGATAAAGCCCACCGAAAGCATCCCATGAGCAATGCGTTGCTTGAATATGGTTGTGGCGGCATAAGCCGCATCGAGATGCACCGGATTGGTATCGCCCGAGATTTCAGCAAATTTCACAATATCGGCCTCGGTCACGGTCTTGGAAAATGTGGCAGACAAGCCCGCTGTTAGGTCCTCAAAGAAGTAAGGCTTGTCCGTGGCGCTAGCTTGGTGTGTCGCTCCCATGCGATGATCTTTCCTAATACTGAAATAAAGGAACCAAAGTGGCGGCGAAACAAACAGGTCCGGCCCAGCCGGTCAAGCGACGAGATCATAATCGGCACCGATTTGGGCTAAAGGCCCTGGCAGCGGGCGCCTTGATGGCCGCAAGTTTGGCGGCGTGTGCAAGTGTGACGTGGCACCAAGCAGGCAAAACAGCCAAACAAACCAGCCAGGACTTGGCCGCCTGTGAGCGCGACGCGGAGTCTTCAACCCTGGCCAGCAATGGTTCGAACCGTGGCGACTTCCCGCCGCCAAATGCTCAAACGGGCCAGCGCGGACCGAGTCCACTTGAATTCCATGACCGGACGGTGCTCAGTCAGCACTATGATGACGCAGTCGGCCGCTGCATGCGCGCGGAAGGTTACATGCAAGGCCACCCGGCAGATCAACGATAGCATAGGTATCCATGGCGATCCGGCGATTAGACTCACTCGGCTACCAACTGGGCCTGCTTAACCGGCTCTATGACAAGCGGTTGCAAGACGCCCTATTGCCGTTAGGCGTCGCGCCCGGTCAGTTCCCGGCGCTGGTCATGCTTTTCCAGAAAGACGGCCTGACACAAGCCGACCTGTGCCGACGCATTGGCGTTGAGCAACCCACCATGGCCAATACCTTGGCCCGTATGGAACGCGATGGCTTGATTCGCCGCGACGCCGACATGGGCGATAAGCGTCGGTCATTCATTTACCTCACGGCCAAGGCCAAAGCTGCGCAAGAAGCAGTGATGGACGAAGCGCGCAAAGTCGCGTCGCAAACGGTGGCGGGCTTGAGTGCCGCGGAACAAGATACGGTCTTCGCTTTGTTGGGTCGGCTGACCGACAACCTTAAGCTAGCGCCCTAGCATTCAGCGTCACCAAAATCGCTTTATTCGTGGGTGTGCCCGAGCGCGGGCCGTGGCTGTCGAGCGGGACCAGCACGTTGGTCTCGGGGAAGTAGGCGCCGATGCAGCCGCGTGGAATGTTGTAGGGCACGAGCTCAAAATCTTTGGCGACGCGCGAGCGCTGATCGTGCCAAACCGTGGCAATATCAACATGAGCGCCCGCACTTATTTTCAAGTCACGTAAGTCATCGGGATTGATAAAGACCACGCGGCGTTTGTTCTTGATGCCACGATAGCGGTCGTTCCGTGCATAGACAGTCGTATTATACTGATCATGCGCGCGGAACGTCGTCAGCGTGAAAATTTTCTGATGGTTGGCTTTTTGCGCTGCCGCGTGCGGCGTTTCAGCCGGCAGTGACGCCACCATAAAATTGGCTTTGCCGGTGGCCGTTTTCCACACGCGCTCTTTGGCAGAGTTACCCAAATGAAAACCACCTGCACGCATGATCCGTTCGTTGAAATTCTCGAAGTCGGCAAAAACGGCCTCGATCTTTTCTCGAATCAGGCGGTAGTCGTCGCGCAAGTGCGGCCATGACACTTGGGATTTGGGCAATGCCGCCATAGCGATTCCCGCAATAATCCAAGGCTCGGAGCGCAAATGATCAGACGCAGGGTTGTTCATGCCTTGGCTGGCGTGGACCATGCTCATTGAGTCTTCGACTGTAATCGCTTGCCGTCCGGTTGTTTGTATGTCGATTTCAGTGCGGCCCAACGCAGGAAGAATCAACGCGGTTTTTCCATGGATCAAATGGCTGCGGTTCAGTTTGGTCGACACATGCACTGTGAGATTGAGCGAACGCAAGGCCGCCCAGGTCACATCGGAATCCGGGCACGCGGCGGCAAAGTTACCGCCCATCGCCAGCAGCACTTTGGCTCTGCCATCTCGCATCGCAGCAATTGCTTCGACGGTATTCACGCCAGGCTTTCGTGGCGGTTCAAACCCAAACACGCGCTGCAAGCTATCGAGGAACTCTTTCTTTGGTAGCTCGGTAATGCCCATTGTGCGATCGCCTTGGACATTCGAGTGCCCGCGCACGGGGCACGGGCCGGTGCCGGGCCGTCCGATGTTCCCGCGCAGCAGAAGCAGATTGATAATGTTCTGAATTGTTTCCACGCCCTTGGCATGTTGCGTCAGCCCCATGGCCCACGTGCAAATGACGCGCTCGGCGTTCATGTAAATTTCGGCCGCCGCTTCAATTTCATCGCGCGTGATACCTGCCTGGGCGACAATGCGGTCCCACGGCTCAGCCTTCAGATCAGCGATCAACGCAGCAAGGCCCTGCGTATGCTCGGCGATGAACGCCGTATCGAGCACGCGCTGAGCGCCGGTTGTTTGAGCTGCCTCATCCGCCGCAATGATCACTTTCATCATGCCTTTGAGCAGCGCCAAATCGCCGCCCACTTGAATTTGCAAATAAAGGCTGGTGAGGGGCGTGCCCGTAGCGCCCATGGCGTTGCCCACCATGTCGATCGGGTTTTTAGGGTCGACGAAACGCTCGAGTCCCCGTTCACGCAGCGGATTCACGGTGACAATTTTTGCGCCGCGCCGTGCGGCCTTTTTCAAATCGCCCAACATGCGCGGATGATTGGTGCCAGGATTCTGGCCAAAAATAAAAATTGCATCAGCGCGCTTCATGTCTTCGAGCAGAATCGTACCTTTGCCGATGCCTATCGACTCATTTAACGCCACGCCAGACGCCTCGTGGCACATATTGGAGCAGTCAGGCAGATTGTTGGTGCCAAACTCGCGCACAAAAAGCTGCCACAAGAACGCCGCTTCGTTGGACGTACGACCTGATGTGTAGAAAATCGCTTGATCGGGATGTTCGAGTGCGCGCAACTCGCGACCAATGACGGCAAAGGCCTCTTCCCAGTCGATGAATTTGTAAGTGTCGCTCGACGCATCATAAATCATGGGGTGCGTCAGCCGACCAAGCGATTCCAGGTGATGATCGTCTTGCGCGGCCAACCACGACACTTTGTTTTGCGCCATCACTTCGGGCGTGCAGCGTTTGGATGTGGCTTCCCACGACACGGCTTTGACACCGTTCTCGCAAAACTCGAAAGAAGATGTGTGCTTGGGGTCGCCCCACGCGCACCCCGGGCAATCAAACCCCTCGGGCTGATTGACGTTGAGCAAAGAAGTCGCGCCTGTCACCGGATTGCCCGCGCCAATCAGATGCTCCGCACTCGACTTCAACGCCGCCCAGCCGCCCGCAGCGCCTGTAAATGTTGGCTTGGTTGACTCAGACACGGCAACTCCCTCAAAACAGTGACGGGAGTTTACATGGTCTGCGACATCAAAACCATGCGGGCGATGAAGCGCCGATGTGGAAAGTCGTGACTTAGATCATAACGACCAAGACGATGAGCGCGACCAGCGCTGCAGCAAAGGCGTCGCCACTCCACACCGGAAGTGTGCGCTCATAAGCATCAAAAAATTGATCAAGCTTGGCCACGGAATTTCCCCTTCGATCCCGGATCGAAGCACTGCAAACGCCTCGTCCGACAATCAAAGTTGTGACTCAGGGGCGTGGTTAAATCGTGATGGGTTCAGGGCTAAAATAAGGCACGAAACAACGCGAAAGTATTAGCCGGGCGTCAACTTCTCAGGCCGTCCCGGCAGAATGCCGCCGTGGATGACCTGGCCTTGATAGCCTTTGCTTTGCCACAGACGCTCGTTAAAGCGGGGAATCGACATGGCCGCCACCGGCACACATTCCACCGCAACGCCCGGTTCGACAGCCAACCCCTGCAATGCGTAACAAAACATCGCGGGCATGGGTCCGCCTTCGACGATGTGCCAGAAACCACGCACGCCTTTTTGATTGGACGTCACCGAGCCATCTTCGTTGTAGTAAACGTCAGCTACATATTCGCCTTGTCCTGGCCGCTCCCACGCATAGCGCACGGTGTTAAACATCATGTGGTTCCAAAAGCTTGGAAAGCGCTCCGAATAGGGCTTGGACTTATCAACCGTGGCATTGGCCGCAGCGATTTGTGGGCGTGGCCAATCAGCCGCACCGGTTTCGACCATCATGATCGAGATCATGTTCAGCTGATCACGTTCTGGCACCGCTTCGGGGATCAGCATGATGTTGTCGGGAAGGTATCCCTTGGGGTCAGCCAACCATGCGGCCAAACGCGCGGGCGACCACATGAAACCAGCTTTTTGCAGGGCGGGCGAGAAGCCAAAGCCTGGCTTGGTTCCCGCTTTGCGTCCAAACACGCCAAAGAGCGCGGGGCCCGCCAAATCATTGGCGCCATCGGCTAATGCATGACAGGCACTGCATCGACTTTGGAAAGCCGCGCGACCCTTCAAAAAGTCGGCCTTCGCCAACACGTCGCGCGGGATCGCAGGGGGCTCTGTGGCACGAACGCCCGTCGTCGCAAAAACCAATGCAACGACCACAGAGAGCAAACTGCGCATGTCAAATCCCGAACAAGTCAGAATTGGAACTTACGCATTGATCGCCATCTTGTCGCGATGCACCGACTATTCTGGCCAAAACATGGTCAGGACGTACAGCTGCGGTATCCGGGAGCCACCGGTTAAAATTATTCAATTACCCGCTGTACCGGCCACAGCGTGGTTGTTAATGACCCGAAGATACCGGGTCGGTATATTTACTTCAGCTTGCCGGACTTGCGTGACCTTCGGTCGAGGGCCAAAACGAGCACGACCACCGCGACACAAAATAGATATGCCACGTCGACGAGCGGAGAGAGATTAGGGCTACTCATTCAAGTGCCTTCCTTGACGTGCGCCCCACCAACTGAGAAGCAACGCCCCAGGGTTGCGAAAGGTTGCCGGACTAACGCTACCCAAGGTTTCGGTGCCTCTGCCCCCTCCTCACGGCCAACGGCACGGGCTATAACTATGGCAAGCGCCCCAAGAGCGCCAAAAAATTACTGCGATTTCAGAGAGATAACGCTTAAGCGATGACTCCACCCGACGCCCTCTTTCAAGCGGTCCTCGATGCCACGTCGGATGCCGTCATGGTGACCGACCGCGCAGGCCTGATTCAGCGCGCCAATCCGGCCTTTGAAAAACTCACGGGGCATTCACGCCAAGCTTTGGTGGGCATGAACGCGCGAGACCTGTTTCGCGAACATAACGACGAAGAATTCTGCGATGGCCTGTGGAACCTGAAAGACCGGCAGCATTTTGATTCGGTGCGCTCAAAGCATGCCGATGGCAAAGCCCAGCTTCATTCATTGACGATGACGCCCATCAACGATCCGGGCGGCGAGCCCAGTCAATATGTGGCATTGATATTGTCAGAGACGTTTCAAACCGATGCGGCCTCGGGCACCACACGAAAAGCGGGGCATGACCCGCTGACCGGACTGCCTGATCGCAGCCTGCTGTCTGACCGTGTCGGGCAATCAATTTTCAATGCCAAGCGCGCCAACAAATCAATCGCGATGCTAGTGATGGGAATTGATCGCTTTACCGTGATCAATGAAGGCCTGGGTTACGCAGCAGGCGACCAACTTCTCAAAGAACTCGGCGAGCGCCTGGGCAAGGTGGTGCGTCAATCCGACACGGCCGCGCGCCTAGACGGCGATAAATTTGCGGTGATGACGCCGATTTCTGCGATCGACGACAGCGTGATCGTCGCTGAGAAAGTGCTGAACGGAATGCGCAAAGCCTTCCACCTGAAAGACGAAGAAATTTTTGCGACGCTTTCGGTTGGCCTGTCGGTTTTTCCGACAGACGGCAAAGATTTTGACGAATTGTTGAAAGGCGCGCTAAGCGCAATGCAATTTGCAAAACAGGCCGGTGGCGATCAATACCGCTTCTTTGCTTCTGACATGAACACCAAAGCCAAGAACCGCCTCGATTTGGAGAAGCGCATCCGTGCCGCGCTGGTGAATAACGAATTTGTTTTGTACTACCAGCCGAAGGTCAATCCAAAAAACAATCAAGTTAAGGGCGGCGAAGCGCTGATTCGTTGGAAGGACCCCGTGCGCGGCATGATAGGCCCTGGCGAATTTATTCCGGTGGCCGAAGAAACCGGACTGATTGTCGACATCGGCACATGGGTAATGAAAGAAGCCTGCCGACAAACAAAGGAGTGGCAGGACAAAGGGTATGAGCCGATTAAAATGTCGGTCAACGTTTCGGCTCATCAATTCCGCGCCAAGGATTTGCTCGATAAAGTGATCGCCAACTTGAGTGCGTGCGGACTTGAAGCAAAGTGGCTGGAACTGGAAATCACCGAGAGCATGTTGATGAACGACATTGATGCGGCAATCGCGCGGATGCAAAAAGTGCGCGACCTCGGCTGCGGATTGTCGATTGACGACTTCGGCACGGGTTACTCCAGCTTGTCCTACCTGGGCCGTTTTCCCATCACCACACTGAAGATCGACCGCGCGTTTGTGCGCGATGTGCAAGAAAATACCAACACAGCTGAAATCGCGCGTGCGATAATTGGGCTGTCACGAGGTCTCAACTTGGAAGTTGTCGCTGAAGGTGCAGAGTTGCTGGAGCATGTCGACTTCCTGCGCGACAACGGATGCGATAGCATTCAAGGGTTCTACTATTCCAAACCCTTAACTGCCCTCGACTTCGAAAAAATGCTGACCAAAAAAACTGCATAGCGCCTGATCCCATTCCCATGGCCGAGACCGCACTGAGCGAAGTCAAAGAGGCCGAAGCGACAGGCACCATCGCCGAGATCTTTGCCGACATCCGCTGTTCCCTCCGTGTGCCGATGGTGAATTTGATTTTTCGTCATATGGCCGCCGTGCCCGGTTGCCTAGAATGGGTGTGGGGCTCTATCGGACCGCTGTATGTCAGTGGACAAATCTCCAGTTCCGCAGACGCATTGTTTGCGGAGCGCAAGACGCTCACACTTGGACTGAGCATCGATCAACTGGCCGCCTGGAGCGTCGACGTAACCGCAGTTCGCGCCACGTGCGACGCGTATGGCCGCGCCAACCCGGCAAACCTGCTGGGCTTGATAGCGCTTCAATTCATTATGAATGAATCATCTCTGGCGCGCGCCAGGCGCAAGCCCGCACGGGGCTTGCCGGCCAAACCACCCGTTTGTGACTTCACGCCGCTGCCACCCATGGGTGAGATAGCAAAGCTAAATGAAGAAACGAAATCCGCATTGATGACGCTGACCAAGCAACTGCATGGCGACGATGGCCGCGTCATCCCATCGTTCTATCGCCACTTCACGGCGTGGCCCGCGTTACTTACGGGTTTGGCAGCGCAATTGCAGCCGCTCATCGATAACGGCGCGCTGATTGACGCCGCCGCGGCCCTGAACCGAGATGCGCACGGCTATGGGCGTGTTCTGTATCTCGACAGCCCTGTGACGCGCCTGGAACCGCCCAGCGATGCAGTGTTGGCGACTCTCACTGAGCTAATTGATCTCTTCCCGCCCAACATCTGTAAAATGACGTTGATCGCTCGGGCGTTGGGAGCAGTGTTGGCCTAACCTGCCGCCTTCATAGTGACCGCACCCTGGGCGCGGTCGGGCGAGGCCCATGCGCCGGAGAGTTGGAACTGAATCACTTCGGCGATGTTGGTGGTGTGATCGCCCACGCGCTCTAAGTTCTTGGCAATGAACAGCAAGTGTGTTTGCGCCTCGACATCGGGCGTGCCGTCCGACCCACTGCGAATCACATCGCGCCCCATATCGGCGACAATTTTTTTCATCACGCGCTTCGTGACTTCATCGGTTTCCCAATCGCGCTGCCAAACAGCTTCGGCTTTTTTTGCATCGCGTGTGGTGAACGAGTCCATAATGTCGCGCAGCATTTTAATGACCGTTTGGCCCAGCACATTCATATCGGACGGAATTTTGATCTCGGGATGCTTGGCCAACACGAGAGTACGCTTGGCAATGTTTTTAGCGTAATCGCCAACACGCTCCAGACTGCCTGCCATTTTGATCGTCCCGAACACGTAGCGCAAATCGCCGGCCACGGGCTGCCGTCGCGCAAGAATACTCAGCGCGCCGGTTTCAATCTTGCGGTCGTATTCGTCAACGTCGGCATCTTTGGGGATAATGCGCTCGGCACTTTCCACATCGCGCTTCATCAAAGCTTCGATGGCGGCGGCTAATTGCGCCTCGACCAAACCCGCCATTTCCAAAACGCGGCGCTCTTGCTGCGCAAGCTCGTTGTCGTACGATGATACTGTATGTTCGGCTTGGTTGATCATGGCGCGGTGGTGGCCCTGGCTAGAATAAAGGCTTCATCAGTGGTTTACGCACATATGGCCAGCTTATTATGACAGAACTGTGAAGGTTTTGTGACCGAGTTCTTTTGAATACGGTTAAACATTAAAGCCCTGCTTGATGATCGGTAAGGCGCGCAGGCGCACACCAGTAGCGTTGGCCAGTGCGTCCACCAGCGCTGGGGGGCCGGGCGGCACACCGGGCTCTCCGACACCGCCGGGGGGCGTCTCGGGCCAATCGTTCACTTCAATACGCATCTCGGGCGTTTCAGCCAGCTTCATGAACCGCACGTCATTGAAGTTGCCCTCCGCCATACCTCCATCCTTAGGCGTCATGCCGCCGAACATGGCCGAGGCAAGGCCATCTAAGATGCTGCTTTCCATTTGCGCCTCGACAATACCGCGATTGACGATGACGCCCACGTCGGCCACGCAACACACCCGATCGATCGCAATGGCGTTGCCAGCGCCAACGGTAATTTCAACAACTTGCGCAACGATGGTGCCGTGAGAATTACTCAGCGCAAAGCCCCGCCCGCGCTTAGTGCCGGATTTGCCTGCAAGTAATGGAGAGTTGTAGTCACTGAGCTTTTCGATGGCCGCGAGCAAGGCCATATAGCGCGGATTGTCGGACAGCAGCGCACGGCGGAAAGCCAGGCCATCTTTGCCGGCGCGCGCCGCCAGTTCATTGAGCATCGCCTCACGGAAAAACACATTTTGGGTGTGATTGACCGCACGCCAGTAGCCCACCGGAATGCCGTTGTCGATCAGCGCATAGCGCATACGAGTATTGGCAATTTGATAAGGGCTATCGGCAAAACCTGCGAGGTTAGCGTTGTCCTTGCCATCCTTCACCGCCTCTGGGAAGCGGCGTTTGGAGATGGAGGGGCACGCATTGACGATATCAAGTGCGGTAGGCATTCCTTGGGCATCGAGTGCGGCCGCAATACGCATTTTTGCGGCCGGTCGGTAGAAATCGTGCCGGATGTCTTCCTCACGCGACCACATCAATTTCACTGGGCGGCCCACTTGTTTGGAAACAAGTGCTGCTTGAACTGCCACATCGTCTTCGCCGCGACGGCCAAAGCCGCCTCCCAAGAACGTGCGGTGAACGTGAATTGTATCGCGATTTATGCCCAATGCCTTGGCCACGCCGTCAATCACCGTCGTGTGTCCCTGGCCCGGCATCCAAATATCAACGCGATTGTTCTGCACATGAGCGGTGGCGTTCATCGGCTCCATGCATGCATGCGCGAGGTAGGGCGCTGAATATTCAAAAGTTAGCTTTTGCGGCGCGGATGAAAAGGCGGCATCAACATTACCGCTCGATTGCAGCGTTGGTAGATCTTTGCGGTTCAGACCGGCATCAAAATCGGCGTTCATCTGGGCGCTGCCGTACTGCGCGCGGGGGTTATCCTCCCACTCTGGGCTGAGTGTCTTCAAACCCTTCAGCGCATTCCAGTATCCATCGGCAAGCACCACAATGGCGTTGTCGAGCTTAACAACGTGAGTAACCCCCTGCACTTTGAGCGCTGGAGCCGCATCAACGCTTTTTAGGCGCGCGGAGTACACAGGCGCGGCCTGAATTGTAGCCACCAGCATGCCCGGCACCGCCACATCAGTCCCGTAGCCCGCCGAGCCATAGACCTTGGCAGCGGTATCCAGGCGCGGCACCGGCTGACCCAACAGGGTCCATTCGGCTTTATCTTTGAGTGTGATTGATGTTGGAACCGGCTGTTTTGCGGCCGCAGTTGCCAACTCGCCTAAGGTCAACGCGCGACCAGATTTGGCGTGAATGATGCGTGTGTTCTCGGCGGTCAGTTCCACCACAGGAACCCGCATCTGCAGGGCAGCGGCCGACATAAACATCTCGCGGGCGGTGGCGCCGATTTCGCGGAACATCGTGTATTGGCCCCGAATAGAGGTGCTGCCCCCTGTGCCTTCGATCAGGCCGCCATATCCGCGATTATAATAAACTGTTCCGTTCGGCGGGAATTCGAAGCGCATATCGCTCCAGGCCGCCCCCAGTTCCTCCGCCACCAGTTGCGGCAAAGCGGTGGTGACGCCCTGGCCCATTTCGGCCAAATGCACGCTGACGGTGACCGAGTTGTCGGCGCCAATTTTCAGCCAGTATTTGAACGACTCGTTCGGTCCGCCAGGGCCAAAGTCTTTCTTCACCTGCTGCGCGGCAGCAAAGGGCACCCCCAGTATAAGTGCGCCGCCGCCCACCACCACGGCCTGAATAGCAGCGCGGCGCGCCAGCAGTGGAGATGGTGTTATGGAATTCATAGTCGAGACCAATTGGGTTGGTTAAGGTAGCCGCGATTATCTATGCGTGGCGCGCCAGCCGCAACCACTACAACGCGCCCGCAGGAAGGAGTATGTCGCGAATGTTGCCTCTACAAAGTTTACTTGGCTTGGGCGTTTTGATCGCGTTGGGCTGGGCCATGAGCGAGAACCGCAAGAACATCTCGTGGAAAGCAGTTGGCATGGGCGTGCTACTGCAAATCGCGTTGGCGTGGCCGTTGCTGAACCTGGAAGCCGCGCGCAGCTTTTTTGGTGTTCTCAACAATGGCGTAAATGCGCTCGATGCCGCTACACGGCAAGGCACCGGGTTTGTATTCGGCTATGTCGGCGGGGCCGATGCGCCGTTTTTGGTGAAGGAAAGCGCTTCGACCTTTGTGTTGGGCTTTCAAGCCCTACCGCTCATTTTGGTGATTAGTGCGTTGTCGGCGCTGTTGTTTCACTGGAAAATCATTCAGCCCGTGGTCAAGGCGTTTGCTTGGGTATTGCAACGCACACTTGGCGTGAGCGGACCGGCCGGCGTGGCCACAGCAATGTCTGTCTTTGTCGGCATGACCGAATCGCCCTTGGTCGTGCGGCCCTATTTGCGAGCGGAATCGCGTGCGGCGCTGTTTGTGATTATGACCGCAGGTATGGCAACAGTGTCCGGTACTGTAATGGTGCTATATGCGACATTCTTGAAAGACGTGGTGCCCAATGCCTTGGGGCAAATTTTAACCGCTTCGATCATCAATGCGCCTGCGGCCATTGTGGCGGCCTTCCTGATGATCCCGGAAGACCCCGCGCGTGCCAAAACGGTTAATGCAAGTACCGATATCAGTGCAGGCGAACCCGGCGATAGCATGATGTCGGTGATTGCCCGCGGCACCACCGAGGGCGTCGGCCTAGTGATCAACGTCATCGCCATGCTGATCGTGCTGGTTGCCCTGGTTAGCTTGGCCAACAGCATCGCCGGGCTTTTGCCCGATGTGGCAGGCGCACCGCTGACATTGCAGCGCGTGTTCGGCTGGGTGATGGCACCCATCGCGTTTTGTTTAGGTTTGCCGCTGAGTGAAATTGCTACCGGAGGCGCATTGCTTGGCACCAAGGCCGTGCTGAATGAGTTGATCGCCTACATTGATATGTCGCACCTCCCGCCCGAGGCCTTATCGCCACGCAGCCGCCTGATCATGACTTATGCGCTGTGCGGGTTTGCCAACTTCAGTTCTGTGGGCATTTTAATTGGCGGCTTAGGTGCCATGGTGCCCGAACGGCGCAGAGAAATTATTGAACTTGCGCCTAAGACCTTGATTTCCGGCACTTTAGCGACGTGCCTCACCGGCGCAGTGGTGGGCTTGCTAGTGTGGCCCTAAGGGCTGGATTCCTGGCCGTGATGGGCGTACGACAGGCCGCTTTTCACAATTGCGATCGACCATGAGCTACGCTGTCAAAGAATTGTTTTATACGCTGCAAGGCGAAGGTGCCAACGCCGGACGCCCGGCGGTCTTCTGCCGTTTTGCCGGCTGCAACCTTTGGAGCGGGCTGGAGCGCGACCGCGTCGATGCAGTTTGCAAATTCTGCGATACCGACTTTGTCGGCACGGATGGCCCTGGCGGCGGTAAGTTTGCCAGCGCCGCAGAGTTGGCCGCTGCGATCTCTCGCAATTGGACAGGCAATGGCAGCGCGCAAAAATTAGTGGTCTTCACCGGCGGTGAGCCGTTGCTGCAGTTAGACGCCGCGCTTATTGAGTCCGTGCATGCCAATGCCTTTACGATTGCGATTGAAACTAATGGCACTATTGCCGTGCCCAGCGGGGTCGACTGGGTGTGCGTCAGTCCCAAAGCCGACGCGACGCTGGTCGTGCGGTCAGGCGATGAATTGAAATTGGTTTACCCGCAGTTGCGTGCAGCGCCAGAAAGGTATGAGTCACTTAATTTCACGCATCGCTTTTTGCAGCCGATGGATGGCAGCGCACGCGAGGACAACACCAAAGCTGCGATTGCATACTGCTTGGCAAATCCAGCCTGGCGTTTGAGTGTACAGACCCACAAATTTTTAGGCATTGCGTAAAGTCATGAGCGGGCGCTTTCACATCTTCAAAGAGTTTGGTTTCGAGGCCGCGCATCATTTTCCGCACAAGCCCGACGGCCACGAGAACACGCGAATGCATGGGCATTCGTTCCGCGTGGAAGTGGAACTGGCGGGCGAGCCCGATGTGGTCACAGGCTGCGTGGTCGATTTCGAAGACGTGAGCACTGAGATTGCCGTGGTACGGGACAAACTTGACCACCATTTGCTCAACAGCGTGCCGGGGTTAGCTACGCCGTCATTGGAGCATCTGGCGCGCTGGATCGCCCAGCAATTGAAACCAAAATTTCCGCAACTTGTCAGCATTACGGTACGGCGCCCCAGCTGCGGCGAAGCTTGCCGTTACGCCGTGAACTGAGAGTGCCATGACCAAACGTTGTGTGGTGTTACACTCGGGCGGGCTTGATTCCACATTGTGCCTTTTGCTCGCGCGTCAGCATGGGCGCACACCGCGTAGTCTTGGCATTAGTTACGGCCAGCGCCACGACATCGAAATCGCCTACGCCAAAAAACAATGCGAACGCTTTGGCTTTGAACGACACTTGGTTGATGTGGGCTGGGACAAACCCGCAATCACCATTCCCACTGGGCGCACGATGGACGAAATGCGCGACGGAATCGCGCCGACATTTCTGCCCGGTCGCAATGCGGTATTTCTGGCTATCGCCTGCGCCGAAGCAGCCGGAGCGAACGCTGAGGAAGTGTGGATTGGCGTGAACGCGGTGGACTATTCCGGTTACCCCGATTGCCGCGGATCCTTCCTTGACGCATTCAGTGCCATGTGGGCCGAAGCCGTGCCAAACCCGCCGCGCATCGTGGCACCTCTGGTGAACCTCACGAAACCGCAGATTGCCGCCCTTGCCCGCGACTTGGGCTTGGCCCCCGGCGACACCTGGAGCTGCTACGCGCCTGATACCACGGGCCCTGAACCCAAACCCTGTGGCGTGTGCGATGCTTGCATTCTGCATACCCACGCCTGGGCAGAAGCAGGCAACGCCAGCGGCGGAGTAGTCGCGATATAATAGCGGCGCAACCTCACTAACCTCTTGTTTAATATGATATAAATTTTAGTTTGGCAGCTGATCGCGCTTTGGCTGTAAAAATCTTTTGTAACCAACTATTGGCTTGTGAGGATCAAACAGGTCTCCTATGTTTTGTGTTGGTTGGGAGCCAAAACGAGTTTTTGATTTCTATCGCCGGGGGAAACCGCTGCAAGTTTGTATCCCGCTTGAGTTTGTAGCGAACACGCATGACCGCATCTGTTGAGATTTTTCTATCAGATCTTGATTCGCTAAAGACCGAAGCCGACCTTCGCACGAAGCTCGCGCACACGTTCGATTCCTACGGCTTTAACTACTATACCTATGCCGGGATCGACGCTGATGAAATCAGAGACGCAACGCCCGGACAGCGGTTTATGTCGGAGTTGATTTATCTCACCAATCTGAAAGCGGAATGGGTCGCGCACTATTTGGAAAGCGACTACGCGCACGTCGATCCTGTCGTGCGCACGTGTACCGAATCGCGCCTTCCGATTAGGTGGGATGAACGATTCAAAGGCAACACACGCAGCCACTTCGAATCTCAGATGATGGATGATGCGTGGGAAAACGGTTTGCGGCGTGGCCTCACGATTCCCGTACACGGGCCGCGCGGCGAGCTTGGTATTTTCAGCCTGAATTCCGATCTCAACGACGTCGAGTTTCATAAGTTGAGCGAGGCGAAGAAATACGAGATCCAGGTTCTTGCCTATCATTTTCACGACACCATTCAGCGCCGCCTTAAAGCAGACAAAGTTACCGCGCTGCCGGTTCCTTTGACTGACCGGGAAATAGAAATTTTGAAATGGACCGTGGAAGGCAAAACAGCTTGGGAAGTCGGAGCTATTTTAAAAATCTCTGAACGAACGGTGAATTTTCACCTTCGCAATGTGATGGAAAAGTTTGGAGTTCATAACAAAACCCACGCCGCGGCCAAAGCCATGAATATGGGTCTACTGAGCGCCTAGCCCGTTTTCCCCTGCAATTCGAGATTTCCGAATTCTGAGCTTCGCCCAGATGTCGTCCACAGGACGCAACGTGATCAGATTGCCGAAGCTCGGCGTAAGATCTGAGACAATCTCAATGTCGAACATCGAAAACATCATTGCGATGCTGAATTGCATTTCCATGAGCGCAAAATTTGAACCAATGCAAACACGCGGTCCGGCACCGAACGGGAAGTAAGCAAACTGCGATCGTTGCGCAATGCGTTCGGGTGAGAAGCGGTCAGGGTCAAATTTTTCCGGCTCGTCCCACAGCTTGGGCGAATTTTGAACTAAATACTGAGAAATGAAGACGGTGGTCCCGGCCTTAATGGGTTGCCCACCAATAACGTCGTCATCAATCGCAACACGCGCAAACCACCAAAATGAGGGGCGCAGCCTTGCAATTTCTTGAATCGCGCGCTTCGTAAACGGCAACCCTTTGAGGTCAGCCGCCCCAGGAAGCCTATTGGCAATTAGGGCATCGGATTCCTGACGCAACCGAGAAACATGGTCGGCATGCTGCGACAATATCAGAAGCGCCCACGCCATCATCGTTGCGGTCGTATCATGACCAGCCAGCATCAGCGTCATCACTTCGTCACGAAGCTGTTTATCGTTCATGGCTTCGTTGGTTTCAGCGTCACGCGCATCCATCAGGATGGCAAGAAGATCGTTATGCGTACTTTTAGATTGACGTCGTTCGGTAATAATCCGACCCACGACGGCATGCAGCAAGGCCACAGCCTGTTTAAAGGCTCTGTTTTCGCGAGTCGGCAGCCATTCTGTGATGCTCGTGAGATTCCAAATTCGTTTCGCCGAAATATCGTGAACGACCTTCATGGCGTCAGCGAAAGCCGCGCCATCGTGGCCCAACGTGGTTCCAAAAAATGTCTGTAAAGCAATCTCGAGGGTGAGAAACGACGTGTCGTCGGACAAATTGAACGCCTGACCTGCCGCCGCGCGGCGTTGCCATAACTTAAGATGCTCGTTGATTACAGCCACCATACGGCCAGCGAGCGAATCTATGCGCTCCTTGTGAAACGAGGGCTGGATGAGGTTGCGCTGACGCGTCCACAACTCGCCCTCACTCATGAACAAACCGTCGCCCAAGATAGGCCGCAGCTTTTCGAGCATCGGTGTTTTGCGATAGTTTCGATAGTTACGCTGCATCACGTGCTCGACGTGAGCTGGATCATTCAGAAGGTATGCCGTGTGCATGAGGATACTCAGTGGGACCAAATCGCCATAGGCTTCGACCGTTCGCTTGAGAAACCCCAAAGTATCGGCGCGCAGCAACGGCAAGACACCGACGATGGGATAGCCTTTCGGGCCGGGCAAACGGTCTCGACCAAACATGTGGCTTTGGTACTCCGGTTTAGCTGACGCCTTGCGATTTGTTGCACGACTTTGAACTCGATTGACACGCGGCGCTAGGCCGCCAGCTTCAACTGCGGCAATGATTCACAAACATTTTTCTCGGCGGGTTCAGCGCCAAGTTGCAGCCGACGCAGGTTCAACTCGGACACATCAGCAAAGCCCGCGACCGCGCGCGTCACGCCAATTTGCAACGGGCACCCGAAGCGATTCGTCAGCAAGCCTGAGCGCTTCAAAATGCGCTCGAAGCGCACATCGCACACGGCCACAATCCGCGACAATTGCCGGCGCGCCGCAAACGTGAACAATTGGTCCAGCAGCATCTGTGTGACCGAGCGAATTGTGCCCAGAGAATCGTTGCCCATCACACGCTTCGAAACCGCAAAACGGCTAATCTCCCACACGTCGGGCGCACAGGGCGCGGGCGCACCGTGGAGCAATGCCGGGAACACGTCGCGCAACATATAGGGGCCTGTCGTGGGCAATAGACGCCACGAGCCCAGAACCTCTCCGCCCTGTTCACAGACAATATAGACAGGATCGAGATCGTCGAATTGATCGCGTTCGCGCCCGGAGCGCGAGCCCACATCCCAGTTCAGCCGCTCTTTGAAAACTTCGTGTCGCAGCTTGAACATGCCGTCTAGTCGAGACGACATTTCCTGGGCGCCCTGAGACATTTCGATGATCGACGCGTGCATGCGGCCCAACCCAAAGTGTATCGGTTTCGGGTCAAGATCATCACAGGATGGACGGCTCCGGACCTGTCAGAACTGACAGGTTTAATGTTGATCAGCCTGAGTCACGGTGGGGCGGCTACAAATCCTCCTTGCTGCATTGAAAGCCTTTTGTTTCCAATCAGTTAGGGGATGAAATAGCTCTGCTTTGTCGCGACACACCCTGCTTCGACAAAGCCAAAAAAAATGACGGATTGGCTGCTGGGCATTGCCACGCAGACCGGTTTCCGAAGAATTTGGAACGGAGAAGCGCAGACGACACATCTGAATGTCGTTGCATTGACTGATTGCGTGAAGCACGGGCGCTCGGTGGGCAACGCCACCTTACTCAACTCCCTCACAGACGCATCCTGTGCGATCGAACTCGCGATCACGCTGCGTTATTTGAAAAAGCAACCGACACATCGGCTTAGTCGCTGCCTGGCCGCTTGGAATGCGCCGAAGCAATACAAGGCTGCGGAATGACGACCGCCCAGCCCATTGTCGAGGAAAGCGGTCATGCCTGACCAAGCCGCCATGACGAATGTCGCGGCGGAGCTTCCCTTATCGCTGGTGAATTCTATTGCGCTTGGCCGAGTGGCCAATGGCCGAATGGAAAAACTGCCGACTTACATGCCTCGCGCTTTGGACGCGGCTGGCAGTGATCACTCGCTGATGGTTCATCGGAGCATCGGTGCGCGCGTTTTGGATTCCGCCGGGAGTTCGTACATCGATCTGTGCATGGGCCATGGTTCTTTGATGTTGGGCCATGGCGCGGCACCCACAAAAGATGCGCTCCATCGTCAGCTCGACCTGGGCTGGATGCATGGCTTCTCCCATTGTGTCGGCGAACGGGTGGCAGAACTCATTCACGATGCAGCCCCGGGCAACGAGCGCGTCATGCTTTGTGGATCGGAAAGTGATGCCGCGGCGCTAGCGATACGTGCGGCAAGGTCCTATCGCGGCCGAGACGGCATTGTTGTATTTTCAGGTGCCACGCATGGTCTGCACGATTTCGCTTTAGTAACGGCAGCGCCAATCCAAACCAATGATTTTGGCAACCGTCGCAATGTGCATATTGGCGCAG
This sequence comes from Rhodospirillaceae bacterium, assembly GCA_947476925.1. Taxonomy (GTDB): domain Bacteria; phylum Pseudomonadota; class Alphaproteobacteria; order Rhodospirillales; family Rhodospirillaceae. Next base: position 31,475 of record CANJSF010000011.1, on the reverse strand, counting down.
GTATACCCGCACACGTTGACAATGACGTCACAGTGCTGCCCTACGCGAGCGATAATGATTTAGATATCATCAGCCAGCGCTGCGACACGTTAGCAGCTGTGATCGTGGAGCCCATCCCATCACAGCGCCCGTCGCCTAAGCACGGCGCCTGGCTGAAGCGATTAGAAGCCCTTTGCTACCGATGCGGCGTGCTGCTGATCTTGGATGAAACCTTCAGCGGCTTCCGCATGGGCTATGGTGGCGCGCAAGTCTATTTCGATCTCAGGCCCGACCTTGTCGTTTACGGTAACGCCCTTGGTGGCGGCTTGCCAATCGGCGCCGTCGCAGGCAAGGCACAGATCATGTCGGTATTCGGCGGCGGCTCTTTCGAGCAGCGCATCTTCTGCGGTACGACCCCCGCAGGAACCCCCCTCAGCGCGGCCGCCGCCGAAGCTGTTCTGACCATACTGCAAACTCATCGCGAGACGATTTATCCGCAGCTTCTACAGACAACGGCAGAGCTCGCAGCAAGCTTCAATTCTGCCGCCGATGCACTGGGCGTGGCAGCACACCTGTATGCCGCTGGTTCAATGTTTAGAATCGTTTTTGGGATTGTGGCGGGCACCGACTCTATTGTCAGGCGATGGCAAAAAGAACCACGCCATCGCGAGGATGTATTTTACCGCCAGCTATTTCAGCGACGCGTAGCCGTTCATCAATCAAAGCTGTGCTTCTTGTCGACGGCCCATACAGTTGCAGATGTTGCAGAAATATCGACCGCACTCATCCAGAGCTTAGAAGCATCTGCACGCTAGGTTGGTTACGGCTTAGGATGAAGCCGCGAATAGATGTCTTTGCAGCGCTTGTTGACGTTTTCAAGAGTCGTATTATTGGCTTTCACGGTTGCCGCACGTTGGGCGTCGGTTGTGCAACTTTCATTGAACAGGTTGGTCATCGCGGCGATCAGCTCGGATGGGCATGGCACCGAGGTGCCCGTTTCAATTTGTGTCCCCGGGACAATTCCATAGTCCAGCAGAGGCGGACCTTCAGGCATGACAAAGCCGAAAAGTGGCTTGTCAGTTTTGACGGCCAAGCCATTGACGTCGCGGAGGGTGACCTGAACACATTCTGCAGCCATCGCGGAACATGACAGGGCCATGATGCAAGCAACGATCAGCAAGCGCATAAAAAGGGACCTATGGAGAGGCTGTGGCCGAAGCCAACAAAAAAGAATGGTGCGGGTAGAGGGAATCGAACCCCCACGTCCTAGGGACACCAGATTTTGAGTCTGGCGCGTCTACCAGTTCCGCCATACCCGCGAAGAGGCAGGGACATAAACCACTCAGCAGCACCTGTCAAAGTGGCAGTCGGATGGCTTCCCAGATCGTTTTGCACCGCCTTTTTTCACCGGCCCGAATAGCCTATTGTCAGCCCATGACCGTCCGCTCGCCTGATTTCCAAACGATTGCCGCCATTGCCACATGCTCGGGCGGGGCCCTGGCGCTGGCCCTGGTGGCGCAGTATGGCTTTGACCTCTGGCCTTGCACGGTCTGCTATTGGCAGCGTGTGCCCTATGGGTTCGCGCTATTCTTGGCCGTCTTGGCTTTGATGCCGGTGGTCGACGCGCCATCGCGGCGGGTTATTGTAGCGCTCTGCGTTGGGCTATTTGTGATTAATGCCGGGATTGCTTTCTATCATGTCGGCGTGGAAACACGGTGGTGGCCAGGCCCGGCCGCCTGCGCGGGCCAAGTGAAAGACTACTCCCCCACAGACTTGATGGCCGCCCTTAACAGGCCTGGACGTACAGGTTGCGAAGACCCGGCTTTTGTATTTTTAGGCATTTCCATGGCCGGATATAATCTGATCGCTTGCCTTGTTTTGGCCGCTGCAAGTGCCTGGGCGGCACGCCAAACGCCATGGTGGAACAGGTAAAGATGAGCACAGGCCCAAAAGCAGGACCACTGCCAGGCGATCTCACGCCTGATGAAAAGATGGCGCAAATCATTCGCGTGAATCAGGCCGGTGAATATGGTGCACAGCGTATTTACGAAGGCCAACTAGCGGTGCTGGGTAAAACCGCCGACGGCCCCGTCCTGAGTGAAATGTTGGCACAGGAACAAAAGCACCTTGCTCAATTCAATCGACTCGTCGCCGAACGCGGCGTGCGTCCAACGGCCCTCGAGCCGATCTGGCATGCCGCTGGTTTTGCGTTGGGGGCCGCGACAGCGCTGATGGGCCGAGAAGCAGCCATGGCGTGTACCGTCGCCGTTGAAGATGTGATTAGCGAACATTACGCCGAGCAAGCTGCATCTTTGGATGATAGCGAAGCCGAGCTGAAAGCCACCATCGAGTCATTCCGCCGTGATGAACTGCATCATCGCGATGTCAGCTTGCAGCACGGCGCCGAACAAGCACTTGCTTACCCGGCGCTCACGGGCGCCATCAAAGCTGGAACTCGCCTGGCAATTTGGTTGTCGAAAAGAATTTGATTCTTTTTTGGCCCCACGTCTCACGCCAAGTGCAAGGCCGCTGCTCGGGGAAATGCGCCTAACCCGGATCCAGTTCGGTATCCCAGTAAAGATAATCGCGCCAACTTTCGTGCAAATAGTTGGGCGGGAAGGCGCGCCCGATATCTTGCAGTTGGAACGAACTAGGACGGAACGGACGTTGGCTGGGGAACATCCCGACCTCGTGTGGCATGCGATTGCCCTTGACCAAATTGCAGCACGAACACGCCGTGACGACATTTTGCCACGTTGTTCGCCCGCCTTTGGACCGAGGGATCAAATGGTCGAAGGTCAAGTCGTTGGTAGGATGCGGCGTGCCACAGTACTGGCACATGAAACGATCGCGTAAAAAAACGTTGAACCGCGTGAACGCAGGTGAGCGTTCCATTGGCGCGTATTTTTTTAGTGAGATCACGCTGGGCAGTTTCATTTCCCAGCGTGGAGAGTGGACGGTACGCTCGTACTCCGACACCACATTCACGCGCCCCAGGAAAACGGCTTTAATGGTTTCCTGCCAGGACCACACAGACAATGGAAAGTAGCTCAGCGGACGGAAGTCCGCATTCAAAACCAAGGCCGGTGACGCTTCGGGCGCGAATCCCACGACGGTGGCACTCTCCTGAGCAAACGGTCAGCCTACATTAGCAATTTCCGCTAAGAATACAAATTCTGGTACGCTCAGGGCTGCCCCACCTACCATTTGAGCCGTTCGCGATGACACTGCCCCCCGTAACGACCCGCTTTGCCCCCAGCCCGACAGGTTATTTACACCTCGGGCATGCCCGGGCGGCGCTGTTTGCCGCCACACAGGCCAAAGAAGGACGGTTTGTATTACGAATCGAAGACATCGACCAAAACCGCTGCCGCCCCGAATTTGAGGCCGCAATCTACGAAGACCTGAGTTGGCTGGGTCTCACCTGGGAGCAACCCGTGCGTCGCCAATCGGCACACATGAGTGACTACGCCAACGTGATCGCCGGTTTGCGCCGGCAAGAATGGGTCTACCCATGTTTTTGCACCCGGACCGATATCCAGCGCGAAATTGCGCAAGCCGTGAGTGCGCCTCATGGGCCCGATGGCCCGTTATACCCCGGAACATGCCGCGAACTGGATGAAGGGCTCGCGCGCGAGCGCATTGCAGCGGGTGACCCCTATGCGTTGCGACTGCGCATGGACGAGGCGATTGAAGCTGCAGGCCCACTAACCTGGACCGATGCTGCACGCGGCAAACAAACCGCAACGCCGGATATTTTTGGCGATGTCGTGATTGCCCGCAAAGATATGCCCACCAGTTATCACTTGGCATGTGTTTGGGACGACGCGCTTCAAGGCATTACGTTGGTAACTCGCGGAGAGGATTTATTCGCCGCAACGCACATTCATCGGCTCTTGCAACGCCTGTTGGGATTACCAACGCCGCAGTATCACCACCACGATTTACTGGTAGATGCCGAGGGCAAAAAATTCTCCAAACGCGATCACGCACCTACGCTGCGGGCTTTACGTGAGGCAGGAAAAACACCCGAAGATGTTTGGCTGATGGCTACAGCTTAAAGCCCGCCAACGGATGATGGTTGCGCACCAGCTTTTTAAGCCGCTCATCCAAAACGTGCGTGTAAATTTGTGTGGTCGAGATATCGCTGTGACCCAACAATTGTTGCAATGTGCGCAAGTCAGCACCGTGCGACAACAGGTGCGTTGCGAAGGAATGACGCAGCACATGCGGCGAGACACGCGAGGGAATTAGCCCTGCGGCAATAGCCATCTCTTTGAGCATTTTGGCAAAGCCATCACGCGTGAGATGCCCTGAAGTGCCCAAAGAGGGAAACATCCATGGCGAGTTGCTTTTTTTCTTAGGCAAGAACTGCTCGCGCACGGCTACATATTTTTTCAATGCCGCTTGCGCCGCCTCGCCCACCGGCACCATGCGTTCTTTCGACCCTTTGCCGCGCACGATCAGCATCGATGGATTGCGCGCCGCGGCAATAGGCAGTGCCACAAGCTCCGAGACACGCAATCCCGACGCATACAGCAGTTCCAACAATGCCAAGCCGCGCGCGCCCTCGGGCCCCGTGGTCGCGCGTGCAGCACCGAGCAATCGATCAACCTCGTGCTCGGTAAGGTATTTGGGCAGTGGCTGAGGCAAACGCGGGCGATCAAGGCCGCTTGCTGGGTCGTCGGCGCGCAACCCCTCGCGGTAAAGAAACTGAAAAAACTGTCGCGCGCTGGACAGGCGACGCGCTGTAGACCGCGCGCCCAGTTTGGCTTTGCTGAGACCTATCAAATATTGCCGGAGGTCTTTGGTCTGCGCAGTACGAAAGGGTTTGCCGCGCGCTGTGAGGTACGCATTAAGCGCTGACAAATCGTTTTGATACGCCTCTAACGTGTTCGCCGACGCGCCTCGCTCGGCGGCCATCATCTCCAAAAAGGCTTCGACCTGCGGATCGAGATTGCCGATGCTGGGATTTTTGGGCTGGTGGCGTTTCACGACTGGGCTTAAAGGCCCTGCACCAACGCAGCCTCAATCGCGAGCAACCGCGCTTCATCTTCGCGACCGGCAATTATCAAGTTTTCGATCACATGGCGCAGCGTGAGTTGCGAACTCAGATGCGGGCCACCCTCGCCCAACGCGACCAGCGCAAAGGCCGCCGCCGCCCCTAAGCGAGCGTCGCGCGCGGCCAACGACAGCCCCTGCCAAATGGCCGGTGGCGGCATGTTGGACACACTGGCTGGCGGTAATGCCGCCATCACTGGCAACCATTCCGTCGCATTAATTGGGTCGCCCAACGCCGACAGCAAGCTAAGTAAAGTTTGGCGCGGCTGCGCGCCGGCAGAAGCCGGAATGGTCGCTTGCCAGGCGCGCAAACTGCGCGGCGTAAGATTGGTACGTGCGCTCGGCATTGCCAAATGCTCGATCACAAATAGGCTATCGGCAATTTCGCCGGCATCAGTGCTGCCCCGCGCCATTTGGTGCACGAGGTCAAACCACGATTGGGCTTTGTCCGGCATGCCTGCGGCCAATAGTCCGCGTGCGGCAGTGCCCGCGAACCATAACAAATCAGGCGAAGGTGCGAGATCCACAAGCATTGGTGCATAGAGGCGGCTGACCGTGACGAAATCGGGCCCTGTTTGGCCGCGGTCGGCGCGGCTGAGCGTCAGAGCTTTGGCGATCACTTCCGCGCGCGCCACCGATGCGGTTTGCTTACGGGCCGCTTGGAACATCATGACGCGGGCGCGAACGTTGTCGGCGGTTGCGTCTTCCAGCGTAATGGGCTTGGCGTCTTGACTGAGATTCAAGTCGAGATAACGCGCGCGCAACATCTCGGGGTCCAGCACGCCCAAAGCCACCGCGCGCTCGGACATCATGATGCGGCTTTCTTGCAGCACGCGCGTGCGCTCTTTCTTTTGCGCGGCGTTGAGTTTCTCTTCTTCCAGCGGCGGTTGAGGCATTGGGGCAGCGACGCGCAGCACCGTGGGGTCATCGCCCCGCATCATGGCCTCGGGGAATGCCCGACCGGCGGCGCGCAGCATTACGAGCTCCAGCGGCTGTACACGTTGCAAGCCCGCGGGCGCGGTTGGGCGCTGGCCTTGCATCACATCGGCAGCCCAGAAAAATATCGGATCGTCGAGCCCTTGCTCGCGTAACAACGACAAACCTAACTGCGCAGCGCTGGCTTGCTTAGAGGCAAACTGGCAGTACACAAGCAATTTCTGCCAATGCGTGTCGGGCTGGCGTGAAAGCGCGGCTTGACCTGCCGCACACGCGCCTTCGGTATTACCTGCGATCAACAAACCATCGACGCGCGTGCGCACCAAAACATCGCTGAGGCGATCTTGCGGCACAAGCTCTAGCAACGCGTTCACGCTGGTCCAATCGCCCATGCCTGCCAACGCCGCCACGCGCGCCTCTAACAGCCATGGCTGTTTCGGCACTGCGGGATCATCGACAGCTTCATTGGCGTCAAGCGTTTCAGATTTGCTGCGCGGCTGGCGCGCAGCCGGCAGCAGCAAGTTGTGTGCCAAGGTGCGCATAGCTAGCGAAGGCATGCGGCGTGGTATGCGCGCTAGTAGCGAACGCACCAGCGTTGGGTCGCTACCGTCCCACATGGCATTGGGTAAGCCGCCCGAGGCTTCGTCGAGCAAACCAACGCGCTCGACGCCTAATTCCTCGAGTACACCAACTTCAATGGCACGCGAGGCGCTGCTCGTTGGTTCTGATAAAGGAGCGGCGGGTGGCGTTAGTTGCGCGGGCGGAACAATGGCACGAGGCGCAGACGGCGGTGCGGCAGGAGCAACTTGCGGGGTAGGTGTCTGCGCTGATGCGGCTGCGGTGATGGCCGCGCAAACGAAACCAATAACCAAAAAGCGGTTCACGACGAGGGTTCTATTGGAAGCGCTCATTGGGAATGACTTTCTCGTGGGTCGCGGTTGGCGGCGGCATTTCCCACGTCGCCAGAACGACGACCCCACCAAGAATAGCAACGGCCACCAGCGCAAATAAAATCTTCAGCATCGCCGTATCACATCCCCACAGACGCGCCCACGGTCACAGATACAGCGCCGGCGGGCGCTCAACCGGGGTGAACCATCGAAAACGATGAAACCCAACATTACGCAACGGAGGGCCAAAAGTCCATGAAAGTCCTTGGTTTATCAGGTATTTTGTTGCATTCAGAGCGCTGATCTTTAGGCCAGATCAAAGGCGAGCGTGGGCGGAAGCCAAAAACGCAGGTACATTGCGCGAAACCCTTTCGGCCTCTATGTGATCAGACCATGAACGACCAACGCGACTCCTCAACCGCTCATCATTTGCCCAAGACCATTGTCCTAGTGGGTTTGATGGGCGCTGGCAAAAGTTGCATCGGCCGGCGCCTGGCTTCGCGCCTTGAAGTTCCGTTTGTCGATGCCGACGCCGAAATCGAGAAAGCCGCTGGTCTGACGATTGCCGAAATCTTCGAGAAATATGGCGAACCCTATTTTCGCGATGGCGAGCGGCGCGTCATGACTCGTTTGCTGCAAGGCGAACCTTGCATTCTCGCCGCCGGCGGCGGAGCGTTTATGGACGAAGAAACGCGCACCCTCATCAAAGAGCGTGCAACATCGTTGTGGCTGCGCGCAGAACTCGACACCTTGGTGGCTCGCACGAAGGGGCGGTCGCATCGCCCGCTGCTCAATAACGGTGATGCGCGTACAACACTTCAGCAACTCATCGACACGCGCTATCCGATTTACAGCGAAGCCGACGTGGCAATTGATACTGGCATGGACAACCCCAACATAACGGCCGCACGGGCGCTTGACGCACTTGAAAAACACATGGGCACGACGTTGGCGACTGTGCCATGAACCCTGACGGACATAACGCGCCTGGTTTAACGACGGTTAACGTCAGCTTGGGCGCACGGTCGTATGATATTGTCATTGGTCGAGGGCTGATTGCCCGGTCTGGTGAATTTATTGCGCCCATATTGAAGCAAAAGCGCGCATTCGTGGTCACCGATTCCAATGTGGCCGCGCACTATCTCAAACCTCTAACAGCCGCGCTTTCAACACAAGGCATTCACACCGGACACGTTATCGTGCCCGCGGGCGAAGCCAGCAAAGACTTTGCGCACTTGTCGCAGGTGCTGGACGCGATGCTGGCCGCCAAATGCGAACGCAAAACCATGATCATCGCTTTGGGCGGCGGCGTGGTCGGAGATCTCGCTGGGTTCGCCGCAGCAGTGTTGTTGCGTGGCGTGGAGTTCATCCAAATTCCAACCACATTGCTATCGCAAGTCGATAGTTCTGTCGGCGGAAAGACCGGCATCAACACAATCGCGGGCAAAAACCTGGTGGGGAGTTTCCATCAACCGCGATTGGTGATGGCTGACATCGATACGCTCGCCACTTTGCCCCACCGCGAACTATTGTCGGGCTATGCCGAAGTGGCGAAGTACGGATTGATCAACGATGAGCCATTCTTCGCCTGGCTTGAAACGAACGCCGCAGCTGCTTTGGATTTAAAACGTAGCGATGCAACTGCGCTGACGCACGCCATCGCCACGAGCTGTCGCGCCAAAGCCAAAATTGTTGCCGAGGACGAAAAGGAATCCGGCGCGCGGGCATTGCTGAATTTAGGCCACACGTTTGGCCATGCGCTCGAAGCCGAAATGGGTTATGGCGATAAACTGCTACATGGAGAAGCCGTCGCCATGGGAATGGTGCTGGCCTTTGATGTCTCGGTTCGCTTGGGCCTCTGCCCATCGGCGGACGCTGCGCGCGCCAAAGCCCATCTGACGAAGGCCGGACTTCAGGTGATGCCGCCCAAAGTCGGCCCGAGAGGCGCGATCACGCCTGATGCATTGATCGCGCACATGGCCGTCGACAAAAAAGTTCAAGACGGCGCCATCACATTCATCCTCGCGCGCGGAATCGGCAAATCCTTTATAACAGCCGACGTGCCTTTGTCGGCCCTTAAGGCAACACTGGCCTCGGCACTGAACGCTTAGGCCACGCCCTGGAATATGACGATGTCCTTTATTTTGATGATTTTGCTTTTACTGACCGCAGGCGCATTTTTTGGCGCTGCTGAGACCGCGCTCACGGCAGCATCAAAGCCGCTAATGCATCAGTTGGAAGATCAAGGCGACCCGCGCGCCAAAACCGTAATGGCGTTACTTGAACGTCGCGAACGCCTGATATCAACAATGCTATTGGGAAATATTCTGTCCAATACAGCTGCCGGCGCACTCACTACCAGCGCAATGATCGATGCCTTCGGTGAGAATGGCGTTGCTTATGCCACAGGCATTGTGACGGTCATTGTCGTCGTTTATGGCGAAATATTGCCCAAGACCTACGCCTTGCTCAATGCGAACAGCATGTCACTTCGCACCGGAGGTATCGTTGCCGCTTTGGTGTGGATATGCCGACCCTACACGATCGCTGTCGAGTTTTTCGTCAATGGCGCGTTGCGATTGGCGGGCATTGCCACCGAGCAAACGATTACCGCCCAGCAGATATTGGCCGAATTGCGCGGCACGATTGAAATGCAAATGGGTGAGAAGAAAGTAAAGGAAGAGGTAAAGCACGAGCGCGCCATGTTGCGCAGCGTGCTGGACCTGACGGGTGTCGAGGTCGGTGAGATTATTATTCACCGCAAGAAGGTTGTGACCATCGACGCCGATTTGCCGATTGCAGATATTATCGAACAAGTCGCAGCCAGCCCCTATTCGCGTATCCCGCTGTGGCGCGAGCAACCCGACAACATTGTCGGCATGCTCCATGCTAAAAATTTACTTCGTGCGATCGATTCCGCCGACGGCAAAATCGGTCGCTTTGATGTGGTCGCTTTGGCCACGCCGCCCTGGTTCATTCCCAACACGACAAAGCTACTTGACCAGATGAATGCATTTCGGGCGCGGCGTGAACACTTCGCCCTCGTCGTCGACGAGTACGGCGCGATGATGGGCATTGTAACGCTTGAGGACATTATTGAAGAAATTGTTGGCGACATTCGTGACGAGCACGACGTGGCCGTGCCCGGCATACGCCCGCAAGCCGACGGGGGATACCTCATCGACGGCAGCGTGACGCTGCGCGACCTCAACCGGGAAATGGAATGGAATTTGCCGGACGATAAAGCCTCGACGATAGCTGGATTGGTTTTGCACGAAGCCCGCACGATTCCCGATCCAGGGCAAAAGTTTCTATTTCATGGATTCCGCTTCGAAGTCTTGCGCCGCCAGCGAAACCAGCTCACCTTGGTGCGTGTGACGCCGCCACGCGCACCAAGTCTCAAGACCAATAAAGCCGCCTAACCCCATCGGCGCATCGGCGCGCCGATGATACGTGAGCGCAAATATCGCCACCTGCCGGTTAACGTTGGCAAGGCAACAGTCGGTTTAGTCTGCGTGCGCGATCTTTACGCGGCCTACAACACCTCACTTGAACAAGACATGAACGACCTAAACGCCGCTAATTGTGGCGAGAATTGCGGCACGGCCTTGAGCATTTCTCAGAGAAGCGGACTTCCACTTGCCGTGGGAAATGCGACCAAATCATGGGCTACACGGTTACTGCATAACCTCCCCCTGGAAAACGCCCTACCCTAAGGGCGATTTCTCGCTTACACGAGGCTGGCTCAAATGATTTGGGCTCGTAATCTCTTCGTGGAATGTTGCCATGCCGTTGCCCGCCGCTACTGCCGACCGAAAGCTTTTGCATACCCGCACCGTCAAATGCGAGGGCTACGAGCGCGACGATGGCCTGTGGGAAGTCGACGCTTGGATGACCGACATCAAATCCTATGGCTTCCCCAACCAAGATCGCGGCGACGTCCCCGTGGGCGAGCCGCTGCACGGCATGGGCATTCGCATCACCTATGACGAGCGGATGATGATCATCGACGCCGTGGCCGTGACCGACTTCTCCCCTTTCCGCATTTGCCCCAACATCACACCGACATTTAAAGGTCTGGCAGGCTTACGCATGACGCCAGGCTTTACCAAAGCTGTGAAAGAGAAGTTTGGCGGCGTAAATGGTTGCGTGCACTTGGTTGAACTACTGGGGCCGATTGCCACAACCGCTTTTCAAACCATTGCAGGCAAGCGCTTTGCCAAAATGAGCGAACGCCCGCGATCAGAATTGAAAGTAAAGCCGCCGCTGCTCGACACCTGTCACGCCTGGGACGTAAAGGGTGAAATTGTCGAGCGCGAGTTTCCGCAATTTTATACCGGCAAAAGCGCTTAAACTTCGCCCGGCGCGCGCAGAACCAACTCGAGCGCATGAATGCGTTCTTTCAGTTCATCGGCCAGCAGGCCGTAGACCAGCCTTTGACGCTCAACGCGCGATTTGCCTGCAAAGGCCGCTGAAACCACTGTCACCTTGAAATGCGTTTCGCCGTTGCCATCGGGGTTATCGCCGGTATGGCCGGCATGACGATGGGAGTCGTCATGAATGTCCAGCGTCGCCGGCGCCAGCCCGGCGGTGACCTTCGCTATTATTCGGTCGCGGTATTGGCCCATGGTCGATTTCTCCCTTAGCGCAGATTACGGCTGCAAAGCATAAAGCAAGCAAAGAAACAAGATTGGAAGCAAACGCGGGTCGCGAGATATTCAAGAGCATGACACGGATCAGACCAACATTGGCAGAAGCCACAGCCAACGCCACGAGCCGCGCGAAACGGTCTGAGGCCGCGTGTTTGTGCGCGTGGGCGGGTTGCGAGGCGCCGGGCGCTTATCGTGCGCCAAAAGACCGAAGCCTGTCGAATTACGTCATGTTCTGCCTCGACCACGTTCGCGCCTACAACGCCAAATGGGATTTCCATCTGCACATGTCACCAGCCGACATTGAGGCAGAAATCCGCCGCATGGTGACGTGGGACCGCCCGACCTGGCCGCTGGGCCACACCGGCGCTACCCCCAGCATGAAGCGCGCCCGGCCCTGGTCGCAGGCCGACATTCGCGATCCACTCGACTTGGGCGCAGGGACTGCTTTTGACCCTAAGCACGCCAAAGCCAGCCGGAAAACATCCTGGGCAGAGGCGCAAGGCTTTAAGGCCGATGAGCGCAAGGCCTTGCGTATTTTGGACGTTGACGGGCCCGTGACCTTGGCTGAACTGAAACGGCGCTATAAAGAGTTGGTGAAACTTCATCACCCCGATACCCACGGGGGCAGTCGCGAGGCCGAGACCAAGATGAAATCGATTAACAGCGCATACGATTTATTGTGTGCCGCGTTACGCCGCACAACGGCGCGCACAACACCGGAGTAACGACCATCGACCTGCGCCTGAAAGATAAAGTCGCCGTCATCACCGGAGCCAGCCGTGGCTTAGGGGCGGCGAGCGCGCGGCTGTTAGCGGCCGAGGGCGCAAAGCTTGTGCTGGCCTCACGCAATCAAGCCGACCTGGATAAACTTGCGGCCGAATTGCACAGCCAATTCGGCACGCCTGTGTTGGTTGTGCCGTTGGACCTAACGCAAGAATCTGCTGCCGATGACGCAGTCACAAAAACCTTGGCGACTTTCGGGCGCATTGATGTGCTGATTAACTCGGCCGGCGCGTCGCAAGGCGGATTGTTTTGGGAACTGGCCGACCGTGTGTGGCAAGAGAGCTTTGATTTGAAAGTGATGGGCACCATCCGCATGATGCGCGCGGTGATGCCCACCATGATCGCTCAAAAGCATGGGCGCATTGTCAATATTGTGGGCAACACGGGCCTGCAACCCAGCCCTCGCTTGTTGCCGGGCTCGGCTGCCAATGCAGCGCTGCTCGCCATTACACGCGGATTGGGTGAGGAAGCCGCGCCCCACGGCGTGGTGGTCAATGCTATCAACCCCGGCCCAACCAAAACCGAACGCTGGACGACATTGATGAACCGCCTGGCGCAATCATCGGGACGCACCATTGCTGACGTGGAAAAGGATTACACCAGCCAAATCCCCCTCGGAAAACTGGCTGAGCCAGACGACATCGCCGGGCTCATCGTATTCCTAGCCTCGGATCGAGCGGCCAACATGATTGGCACGGCCATCACCGCCGATGGTGGCTGGTCCAAGGGCATCGGCTAAGAATTCGCCGCCACGCCCGCCCCGATTGTCACATTGCCTGACAAAGCGCGGGCGTGCCATAAACGCGGCATATCTTAAAGAACACAGCCGTTTCTGGAGCATGGTTATGAGCAAGAAGTCTGATGCACCGCGGGGCGAATTAGGCATTCGCCTCCCCGACCGCCAAGTCTCGGTGCGTGAGACGTTCGGGCTGAACATCGATATGAAAGTGCCCGCGTTTTCTGAGCGCGAAGAGCACGTTCCTGATATCGACAAAGCCTATCGCTTTGATCACGACACCACGATCGCCATTCTGGCGGGCTTTGCCCACAACCGCCGTGTTTTGATTCAAGGTTATCACGGCACCGGAAAGTCGACGCACATCGAGCAGGTGGCGGCACGGCTGAATTGGCCCTGCCTGCGCATCAACCTCGACAGCCACATCAGCCGCATCGACCTGATTGGCAAAGACGCCATTGTGCTGCGCGACGGCGTGCAAGTGACCGAATTCCGCGAAGGCTTGCTGCCATGGGCTTTGCAACATTCGGTGGCATTGGTGTTTGACGAGTACGACGCCGGCCGCCCCGATGTGATGTTTGTGATTCAGCGGGTGCTGGAGGTAGAGGGCAAATTGACTCTGCTCGACCAGAACAAAGTCATCCGCCCGCATCCAGCGTTTCGACTGTTCGCCACGGCCAACACCGTCGGCTTGGGCGACACGACTGGGCTTTATCACGGCACACAGCAAATCAACCAAGGCCAAATGGACCGTTGGAACATTGTAGCTATGCTCAACTACCTTGAGCACGACGCCGAAGCCAATATCGTGCTGGCCAAAGTTGCGGGCTACAGCACCAAAGAAGGCAAGAAGACGATTTCGGCTATGGTCGACGTCGCTGACTTGACGCGTCAAGGCTTCATGAATGGTGATATCTCAACAGTGATGTCGCCACGCACCGTGATTAGCTGGGCTGAAAACAACTCGATTTTCAAAGACATTGGGTATTCATTCCGCGTGACGTTCCTCAATAAGTGCGATGAAACCGAGCGCGCAACGATTGCTGAATACTATCAACGCTGCTTCGGCCACGACGTGGCAGGCGCAGCTATCGAGGCCGCCTAAGGCCTAAGCTGGAACGTGTGAGCGCGAACCAATACCAGAGCTACAACGAGCGCGGACCATCCAAAGCCGAGGCGTTTAAGTCGGCGACGGCTGCTGTGGTGAAAGCGATCTCGGGCCGTGACGATGCCAGCGTGGTGTTCACGCCTATCGCAAACAATCAAAAGTTCGGCAGCGCACCCACAGGCGAAGTCCGCCTGCCGTTACCGCCACAAAAGCTGACAAAAGAAAATGTGGTGCGACTACGCGGCGCAGCAGACGCCATGGCGTTGCGATTGAAACACCATAATGCCGCCATCCACTCGCGGCGTATGCCCACCGGCAAAGACGCGATTGACGCCTACAATGCCATGGAACAGTCACGTGCCGAGGCCTTGGGCGTCGAGCAATTTCAAGGTGTGGCACAGAACATTGGCCTAGCTTTAGAACAGCGCCTGACTTTGGAAGGTTACGCGCTGGCCCGCACGCACATTCAAATTCAAATGGGCGATGCGCTGAAGGTGCTGATCCACGATCGTTGCGGTGGGTTTGAATTAGGCCCCACCTGCAAACACGTGCGCGACATTTACGAAGCTGAGTTTGGTGACAAACTCGACGAGCACCTGGACGCGCTGAAAACCGCTCTTCACGACCAAAAAGCGTATGCCGACATCGAGCGCAAAATCATCGAGACGCTTGAGTTGGAAAAAGACGACGGCGGGCGCGAATTAGACGACGACGAATCTGAAGCGGGCGAAGAGTCGGAGAAAAACGCCGAGGAGAAAGAATCGGACTCAGAACAAGAAAAAGATAACGATTCCGCCAGTGGCCAAAGCGAAAGCCAGGCAGGAAGCGAAGAAGCCGACGGCGACGCTTCGGAAGACGACCAAGACAGCCAGACATCCTCGATGCTCGAATCGGCTATGGAGCCCGGCTCGGACGGCAAGCAAATGCGCCCGAAGCCCGGCCACAACGAAGGCCGCGGCCAGGCACGTTACAAAGTTTATTCAACCCAATTCGACCAGATCGAAGACGCTGCCAATTTATGCGACCCGGAAGAACTGGCGCGGTTGCGATTGCAGCTCGACCGACAACTCGCGCACTTGCAGGGCGTTGTGGCGCGGTTAGCAAATCGTTTGCAACGCCGCCTCATGGCACAACAACAGCGCAGTTGGGAGTTCGACCTGGAAGAAGGCCTGCTCGATGCCAGCCGCTTGGCACGCATTGTGGCCAACCCGATGCACTCACTGTCGTTCAAGCGCGAGAAGGAAATGACCTTCCGGGACACAGTGGTGACATTGCTGATCGACAATTCCGGATCTATGCGTGGGCGGCCCATCACCATTGCGGCCATGACCGCAGACATTCTGGCGCGCACGCTGGAACGTTGTGGTGTGAAGGTCGAGATTTTGGGCTTCACCACCAGCCAATGGAAAGGCGGCCAAGCCCGCAAGCATTGGGCCGAGCACGGCAAACCCGCCAATCCCGGCCGCCTGAATGACTTGCGCCACATTGTTTACAAGGCTGCCGATTCACCCTGGCGGCGCGCACGGCGCAATTTAGGACTGATGCTGCGCGAAGGCATTTTGAAAGAAAACATCGACGGCGAAGCGTTGGCCTGGGCACACAGCCGGTTAATTGCACGGCATGAACAGAGGCGCATTTTGATGGTGATCTCGGACGGCGCGCCGGTGGACGATTCCACACTGTCGGTGAACCCTGGGAATTACCTGGAACAACACTTGCGTGATGTGATTGCTTACATCGAAAATTATTCACCCGTTCAGTTGTTGGCGATTGGTATCGGCCACGATGTCACGCGCTACTATCGCAGAGCCGTGACACTGATGGATGCCGATGAACTCGGCGGAGCGGTGATGGCCGAACTCACGGATTTGTTTGAAGAAGACTCGCGCGTCACGGGCGGAAATCGCGCACCGTTGGTGGCTTAAGCCGCCTCTTTTGCCGCCGAATCGCCCAACAGCACAGCGCGATCTTGGGCAAACGCATCCGAGATAAAATCATACACGGCGCGAATGCGCGCGCTGCGCCGCACATCAGGGTGAGTCACCAACCAAGCCTCAAGTTTGTGTTGGAAATGGCGCGGCATCAGCCGCTCCAACTCGGGCACCGCATCGGCCATAAAGCAATCGTGCACGCCTAAGCCGATGCCCGCCCGCGTACCGGCAAGTTGGCCGATAAAACTGCTAGAGCGGTGAATAATCTTATCTAAGCTGAACATACTTTCGAAACGCTGCACGGCTGGGTTACGCGAGAGGCCTTCTTCAAACCCCACAAGCGTATGGTTCTTCAGATCCTCGGCACGCTCGGGTCGACCGTGCTTCTTGAGATAGCTCTTGGTGGCATAAAGCCCCATCACGACGTCACCCACATGCTTAGCGATCAGGTCGGGTTGGTTAGGGCGGAACATGCGCACAGCAATATCGGCCTCACGACGCACGAGATCGACAGCGCGATTTTCCACCAGCAGTTCAACGCATAGGCCCGGATGTTGCTCATGAAACGCTGCAAGCTTGGGCGGTAGCCACATCGTCCCCAAGCCTTCGGTGAGTGAGATGCGCACAGTTCCGGTCAGCGACTGCTGCGAGGCATCAGCCTTGCGCTCAATCGCCAGCGCTTCCTGTTCGACGCGCCTCGCCCCTTCTAACACCGCCTCACCGTCGTCGGTCAGCAATAGCCCGCGCGGAGTACGCACAAATAACCTGGCGCCGAGTTGTGTCTCCAGCGCCGCGATTCGCCGACTGAGCGTCGGCTGACTGATTTTGAGCGCCTGCGCCGCGCGCGACAAACTGCCGGTTTTGGCGACACTCAGAAAATCGCGCAACGTGCTCCAATCAAGATCAGACATAGCATGCCCCATTCCACATGGTTATTCGTTTTCTATGTATCTCGTATTCTCTTTCTCAGTCTACTATTCGTTTTATTTATATCTTAAATTTTGGCTTATCGGCTCGCACATGAACTGAGACGCACCCCATGACCAAATTCGATAAGTTGTTGAATATCATAGGCTTAACTTTGATTTTGGCGGCGTGTGTCATCACTGTCGCCTCGGCACAAGACTTACCGGACGCCAAAACTCAATGGCTTTGGCCCACCCAATCCATCACCGCGGCTCAATCGACCACATCTCTGGTGCAAGGCCGCACGGCACGCGCCATCGCAATGGCCCAGCGCAGCCTGATGCACACACAGGGCCATGATCGCGTGGTTGGCATGCACAATCTCTGCATCGGTTTATTGCGCCAAGGCGAGACGGAACGCGCGACGCCCGCTTGTGACAGCGCCCTTGAGGCAGCCGCCATGACCAATGCTGAGACTTTGGATACTGTTAGTGCCAATATTGCACATGAGCGTGGCCTCACGTCTGGGGTACGCAACATCGCCCGGGTTACAAACTAAAGCGCTTCACAAATTTAGATGAGCACAAATATCTCCAATTCGCAGATCGCTTCCATCACACGCCTTCGGCTGCGCTCAGCCTGGTTTTTCCCCGCTTTCATTTGGCATGCGATTGGCTCGCATCGCCAAACACAGCGTGCCGATGGCTGCTTGGGCGCGAAGGTGCGCAAATCACGCGACGCATTCTGGACCGTCACCGTTTGGCGCGACGTCGCTGCGATGCGCGCGTTCATGCTTTCCGGCGCACATCGCAAAGCCATGCCTCATTTGGTCAATTGGTGTGATGAAGCGGCCACCGCGCGCCTTGAATGGACGCAGCCTAACCTGCCAAGTTGGGAGGAAGCTGAGAACCATATGGCCGCACATGGCAAAACGTCGTCGGTTAAACACCCCAGCCCTGCTCATGCCGCGGGCAAATCAATGGGCAGTGACGCAATCTATTCTGCATCTATCGCCGCGGAATCATAAACGCCATAAGCGGAGAGCCACATGATCGAGATGACATTCAAGCAAGCGCTGATTTTTATGCCAATGCTGGCTGTGGCGACACTGACAATCATTGGCTTTTTTCGTATGGTGGCGGTGCGGCTGAGGTCGATCCGCGCGCGTGCAACGCCGCTTAAATACTATGTCGCATTTCAAAATGGAGCAGAGCCCGAACATGTGGCTGTGGTCGTGCGCCACTACGCGAACCTGTTCGAAGGCCCAGTGTTGTTTTATGCAGCCTGCATCAGCGTGTATGTGCTGGGTGCCGTTACGACACCGATTTACTTGACCGCGTGGGCCTATGCTGTTTGTCGCATCGCCCAAAGCACTATTCACCTCACGTACAATAACGTCCGGCACCGCGCCTATGCTTTCTTGCTGGGCTGGCTGGCCATGACGGCCTTATGGATTCAAATTGCCATCGGCATGTTTGCCAAGATGGCATAAAAAAAGCCCGCGATAATCGCGGGCTTTTCTCATATCAAACTTTTCTGCTTTAAGCGGCGGCGGTTTGGTTGGCTTTCGCCTTCTTCACGCGGCGCTTTAACGTGAGCGCTTCGGGCTGCAACTTGGCGTCGGGTGTCGACATCAAGAACGCATCAATGCCACCGCGCTTTTCAACCGTGCGCAAACCATGTGAGGTCAGACGAAGACGGACCTTCACACGCAAGGTGTCGCTGAGCATGGTCACTGCATGCAAATTGGGCATGAAGCGACGGCGGGTTTTGTTGTTGGCGTGGCTGACGTTATTGCCAGACTGAACGCCTCGGCCGGAGGCGGCGCAACGGCGGGCCATGGGAAACCTCATCAATTCGGATACGGGGGAGCTAAGCCCACCCTTGGAAGGGCCGGTTTCTACCGTCCTACCCCTCGCCCGTCAAGGCGAATCAGAACCGATTTGAACGGCGATAGGCCAATAAAATCGATTATTTTCAACGCTTTATGACCGACTTGGTGATGGGTACGAGCTTTTTAACGCCGGGCGGCGCCACTTTCGGCCTCTGCTCCAGCATCTCGCGCAATCCGGCCAAAACCAGATATCTCCGTTCCCGGTGGTTCATAAGCTGCCGGACCACTTGATTGGCGTGTTTGATGCCCAACGCCCGCCGCAGGGAGTCGATATCGTTTACATTCGGGGGTCGGTCGCGCATGTCTTGCAGTGCCGCTTCCAGCACCCCTCGGATGGTCGGGGCATGTTGGCGGTACAAATCTAATGTTTCACGGATCAGCGCATCGCGCGGTGATGGGGGAACCAAACTCTTATGCTGGGGGGCGGGTTTGGCTTTCGGCCGCGACGGCTTGGCTTTTAGGCCAAGGGCTCCCAAAATTTTCTTGGTGAAAGACGGCATTGAGCAGGGCCGCACAAATCCCTAAGCGCCGTCGTTCGTAGCGTCATCAAGCGGCGCGACAAGCGCGCGCGCTTCTGCAGCCTTGAAGAGTTGGTAGCCACGCCCGAGCGGGCCTTCATCGAGGGTTTCTAACGCCAATTTGTCGTCGGCCAGCACAGCGATCAATCGTTCGTAGCGGCGCACAAATCCGGCCAGTGCGGCTCGCGCGGTAGGGTCGCGTGCGACAGCCTCGCCCATCCGGTCGGCCAAATCGGCGTGCTCGCTCGCAAACTTCAGGAACGGCTGGATGAACGCGCCGATATCGCCAGACCCGAAGCGAGCCCAGGCAATATCGATATTATCGGCCTTTAGAATACCGAGGCATTCACCAATCACTGCGGTTTGCGAAGCGAGATCTTGCAAAGCGAGGCGACGCGTGTCGCCTGAGAGGCTGCGCTTGAGCTGCACTTCCATTTCCAGCATGGCGCGCGATTGAACTTCAGCTTGCTGCAAACTTTGGCGGGATTGCGCCGTCATATCGCCCAAGCGACGACGCAAGTCGGCGAGCTCGGCACGCTGCCCTAACACTGCCGTGACGAGCCAAAGCCCCAGCAGCGGCGCGGAGATTGCCACCAGCAACGAGGCAAGCTCAGCAATCGGCAAGCTCATGACGGCATCAAGACCGGTGCGCGCGAGGTATGCCAGCACGAACACAACCCAAGCCGTCGACAAGGCAACGACAATCACGAACGGCGCGCGCGCAATAAGATCGGACCAAGTATTGGCGGGCTGTGGCGTGCTCACGGGCTTTTCGGGGCTATATCAAACGCGGCTTTTGCCGCCCAAGCGAACGCACTATACCGTGATGAGAACCACCGCGTCCATGACCCTCAGTTTGACATGAGCTTTTTTGAGAAAATCCGTCGATGTAACGACCGCAGCCTCGCAGGCCACTTGCCGTTTATGATCGGCACTGAGCGCTTCGGGTTCATCAGTCCGGCCCGCGCGGCCATTCTGGCCCAGCACCCGAACGTATTTGAAGTGCAGGCCCAACTGGTGCAATTCCAGCACGCCCTCATATCACCCGATCAAAGAACGGCGGCCGTCGAGAAAATCGCGCCCGCACTTATGGCTTCGAACGCCTTCTTGAAACTCAGGGGCGAGCGCTATGGCGTCAAAAATGCATGGCATGACGATGAACAACTGCGGATCGACCGGGCTTTAG
This sequence comes from Rhodospirillaceae bacterium, assembly GCA_947476925.1. Lineage (GTDB taxonomy): Bacteria > Pseudomonadota > Alphaproteobacteria > Rhodospirillales > Rhodospirillaceae. The sequence continues at coordinate 10,895 of CANJSF010000011.1, read as the reverse complement.
TTGTCGGGTTTGGCTTTCGCGCCTACGGCGTTCACATCAATGGCTTTGTGCGTACAGCGAAAGGCTTGCATTTGTGGATCGGCACGCGGTCCATGACGTGCAGTGTCGAGCCCGGCAAGTTCGACAACATGGTGGCAGGCGGCCAACCCGCAGGCCTAGGGCTCATGGCCAATGTGATTAAGGAGTGTGAGGAGGAGGCAGGACTGTCGGCAGCTGAGGCAATGCGCGCACAGCCGGTGGGCAACTTGTCCTACTGTTTTGATACGCCCCAAGGTGTGCGTGTCGACACCCTGTTTTGCTATGATCTTGAGATGCCCGATGGCGCGGTGCCCAAAAACCACGACGGCGAGATTTCTAGTTTCAAATTGATGCCGATCGACGATGTGCTCGCGCTCGTACGCGACACCAGCGCCTTCAAGTTTAACGTCAATCTGGTGATCTTGGACTTTGCGATCCGCCATGGCGTGATTAACCCGCAAAGCGAGCCAACTTATGAAAAGTTGGTTTTGGGGCTCCACCAAAACCCATAATAATCTTTTTAATTCAATGGTTTAGGTATTCTTTAAGGCCTCTTTGGTTGACTTGCCTGCCTGGCTTGGGCATTGATGGGCGATATTCACTGAAATTTCCGCCCCAAGGGCGGCCGTGACCACAAACGCCAGCCCGACCTACGAGGGATCGCCAGCGCAATGCACTTCCTTGATTTCGAAAAACCCATCGCCGAGTTGGAAGGCAAAATTGCCGAGTTACGGCATTTGTCCGACAGCGACGGCATGAACATTGCCGAGGAAGTCAGCCGCCTGCAGGCCAAAGTCGAGCGCGATCTGAGTTCGACGTACTCCAAACTCACGCCTTGGCAAAAAACACTGGTGGCGCGTCACCCTGACCGTCCGCACGCGGTCGACTATATTAAAGCGTTGGTGGAGGATTTCGCTCCGCTGGCCGGTGATCGCTTGTACGGCGAAGACGCGGCAGTCGTTGGCGGGCTCGGGCGAATCAAAGGTCGCAGTGTGATGGTGATCGGCCTGGAAAAAGGTCGCGACACCGAAACGCGCATCAAACACAATTTCGGCATGGCTCGGCCTGAAGGCTATCGCAAAGCGCGCCGCCTTATGAACCTTGCCGACAAGTTCGGTATTCCGATTATCACATTTGTTGACACAGCAGGGGCTTACCCAGGTGTGGGCGCCGAAGAACGCGGCCAGGCCGAAGCTATCGCACGTTGCATCCAAACTTGCCTCGATGTTCGCGTACCGTTGATTTGCGTGATCATAGGTGAAGGCGGATCGGGCGGAGCGATTGCGCTGGCCACGGGCAATGTCGTGCTGATGCTTGAGCATTCCATTTATTCGGTGATCTCACCTGAAGGCTGTGCCTCGATTTTGTGGCGCGATGGCGAACAGTCGAAGACGGCCGCGGAAGCATTGAAGTTGACGGCGCAAGATTTGGAGCGGCTCGGGGTCATCGACGGCATTATTCACGAACCCACGGGCGGAGCGCATCGCTCACCTGAAGCGGCTGTTTCGGCTGTACGTGATGCTATCGAAACGCAGCTCAGTCAGCTTGTGAAAATCGATGCGGGGCAATTGCGCGCCCGTCGTCGCGACAAATTCGCCAACATGGGCCGCAACGCGTTGGTCTAAGGGCGCCAACCAAGCTTCGGCATTTCCATGCTTGATGTGTTTTCAGATTTTGCCAAAGGCTTGGTCATTGGCGTGTCGATCGCCGCTCCGGTTGGACCCATTGGCATTTTGTGTATGCGCACGACATTGGCCCAGGGCATGAAGGCGGGGTTCGTCACGGGCCTTGGCGCAGCAACAGCCGATGCAATCTACGCGGCCTTGGGGGCATTCGGCGTGGGGGCGGTGACCTTGATTCTTGCAAGTGCTGGGACCTATTTGCGTATTCTTGGCATCGCCGTTTTAATTTGGATCGCGTGGAACACTTGGCGGCAAAAAGCCGTTGCGAGCGATGGGCAGATCCTTGCACCAGCATTGTCACTCTGGGCGGCCTTTGCCAGCACTTGTGGTCTCACATTGACCAACCCAATGACAATCCTATCGTTCGCAGCGATTTTTGTTGGTGCAGGCTTATCGGTGTCGAATGCGGCCTCAGCAAACATCGCGTTGCAAGGAACGTTGCTGGTTGCAGGAACTTTTGTTGGATCCATGGCGTGGTGGCTTTTCTTAAGCGGTTCGGTGGCGGCCTTTCGCGCAAAGGTCGGCCCAAACGCTTTGAATGCGATCAACAAAATCTCAGCCGTTGTTCTACTTGGCTTTGCTGCGTGGATGGTCACGCAGATTTTCGCAGCTTAGATCGCAAGCGCCTTTACGCCCGGCAGCTCTTTACCCTCAAGCCATTCGAGGAAGGCGCCACCGGCAGTGGAAACATACGTCAGATCATTCGTCACGCTGGCAGCATTCAGTGCAGCAACGGTATCACCGCCGCCGGCAATCGAGACTAACGCCCCCTTTTTCGTCAACGCCGCAGCTTCATGGGCGATACTGAGGGTCGCTTGGTCGAAGGGTTTGGTTTCAAAAGCGCCGACAGGGCCATTCCATAGAAGCGTCTTGCACATGCCGAGTTGCAGGGAAATTGTTTTGGCGCTCGCTGGGCCAATATCCAAAATCATTTGACCCGGCGGTATAGAATCGATCCCGACAACTGTGCTCGCAACGCCGGGCTTCAGGGCATCGGCGATAACAACGTCCTGCGGCAGAATGATTTGGCATCCTAACGCGGTGGCTTTTGCCAAAACTTGGCGGGCCGTATCGGCTAAATCTCGCTCACACAGCGAGTTACCAACATTAACGCCCTGCGCATACAAAAACGTATTGGCCATGCCGCCGCCAATCACCAGCATGTTTACACGAGCGACGAGATTGGCCAGCAGATCAAGCTTGGTGGAGACTTTTGATCCGCCCACAATCGCCATCACTGGTTTTTTGGGGTTTTCGAGGGCGGCCGCCAGTGCTTCCAATTCGGCTTGCATTTGCAAACCGGCAAATGCAGGCAACAGCCGCGCAATGGCCTCGGTCGACGCATGCGCGCGATGGGCTGCAGAAAAGGCATCGTTCACATACACATCGCCAAGTAGGGCAAGCTCCTTGGCGAACGCAGGATCGTTGGCTTCTTCACCTTTGTGGTAGCGCAAGTTTTCTAAAACGGCGATTTGACCATCGTTGAGCGCGCCGACAACCGCTGCCGCGACAGGCCCTATACAATCATCCGCAAATGCAATGTCGCGACCTAATATGCGCGACAGCGCCTGCGCCACAGGTTTCAACGACATCTCTGGAACGCGCTTGCCCTTGGGCCGATCAAAGTGCGAGAGCACGACAACCTTTGCCCCCTTGACTGCTAACGCTGTGATCGTTGGCACGAGGCGCTCGAGGCGAGTGGTGTCTGTTACAACACCGTCTTTGGTGGGTACATTTAGATCAGCACGCACCAGCACACGCTTGCCGCGCACCTCGGCTTGATCAAGAGTCTTAAACCGCGCCATGGGGAATTAGATCAACTTACCCATAGCATTCAGCGTGTCGAGCATACGGTTCGAGAAGCCCCATTCGTTGTCATACCAGCTGAGCACGCGGACAAAATTCTTTTCCAGAACTTTGGTCTGTGTCGCATCAAACACTGAACTGTGAGGATTATGATTGAAATCGATGGACACCAATGGCGCGGTGTTCACGTCCAAAATGCCCTTCAGCTCGCCTTTGGCGGCGGCCGACATGGCGGCGTTGACGTCGGCTTCAGTCACATCCTTGGACAGGACGCACTTGAAGTCCACAACAGATACGTTTGGCGTAGGCACGCGCAAAGACGTGCCATCCAGTTTGCCCTTCAATTCGGGCAGCACTTCGCCTACGGCCTTGGCCGCACCCGTCGATGTCGGAATAATGCTCAACGCCGCTGCGCGCGCGCGACGCAAGTCTTTGTGCAATGTATCCACAGTCGATTGATCGCCGGTGTAGGCGTGGATCGTCGTCATATAGCCGTGTTTCACGCCAAAGTTTTTTTGCAGGATGTACGCGACTGGCGCGAGGCAATTTGTGGTGCACGAAGCGTTCGACACAATGATGTGCTGGTTCGTGAGCTTCTGGTGGTTCACGCCGTAGACGACGGTCAGATCAGCGCCCGCGGAAGGAGCTGAGACCAAGACGCGCTTTGCACCTGCCGCGATGTGTACCTGAGCTTTGTCTTTGTCCGAAAAAATGCCGGTGCATTCGGCGACGATATCGACATTCATGTCTTTCCACGGCAGCTTGGTGGGGTCTTTTTCTTTCAGCACCTTGAACTGACGGCCCGCGACCGAGAGCATATCGCCCGACACAGACACGTCCGCGGGCAGCGGCCCATGGACCGAATCCCACTTCAGCAAATGCGCATTTGATTCCGGTGGGCCCAAATCATTGATGGCCACGATCTCGATATCGCTGCGTTTGGACTCGATCAGCGCTCGGAAAACCATGCGGCCGATACGGCCAAAACCATTTAAAGCGACGCGAACAGCCATGAAAGTGCTCCTCACAACGGAGAGACGGGACTATGCTGAAAGTTTGATCGACCTTGCGCCGGATCAAAGTCAACCCTGGCGGTATTTCGAACATTCGGCTTCAGCAAACCTGACGTCAACAATTGAAGGCGCGGACATACAATAGTCGCGACGGGAATCCAAGTGTTCGACTGAATTTATCAACCACAAGCCGCCAATACCGCCTCGCAGAACTCAAAAACGGGAGCCTTAGGCCATGTTCGAGACCGCAGAAGTAGGCGCAGTCTTATCAGACCGCGCGTTCCGCGACCTTAGCAACCGGTTGCGGCTGACCCTCATCAACCTTCAACAAAAAGCCCGAACCGCAGACTTCCCGACCCTGGTCATCCTGAGCGGCGTTAAGGGGGCGGGCGTTATCGATACTGTCAATTTACTAAATACTTGGATGGACCCACGCTGGATTGCGACCACGGCGTTTGACGACCCCAGCGATGAGGAAACCGAACGACCCTTGTTTTGGCGCTATTGGCGCAGTCTACCGGCGGCGGGAACCATCGGGTTGTACCTCGGTGGCTGGTATACCGACCCGATCAAAGACTTTACCAAAGGCGCAATTACACGCGCTGCCTTCGAAGAAAACCTGCTGCGTGTGAAATCTTTCGAGCGCGCTTTAGCGCAAGAAGGAGCGCTGATTTTGAAATTCTGGCTTCACTTAAGCAAACGCGAACAAAAGCGATTATTGCCCAAGGACAATAAAGACCCCTTGGTCGGCCTGCGTGCCAGCGACACATCGTGGACCACGCCTGGAAATTACGAATCTTACATAAAGTCTGCCGGATACGCCCTGCGCAATACCATGGAGGGAACAGCACCTTGGTTCATCGTCGAAGGCGGCGATGACAATTTCCGGCGCGCATCGGTCTTAACGACGCTTTCGGATCATTTGGAACGACATTTGCAGCATCGGCGCAAACTTTTGAAGACCCGCCACAAGGCTGAAAAGAAAGTGCGCAAGCGCGCCAAAAAAGAAACGGCATCAAGTCTGTCGACAAAATCACGGCGTATCAGAGCCCCCGTTCGCCGCGTCCTCGACACGTTGAACATGAAGCAGTCGATGACGACGACTGCCTATGCCAAGGCCTTTCATCAGCAACAAACGCGACTACACGATCTCCAACGTCGAGCGCGCGAACGGGGCCTATCAACGATCGTAATCTTGGAAGGTTGGGATGCTGCGGGAAAAGGCGGCGCAATTCGTCGCCTCACCTTTGCATTAAATGCCCGCGATTACCGGATTGTTCCGGTTGCAGCCCCAACGGATGAGGAGCGCGCGCACCACTATCTCTGGCGGTTCTGGCGGCACCTCGGTCGCGCCGGACGCATGACGATTTTTGATCGCAGTTGGTATGGGCGGGTACTTGTCGAGCGTGTGGAAAATTACATCGACGAAGAAACCTGGATGCGTGGATATGCCGAGATCAACGACTTTGAAGAGCAATTGGTCGAGCACGGCAGCCTTGTGGTGAAGATCTGGTTGCATATTTCAAAAAAGGAACAACTGCGCCGGTTCAATGAACGCAGAAAAACCCCACATAAACGCTGGAAATTGACCGCCGATGACTGGCGTAATCGAGACAAATGGGACGAATACGAGGACGCGATCAATGATATGGTGAGCCGCACCTCAACAACGGCGGCGCCATGGCACCTGATCCCGGCAACTGATAAGCGCTACACACGCGTAAAGGTCTTGGAGACGGTGGCGAACGCCCTTGCTGGGGCGCTTGCGAAATAAGTCTCCATCCGCCGCCGTTCATGCGGCTGTTACAATCGATTGCTCGTTATGCGAGCAACAACAGAATCCCGTCACAAGGCTTTGAGCATCAAGCAGATTCCGCTAGAAGGGCATTCTTTGCTTGGTATAGTCTCCGCGCGCCCTACTTAGGGCCAATAACTCAAATCAGGCCGTAACCGGCTTTAACAGGGACGTATGGGAGTGGCATGAGCTCAGTTGCCGAGAACGCCCCGAATTCGGCTGGCGCAAAGACGACGGGTCAGGATCTTCTTACCGGACTAATTCCTCTTCTATTACAGTTGAGGAAGTTGGCCTGGCTGATCTTTGCCGTGACCACGTTGCTGTTCTTTGTCTTGCGACAAGCGGGCGATCCCGCGTTGGTTCTCGCTGGCAACGACGCCACGCCCGAACAGCTGGCTGCCATTCGCGCCCAGTTCGGCTTAGACCGGCCACTCATCATTCAATACTTCTCTTACATGTGGAATGTGCTGCAGTTCGACTTTGGCAAGTCGCTTGCAAGTGCCGAGCCAGCCCTGGGCAAAGTGCTGGATATGGTGCCGCGCACACTGCATCTGGCGGGTATGGCCATTTTGCTCACTGCAACCATCGCCATTCCGTTGGGCTCATGGCTTGGCTTCAAACCTGAAAACCCCGAACGCCGCGCCGTTTCGGGGTTTTTGTTTGTGATGCAAGGGGTGCCCGGGTTTGTGACAGCGCTGGTGCTGATCCAAGTGTTTGCCGTGAACCTGCGCTGGCTGCCCTCGTTGGGCTACGAGTGGTTCGAGCCCAAAACATGGGTTTTGCCGACGTGCAGCCTGGCCTCGTTCTTGTTTCCAAGTCTCACGCGCGTGGTAGCGGCCAACGTGGCCGAGGCGATGCGTGAAGATTACATCCGCACTGCCCGTGCCAACGGCGCCAGTCAATCGGCCTTGCTTTGGAAACATGCCGTTCCAAACGCGCTATTGGGCGCTGCGGCGTTGATTGGTACGCAGTTCGCAGCCTTGTTGGGTGGCAGCGCGATTATTGAAACCATCTTTTCGTGGCCCGGCATGGGGTGGCTTTTACTTGAGTCTGTTCAAACGCTCGACTTCCCGGTTGTTCAAGCTTTGGCGTTTATGATTGCGATTATGGTGTTTACGGTAAATGCCTGCACCGATCTCGTCTTCCGCTTCCTTGATCCCCGCTTACGAACGAAGGGGGCTTGATCGATGCCTGAAAATTCCAAACAGCCTAGCGATGCGCTCGCGATTGCCAAGACCGCAGGCGTGAGCTTGAATCCGCTGGACCCCACATCGCGCTTTAACGCGTCGAAACTTAAGCAATTCACGAACACCGAAATCGTTATCGCCTTTATTTTGTTCGTTACGCTGGTGATCTTGGCCGTGTTCGGTTCGTTCTTGCAGACACATGATCCGATGCAAGGTGACCTGTTGAAGCGCTTCGCCAAGGTCGGCGAGAAGGGTTATCTGCTGGGAAGCGATCACTTAGGCCGCGACCTTTGGAGCCGCGCTGTTGCAGGCTTGCAATGGTCGATGGCCTGCGCGCTGACCGCGAACGTGATAAACTTGCTGATTGGCACGAGCCTGGGCCTGATGGCCGCCGAGAAAGAAGGCTGGGCGCGCACAATTATTCGCCAATTTACCGATACTTTGCAGTCGTTCCCGTTCCTGGTCGTCGCCATCGTTGTTGTGGTGATTGTCGGCCATGGCTTCGTTCCGCTTGTCCTTACGCTGGGTCTCGGCGCATGGGTTGTTTTCATGCGCGTTGTCTATGCAGAAGCGACATCGATTTACCAACGCGACTATGTAAAAGCCGCACGCATCGCTGGCGTCAGCCGCTCGGCCATTATGTTTGGGCACGTATTGCCAGGCGTTCGCGCCAGCCTGTTTGTGATTTTCGCATTTCACTTTGCGGGCCTTTTGATTGCCGAAAGCGCGTTATCATTCCTCGGCATTGGCGCACCGTTGGGCGTTCCCACATGGGGCAATATGCTGGCCGAAAGCCGTCAGTACCTTCTGAAAGCACCCTGGATGCTGATGGTCCCGGCAGGCGCGATCGTTTTGGCTGTGATCACCATGAACTTGGTGGGTGACGGTATTGCCAGTTTGTCGCGCAAGCGCGGCCGCAGCATCGACGTTTAATTTTAAGCGAAAAGCCCAGACGCATGACTCCTGCCTCCAACACCGATGCCGTCTTAAAAATCGACAACCTCGCTTTGCATTTCCTTGGTCAAGATTCGATCGTTGAGGCCCTGAAGGGCATCACGATGGAGATCGCGGCCGGCGAAGTGGTTGGCGTTGTCGGGGAGTCAGGATCAGGCAAGTCAGTGACTGCGCTGAACACACTGCGCCTTCTACCACGCACAAAAACGAGAATCCCCCACGGCACTGTTTCGGTGCTCGGGCGCGACGTGATGACGCTGAACGAAGCTGAATTGCAAAAAGTGCGCGGTGGCGACGTCTCGATGATCTTCCAAGAACCGATGACAGCGCTGAACCCTGTTCTGCGTGTGCGCGAACAAATGTTCGACGTTATCTTGCGGCATCAGACGATTTCTCCGGCCGATGCCGAGAAGCTTTCGTTGAAATTGCTGTCGGACATGAAGATCCAAGACGCTGAGCGCGTGTTCAATGCTTATCCGCACGAGTTATCGGGCGGGATGCGCCAACGCGTGATGATTGCTATGGCGTTTTCATGCCAGCCCAAACTGATCGTCGCTGATGAGCCGACGACAGCATTAGATGTGACCGTGCAAGCGCAAATTTTGAATCTGTTGCGCGAACGCGCGCGCGCCACGAAGACTGCCGTGATGTTAATTACTCATGACTTGGCCGTTGTTGCCCAACTGTGCGACCGCGTCTACGTGATGTACAAAGGTAAAATCGTAGAGCAAGGCCTCACGCGCGATGTCATCGGCAAGCCGCAACATGCTTATACGCGCGCGCTGTTGAACGCGCTGCCTGAAGGCAAGAAACCCAAGTCTCGTTTGGAAACCGTTGCCGCCTCTATGATCGAGGGACAGGCCGCCGTTGCGGCACCTGTTGCACAACGCACCACGGTTCAAGCGGGTTTTAAGCTGTACGGGCGGGCCACTCCACTATTCGAAGCGGTTGGTGCCACAGTGCGCTATCCCAAAAAATATAACCTGCTGGGCCGCGCCATCAGCTACCAAACCGCAGTCAATCAAGTGAACTTAAGCCTGTATGAAGGCCAGACGTTGGCGATTGTGGGTGAGTCAGGTTGCGGCAAAACATCGTTCGCCAATTCCATTGTCGGGTTGGTTCCGCTGGCCAGTGGCGAGCTGCGCTACAAAGGCAAGAACTTACGCGACCACGATGAGCTGACACGTCGTGAAGTGCAGATTGTGTTCCAAGATCCGCAAAGCTCGCTTGATCCGCGCTGGCCGATTTGGCGCATCATGACTGAGCCCCTCACCGTGGGCAAACGTCCCAGCCGCAACGAGTTACGTGAAACGGCCGCCGGCTTGTGCGAGATGGTAGGCCTGGACCCTAACGCTATCGACCGCCTGCCGCACGAATTCTCAGGCGGACAGCGCCAGCGTATTGCCATTGGGCGGGCGCTGTCGGTTCACCCTCGTTTGCTGCTGCTTGATGAACCGACATCGGCGCTCGACGTCTCGGTGCAGGCGCAAATTTTGAATCTGCTGCTTGATCTGCAGGAGAAGTATCAACTTAGTTACCTGTTCATTTCACACAATGTCGCTGTCGTGCGCCACATCGCCGACCATGTAGCCGTCATGTACATGGGCCAGGTGGTTGAGAGCGGTGAATCCGAGCAAGTGCTCACACGCCCGACGCACGAATATACGCGGACCCTGATGGACGCGGTGCCGACGCTTGAACGGGCATTTGCGGCCTAGAAGCGACAGATCTACCTCAAGTTTTTTGGTGGATACCTCTCCTCGCCGCTTAAGACCTCAATCAACACGGAGTCTTGAGCCGATAAATCCGTACATGGCGTCATGTTGGCGAAGCGTTAGGCTCAAACCAAGATTTCCGACATTTTCCCATCGTCATCCGCATCCCGTCGTGGGTTGTCAGTTGAGAGAATGAAACGACGTAAAAGTATTCTCGCTGGAGGCAACCAACTGCCCAGACAAAGCGTTAATAGGTTAGATTCGACGTTACTAAGGCATTGAAATATAACGCAAAGATCGAATTTGGCGATGTCTTTGCTATGGTTAACAGAGTCGCACTTGTATCGGCTGTATGACAATTGCCTTAGAGGTACAGACAAATTTGTGGGATGCTGCCATAATTGAGAATGTTTGGTTGAGGAGCCCGTGATGACGTTATCCCGCCGCGATCTTCTTCGTACCGCGACTTCGAGTGCCGCGCTTGCGACAGTGGCCCCCGGACTCAAAGTTGCGTTTGCCGCTGATGGCGTTGCGAAAGACGTCCTTGTTGTTCTTTACCTCAGATTTGGCTCTGATGGCCTGCAGATGATCGCGCCGGCAGGTGACGCCAATTACATTAGCAACCGCCCCACCATTCGTGTTCGCACAGACGGCAATACGCCGGGCCTCGGCGTCTCCACATTGCAGGGAACAGATTTCTACCTGAACCCAGTTGCGACCGACCT
>CANJSF010000010.1 GCA_947476925.1 Rhodospirillaceae bacterium | reverse complement strand
AAATGATGAGCGTGTTAGAGCGCGCAACCGACGCGGTGAGTTTGCGTAATGCTTGGCTCATGAGGCGGGCTTGCAGGCCCATGTGGCTGTCGCCCATTTCGCCTTCAAGCTCGGCGCGGGGTGTGAGAGCGGCAACGGAGTCGACCACCAGCACGTCGATAGCACCCGAGCGCACCAGTGTGTCGGCGATTTCTAAGGCCTGTTCACCGGCGTCGGGCTGCGAGATCAGCAACTCGTCGAGGTTGACGCCCAGTTTGCGGGCATAACCGGGGTCGAGCGCATGTTCGGCGTCGACAAACGCGCAGGTGCCGCCCTTCTTTTGGGCCTCGGCAATCACGTGCAGCGCCAGCGTGGTTTTGCCCGAGCTTTCCGGGCCATAAATTTCAACAATACGGCCCTTAGGTAAGCCACCGATGCCCAGCGCCAGATCGAGCCCCAACGAACCAGTTGAGATGGCCGGCATATCCACCGCAGCGCCGTTTTGGCCGAGCTTCATAATCGAGCCCTTGCCGAAGGCGCGTTCAATTTGGGTCAGGGCGGCGTCGAGCGCTTTGGTTTTGTCCATGTTGTCTTTTTCTACGAGGCGAAGGGCTGGCTCAGCCATGAAGGGCTCCTGTCTCTATTGGTTCTCGGCGTTCGCTTCAACGGAGGCTTTTATGCGTGAGGGCCATTCCGTTGCCCGGCGACCCCCTGGCCACCGTTGCGGCAAGTGTACATGGTTTGTTCTCATGTTCAAGAAAAATTTGGAACAAACGATGAACTTATCAATATTATTTTATATTCAATAGGTTACATACCACGCCGCCGCCGTTAACCCGGCAAGCGTAGCCATAATCCATATTGATAGAATGGTTTTGAGTGGGGAGAATTGACTTACAACCTGCGCCTCTGGGAAAGTCTTCAGACGCGGTGCCCGATGCGCTGCCCCGAACGACATCAACATCAATGAGGATCCTATGAGCACGTTTCGCCCCCTAATTGCCGCCCTGGTTGCCGCTGGCATTGCCGCCACCACCCTGTCGGCCTGCAACACTGTCGAAGGCGTGGGCAAAGACATGAAGAGTGCCGGCAAGAAAGTTGAAGACCTGGCCAAGAAAGACGAGAAGAAGAAATAGCGGGTTCAGGACGCGGCAGAGTTTTTACTCTGACCCCCAAGAGACACTCTGCCAAATCGACACTGATACCTCACCGGTTTAGGGGGCCTAAAGCATGAGCAAATTCTTAGCATTCGCCGTTGGCGCGCTGATGACGACGAGTGCGCTGGCGCAAACCCAGCCTGCGTTGGGCGTGCCGCAAATTCCACCACCGCCGCCTAAGGGCCCTATGACGTTCTTCATCACCAGCGCCGGACCGGGAAATGGCGCGGACTTAGGCGGCCTGGCAGGAGCTGACGCTCATTGCCAAAAATTGGCCGAGGCTGTGGGCGCAGGCAATCACACTTGGCGCGCGTATCTGAGCGCCGCAGCTGACAATGGCAAACCTGCCATCAACGCGCGCGACCGCATTGGCACGGGGCCGTGGCACAACCAAGCGGGCAATCGCATTGCGCGTGACATCAGCCACTTACACGGCGACACGCTGGATGATGGCCGCGATGGCAACCTGATCAACCAAGTCACGGCACTGACGGAAAAAGGCGAGATTGTGCCCGGCGAATTGAACAAGCCGAATCAGCACGACATTCTGACGGGCTCGAAATCCGATGGCACGGCATATGCGAATGACGGCCTCGACCATACCTGCAAAAACTGGACGAGCAGCAGCGCCGATAGCAGCGCGCAATTGGGCCACCACGACCGCCAAAGCCGCATTACCAGCGCATCATGGAACTCAGCACACCCCAGCCGCGGATGCAGCCAGGCAAATTTAGTGTCCACCGGTGGCGCTGGGCAGTTTTACTGCTTTGCTGCGGAGAAGCGGTAGCCGATACCAAATTCACCGCAAGTCATCCCGGCGGCCGAGCTCGGCCATTCAATACGTTGCGAGTATGCGGGGATTGTAGCGGAGAAGGCTACGCCCCCTCCTCCAGCACGTCTTTTACTTTCAGCGCCAGCTGGCCCAGGCTGAAGGGCTTGGGCAGGAAGTGGAAGTCTTGGCCGGTGGCCACTTCGCCACGTGCGATTTCTTCTGAGTAACCGGAGATGAGAATAATTTTGATCTCGGGGCGTTCGACCCGAATGAGCCTTGCCAGCGTGCCGCCGTCCATGCCCGGCATCATCATGTCGGTGATCATGAGGTCAACGGCGGGTTGGTCGCGCAGAATATCGAGCGCTTGCTCGCCTGTGCGCGCTTCCATCACTTTGTAGCCCTTGTTCTTCAGCGCACGCGCGGCAAACACGCGCACCGCGTCCTCGTCTTCCACCAACAGAATTTGGCCATGCCCGCCTAAGTCCTTTGGCGGTTCTAGCGATACATCTGCACCATTGGCTTTCTGCGTGCGCTTAGAATTAGCGGCGACCGCTTCATCATCCACCTCGGGCGCAAAGCGCGGCAGGTGAACAATAAACTTGGCCCCCTTGCCAAGCCCTGACTCGACCTGGATGAACCCGCCGGTTTGGCGCACGATGCCATAAACCGTCGCAAGCCCCAGCCCGGTGCCCGCACCCGGGACTTCTTTTTTGGTGGAAAAGAACGGCTCGAAAATGCGCGCCAAATGCTCGGGCGCAATGCCCGTTCCCGTATCGGCTACTTCAATGCGCACATACCGTCCGGCGGCCAATTGTTCAGCGCCCAATTGCGGCGGTTTGTCGAACGTTACCGCGCTGCTGGTAATGGTGAGAGTACCACCGCCCGGCATGGCATCGCGCGCGTTGACGGCCAAATTAATGATCATTTGATCGAACTGGCCAGGGTCGACGCGCACCAAGCCAATCTCGCGACCGTGGACTAAACGGAAATCAATGGACTCGCCAATCAGGCGGGTGAGCAAGTGAGAAAGTTCAGTAATAGCATCGGTGGGGTCGAGATTGCGCGGCTGCAGCGGCTGCTTGCGCGAGAACGCCAACAGCTGACGCACCAAATTAGCTGCGCGATTGGCGTTTTGTTTGATCTGCATAATGTCGGCAAACGATGGATCGCCCGCCGCATGGCGTTGCAGCAGCAAATCGCAAAAGCCGATCATGGCGGTGAGCAGATTGTTGAAATCGTGCGCTACGCCACCAGCCAACTGGCCCATGGCTTGCATTTTTTGCGCCTGGGCAAATTGCGCCTCGAGGCTTTTTTGTTCTGTATTGTCGATGAAGTGCGCAACAGCGCCCTCGATTTCCGTCGCGCCCCCCGAGAGCGGCGCGGTTAGTGGACCCAAATACACCGAGGCTTGCACAACGTCGCGGCCCTGCAGGCGCGTATCGAGCTGTATGCCGGGGCTTTCGCCCGACAGCACCTTGGAAAGCTCGGCGGTAAAGCCTGCGCGGTCATCAGCGAGCAATCGTTCGCCCAAAGTGCCGCCAATCACTGCAGCGCGCGGCTGGTGAGCCAGGTCTTCAAAAGCGGCGTTACAGTCGACAATTATGCCCTCAGGGTCGGTGATGGCGATGGCCACCGGGGCGGCGTTAAACAACACACGAAAGCGCTCGTAAGCGACGCGGCCCGGCGAGGCTGATGTGTCGCGCAACACACCATCGCGGATGACAAGACTGCGCGTACGTGTAACGCCGGCGTCGTCATAGGTGCTTTGCAACACCAGGCAGGGGATTGCGGCACCTGCACCCGATTTGAATTGTACCTCGCCCCGCCATTCGCCATCGGGCTGAGGGCGCGCACTGTTGGGCGTAAGTAAGTTGTCCAGTTTGGCGCCGGACAGCGCATCCGGTGCTGCGCCGAGCCACTCGGCAAACCGCTGGTTGGCAAACGTCAGCACACCGTCAATGTCGGCGGAATAAACACCGATAGGCATGAAGTGCAAAAAGTCGGCGAGGTTCTGCCGGTCACGGTTCAGGACATCCTCAATGACATGCCGCGCCGTGACATCGTCCAACCGCCACAGCACCAGTCCTTCCCCGCCAGGCAGAGCCGTCAGCGAAATGCGCAACCAATCGGGTTCTGGACTTTGGCCAACCAGTGCCATTTCATTGTCAAACGCCGCTCCGGCGCGCATAGCGGCTTCGAGGCGGCTGACAACATCCTCGCCCACCAACTCAGGGACTAAACGCCGTGAAATTGCCGCCAACGGAGATTCGCCGCGCAGCCAAGCTTTGGCATCGGAATTTGCATACAGCAGCTCGCCCGATTGCCCGGTGATCAGCCGGGGCGTTGGCATACGTTCAAGCAATGCAGCGAGCGCGGCTACTGTGGCCTCACTGCCTGTCCCTGTGCGTCGGCGAGTCAAAATCAGCAGCGCGGCAACGCTGGCCGCACCGGCCGTCACAATCGTCAAGACAAAGCGCAGGTCTTCGGGCGCGACCAAGCTTGCACCTGCGCCGATGGCAGCCAATCCAGCGGTGATCCCAGCGAGGAGCCGAACCGACTCCCCGCCCCCTTTAATGCTTGGCAAGCACCTTGCCCTTTAGACGCATGACGAAGCCGATGACCTCGGCCACAGCCTTATAGTGCTCTTGCGGAATCTCTTGATCAACCTCGACGGCGGCATAAAGCGCACGGGCCAGGGGCGGGTTTTCAACTATAGGCACCTCGTGGGTATCGGCGATTTGCCTGATGCGCAGGGCCAGATAGTCGGCCCCCTTGGCCACCACGCGGGGCGCAGCCATGGAATCCATGTCGTACTTCAGCGCCACAGCAAAGTGAGTGGGGTTGGTAATAATCACCGTGGCCTTGGGCACGGCGGCCATCATGCGTTTCTTGTGGCGTTCTAAGCGGATAGCGCGGATACGGCTTTTGACCTTGGGGTCACCTTCCATATCCTTGCCTTCGTCCTTCACCTCTTGCTTGGTCATTTTTAGCTTCTCGGTGTGCGACCAGCGGGTGTAGGCGATATCGAGCGCCGCAATAACGGCCATAACCATCGCCGTAAAAAACAGCAGCATGACGATCAAAGTTTTAGTCTGTGAGACAGTCGTGACTAAATCTTGGTCGATGATTTGATCAGGGTGGCGCAGAGCGGGAACCACCATAGCGCCTAGAACAACAATAATAATGGCCACCTTGGCCAGGCCCTTGCCGGCTTCCACCAGCGACTGCGTGGAGAACAACTGCTTCATTCCCGCAAGCGGGTTGATGTTGCTGAGCTGCGGCATAATTTTATTGGGTGAAAACAGAAAGCCCACTTGGCCGAGCGTCGATGCAAACGCGATGATGATGAACAACCCAACCGGCATGGCTAACAAAAGGCTGACGCGCCACGCCATTTGAACAAACATGTCGCGCAGGCTTTCCACATCCGTTTGCATGGTGTGTGGGCGTTCGATAAACGCGCGTAAAAGGCCAATCAAGCTTTCAGAAATCCATGGCGCCATGGTGCCCGCCACGACCAGGATTCCTAAGATCATCAGGAGATTACCGACCTCGCGTGAGAGGGGAACGTTACCCTCTTCTTCAGCTTTGCTGAGTTTTCGCGCGGTCGGCTGTTCCGTTTTATCGTCACTATCCTCGGCCACTGGCGACCCCTGGATTGAGGAAATTTTCGAGACTGTTCTCGAAAAAGCCAAGGAAGAACATCATTAGCGTCGGCAGCGTGATCATCAAAATCGCAAAGCCAATCAGATTCTGCGCAGGCAACGCGACAAAGAACACGTTGAGCTGCGGTGACAGGCGCGATAGCACGCCGTTGGCAAACTGAAACAGCAGTTCGAATACTAAAAATGGCGATGCCAGTTTAAGCCCCATATAAAAGGCTTGGTTGACCATATTGGTAATCACACTCAGTACATCACCAGCCATAAGTGACTCGCCAGGTCGCAATAGATTGTAGCTATCGATGATGGCCTCGAACATCAGGCGATGCATGCCGGTCGTGAAAATCAGCACGACGGCAACGATGTTGAGCAAGCCAATCACAATGGCGGTTTGTTCTTCCGAGACCAAGTCATCGACAAACGCGTTGGTGAGCCCTGTTGAATTTGAAATCACATCGCCCGCCAACATGAGGCAGCTCATGACGATTTGAATGATTCCGGCCATAAAACCGCCGATCAACACTTCGATGACAATTAAGCCAACCAACTCGGCAGCCTCCGTGGGTTGGGCTGGAAGCGTTGATTTTACCAAGGGCAGAATAATGAGCGTCAGGAACAGCGCCAGCAGCAGGCGCACGCGCGCAGGCACATAACCCGCCGATATTCCCGGCATCAGATAAAAGACAATCGATAGCCGCGAGAACACAAGCAGGAAGTGGAATACATTAATGGCGAGAAATTGCTCGAGCATATCGGGTGGTCTCGCCTAGCGTCGCTGTGAATCAATCCGTGAGCGGATCATCCAAGGCCAACAATTTTATCCATGAGCCGGTTATTGAATTCGGTTAGTTCCCGCAGCATCCACGGCATGACCAAAATGAACGTCGCAAACACGGCGACAATTTTGGGAATGAATGTCAGTGTCATCTCTTGGATGTGGGTCAGCGTTTGAAAAATAGAGATTATCAAGCCCACGACCAGGCCGACGATCAAGATGGGCGCTGAGACGAGCAACATCGTCGACAAACTATCGCGCGCGATGTCGAGAACTTCCATTTCGTTCATTGTAACTGCGCCCCCAACATCAACTTCACTTTTTCGACACGCCGTGGATTGCACCAACGGCGACAGATTGAGTCTTAAATCGGCATTCTCAGAATTTCTTGGTAGGCAGACAAAACTTTGTCGCGCACCGCGATTACTGTTTCCAAGGTGTTTTCGGCATTGGCCACGGCGGTGACCACATCTTTCAAATCAGCTTCGCCGGAAATTTGCTTCAGGCTCAACTCTTCGGCCTGACGACCCGACTGAACAGCTTGCTTGAGGGAGTCTGTGACCATCGAGGCAAACGCCTCATCGCCCTCGCCCGCCGCTGATGCTGGGCCCTTAATACCGCCCGCAGCAGATTTGATGCTGCCGGCCGCCTGCTTGTATGCGTTAACGGCGGTGTTGAAATCGATGAGGGCCATAGCTGTCTCCAGATCCTGAAAACGCGATTACTTTATTAATTCCAATGTCTTAGCGACCATCGAACGCGACGTCGAAATGACATTTAAGTTGGCTTCGTAGCTGCGCTGAGCCTCGCGCATATCCATCAATTCCACGAGTGAATTGACGTTTGGAATTTGCACATAGCCTTCAGCATTTGCCCCTGGATGTGAGGGATCGTATTTCGATTTCAGGGGCGTTTTGTCGTTGACGATTCGTTTCACCTTCACCGTATCGGCATCAAATTCCTTGTTCAGGGCATTACGGAAAGTGATCAACTTGCGGCGATAAGGTTCTTTGCCGGGAATTTCAGACGTTGAATCAGCGTTGGCCAAGTTCTCGGAAATCACGCGTAAGCGCGTGGCCTGCGCCTTCATGCCGGTCGATGCAACTTTTGAACTAATGCTCAAATCATCCATGGGTCTTTAACTCCAAGTCGCCGATTGATTAACCGCCGCCGCCCTTACCAAGCGCCATTTTGAGCATCTTCATGTTGCTCTGCATCAGTTGGACGGCGGTGTTATATTCGCTCCGCGTGTCCCCCACCTTTTGCATCTGTTCTTCCAGCACCACTTCGTTGCCATCGGGTGACTCTTCGAACGATTTCATCAGAGTGCGTGAGCGGAAGGGGTCTTGTTCAGGGATCGTGCCTTTTAAGTGATTAGGATTTGTGCGCGCCACATGAACCGGCGCGATCTCATCACGCAGAACGTTTCTGAAATCGAGCTTTTTCAAATCTTTGGGTTTGTAATCCGGCGTGTCGGCGTTGGAGATGTTCTGCGACAAGACCTTCTGGCGCTGGGCCGCCCAGTCCATTTTGGTCGTAGCCGCCTTAAAGAGCTTGAGGCTTTGCAGATCCATCGGTTTTGTCCTTCGGCCAAGGTTGCGTGGGCTGGCCTGCCCGGTAGGCAAAATTGGCCTAGGAGTCTTAAGAACTCATGAATCTCCGACGGCCCCGCTAACACCCTGTCATTATTCATCTTTTTCGATGTTTGGCGGGCCAGACTTAAGCCTTTCTTAAGCCAACCCAGGCAATTTTTGCCTGGCGCCAAAAATCGATTCGGACACGGCCAACACGGCGCGCCCCTGGATACCTTGATGAACGATCGCAAACAGTCACCGACACCCACAACCGACGCGCCGCAAACGGTGGCCGTGGCGTTGGAAGAGCGTGAGGGCCAATCGAGCCCGGTGATTACCGCCAGCGGAAAAGGTTATGTCGCTGAACAAATTCTTGCGATTGCTTTTGCCAACAATGTGAAAGTGCGCACCGACGCTGATTTGGTTCAGGTTCTCTCGGCCATTGATGTTGAGAGTGAAATTCCCACCGAAGCGGTTGCCGCCGTCTCTGAAATTTTAGCCTACGTCTACAAGGCCAACGGCAAAGCACCTCCTGCTCTGTTCCAAATGAAGTCCAACCCGACGGAAAACGGACAATGACCAATTCAGTCGCGTCAGAACATGCATTGAGCGAGATCGAGAAAGTACACGCGGTCCTGAGCACTGCGCGGCGCATGACCAACGATGGTCGCAGCATCGATCTGAGTGCTGTCGATGATCGGATCAAGCGTTTATGCGAAACCATTGAAGCTTTGCCGGCGGCGCAAGGCCGCACACTTGCTCCTGCCCTCGCTGCGCTGTTGACTGAGTTCGACAGCCTCGCGCAAGACCTAAACGAGCGATTTAGCGGACTGCCAAACTTAGGCGATATGGCGACAAACCGCGACGCCGCCTCGGCCTACAACAAAACCACCAAACATTTTCCATAGGGTCGGGACAAAAACCATGGACGTGAGTTCTTACGCGCGCTTTATCCTCGCCCTGATTGTTGTCCTCGGCCTGATTTTTGCCGTCACCTGGGTGATGAAACGCCTTGGTGTTGGGCAAAATCAACTTGGTGTCTTGGGTCGCAAGCGGCGCCTGCGCACAGTGGAATCCACCAACATCGATGGGCGCCATCGCCTGGTGTTGGTGCGTCGCGACTCAGTCGAGCACTTGGTGTTGCTGGGCCCAACCAACAGCCAAGTGATCGAGACAGGCATTGCCGCACCCAACGACGACAACGCAGAACCACCGGCGATTGGGTTCAACTTCAAATCCATCCTCAGCGCCACCTCGGCGCCAGCCAAGGATTCTACGCCATGATTTTAGCCAGAAGCATAACTCCGAGCGCCCTGCCCCGCTGGTGGCTGCCCATCGCAGTGGGCTTGACGGTCGCGCTGATCAGCTTGCCGCATGATGTGGCGGCACAAAGCCTGACGTTGGACCTGGGCGAGAATCAAAACTCGACAACCGGGCGCATCGTGCAGCTGCTGATCTTGATGACGGTGCTAAGCTTAGCGCCAGCTATTGCGCTGATGGTGACATCTTTCACCCGCATTGTGATTGTGCTCTCGATTTTGCGCCGCGCGCTGGGTACCAACACAGCCCCACCTAACATTGTGATGACGTCACTGGCCATCTTCATGACGGCATTCATTATGGGACCGGTGTTTCAAAGCGCCTGGGATAGCGGCTTAAAGCCCATGATCGACGGCAAAATCACTGAAGAAGTGGCGTTTGAGCGCACCATGATGCCGTTTCACGGTTTCATGATGAATCACGTCCGCGACAAAGATCTTCAATTGTTTATGGATTTGTCCAAGACCGACAAAAACGTCGCAGCTGAAAAAACGCCGCTACAAGTGATCATTCCCGCATTCATGATTTCCGAGTTGCGCCGGGCCTTCGAGATCGGATTCCTGATCTACATCCCTTTCATCATTATCGATATGGTGATCGCCAGCGTGCTGATGAGTATGGGCATGATGATGCTGCCGCCCATGATGCTCGCCCTGCCCTTTAAGCTGATATTTTTTGTGTTGGTCGACGGCTGGTATGTGCTCATCGGCAGCCTTGTACAAAGCTTTGGGCCGAGTTGACAAAATTCACAGCGCAGTCGTCAATATCGAGATCGGCGCGGCCGCGTTGCCGCGCTCCCAAAGCAGCATGGATAATAAAATCACTTCCGCGTTGAGCCTTTTGCCCGTCGAGTTCGACAATACCGTGCGCGGGCAACTTGACACCGGCAATTGTTTCGATCTCTCGGCCCGTAAAATCGCGAGATGCACCGCCGCATACCCAGCGTGATGTAACCTAGCGAATTAAATGCTCGGCGATTTGCACGGCATTAAGCGCCGCCCCTTTAAGCAATTGATCACCAGAGACAAACAAGCTGATGGACTTGCCGCTGGGGTCGCTGACGTCTGTGCGAATACGCCCCACCAGGATGTCGTACTGCCCTGAGGCATCTTTGGGCATGGGGAAGTAATTGCGCTCGATGTCATCGACCAACTTTACGCCAGGTGCCGTTTTGATAATGTCGCGTACTTCATTTGGCGTGATAGGACGCTCGCATTCGATCGTGATCGACTCACAATGGGCCCGAAGAACCGGCACCCGCACACACGTTGCTGACACGCGAATGTTCTGGTCACCAAAAATTTTCTTGGTCTCAGCGATAACCTTTGTCTCTTCGTCATTATAACCGGTCGCTGGGTCGATTTTGGTATTGTGACTGAAGACATTGAAGGCATACGGATGCGGCAGCACTGTATTCTTGTACTCGCGACCTTCGAGATACGCGCGTGTTGATTCGCGCAGCTCTTCCATAGCCGCAGCCCCCGCGCCCGATGCGGCTTGATATGTCGAAATGATCAAGCGCTGGATGCGATTGAGTTTATGGATCGGCCACAGCGGCGTGATGGCGATAATGGCCGAACAATTTGGATTGGCAATAATGCCCTTATGGTTAGCGATTTCCTGCGCGTTGATTTCGGGCACCACCAATGGCACGTCGGCGTGCATCCGGAATGCAGATGAATTATCGATCACCACGGCTCCGGCCTTTACTGCCAAAGGCGCAAAGGTTTTGGAGATGCTTCCACCCGCCGAGAACATGGCAATATCCACGCCCTGAAAGCTGGCTTCGGTTAGCTCTTGAATGACGATATCCTTGCCGCCAAAGCGAGCAGTTTTTCCCGCTGAGCGGGCAGATGCCAAGAGGCGTAATTCCGAGACCGGGAATTTTCGGTTTGTCAGGCAATCCATGAACTCGGCGCCAACAGCGCCGGTTGCACCGACAACGGCGACTACGGGGGTCTTGGAGATTGAAGTGGGCATGGGAATCTCAATTCATTGGGTTCGGGCGGGCATCTAAAGTTTGTCGGCCAATTTGTCAACGTTTCAGCGGCAATTCAGCCTCAACAGCGCTATTTTCGCCACTGGTTGGCGCGTTGATTGACCTGCGCAAGACGGGCCGTTTCTATTATTCGCTTGGCGCGCGTTTCAGGTCGTTTGGCTTGCACGATCCACTCCAAGATTCCGCGCCGCGCGGATGGAGGAAACGCCGCGAAATTCTTGGCCGACCCAAGGAACGTCCTGAATGCCGCAACAAGATCAGCCGGCACTTTTAACGCATCGACACTATCAAGCTTTGTCCAAGTGCCATCAACCTTTGCCTGCTTGATTTTCGCTAAGCCAGCCGGCGTCATTTTCTTTGCCGCGATCATGCGAAGTGCGCGGTCCTTGTTCAGTTTAGACCAAGCGCTTGCCGAACGGCGCGGTGCGAGCATGAGCATTGTGCGCTTGGCATCGAGTTTGCGTGGCAAGCTATCGATCCAGCCAAAGCAAAGCGCTTCTTCAACAACGTCGTTGTTGGGCAGGTAGCGGGGGTCGCCTTTTTTGAATGTGACGAGCCATATGGACTGAGATTTTGTGTGATTCTTTTGCAGCCATGCTCGCCATTCGGCACGGCTGGTCACTTCCACACGCGGAAAATCGACCGCAGCCTTGGCCATCTCAATTGATGGCGCTTAAGGGGCGATCACCGATCATGTCTTTGTATTCAACAATGAACGACTTGAAGTTCTGCGCCTGCTCGATTTGGCGGCGCACGGCGGCTGGGTCCATCGACCCACCCTCGCGCGGTGTAGTCATCAAATCGAATGCGTCCTTGTAGGGCGTCTGAACCATTGAAGCCAAGTAGCGCTGGCGGAGCCGAACAATAGTGCGATCGTCGCCAGCCAACGTGAGGGCCGTGGCCCAATCAAGCACCAAGCGCGCGTTTGCATCGCTAAGCGAGCCTGCACCCGGCTCGGGCACAAGATCAGCAATCGACTTCGCCGCATTGGGCCAATCTTTGCTGCGCCAATAGATTTCAGCGCGCAGTTGTTTGGTCTCATTGGTGGTATCAGCGCCTAGCAACATGATGGAGTCAGCTGGGCGATCAAGATCGGCCAGGGCGCGCGCCTCGAGACGACGACGCTGACCCAACAAATCAGGCGGAGCATCAGGAACAGATGTTTCGCGCAACGCTTCGATGGCTTGTTTAGGCGCTCGATTGAGCAAGTGAACAAGCGCCAATCGAGCACCAATCCGCGCACGTTCGATGCCAACCACTCGGAACTGGATTTGCCGATCAAGCAGAACAACAGCTTGATCAAGCAGATCAATGGACACCAGTCGATCTGCAAGCTTGCGGATCATTTCATCGCCCTTCTCGCCAGCCGGCAGCAGTGCGCGGAATTCATCGAACAGAGCAATCGCCTGCACAGGCGGCAGTTTGTCGGCGCTTCCGCCGAGGTACAGCTCCTCGAACATTGCAGTCATTTTGTCGCCAGCCTTATCAACACCAGCGTATTCGCGGAAATACGACGTCGCCAACTTGAGCGTACGGAGCGCCGCGCCGTAATCTTTTTTCTCGGCGTAGAGGTCTGACAAGCGCAGCAGGAAGCCCAGCTCAATCTCGTCGCCGCGCCAGCGATAGCGAAGTTTTTCGTAGTTCTCGATCAGCTCATCGGTGTTGACCGTGCCGAGTTGATGTTCGAGTTCTAAGCGATCACGCATGCCAAGCACGTTGTACAGCAAGCTCGCGCCGTTTTCGGCTTTGCTATATTGCTCGAGTGCAACGCGCAGTTCGCCAATCTTTTGATTGAGTCTGCCGTCCAAGTAATCGATTGCCGCCTTCTCAACCGGATTGGGATTGTCGCGCCTGATCATATCCATGAAGCCTTGCGCGCCGAAGTCATCACCCGACGCGATCGCGGCTTCAGTTCCCATCAGGGCCAGCTGCGTCTTCACGGTGTGTGGATAGCCGCGAATAGTGGAGCCCGTTTGAATGAGCGTTTGAGCTTGCGCTTCCGGGTTAGCGATCTTCGAGCGGGCAGCAGCGAGCCAAAAGCGTGCATCTTCTTCGTTAGCCAACGTGAAGTGACTGAGATCATCAGATCCCTCACTATATCGGCGCATCATAACGTTGGTCGCGCCACGCAACGCACGGTATGGCGCCGTATTTTCCACTTCTGGATCTGTAGCGGCCATTACGCGCAGAATGCCCAGCGCTTCGGGGTAGAACCCGTTGATAAACTCGAAGCGCGCAAAACGCAGCCGCGCTTCTTGCTTGGTTGCGGCCCCCTCATCGGCCACGGCAATCTGCAAGGCTTGCTTGTTGCGCAGGTAGTCGTCAGCCTTGCCAATCTGCCAATCAGCCAAATTGAGAATACGCTTCAGATCTTCTTTTTGCGTGACTGACCCAATTTGCTCGGCCGCCTTTTTGGACAAAGCCATCCCGCCATCAACGTCGATATCGACACCGTTTCGATTGGCGAGTGCACGCACACCATCGGACTTAGGAATAACAACGACACCCTGTGCAGTGACAGGCAAATCGACATCTGGGAACGAGCGCGCAGGATAGACGCCATAGCCAAGCGGAATCACCGGGATGACAATAAAATAGTCGCCCACTTCGGGGTCATCGAAAGCGACCGTGCGGCCAGCCTCGGCGACCGGCACGAACAAGTTTGGCTCAGGGCGATCAAGCTGGGGCTGCACGTCGATAGCGCGCGTGGGTCGCATGGGAAGTGAGCGGAAATCCAATATCCAGTCCAACCCGTTGCGACGTAAGGAAGGATTGATGTCAGGCTGAGTCACCATTCGCAAAATTGTGTTGGTGCGATATGGCAGTTGCTCGACCAAAGTAATATAGGGCGCGCCAGCCTTAGCCATGGCCGCGACATCCACTTGCTTATAGCGATCAAATACCACCCAAAGGTACTCAGCACGGCGGAAAACGGCCGCGGCCGACGGCTCATCAAACGCAACCTTCAGGCTGATTTCAGCCGGCCGAGCTGATAAGGGGTCAGCCGCACGGTCCGCGTTTGCCAACGCACGTTCTGCTTTTGCATCGGCGGCGACTTGCTCAGTGGCGACGCCGGTAAGTGAGCGCGCAGCGGCAGCTTTGGCTGCGTCTGCTTTGGGATCCTTTGTTGCGCCGGGTTGAGCAACAGCCGGCTGAGACGGCAGCAACGGCGAAATCGTTGACGAGGTTTCCTTTGCCTTGTTGTCCAGCGCCTGGGCCATGGCGGGTTCAGAACTCTTTGGCCCGCCGGCCACCTTGGTTTCGGGTGGCTTGCTGACAAGGTCGACAACGACTGTATTGCCATTGGCGAAATTGCGCAGCTCGGTGCCCGGCGGAACCGGAATCGAGACAACGCTTTTGCCGTTCTCGACGGTTGAGGTAACATCGCGGCTGCCAGGCGGCAGGCGGCTGCGCAATGCAGCAACATCAATTGGCGCGGCTCCGTCAAAAACAATTTCGGCACGATCACCGTTGCGGTTGACGCGAAAGGTCGTCGGCGCTGGCCATTCAAAGACCATGCGGAAGTAATCGGGATGCGAACCCGTACGAACGGCCACGGGGGCTACTTTCGGCCCCTGCCCGCGCGTCGATGGCGTGGGCGGTTGCGGCTGCGTTTGAACCGCGGGGGCCGTTGCTGCGGCTCGTGGTGTCGGGTTAGCAGCGACGGCTTGAGGGGGTGGTGGGCCCGACAAATCGATGACAATCGCATTGCCAACCGTAAAGGTGCGCATCGTGACATTCGCGCGCAAGGGGAAGGTCGCGGTGCGGCGATCGGGGCTGAGCAAGCCATTCAACACGTAAGGTCCAAGCGTCTGTTGAATCGAAGCAAGGTCGCCCGTGATCGGGCGTTCAAACTGCACGACGAGCTGCCCGGCCACAACCGCCGCCGAATAACGGATCGGCTCGTTCCAATCAAAAACGATACGGCCATAGTCATCGCGCTGCGCCGCACGAACACCATCAGCCACTGCCGACGTTGCTACCAGGCCTGACAGTAGCGTTAGCGTCCCAGCCCAGATCAGAATTGATGTGCGACGAAGTGTCATGGCGCTGACACCGTCTCGGATAAACGGTCAGCCATCACCATAATCTCGAGCGACCCGCTGGCGGTTGTATCAACGCGCGCAAGTGTCGCGATGGACCGATCATAACCTGCATTGGTCAAGGCCTGAGTCACACGCGCGGAACGCCGAATAGCATCCGTCCAACTCTGTGCGGTCTGGTCCGCCAATCCAATCACTGCGAGCCTATTATCGATATTGGCCAACACCCCGCCCAAATCAAACAACATCGAGGATGTCGCAAGTTCGGCACTTTGATCCAGAGTGTCTCCGGGCAAGGATATCACAAGGTAATGCTCCGTGGAGCGGAATTGGACGCCCCGCAAAGCATCGGAGCGACCAAAAGCCGCCTTTAGCGCGGATTCAAGGTAGAGCAAATCTTCGCCGTGTGGCGCTGCCTGCGACACAAAGGATCTGGCGCGCGCGAAACTCGGCTCATCCTCAGCTACCGGTTTGAATGCCTCGGCATACGACTGCGCCAATGGCGCGTACTTGACCGGATCGGGTTGCGACATCGAGAACATCAACACAAAAAATGTAAGCAGAAGCAAAATAAGGTCGACAAACGTCACCAGCCAGGCCCGACCGGGGGCCTGCGCAGGAAGTTTGACCAAGAGAGCAGCACTCATAATATTTGCCCCCGGATCAACGTGCTCAGGGGCTGATCGTCTTCAGCGCGCACAACAAAAGCCAGAGTTACGGTCGGCTCAAGGGCGGCAACTGCGCCAAGCGAGAAAGAAGATGGACTAAACCCACGGCGAAGCAGGTCAGCAGCCAACGCACCGGCTTGCACGGCAGCGACGCCATTGGCGCCATCGACATTGGAAATGGTGATCAACATCTCGTACCGAAGGCCATCGGGCGGCGTATCTAGAACCATGGCAATGCGATCCAGCACCGGCAACACCGCGCGTAGCGCTTGAGTTTCGGGTTCGAAGAATGCAGCGACTGGTGCTTTGACCCAAAGCACATCTCCATCGCTGCGCACGACAATATCGCGCCCATCAAGAACACGGTTGAATGCTTCTGAAATCGAAGATCGCAGCACGACTTGCGCGGCAGATTTATTGGCCGCTGCCGTTTGATCTGCCGTCGGCACGGTTGAGTTGATACGAAATGATTGCTGCACACTTGCGATGACCGCGCGTGAGCGCGCGGCATCGGGCGCCGTCGTCGCGTTCAGCACGACAAAAAATGCGAGCAACTGCAGGCCAATCGATAGCGTGAGAACAAGAGACGCAGTTTGATTTCCCGTCGCTGAAGGTGTCATGCCTGCACCATGACAATAGGCATGCGGAAGACCCGCGCATTTGCACGGGCACTGATATCGAATCGATTGAATCGAGGCTCAATCATTCGGACAGGCACACTTCCCACTTCGGCGGCTATCCCACCGATACAATTTCGACCGAAATTAGATAACAAAGGTGAACGGGTCGTTAAGGCCTTGAAAGACAAGGACTCTACGGATTTTGGGCTAAACTGTCGCCCTGCGAAGTGGCGGCAGGTTTAACCCTGCTGGCCGGGATTCATGCCCGGGACTTGCCGGCGGCTGGACAGTTCGAGGGTTAAATCCCGCGCTTTTTTGGCGTCCATCAGCGATAAGATCGGCGCAACCTTGTTTTCCTTCATGCTAGTCACGACAGCGACTAGGATCGTCATGTCCAATTCATCGAAGATGCGTGCGGCATCTTTAGGCTTCATCGCCGTATAAATTTTCACCAACTGCTCGATCTCGGCCTTTTTCTTGGCGTCGTATTGCTGGACCAAGGCTTGAAGTTGCTTCTCGATATCCTGCATTTGTGTAATTTTTTGATCGAGGCGCTGCTCGGCAGCCTTCACCAAGCTTTCTTTTTGCTGCAACTCACGCTCGCGCTTGTCGATTAAATCGCGACGTTCCGCCAAACGCTGTAGAGTATCGATTTCAGACTTTGTCAGTTCTGAAGGCTTAAAAGACACCGGCTCGGCTGGCTTCTCGGCACCATCGGCGCCTTCTTCGGCTGCACCTTCAGCAGGCTTTTCCATCGCTTCGGCTGCAGGCTTTTCGCCAGGCGCGGCTGGTTTGGCCGGTTGTTGGGCCAAGGCTTTCGCTTGTTCCACCGCGACCGTGGTCGCGCCGCGGTTGCTTGCGATGTCGCTCACCACCACTTGGATGCGCAAGCCCAGGAGGCAAACTGTGGCGACAATCACCACCGGCAAAAACCGGAACGTCGGCCCACGATTAGTATCGCCGGGCTCAGCGCGGTGAAGTTTGGGACGTGGTTTGCGAGGCGTGTTCATCAGCAACGTATGCTTTCGGTAGCCGTATAATATCAAGCGGAAACTTTAGCGATTGGTCTGCAGCGCCTTTAACAACTCACGCTCTGCTTCCGAGCGGTCATCGTTGAGACCAAGCTCGTCGGCTAAGGATTTGCGAGGTGTGCGCGTGGGCGCACTTTGCTGAGGCGCTGGTGCCAATCGACCATCCGCAGCGCGCGCCTCGGCTCGGGCGGCATTCAATGCATTGCGCAAATCAATTGCAGCATCTTCAAAGGGCGCAGGCCCTAGCGTCGCGGCCTTCGCAGCCATGACCGGCGGTGTGGCACGCGGCGCTGCAACGGGTTCGGGCGCGACTAAGTTTGGACGCAAGCCCCCCGCCAACATCGGCGATGCCGTCGTTGCTGGGGCTGTCGTTGGCTGATTGGTCGATGTACCAAACGACGCTTCACTGCGTGCGACACGAACGCTCGACTCTAATTTCACAGCAATCTCTTCAGCACGTTCGATCATAAAAGCCAAGTCGTCGCGCAAGGATTGCGCTTTTTCGACTCGGTCCTTCAGCGCCATGCTTGCTTCGTTTGTGGCTTTTTTCAGTTTCGGGATACCCGCTTCGGCGCGCAAGGTGGCGTCGTTAAAGCTCGCAACCACTTTGGCCAGTTCATCGCGCGAATTGCGCAGCGCCGAGAGCTTACGATTGAGAATAACGGCGTAAGAAATCGTGGGGACGAGCAGAACAATAATAATCAAGCTAATTGCGGTGTCGAACGTCATTCCCATCTCCCGTACCCGGCGCTGGCCGGATCATCCGTTAACTTTAGTCCACTGCAGGAAAAGATCCAGCAGTGTGCGTCCCGCAGATTGCCGCAGTTGCCCATAACATTCGGTTAAGATGAACGGGGCCAATGCGATACACACAAACCATTAAGGCTCTGACTTTTCCATTCTGCGACGATGATCGACGCGGATTGCAATATGATTGCCACGGCGGCCCATCTTGCCGATGAACATCGGCTGGTCGCCGCAACGCAGTTCGATCGGAGAGTCTGGCTTGGCGGTCAGCAGCATTTTAGAGCCTACTTCGAATCCCAGAACGCGACTGAGCGGCATCACCTGACTATCGAGCACAGCCTCAAGATCGACTTCGCTAAACCACATTTCTTCAGCCAAGTGGGTTTCCCAAATCGAGTCACGGCCGAACTTTTCGCCCATGAACATCTGCAGGAGAAGCTCGCGGACGGGTTCGAGGGTGGCAAATGGAATCAAAATTTCTAAGCGGCCGCCGCGGTCTTCCATGTCGATACGCAACCGCGCGACAATACAAGCGTTGGACGGCTGCGAAATGGTTGCAAATCGGGGATTGGTTTCAAGGCGATCAAACCGGAAGGTGACGGGCGAAAGCGGGTCAAAGGCGGCTGACAAATCGGCCAGCACGACGTGGATCATGCGTTCCACCAGCTTGCGCTCGATGGTCGTATAGGGTCGGCCTTCAACGCGCATGGCGGCAGCCCCGCGACGCCCACCTAGCAAAACGTCGACGATCGAGTAGATCATCGATGAATCAACGGTCATCAAGCCGTAGTTGTCCCACTCTTCGGCTTTGAACACCGTCAACATGGCCGGCAGCGGGATCGAGTTCAAGTAATCGCCGAAACGTTGCGAGAGAATGTCTTCCAACGACACTTCGACGTTATCGGACGTAAAGTTACGCAAACTGGTGGTCATCATTCGAACCAAGCGGTCGAAGACAACTTCGAGCATGGGCAAGCGTTCGTAGGAAACGAGCGCTGAGTTGAGAATGGCTTGAATGCCCGAGCGTTGCTCGCCGTCTTCACCGGCCTCATCAAAGGCAAGCAAACTGTCGATTTCGTCTTGGTTCAGAACGCGTGTGGAATCGCGCCCACCGCCGCCGCCACCGCCACCTTCGTCGGCAGTCGGATCACCACCGCCCAACATTGCTCCCCATTCGGCGGCCATGGCGTCGGCTTCGCCGCCGGCTGCTGCTGCGGGCGCTGTTGTATCAGCTTTGGCCTCAGCCAGTGCTGATGCCCAATCGTCGTCCGTGACTTCACCCGGTGGGGCCATAGGAACGCCTTTTACGCCTGAAAGCCGTTAGAAATTTGCATCGCAAACATCATGTCGCCTTATTGAACGATCATTTCTTTGAACAAGACGTCCTTGACCTTCACGGGCCGCACGGCTGCATTCACTCGCGAGAGCAACTCTTCGCGCAGGCGATACATTCCGGCCGCACCTTGCAAATCTTCAAGCCGCAGCTCGCGCAAGTAGACTTGAAAGTTATCGACAATGCGCGGCAGCGCCAATTCTACGCCGGCGATATCTGTCGGACTGCCCAACTCTAGGCTGACCTTGATCTTTAAGAAGTTACGTTTGCGGCCAGGTGTATTGAGGTTCACCAACATTTCCGGCAATTCGTAAAAAGATGTCTCAAGCGGCGCACCTGGTCCACCGCCCTCGGCAGTTGCCCCGCCACCTTCGGCTTTCGCCATGGGCTCTCCGCCCTCAGCGGGCGCTTCTTCATGCTTCTGGCCGGTAATCATCGCAATTACTGGATCAGCCAAACCTGAGAAGTAAGCACCAGCTGCACCACCGATCACAAGAATCAGTGGAATGCCGATCATCAAAAGTTTTTTCTTATTGCCGCCGCCGCCGCCACCTTCGAACTCTGGTTCGGCTTCGCCGTCGAAATCTTCTTCCGGTTCTTGTGCCATGACCGCTTCCTGATTCGAGCCGATTGAAGGCTCTACTCGATACTTTTTATGCCGACCCCACCCGACGCCTAAGCATGCGCCCGATTACCGAAACTCGGCGGCTTTTCGGCAGATCGCAAAAAACTACGTGTGTTGGGTTAATAATATATTGAGTAGGGCCAACATCGCCCCCGCCAGGGACAAATACATAGTGTGATGATGTCGCCTAAGGGGGCAAGGTTTGCCGGGCAAAACCCTGATATCACCTGGCACAAAACGGGCCGCTAGCTGGGAAAATACCTACTAAGTTATTGATATATATAAATATTATAACTTGGCACGGTTCCTGCATATACATGGACAATCACGCGCATAAACAACCCGCGCGGAGTAAAGGCCATGGATAACACGACGTATATCGCCCTATCGCGACAGATGGGGTTACAAAATCAACTTGAGGTTGTCGCCAACAACCTCGCGAACGTGAATACGACTGGATACAAGGGCACCGACAGCCTTTTTTCCCAGTACGTGTTCAAGCTCGACCAGAATGAGCGCACCTTCAAAGATAAGGTCGCGTTCGTCCACGACTTCGGCTTGGTTCGCAACCTCAGCCAAGGCGTTTTCAATTATACCGGCAACACATTTGACCTCGCCATTCAAGGTGATGGGTATTTTGTCATCAATGGTCGCGGTGGCGCTGAGAATTACACTCGCGCAGGCGCTTTTACGAAGAATGCCGAAGGTTTCCTGACGACCATGGAAGGTCGCTTGGTGCAAGGCACCAATACTGCGCCGATCAATATTCCAGCCGATGCGAGAAACGTTGTCATCCAAGGCGATGGCACCGTGGCCGAACCTAACGGCAGAACTTTCGGTCAGCTGCGCGTGGTGCGCTTCGACAACGAACGCGAATTGAAGCAAGTCGACGGCACAGCATTTCGTACCGACGCAGAGCAACCTAAAGCCGTGGACAGACCCAAAATTGCTCAAGGCCTTTTAGAAGCTTCGAACGTTGTTCCGGTGACAGAAATCACCCGCTTGATTGCGCTGAACCGCGCCTACCAAGAAACTGCACGTATGATTAGCCAAGAAGACGACCGAAAGAAAAAAGCGAACGACGTTTTCACGCGCCCGGCGCAGGCTTAATGCCTCGCCGCAATAGAATGACGCACCAGAATTAGAGCAGAGACAAAAGGAACAAAGTCATGAGTATCCGCGCTCTCAATATCGCAGGCACCGGCATGTTGGCCCAACAGACCAACGTCGAAGTCATTTCGAACAACATCGCCAACATGAATACGACAGCGTATTCACGTCGCCGGACCGAGTTCAACGACTTGTTATATCAAGATTTACGACGCGTTGGCTCAACGTCGTCGGACGCTGGGACAATCGTCCCCTCGGGTGTGCAATTAGGCTTGGGTGTCAAAACCGCAGCCGTGTATCGAATCACCGAGCAGGGCAGCTTGCTTTCGACCGACAACACGCTGGATGTCTCGCTGCAAGGTAAGGGTTATTTCCAAATCACCTTGCCCACCGGCGAAACGGCTTACACGCGCGACGGTTCGTTCCAATTATCGGCCAACGGCGAAATTGTTACACACGATGGCTTCTTGGTTTCGGGATTGGGCGCAATCCCCACCGATGCGATCAGCATCTCGATCAATCCGCAAGGCCAAGTGTTTTACAAACAGGATGGCGTTGTTGATCCTCAAGCGGCCGGTCAGTTCTCGATCGCAACCTTTGCGAACGAAGCGGGCCTTGACGCGATCGGTGATAACTTATTCCTTGAAACACCGGCTTCGGGCATTGCCACTGCGGGCGTTCCAGGAACTCCAGGCTACGGCACCATTCTCCAAGGGTTCCTCGAAACCTCTAACGTCAACGTCGTCTCGGAAATCACCGAACTGATCAGCGCGCAGCGTGCGTACGAAATGAACTCTAAGGTCGTGCAAACCGCTGACCAAATGTACTCCACCGTTACGCAGATGATCGCCTAAGAAATACCGCCGAAGGATTATCCAAGATGTCACAGATCGCATTGACCGCCCGCCGATTGGTTTGCATCGCCGTTACAACGATGCTCAGCCTTTCGTTTGCTGGTGTCGCAGCGGCTGCCACTTTGGGTGATCCGGTGCCGGTGCGTCTCAACTCGTCGGTGACCGTCACCGAGGATGTTGTTCGCCTCGGCGATGTCTTCGGCGGCGACGTGATGAAAGGTGATAAAGTCATCGCCCAATCACCCGCCCCAGGACAGCGCATTGTTTTGGCGGCCGACTGGCTGGCAACATTGGCACGCAACAATGGGATCGATTGGCGCCCGACCGGTCCTTACGATCGCGCGCTTGTGTTCCGCCCAGGTCAAACAATTCAATCCGCCGAAATCATCGCGGCTATCCGTACGGCCTTGACCGCAAATGGCATGCCACAGAACTATAGCCTAAAGCCGTTTGCCGCGATTGGCACCGCCACCATTGGTCTCAATGCCAATAAGTCGATTGTCGTGCGTGAGGCCATTTACGATGCAGCAACGAAAAGCTTCTCGGCAGTCGCCGAGATTGCGGCCGGCGACCCATCGGCGATTTTCGTGCCTGTACGCGGAAGCGCGATGGCCGTGGTCAATATTCCAACTGTGAAGCAAGGACTGTCGCGCAACACGGTAATGACCGCCGACATGATCAACATGATCGACGTGCCAGAGACCGAGATTGCCGCAGATACGGTGATGGATATCAATGCATTGATTGGTAAAGCCCCGCGTGGCTACTTGAAATCGGGCCAGCCCATTCGCCAGTCTGATATCTATCACCTGACATTGACCCAAATCCCCGTGCTTCGTGCTGAAATGCGCCGCGGCGTTGAGATTTCAGCGTCTGATATATCATGGACCGCCATGAATGCCGACGACATCCCAAAAGATGCCGTCACCAGCGAAACTCAGCTTGTCGGCAAAACCCCCAAGCGCTTCTTGCCCGCACGTACCGCCATTCGCCGTACAGATTTGCAAGACCTCAACTTGATCGACGTCCCAACCGCATCACGCGATATCCGTCGTGGCGAAACAATCGATGCACATGACCTAACCTGGGTGACATTATCTGAGAACGACATTGTTGGCGAAATCGTGCGCAACGAGAAAGATCTCGTCGGATTGATTGCAACAAACACTGTGCGTTCAGGTCAGACATTCCGCACCTTAAGCGTGTCGCGTCCCGTCGTCGTCGCCAAAGGCAAAACCATTACCCTGATCTTCAACACCAAAGCCATGAGCCTGACATCTAAAGGCCGCGTCCTGGAAGATGGCGCCGTTGGCCAGGTGATCCGCATTACGAATACAAAAAGCAGCCACACGATCCTTGCCGAAGTGCTTGATGCGCAAACAGCACGTGTGACCGAACAGCAATCAGCGATGAACTAAGTTTGAGTGATAAAAATTAAAAGGACCAAGGCCATGACTCGCATGATCTCTCGCAGCGCCATCACCGCCATTTTGCTGGCCGCAACCGCACTCAGCGGATGCTCGACGGCCGAGCGCTTATCTCGTGTCGGACAGGCGCCAGCACTTTCGGCAGTGACCAGCCCAACACAAGATCGCGACTACCGGCCTGTGACCATGCCAATGCCGACGCCCATCGCCATTGAACCGGCTTCAAATTCGTTGTGGCGGCCAGGTGCGCGCGCTTTCTTCAAAGATCAACGCGCCAAAGAAATTGGTGACGTCATGACGGTTGTCGTCAAGATTCAAAATGAAAGCGCACAGCTGAATAACGAAACCTCGCGCAAGCGCGACAGCGCAAAGGAATCGGTGAGCATTACCAACTTCCTCAACAAAGACATCGTCCCAGGCGTCAATGCAACACCGGCTGTTGATTTCTCAAGCACGAGTGACTTTAAAGGTACCGGCTCGATTAAGCGTGATGAAAGCATTAGCATTCGTTTAGCTGCGATTGTTCTTCAAGTCCTTCCAAACGGAAATTTGGCCATCGCCGGCCGGCAAGAAGTTCGCGTCAACAACGAGTTGCGCGAGTTGCAAGTAGCCGGCGTGATTCGGCCAGAAGACATTCGTTCAGACAACACCATTTCATGGGACAAGATTGCCGAAGCTAGAATTTCGTACGGCGGCCGCGGCTCGCTCAGCGATGTCCAACAGCCACGTTACGGCCAACAGATCTTTGACGTGATTTTCCCGTTCTAGTGATTTGGCTTTGCTGCGATCCGCGACGGCGGGCCTCAGCAAAGCTTGTCACGCCCTTCTGTTTGGAAGGGCGGGGATAAACGGGAAGCGACGGTTTCCTTTTATCCCTGTCCAACTCTTTTCGCGGGGTGGCCTCGCGAAACAGAAGCAAACTCGCCGACGGTGATTTATTCACCGTCGGCTTTTTTTTGCCTGGAAGGTGGGCTTTTGCGAGCCGTCTGCCTTAACCAGTCATTAATCAATTGCTGATTCTTAGAACATGGGCCCTGAAAACATTGATGATTCGGCCCCAAACAAACCAGCCAATCGAATCTTTGATGGCTTTAAAAAAGAAGATTCAAAAAACCTTTTGTTAACCCCGGGCTGCGATAACAGTCAGCGATAGAAGAGTTTCTATCGGATTTACCTACGCACTGATGCCACCAGTCAGGGGACTAATCGGATGAACATGATGACCAACACAAAGCCCATGGCCCTTTCTCTCGCCGAGGAAGACGCTCTGGCCCTCACCCAGTCGGCGCTTGAAATTTCGCGCTCACACGAGTCGAAAAATGAGAAGCGCCTAGCCGCAGCTCTCGACCGCAATATGCAGTTGTGGGTTGGTATCCGCACCATGGTGTCGGTTGCCGACAACCCGCTGCCCATGCCGATTAAAGACAATTTGATCCGCCTTGCCAGTTTCGTGGCCCAAAAGACCTTCGAAATGCAAAGCGGCTCCTCGACCAAGGCCATTGAAGCTTTGGTCAACACCAATCTGCAGATCGCAGAGGGCCTTCTGGAGAAGCGCGGGGCCTAAGGCCTCACGCCATCTGATTCTGGCATCATTGCCTTGCTGAAAAGGCGCTTCCTGTTCGGAAGCGCCTTTTGCATGCATAAAACCTAGAACGTTGAGAAAATGCGATTAGTCCGAGCGATGAGTGCGCTCCATCCGCTCGTGGCGCTCTTGGGCTTCGACACTCAATGTGGCAATTGGACGCGCTTCGAGACGCTTGAGCCCGATAGGGTCGCCGGTCTCCTCGCAAAATCCATAGCTACCGTCTTCAATCCGGCGTAGCGCCGCATCAATCTTCGAA
The DNA here is from genome assembly GCA_947476925.1 of Rhodospirillaceae bacterium. Taxonomy (GTDB): domain Bacteria; phylum Pseudomonadota; class Alphaproteobacteria; order Rhodospirillales; family Rhodospirillaceae. The sequence goes on along the minus strand of CANJSF010000010.1, from coordinate 95,812 downwards.
ATCAGCTTGCGTGCACGATCACGCGTACGCAGCTCCAGCGCGCGCTCCATTTCGGCCGAGGCTCGGTCGGCCAAATCGGGCTCTTGCAAGCTGCCTTCTTGGAGACTTTCCAGTGTTTCTTCCGACTCTTTGAGCAACTCCAGGCGCCAAGCCAACAGCTTGCGCCGGAAATACTCGAGGTGGCGGGTATTCATAAACGGTTCTTTGTCAGTCGGCCGGTAATCCGGGGGCAACGTAATGCTTGAGGATTTCAGCACTCGCTCGCGTTTGGCCGGCTTGACTGGCACAGCGACAAGCTTGGCCACCGGGCGCACCGATGAGGCCTTGGCTGATTTGACCGGGGCCTTGGCCTTAGGCTTTGATTTTGCTGCTGTTTTACGCGGTTTCGCTGCGGCCGTTGGCTTGGCCTTTTTCTTGGGCGTCGGGGCTTTCTTCTTTTTCATGTATAATCAATGGGTTAGAAGTTTGCGCCAGAGTGCCCCACTTCGAGGGCGAATCACGGCAGGCTTATGCCAAACGGCGACTGAGTTTGGCTAGCTCTACTTCTGCCCTAAGCTCAATTTCATCGAGCAAACGTGAAATAACCGGGTCCGCGCCCTTTTCTCGCTTATCTCGGACAATTCGGGCCAATTCAGCCAGGCGATCTTTCGGGATCACCCCCAAAAGCAGGCCGCGGCGAATTTCTTCTAGGCGATCAAGCATTTCTGCGCCCCGCTTGGCGCGACGTTGGCGCTCCTCCGGGCCTGGTCCAGGGCCAGAATCAACGGACTGGGCAGCAAAAACGCCATCAACACCGGCAATGCCGGAGGCGTTATCGACAGGTCCTGAGGAATCGGTCGATTCTTCGCCGCCCGCAGCGCGGCCAAGCGCGGCCGCAAACCCGCCGCCCGACGCGCCTTCAGTCTTCTTGGTTTTCTTCAGCTGAACGGAACTCGGGCCCTTTGGGCCTTCGACTTTCATGTCACCAACCGCATGTACCAACACCAAGCCATTATGAAGTAACGCGATTTGCGCGCCGCGTCACTCGGCAAGATTTGCCGACGGCACGCCCATTCCGACCTATCCGAAGCCCGAGGAAGCACGGCGATTTTTAAATAAATCATTGTTTTCCAATGGTTTAGCGGGATTGGCCAGTTGGCACGAAATTCGCATTGATTGCTGCGGAAGAGTACGCCCCGACGCCCTGATTGTGCCGGGAGTGGACCAAAGACCGAAAAGCGAAGAGGCCATCATGCGTTTTACTTTTGCAACCGAGCAAACCTCACTGCGGGCGCCTGCCAGCGCCGGGCGAATCGACCGCCTGTGGTTTGTTGGCATTCACATGCTGATGGCTGCCTTGCTGTTTCTGGCCTCGAGCCAAGCTCATGCCACCTCGCGCATCAAGGATCTCGCCGGGTTTGAAGGCGTTCGCGAAAACATTCTTGTCGGGTACGGATTGGTTGTCGGTCTGAAAGGCACCGGCGATGACCTGAAGAAAATTTCGGCCACGAAAGAAAGCCTAGCGGGCATGCTGGAACGACTTGGGATCAACACCCGAGACAGCAAGATGGAGCCCGACAACGTCGCCGCGGTGATTGTTACGGCCACAATACCGCCCTTCTCGCGTCAAGGTTCGCGCATCGACGTTCAAGTCAGTTCGATTGGCAACGCGCTCAGCCTGCAAGGCGGCACACTCGCTGTAACACCGCTCATGGGCGCGGACGGCGAAGTGTATGCCGTCTCACAAGGTTCGGTTCAGGTTGGCGGCTTTGCCGCGCAAGGCGCAGCGGCTAGCATTTCACGTGGCGTCCCAACCAGCGGCCGCATTCCCAGTGGCGCCATCGTCGAGCGTGAAATCGACTTCTCTCTGGCTGCGATGCGCCAAGCCAAATTGTCGTTGCGCAATCCAGACCTGACCACGGCGCGTCGCGTGGCGCAGGCCATCAATGCCTTCATGGGAACGACGTCCGCTGCGACGATTGACCCCGGGACCGTGATGGTGGCCATTCCGGACGGGTACGAAGGCTCGATGGTCGATGTCATGACAGATGTTGAGCAACTGAAGATCGAACCCGATCAAACCGCTCGCGTCGTAATCGACGAAAACACTGGTGTCATCGTCATCGGCCAAGATGTGCGTATTTCGACGGTCGCAGTCGCGCAAGGCAATTTGACAATTAAAGTCAGCGAAACCCCGCAAGTGTCGCAGCCCTCACCCTTTTCAGAAACCGGCACAACGACCGTCGTTCCGCGCACCGAGATCACGGTTGAGGAAGACAAGGATCGCCGGCTCGCGCTGGTTGATGACGGCGTCAGTTTGCAAGAACTTGTCAACGGCTTGAACTCCCTTGGAGTTGGCCCACGCGACATGATCTCGATCTTACAGGCAATTAAGGCCGCAGGCGCTCTGCAAGCCGAAATTGAGGTGATGTAATCATGAGCATGATGGACACAACTTCGCTTATCGGCGGCGCACAGAACGCATACAGCGTTGGCGTGCAGGGCCAGGCCGTAAATGCCGCAACCGCACAGTCGAATAAGAAAGCCAACGGGCTTGACGAAAAAGGCGCGCGCACCGCGGCCGATAATTTCGAGTCATTCTTTGTCGGTCAGATGTTGGAATACATGACCCAGGGCGTTGAAGTAGACCCCGAGTTCGGCGGCGGACACGCCGAAGAAATGTGGCGTTCGATGATGAACCAGGAGTACGGCAAACACATCGTCAAATCGGGCGGATTGGGCATTTCCAAACAGGTCATGGATTCATTGCTCAAGGCGCAAGAAGAAAGCACGACGGCTCAGCAAAAACTAGCCGCACTCTCGCCCGACGATGAAACTGCGGGCGCAACCAACGCGGCGAGCGCGATCAGCGCCGCCGCACGTCTGCGCCAATAGGATTGGATCGAACACCATGAACATGATGCCCCGAAGCCCAGCACAACCCACTCGGCCGCAGCCCGAGCGCATCGCCACGCCGCCCCAAGGTGTGTCGCGAACCGCTCCTTCGCGGCCAGGGCAGCAAAATCAAACCCAAAATCCTATGACAGGCAATGCCAATCGTGGCGATGAACTATTGCTTGTGATTCGTCAGCTATCCGACGTTTTGACTAAGGAAAACTTGGCGTTGAAGCGCCACAAAAATGCCGAAGTCAAAGCCTTGGGCGAACGCAAAGAACAACTGGCACGGCTATATCAGCAGCACATGAATGCCGTTCACCGGGACCCGGCATCATTGAAGTCGCTTGAGGTTAGCAAACGTACCGCGCTGACCCAGGCCTCGGTTCGTCTGTCAGAATTGATGACCGAGAACGCGAGCCTTTTGAAGGCCAACATTTCGACAATCAATAAATTTCTAAAGGCGGTCGTCGAAGCCGTGAAAGAAAAACAAGAGAAGCAGTCCGCATCGTATTCGAAGCAAGGCGCGCTTAGCGGTTACACATCCGTCAAGCGCAATCTGGCCGTTAGCTTTAACCAGACGATGTAGCGTGGACGTTCGGGAGCTGTCGATATGAGCTTGGTTAATGCATTAAATTCGGCGGTTTCTGGCCTGAGCACAGCTCAGGCCGGCCTGAATACAATTTCCAGCAACATCGCAAACGTTAATACCGAAGGCTACACACGCAAAATCTTCGAGCCTAAATCGAGGGTTTTGAATGGTACAGGCGTTGGCGTCGAACTGGGCGCCATCCGCAACAACGTCGATCAGAACCTGTTGCGCGATGTCCGTGAGGAACGCTCGAAGTTCGGCAATCTTGATGCAATGAACGCTTTTCTCAAGCGCGTGCAGGACTTGTTTGGCACGACGTCTAGCGACAACACGATCAGCCATACGGTTAACGAACTACAGAAAGAGTGGGAAACGCTCGCCACCGAGCCCGACAAGTCGACCTCGCAGTTGGCGTCAATTCAGGCGGGCGTTCGTGTTGCAGACCAATTGGCGTCGATGAGTAAGACGATTCAAGGCCTGCGCCTTGATGCCGACCGCGAAATTCAACGCGCGATCACCGACATCGGCAACCAACTCAGCACCATTGCAAAATTGAATGATCAAATTTCGTTGGGGTCAGCGACCAACCGCCCGAATGGCGACTTTGAAGACAAACGTGACGTTGCGCTGAACAAACTCGCTGACCTAATCGATATTCAATACTTCGCAAATTCAAATGGGTCGATCTCAGTATTCACAACCGACGGAACAACCTTGCTTGAAAGCTCGCCCGTTGCGACAAACCATGCGGCGCTGACTCAAGTCAGCTCGGACAATGCTTATGCCAGCGACGACTTCAATGGCATTTTCGCCGGCATGCGCGACATTACCAACAGCATCAGGTCGGGGAAAATCTCGGCTTTGGTCGAACTGCGCGACAAAACCTTACCCGACATGCAGGCGCAAGTTGACGAATTAGGCCGAAACCTTCTGGAAGAAGTGAACCTGATTCACAATCGCGGCACCGCTTACCCGCAAATGGTGAACCAAACCACCGGCACGCGCACATTCATGAACAGCGCCGCACAAACCTTGACGTTCTCGGGCGGCGAGCCGCGCGTCATGATTTACGACGCTGACGGCGCTGAGAAATATTCTAGCCGGGTGCTTGATCCGGCGGGCATCAACTTCACCAATGGCGGAACAGTCGACTCGCTAGCGTCGTCGCTTGAAACGTGGCTGCGTGCGCAAGACACCCAATTGTCAAATGCCACTGTAACGGTGAACACGGATGGCAAGTTCGCCATCAATCTCGGCACCGATAGTCTCGGGATCGCCTTTCGTGACGAAGCGACAGCAGTTAAGGGCAGCGCCGCGCAGGATGTAAGCGTGTCCATTGACCTAGATGCTGACGGCAACAACGATCAAACAGTATCTGGGTTCTCAAATTTCCTTGGACTCAACGACTACTTTGTTACCAAGCAAAAGTTGTCAACCTGGGACTCGAGTTTCAAGCCCGGGAACTACAACCTGAGTCTTGTCGGCTCGCGCACAATTCAATTTGCCGACCAAACATCGCCAACGGGCATCACTGGCGGCTCGATCACTGTCAATCCTGGCGATTCGTTGCAGCAAATTGCTGACCGCATTAACCAAAACACAACTCTGCAGGGCCGCATCCGCGCCGACGTTATCCCGGAGGCGTCCGGCTTTAAATTGCGCATTCAACATGAGTTGGGCGAGCAATTGGTCGTGACGCAGGCTGCCGGCAACAACAACGATGCTATCGATTCTTTGGGTTTAAATTTTTCCGATAGCGGCATCGCGACAAAATTGAGTGTGAATCAGACCCTGGTTGATAATCCAGCACGCGTTAGCCGCGGGCGCGTCCAATTTGATCCCATCACGGGTCGCTATGAACTTTCGAACGGTGACAACCAAGTTGCCCAAGAAATTGCTAAAATGTTGAGCGGGCAAGTTTCGTTCAAGCAGGCGGGATCTTTGACGTCCGGCAACATTACGTTTGCTGAGTATTCATCATCAATCGTGTCGAATGCTTCCACTCAATTATCGAGCGTCGAGACTGATTACCAATCCCAGTCAGATCTAAAGACGGCCCTGGAATTGAAGCACTCAGAGCTTTCGGGCGTCAATCTCGACGAAGAAATGTCGAACTTGCTCGTGTTCCAGCAAACGTATGCGGCGTCGGCCAAAGTCATCTCGGTCACGCAGCAGCTCTTCGACATACTCAATAGCATTCTCAAATAGCGCCAAAGCAGGAGCGCAGATATGGTCACCCGCATCGGAACATTCGCCAATCAACAAGCACTGATCTCGCGCATGTTGGAGACGCAAAAGCGCGTTTTTGATGGCCAGACCCAGGTTGGCACTGAGAAGAAGTCGCAAGACTACGCCGGCATTTCCTCGGACTCATTCAGCCTGATAAACATCGAGAATGAGAAAAGCCGCATTGGCCGTTTTATCAATAACAATACGTCGGCTGAGACCACATTGAAGGCAATGAATACTTCGGTCAAGTCGGTTGACGATGTGATGCGCAGCCTTCGCCAAGAGCTGATCGGCTTTACGGGTCGTGACTTGCGCGATCAGTCACCACAGGATGTCAGCGCGGTAAGTGATATTCAGGACAAAGCTTTTTCGGCCCTTAGCGAAATCAAGTTCGCATTGAACCTGAAAATTGACGGGAAATACGTTTTTGGCGGCGGCAAGACGAACGATGTGCCAGTCGATTTGCCATACAGCAACGTGGCCGAGTTCCAAAAAGTTTACGACGGCGTAGATGTCACATACCCAAAGACGCGCGCCGCACAGCTGGTTCAAGCAAGCTTCGATAATGTTGGCGTGACAGCTTACACTAACCTTTCTTACGGCACCCCTGCGACCGATGTGACGCAAATCGACGCCGCCGCTGGCAACTTTGTAACCGCGACCGCCGATTCAACTAGCTTTGGCGATTTGACCTTCGCCAATTCAGGTGCCAATGGGACCATCACGTCGTCGGTGCCAGGAGCGTTTAGCAACCTCGAAGTCGGGCAAACTTTCACGCTTGATCTCACAAGCGGCAATAACGGCGTTTTCACAGTGACTGGTGTTTCGGGCGACGGTCGGACCTTGACCGTGGACCAGAACGTCACCGCAGGCACCGACTTAGCAGCGGCCGGGGTGATCATGCGCCGCGTGCCGCCCAATGGCACCACGATTTACATGACGGGCTCGGGCAACAACAATAACGGCGCCTATACCGTGCGCTGGCCGACGAATGCTGAACAAGCCGCAGCTCCCTTCACCGGGGCTGTTTTCGACGGCAGCCGGATCTTTGTTTCGGGCCAAGTACCTAATACCACGCCGGAGACTGTGAATTTCGAAACTCGCCCCTACTATCTTGGCGACAAACTTGAAACCGAACACCGCGTGAGTGAAACTCGGACAATCAAATTCGGCGTTAACGGCCTTGACCCTGCTTTTGAGAAAGCGATCAGAGCCCTTGGCCAAATTACGCAAGGGGATCTTATTAACAATCAAAAACGCGCCGTGGATGCGTTGGCCCTCATCAACGATGCCATTGAGCATTCTAACCGTTCGGGTGAACTTCCGAGCGATTTGCAACTCGTTCAAAACCGTCTTGGCATCAATCAAAAAGTTCTGGCCGATGCCAAAGATGACCAGAAGCAGTTTTCAGCTTTTTTGGAAGTGCGTCAGATCGAAATTGAAAACGTTGACCCCACTGAAGCAGCCGTCAAGTTGAATGACGACATTCGATCATTGAACATTTCGTTTGCGACGCTGTCTAAGGTTCAGCAGCTATCGTTGGTCAACTACCTCTAAACTGACGCGCAATAGCGCTGCCAGAGCGCCCGGTACGCCCTTTCCACGTCGATCGTGTATGCTTTCGCATTGCAGATTGCGGAGGTTGCTACGCGCTGTCGCATTGAACCGCGTAATGCGGCCAACGTCGTGGGCTCTGTGCTCAGTTTCACCGCGCACGCGACAAATTCATCGGGTGATCCACAGATCAAGTCAGGCACCCCCGCTGATTCCAATAGACTTGCTCCGACCCGGCTAGCGTGTGTTTGCCCAGCCAAAGTAATGACCGGCACACCCATCCATAGGGCCTCGCACGTCGTGGTCGTGCCGTTATAGGGGTAGGTATCAAGCGCAATATCCACGCGATGGTAAGTTGCCAAATGGCCCTCATCGTCAGGGTTCCAGCCGCACAACTCCAACCGATCTTCCTCAATGCCAAAAGCCGCAAATTTTGCCGCCAGCGCCGACTGCGTTGCAGTCTCGGCAAGCGGTTTGGTTTTGATCAGTAGCCGCGACTTTGGCACTGCCTTTAGCACGTCAGACCACACCTTGATGGTCGGATCTGAGATTTTCGCAAGCTTGTTGAACGAGCCAAACGTCACAACTCCTTCGTTGTGGTACGGCAACGCGTTAGTGCCTGGCGCAAATGGCGGCGGTGAGTAGCAGTGCATCGATCTTGGCAGGCGGATCACCGATTCCGAGCTATAAGTGTCATTGGCTGGTAAATCAGCGCCGGCATCACTGAGCCGCCCATCAATGTGGATCAAGCCTGTCGTCCCTGGATATCCAATGGCGGACAGTTGGATGGGAGCTGCGCGCTGAGCAAACACATCAAGTCGATTCCCCATGGTATGCCCGGCGAGATCGACCAGGATGTCAATCTGATCGCTTATGATCTGATCGACAGTTGCTTCTGTCGAAAGATTGCGAACATCGCACCAATGGTCGGCCAATTTCTTGAAACGCGCTGTGGTTGTGTCAGGCCAAGCCACCTGCGAGTAACAATAGATAGCATAAGAGTTGCGGTCGTGTTCTTGCAGCAGTGATTCAACAAAGAAGGCAACCGAATGCTGGCGAAAATCTGGCGAGACGTAGCCTACGCGAAGCCGTCGATCAGGCTGGCGCGTATTCGCAAAAACCTTGGCGACCGCAGATTGCTCAATTCCACGTCCCCAGGCGCGATGCTTCTCAAACAATATTTTGGGGTCGTCAACTATGTTGTGAATCGCAAACAGGCGATTGTCATGAGCGGCTTGATTTCCGGGATCAAGAGAAAGAGCTTGCTCGAACTGTTGTAGCCCCTGCGCAACATCCCCGCGTTCCACGAGAGCGACCCCAAGGTTGACGAGTGCCGCAACATTTTTAGGGTCATGCTTTAACGCCGATGAGAAAGCCGTTGCTGCGGCTGCAAACCTGCCTTGGCCCGACAACACGACACCAAGATTATTGTAGGCCGATGAATTGCTGGCGGACAATGCAACACTCCGCTCAAAGGCCGCTATTGCTTCATTCGGTTGCGCCAGTTGATCGAGTGCCTGACCAAGGTTGTTCCAAGCCTCCGGATCATTGGGGTTCTGCGACAAGAGGCGGCGACACAGGACCACAACATCATCAAACGCACCGGCGGCCAATCGCAGAGTCACAGCTAACGTCACAGCCAATTGGCTTGCATCAGGTGCCGCGATCAAAACTTTGACAATGCGCCACGCCTCGTCGGGGAAGCCGGCCTCGAAGTGCTTTTGCGCGAGATTGAGCTGAATGGATGAATCCATGGCGCGTCAGAAAGTACGAACCACAACGCCCTGGATAGAATCCTCGGGGCGGAGTTCCGGCGCGGGTTTAAACTCAAACGTCTGCGGGCCTACGCACCATTGCCGCCACAAGTCGCGGTAAACTTTTTCTATGTTACGCGTAAATCCAACCTCATCACGTAACGGCGAGGCCGCCATTCGAGGCCGCAATTTATGGCGGATTTCCGCCAAAAACCGCGGGGCCTTCCCCCAGGCGATTGCGCGACGGATGTACTCATCAATGCTGGGGGCCGCTAGTTCGGATGCCAAACCAAGCGCATGGATCAGGCTTAGTCCCACGCGGCTTCGATGATTGTTGCCGACTGCCGTCAACACGGGCACGCCCATCCACATCGCTTCGCAGGTTGTCGTGGTGCCGTTGTAGGGAAAGGTATCGAGCGCAAGATCGACCAATCCATACTGCGATAAATGATCGTGAACGGAGGGCACGAAAGACTCCATATCGATGCGCGCGGGATCAACACCATAACGAGCGAAATCATCCCGGATACGGCCCTGCACCAGCGGTTCGCGAAGTTGCTTGCATTTAATATAAAAGCGCGACCCCGGCACAGCTTTCATAATCTCGCTCCACGCCGCAATGGTGCGATCATTCACTTTGGGCAGCACGTTAAACGAAGCGAAAGTGACATAACCTTTAGTCAGATGCGGCGCATCGGCCGGCTCCGGAGCTTTGCCGTGCGGCCGGTAGCAATGAAAGCAATCTGGCAAACGAATAATTTTTTCTGCGCTCAGGCGATCCGCATGACCTGGCGGGTCTGCTTGTGCGTCACTGAGGCGATACCCAATGGCAGACACGCCCGTCGTTTCTGGATAACCAAGGTAGGCAATTTGCACTGGCGCCGCGCCGCGCGCGGCAACAGGCATGCGATTTCCAGACGTGTGTCCACCCAGGTCGACCAGAACATCAACCTGATCATCGCGAATGCGCGAAGCAAAAACATCGTCGGTAAGGCCAACCGTTTCCACCCACAGGTCGGAAGCCTTCTTCAACTCTTCCGTGACACGATCGCGCCGCGAAGTATTTGAATACAGCACGATTTTGAATGTCGATCTGTCATGTTTTTCCATCAGGGCTTCGAAGAAGTACGCGACCGAGTGCGTGCGGAAGTCCGACGACATGTATGCGAGCGTTATTTTCCTATTCGGATCACGCGGATTTGCGTGGGGCTTGCTTTCATCGGGGATCGGAGAGGCAAACCGCCTTGCAAACTCAGTCTGAATCTTGAAGACCTCATCGTTTGTGATGTCAGGTTCATAAAGACTGGCGAACGCATAATTGGAATAAAATACAGGTGCGGAGATGGTGTTTTTATCGGCCGCCGACTTCATTGCTTGTCGGGCTGGCGTAATAAAATGCTGATCAAGCAACAGCACACCCAAAGTATTGTGGGCCATCGCATTGTCAGGGTCGATGGCAATCGCTATGCGAATCTGTTCTTCAGCCGCAGCGAGCCGCTGATCCTCGAGAAGTGTGCTCGCCAACCCAAAGCGTGCAAATGCATTGTTCGGACTGCGCTCGACAACGCGCGAGTAGATGGCGATGGCTTCATCAGCCTGGCCCAGCATGTAATGCGCCACACCCAAGTTGCACATAGCTTCTTCGTAATTGGGATCACGCGCGATGGCGATGCCCAGAGCCTTCACGGCGTCTTCGAAACGAAACATGCGCAATAGCAGCGCGCCATGGTTGTTACAAATCACAGCCATATCAGGGCGAGCCGCGACTGCCGCATGAAAGTGGCTCTCAGCCTCAACCCATTTGTTTTTCAATGTCAGCACGAGCCCGAGGTTATTATGAACCTCTGCCGAGTCCGGGCTAATGACTAATGCGCGGCGCAAGACGTCGACGGCTTCATCGAATTTCTCGGCAATGCGTAGAGTGTTGCCATACGCGTTTAGTACACCGGCGTGATCGGGATGTTCTGCCGCGGCGAGCGCCATATGTGCGACAGCCTCGTCGACACGGCCTAAATCACGAAGCGTATTACCCAGATTAGCTTTGGCCTCGGCGTAACTGGGATTCAGATCAATCGCGCGGCGATACTGCTCTTGGGCTTCGTCATGTCGGCGATCCGCCGATAAGACATTTCCAAGATTATTGCGCGCAATGGCATCGTTGGGTGCCAGCTCTAAAGCTTTGCGGTAACTCAGCTCAGCCGCACCGAGGTCACCAATGTCTCGCTGCGCAACACCAAGGTTAACCAAGGCCTCGACCGATGTGGGATCGAGACGTATGGCTTCAGATAAAGGCTCGATTGCTTCAGCTGGACGGCGAGCGCGCAACAACATGCTCCCCATCATTTTCCGAGCGCGGGCCGACTCACGATGGAATACTGTTGCCATCCTGACCCCGGCAATAGCGTCCTCCAAACGACCCAATTTTTGCAATACCAGCGCGCGAGCGAGCAGGGCATCGCAATGGCCAGGGTGGAGTTGCAGCAGGTTCTCAAGCGCGAGCAATCCGTCGCCCCCCTGCCCCAGATCGGCTGCTGCTAGCGCGTAATTGATGGTGTAAAGCACAGCTAACGGCGCCAGGTCTCTGGCTTTCTGAAAGGCATCAACAGCGGCTTGGCCTCGGCCTTGCCGTTGCTCGATCAAACCAAGAATATTGTGGGCCTCGGCGTCGGCAGGCGCTTTGGCAATGTGGGTGTCGACCAGAATAAGTGCGGCATTGAAATCGCTGGCCTCAAGAAACCGCAGCGCATTTTGCAGCAATGGCGCGGGACCGGAGGGCTGGTTCATGCGAAAAGATTGACGGAAGGGCCGCGCCTTCGTCAACCCCCAATGACTGTAAACTTAGACGGGATCTGGGCGCGTCTGGGTCACTTCGGCTGGCGCAACGCCTGCTTGAGCGGTCACAGAGTTGGTGCGCAGGCCGGCCGCGAGGTTACGGTTTATGGTGATCAAGATATCTAACTCACGTGGCTCGCTGGACCGCAATGCTTTGGTGGTTTGCTTGTCGACGAAGATGCTCAGGCTCATCACGTTGGCCTTAATTTCGTCGGGCAATTGATTTTCGGGGTCGGTGAGATCGGCTTGGATAATCGTCCATAGCAGATGGTTGAAGCGCAGCGCTTTTGCATACTCATCAACGTTCTTAGACTTCCCCTTGGCTTCTTCCAGCAATAAGGCAGCCTTCGTAAAGGCCATAGCCTCGACTTCGCGCGGCGTTAAGTTACGCTTTTGCTGCTGCTGATAAGCGCCAATTTTATCCTTTGACATTGGCCATCGCCTCCGCTTCGTACTTGAGCAACTGTCGGCAGAGTTTGAGTGCTCGGTAGTGATCACCGCCCAAGATATTTTGTGAAATCTCAACCATCAAATCAATTGCACGAGGGTCCATCGGCATCACAATCATTTCTCTCATGAGTGCAAAGTAGATGCCATGATAATCTTTTTCCCGGGCCGGATTGATATACATATTGAGAATGACGTTATAGAGCTTCTTGCCGAAGGTGTCGGCCTTTTCCTCGGTAATGATATCTTTTTCCCGAACAACCGGAACCCGGTTGAGCACCACAAACTCGGTCTTGACCGGACCATTGGCGATAACCGCCGTACCGATCAGTACTTTTTCGTTTGGTTTGAGGGTCAACTTGAGTGGCATGGTGACTTTCTAACCCGTTTCGCCTGAAAAAAGCTTTAAGGCGATGCGTTTAACATACATTTAGCGCGCGGGTCGATGCCCCACTCACAAGTCCAAGAAGCTTGAGAAAACCTACCACTAAGGGCTTAGTGTAATGTTTCAGAGCTTTAACTGAAGAGTCGCAAGACCGCTTGTTCAGATTGTTGAGCAATCGAAAGCGAAATAGTGCCCAACTGCTGACGGGTCTGGAGTGACAGCAGATTAGCCGACTCTTCATTAAGATCGGCATTTACGAGGTCGCCCGCGCCGCCCTTTAGGGTGTTCACGATATTCTCGGTAAATGCACGGCGAATTTCGAGCAGTGACGACCGTGTACCAAAGGTTTGACCTGCTTGACGAACCGTCACCAGCGCCGAATCAATGGCGCGCAAGGCCGAGGAAATAGCGGTAATCGCCGCTGTTCCGGTTTGGCCCCAAACAGTGGTATTGCCCGGCGTGCCTGTGGCAACGGCTGATCGCGCCACGATTGTATTGAAATCGGTCGTGTTCAGACCACTGATCACGAGTTGATTGATCGCTTTTTGTTCGGTGCGCTCGTTGAACTTCACCGTCAAGACATCCGATCCCGTTTGGAAAGATCCGGTCGAGTTTTTCAGGAGGTTCACGCCATTGAAGCTGGAGTCTTCTAGTAGGTTGTCGACCTGGCTGCGCAGTTCATTAAATTGACTGGCCAATTTTGCGCGCGTCGAACTTTCGGGAGCAGAAATCGCCGACTGCCCCAGCGCTTTCATTTGCTTAAGAACTGACTCAGTGCTTTCCAAGCCCTGAATGGCTGAGCGAATAATATTGATGCCGTCCGTGATGCCCGTTTTGATCGATAACAAATCCGAGGCACGGCTGTTGAGGTTGCGCGCCTTGAAGAACGCAAGCGCGTCATCGATGGCGCTATTGACCTTTAGGCCAGTGGCCAAACGCTCCTGCGTGCGACCAATCAAGCCCGTCGTACGCTGCAACGAGAGCAGGTTCGTGCGTGTCGCTGTTGTTAATGTAACGTCGCCCATGTCGGACCTCATTCATCTTTTGGTGCAAGCAACTCCGCTTGCCCGTTTCGCGCCGGCCATCCATGGCAAACCAGGAACGGCCGAATCACATTCTGTGCGCTCTCTTGTCTGGATAGACGCAAAAGCCAAAGGAAACGTTAATGAGTCGAATCGAAGCCACTGTGAAATGGAAAGGGCGGCAGAGATTTCTGCCGCCCTTAAAAAATGCTTAACGACGAACTTTAGAACAGACGCAAGACTGACTGTTCTGACTGTTGGGCGATACCCAACGAGATGGTGCCCAACTGCTGGCGTGTCTGCAGCGACAGCAAATTGGCTGACTCTTCGTTCAAGTCCGCGTTGACCAAGCTGGCGGCTCCGCCCTTGAGCGTGTTGATAATATTTTCGGTAAATTGGCGGCGCAACTCGAGCATTGAAGAATTCGTACCAAAGGTCTGCGCTGCTTGACGAACGCTGACCAATGCCGAGTCGATAGCCCTGATCGAGGTGTTGATGGCGGTAATCGCCGCAGTGCCGGTTTGACCCCAGACCGTGGTGCTTCCGGCGGTGCCTGTCGCAACAGCAGAGCGCGCCATAATCGTGTTGAAGTCCGACGTTTTCAAGCCGCTAACGATCAGTTGGTTGACAGCTTTGGTATCGGTGCGTTCGTTGAACTTCACCGTCATGTTGTCGGAGCCAACCGTGAAGGGTGACGTCGTGTTCTTGAGAAGATTGACGCCGCTGTAGCTGGCGTCTTCCATGACGTTGTCGACTTGACTGCGCAGTTCGTTGAACTGGCTGGCGAGCTTGGCTCGAGTTGAACTTTCTGGCGACGAGACGGCTGATTGCGCCAACGCCTTCATCTGCTTCAGAACCGACTCGATGGTTTCCAAGCCCTGCACTGTGGCGCGCAAAACTGAAATCCCGTTGACGATGTCGTCTTTAATCGCAGACAAGTCAGAGGCGCGAGCGTTCAAGTTGCGGGCCTTGAAGAACGCCAGCGCGTCGTCGATGGCGCTGTTGACTTTCAGGCCAGAGGCCAAGCGTTCTTGTGTCCGGCCAATCAAGCCGGTCGTACGCTGCAATGACAAAAGGTTCGTTCGCGTCGCAGATGAAAGTGAAATGTCGCCAATGTGTGCTACCCCTTTTCTAGGTCGAGGGACTCAGTTTCAATGGAACCACCGCAGTTCGACTTGGCCCAAAGTTCTGATTGGCCATATGGCGCACTGGCAGCGGTATTCAGTGAATGCCTTTTAAGGCCGAGGCAGGAAACAAAAGGTTAACGCCGCTCATTATTTTTGAAATATCGGCTCGTTAACGATAGGTGAATAAGTTGCAGCGCCGCAAAAAGCAAAACGGCGGCCCCCTGGAGGCCGCCGCTTGCAGAACATAGAAGAACGAGAGTTGTTTAGAACAGACGCAGGACAGACTGCTCAGACTGTTGGGCGATACTTAAAGAAATTGTGCCCAACTGCTGACGCGTCTGCAACGAAAGCAAGTTTGCTGATTCTTCGTTCAAGTCGGCATTGACCAATTGCGATGCGCCACCCTTCAAGGTGTTGATCAAATTTTCGGTAAACTGACGGCGAATTTCCAGCAACGAAGAATTCGTGCCGAGCGTTTGCGACACCTGACGCACGGTGACGAGTGCGGAGTCGAGCGCACGAATCGCCGAGTTGATCGCAGTGATGGCAGCTGTTCCAGTTTGCCCCCACACTGTCGTGCTGCCCGCAGTGCCCGTGGCCACGGCAGACCGTCCAATGATAGCCTGGAAGTCCGTAGTATTGACGCCGCTAATGACCAGTTGGTTGATCGCCGCGGTTGTTGTGCGTTCATTGAATTTAACCGTAAGCTGGTCTGCGCCAGCTTCAAATGCGGCAGTCGTATTTTTAAGCAGATTGACGCCATTGAACTTGCCGTCTTCTGCCAAACCATCAATTTGACTACGCAGTTCATTGAATTGGCTGGCGAGTTTTGCACGTGTCGAACTTTCAGGAGATGACACAGCTGATTGAGCCAAAGCTTTGGCTTGTTTGAGAACTGCTTCAATCGATTCGAGGCCCTGCACTGCAGCTTTAATGGTGCTGATGCCGTTTGAGATCTGATCTTTGATTGTCGACAAATCGCCAGCGCGGGCATTCAAGTTGCGCGCTTTGAAGAAAGCAAGCGCATCATCGATGGCGCTGTTGACTTTCAGGCCCGAGGCTAAGCGTTCTTGTGTCCGTCCGATAAGATTAGACGTGCGTTGTAGCGAAAGGAGATTTGTCCGAGTCGAACTCGCTAATGTTACGTCACCCATCTTTTACTCCCTTGCGATACCCCATACGTTAGCCCTCGACATTGTTCGTTGGGCTAACCATTTAGTACCCTACTTCGCGCAAAATTCTTAAGATTTTGTTGTCGCGACCAGGCCGTTAGATTTTAGTCCACTTTCAGAAAGAGTGAAACGGCGGACCTTACAGGCCCGCCGTTTCAAACGCCTAACCGTCTTAGAGCGTCTCGTATTAGAACAGACGGAGAACCGACTGTTCAGATTGCTGAGCGATCGAGAGCGAAATCGTGCCCAACTGCTGGCGTGTTTGCAGCGACAGCAAGTTGGCTGATTCTTCGTTCAAGTCCGCGTTGACCAACTGAGAAGCACCGCCCTTAAGCGTATTGATCAAGTTTTCCGTAAACTGACGGCGAATTTCCAACAACGATGAATTGGTACCGAAACTTTGCGCGACCTGACGCACCGACACCATCGCGGAGTCAATGGCACGGATCGCCGAGTTAATGGCCGTGATAGCCGCGGTGCCGGTTTGGCCCCAAACTGTGGTGCTGCCTGCCGTGCCGGTAGCGACGGCAGAGCGTGCTGTGATCGTGTTAAAGTCGGTGGTGTTCAAACCACTGACAACCAGCTGATTGATAGCTGAAGTCGTCGTACGTTCGTTGAACTTCACCGTCAGCTGATCAGCACCAGACTGGAATGAGTTGGTTGTATTCTTCAGCAGGTTGATACCGTTATAGGCGGCGTCTTCTGCGATATTGTCGACCTGGCTGCGAAGTTCGTTGAACTGGCTGGCCAGCTTGGCACGTGTCGAACTTTCGGGCGAAGCGACAGCAGATTGCGCAAGAGCTTTTGCTTGCTTCAGAACGGATTCAATTGTTTCCAAGCCCTGGATCGAGGCACGAATGACGCTAATACCAACGGCGATTTCGTCTTTGATCGACGCTAAGTCGCCAGCGCGGGTATTCAAGTTACGGGCTTTAAAGAACGCGAGCGCGTCGTCGATTGCGCTGTTGACTTTTTGGCCAGAGGCCAAACGTTCTTGGGTACGACCGATAAGGTTAGACGTACGCTGCAAAGACAGCAGGTTCGTACGTGTCGAGGAAGCAAGTGTTACATCACTCATAGGAGACGCTCCTTTTCTAGGACGGTGTCATGACGTTTCTGTCAGCCCGGACGCTGAAGACCAACTTCTGTTGAATCAATCGTCCGAGGTAAACAATTTATAGCTGCCTACCGTGGGGGAGTCAAATACCGCGAAATTTTCGCATCTCGTGGGTGATAATCCAATAATTAGTTATATATTTCAAACTGTTATAAGTCTGGCAGGCTTTTTTTCTGAGCCTATGCAATACTAAATCCCATCTGGAACTATAATATCGTAAAATTAGGTAAAAACGTAATAAAAATGCGAGATTGGATATGAGCGAGGGTTATATAGCGTTAGCCATGGACGACTCTCGATATATGGACCTGGCGGCCAACCTGGCTTTGTCGATCCGTAGGCTAGATACCCGCCCGATCAGCGTCATTGTTAATAAAGCCATTCA
Organism: Rhodospirillaceae bacterium; assembly: GCA_947476925.1. GTDB lineage: Bacteria > Pseudomonadota > Alphaproteobacteria > Rhodospirillales > Rhodospirillaceae. The sequence goes on along the minus strand of CANJSF010000010.1, from coordinate 78,322 downwards.
CATTAAGCCCGAGTATCGGGCTCTATTCGACTCGATTATTGAAGCGCCAGACGAACCCGATATTCGCGGCGCCATGAACAAAGCGCGGCTTTACCATTACACCCCTTACGAACGCACGATGTACGTCGATACTGACTGCATCCTGTTCAGTCATCGCGTGGAGTTTTTTTGGCGGAAGCTGAGCGGCCAAGCGTTCATCATCGAGGGGCTGCGCCAAACCACTGGCCCGGTCTTTGGCTGCTCGCTCGGAGTTAAAGACGCCGCCACTATTCGTGCTCGCATGAATGTCCCGTATGTCATCGTTTGCAATACCGGTGTGCTGTATTTCGAGCGCAACCCTCAGGCAGAGCAGGTCTTTAACAGGGTGTTGGCACTCTACCGCAGCCCCGAGCGCGACCACATCAGCTATCCCTTCAAGCACGAGGGTGAGTACAACGACGAGCCGTTTTTCGGAGTCGTGTTGCCGGCCATGGGAATCGCACCTTTAGATTCGCCGCTGACGCACCGACTACAAGTGACAACACCGAATATGGTCGATGGCGTGTTTGATCTCGATATTGGAAACGTACAAGTGTTGAAGCAGGCGGCAGGCCAGGCCGCGCAAGTCTGGTCTGGCGTCATTTGTCATTTCTGCGGATTGGCGCCCATGGATACATACTTTGATCTGGCCGACAAACTTCGGCGCGAGGCTGGTTTTCCGATAATGGACCGCAGTCAATTTCAGCCCGTTGTGCTGCACGCGCCTCAACCGATGGCGTCCAGCGCGTCATGACGGATAGCAAGTCGATCTCCATTGCGACTAGCTTGGTGCCCGGCCGTGATATCGAGCTTCAATCTTTGGCCACAAAATCTTGGCGAGCGCACGGCTTTCAGGTCACGGCGCTTAACGCGGCAAGTGAAATCGCGAACGTACGAAAACAATTCCCAGACTCTCTATCCATTGCGGCGGAACGTACCGCCGAAAAAGCAGTGGGTAAGCCCCTGCCCTTTGTTATCGACCTCTTGCGCACCGCGACTGCACAAAACCCAACAGCGCGCGTTATAGGGTTTTTGAACTCCGATATCCTGCTGCGATCTCAATGCGACTTAGCGCGCATTCTGATTGAGCATGCCTCGAGCGCTGCGATACTGCTGCCGCGTGTCGACATTTCTGACATCAGAAGTGCCGAGGGGTATCGACCTACTGGGCAAGAAACATACTCGATTGGCTATGACGGCATTTTTTGCCACCCCATATGCTTGCCAGTATTCCCGACAGCTTGTTTTGTATTGGCATGCCGTTCTGGGACTATTGGTTGCCACTGGTGTTAATTTTGCAGGGCCACACCGTAAAGACTATTGCATCCCCAGTTGCTCTGCACGTGCACCACACTACGCGATGGGATCAATCGATCTACTTATTTTTTCATGCGCTTATGAGCGATGTATTAAATGTTTGCGGGGCACAAAAATCAAAAGCGCAGACACCGGCGCTCGAGATAGCGATGGATATGCTCCAGCACAGCTATCAAGACATTTTCCAACGCGCAACTCAGGCCAATGCCGACAGCGCTGCCATTGATAATTTGGCATCGTTTTATGATCGGATCCAAGAAGTCGTTGTTCATCATATTAAAGCTAAAGCTCTCCCGCTGCAGGTCCCCGACATTGCCAGCCAAATGCCATGACGAACGCAGCTGAGAGTGAACTCGCCGCGGGCCTTCGCTGGCTTGGAAATGGCGATCTCCAGAATGCCGCAGCGGCCTTCGAAAACGTTTTGCATGCCAAACCCGACGATGCCGACGCTCTGCATTACTTAGGCATCATTGCATATCAAACAGGTCAACCCGATAAGGCCATCGCTTTAATTGAAACCTCACTAAAATCGCGGCCAGAGAATTCTGATGCCGAGAATAATCTTGGTACAGTCTATATGGCAGCGGGCAAACTTGAAAAAGCCGAGCAGGCCCTGCGACGTGCGATCAATCTAAGTCCGAAACGCGCACCCGCACACTTCAACTTAGGCAACGTTTTGTTCTCTCAAAGGAAACAGCAGGAAGCAGTCGCCGCCTATCACACTGCGATCCATCACCAGCCAGATTATCCTGAGGCCTTGAGTAACCTTGGCATCGCGTATCGTGATCTGGAAAACCTGAGCGCCGCAACGACGTGCTTTGAGAATGCGCTCGCATACCGCCCTGCCTATGCTGAAGCCGCGTATAATCTCGCCAATGCATATCGCGACGCCACGCGACTGACAGACGCCGAAAGGCTTATCAGAAGCGCCATTTCGCTCAATCCGCAAAATGCAAAAGCGCATAACTCGCTGGGAAACATACTCAGCGAGAGCGCGAAATCTGACTTAGCACTAGCCGAATTCCAAACAGCAACGGCACTCGATCCGACATCGATGGCAATGGCCAGTAACGTTCTGAGCTGCATGCAGTATGTAGTTGGCATCAACAACGCACAAATTCAAATTGCGCACAACGCATGGGCAAAGCGGTTTTCAACGCAAGCGCAACTCGATCATGCAACCATTCCTCTGCTAGCGCCTCATACGACACTCAGCATCGGTTTCGTCTCACCGGACTTTGGTCGTCACCCATGCGGATTCCTGAGTGTTAGAATGTTCGAGCACCTTGATCGCTCGCGCATTAAAGCAACGATCTTCAGCACACGTCGAATTTCGAGAGAGGACGACCTATCAAAACGCATCGCAGCAGCGACTGAATGGCGCCGAGTAGAAGGCCTTACGGACGAGGAATTAGCCGCTCAGATAACCGCAGCTAACGTCGATATTTTAATCGACATGAGCGGCCATACATCTGGCCATCGCTTGGGCGTTTTTGCACGCAAGCCGGCGCCCATACAATTGTCTTGGCTGGGATACGTCGGAACGACAGGCTTGCCGACGATAGATTATGTCATCGCTGATCGGTGGCATGCGCCAGAAGATCAACACAATGCTGGCCCTGAGCGGTTATTGCGACTCAGCGATGGGTATGTGTGCTTTGACCCGCCACAGAGTTGCGGGGAAGTCGCGTCACTGCCTGCGTTAAAGAACGGATACATCACGTTTGGAAGTCTCAATAATGCGACCAAGTTAAATGCCATGGTTTACGACAGCTATGCGCGCATTCTAGCAGGTGTTGCGCGAAGCAAGTTGGTTCTAAGATTTCGTGGCCTTGACGACCCTGGCGTTGCAACATCAATTCGCGATCATTTTGCAGCCCGAGGAATAGCGCCCTCACGCATCGACATTCGCGGCTACGCCAAGCAGCCGCAGTTTCTAGCAACTTACAATGACATCGACATCGCCCTTGATACCTTCCCATATTCAGGTGGCCTAACAACTTGCGAAGCGTTGTGGATGGGCGTGCCGGTCGTCACCTTTCCGGGCGAGACGTTTGCCGGGCGTCACGCCACCAGTCACATGAGTAATGCGGGCTTATCTGATTTCGTTGCCCAAGACCGCGCGGGCTTCGAGCAACTTGCCATCTCGAAGGCCAGCAACCTGCAATACCTGGCGCGACTTCGGTCAGAACTGCGATCACGTGTTGCGGCATCGCCACTTTGTGATGGCCCAAGATTTGCGAAATCCTTTAGCAACGCCATGCAAATCGCAGCGGAAACTTATTCCCGGCAGCTTAAGTGAATTCGGAAATCGCCGCGACGAGGCGACCGATCTGTGACGACCAACCCCAGTCTTTCATAAAATTATTTGCTGCAACGCCGCGCATAAGGCGGTCGTCGCGGTCAGCATAGGCACTCTCTAACTTAGAAACAATTTCATCGATTGTTGACTCGCCCCAGCCCTCTAAATCCTTGCGGCCCGTCAGTGCGCCGATGGGCAATTGCATGTCGAGTGCATAGCAATTGTCGTGCCGAATGAGGTCATGATGGCCAGTGTTGTTCGACAGAATGGTGGTCACGCCGCACGCCATTGCCTCCATCGCAACAAGGTTCGTGCCGCCCTCACACCTATTGGGAAAAAGCGCAACATCGACCTCGCGCAACACATTGGGAGTTTGCGCGTTTTGCAACGCACCGAGATCGACAAATGATTCCGATGGAAGCCCATTCGCGTTGAGCCACGCTGCAACGTTCAGGCGACCGTCCGCGCCGGTCTCGGGCGCACTGGTCGTGTGTGTCGACATGCCCAAGCTTTTTGCGGCCTGCGGCCATGGGTTATGCCATGCAGTGACCAACAGCGCGTCGGAGTGGCGCTGATAAAACTGCTTAAAGGCGGCCACGACTAAGTCTTGGCCTTTGCGGTACTCAAGCTTGCCGCCCGAGAAGACAGCAAAGCGACTTGCAAAACGACCGAGCTTCGGCCCAGGCTTGAACAGTTCCAAATCAACCCCTTGTGGGCAGTTGCGAACGGATTGAAGCCCATGACCCTGAAGAACTTCAGCGTTCCATGCCGAGCCCGCCACAATTGCAGCGAACCGTTTGGCTTTTTCAATATTGGCTGGTGGAATTTGGGTGGATTCAAAAAAAACAATGCCGATGTCGGGCACGCCGCCCAAGCCTGCCAACTGATCGGGCAAGTCGAGCTTATCACCTAATGCATGCAGCATCGGGGCTCCCAGGCGGACAGGGCCCGCCCTAAATGCCGCCAGATTTGCAGGCTGGCGGCTTAAATGAGACGACAGGACATGCGCTTGCTCTGGGGTCAGTGCGATATTGGGTTGCGCGAAGAAAATTTCAGGCTCAATCCCCAAGCGCGCGAGTTCCAAGGCTAAGTTGACTCCATAGACCCCCCAGCCGCTTGGGACGCCGATTTGCCAGCCTATTCCCATCCGCATGGGCGTCATTTTCCGCAACCCTTAAAGTGTTCTTTACCAATCATTCGTAACTGTGGCAGAGGAACTGTATTCGATTTAAGGTCTGAGCACAGGCCCCAGCTAACAATGAGTTGGCAGGGTGAAGAAATAAAGCCCAGCGCTAAGGGCACTATTCCGACGCGGGAAGGAAGACGTAGATGTCAGATTTCATGATGAGCCAACTGCAAGGTCTGTTGGGCAAAGTCTCGGACGATATCGACAAGATGGGCAAAAACACCAATGCCCACCTCGATAGCGTTCTGGGTGCCATTGATGATCTGGCGGCCAACGTGTTTGCAACTCAGGCCATTCTGGCAGTCATGCTGGAGAAAAACCCTGTTGATCCCAAACAGGTCAAGGCGTGGATCGAAGCACAGACTGGTTCGGTAGGCGCAACGCCAAAGGCCCATGCGATTGTTGATATGTTGACGGCGAAAAAATAGCCGAGCCGCCACGCCCATCTGCTCACGTCAATCACTTCAATTTCTCAGAACAACGGCATAGGATTCACCTATGGCCGAAACTGCTTTGCTTCGCGTTTATGACTTTGCATCAGCGACTGCAGCGCTAATAATGCCACTGTGGCTGCGCCGCCGCGTCGCCATCGGCAAAGAATCAGCGACCCGTTGGCGCGAACGCTATGGACAGACAGCTGCACAAAAGCCTAGCGGTCCGGTGATTTGGTGTCATGCCGCCAGTGTGGGTGAAACCACTTCAATCCTGCCCCTCATCAAAGTACTTGCGGCCCGGGGCCATAATATCTTGCTCACAACTGGAACTGTCACATCTGAACAATTCGTACGTGACAAGTTGCCAGCAGGCGTTACGCATCAGTTCGCGCCGCTCGACCATCGTCCTTGGCTGCGGCGGTTTTTTGATCATTGGCAGCCGATGCTTGCGCTGCGCGTAGATTCTGAATTATGGCCCAATACCATTTTGATGCTGCGGGAACGCAGCATTCCAGTCGTCCAAGTAAACGCACGAATCTCACATCCAGCGACACAACGTTGGGCGCGGATTCCAGAAATCGCGCTGAGGTTATTTGGGAGCATCGAGTTGGTCTTGGCGCAATCGGAGGCCGACCGGGCGCGCTACGAGATACTGGGCGCAAAGAAGACCAGCGCTGTCGGCAACTTAAAGCTGGCGCAGCCGGAACTGCCATATGATCCGCAAGCGATCACCGAGTTGCGCGCAGCAATCGGGCCGCGTCCCGTATGGTTGGCAGCCAGCATTCATCCGGGCGAGGATGATATTGTCGGCACTGCGCAGCGAGTTGTTATGGAGAGCCAAGATAACGCGCTATTAATCATCGTGCCGCGTCACCCTGAGCGCGCGACCGAGATGGCAAAGATTCTATTATCAAAAGGGCTATCGATCGCCCGACGAGGTCAAAACGAGCCCATCAATCGACGCACTCAGGTCTACATTGCCGACACGATGGGTGAACTGGGGCTTTTTTATCGGCTCGCCAAAGTCGTTTTTATTGGGAAATCGTTCTCGGTCGGCGGCGGTCAGAATCCTGCAGAAGCCGCGCTGCTGAGGTGTGCTTTGGCATGGGGCCCAGACATGTCAAATTTTGCCGAGATCGCCAGCGAATTGATCGCGCGACAGGCGGCTCTTGAAATCACGATCCCCAGTGAGCTTGGCAAAACAATTTCGAGGCTGTTGGCCGACCCCGCTCGTGTTGAAACGATGGGGCAAGCGGCAAGCAATTTTGTCAGTGAGTCAGCAGGGACAATGGAGCGGGTTTTAGACAAACTTGCCCCCTATCTCAGCCAGCCCGTCATCCGCTAGATTGCGCTCACGTTTCAACTGCGACAGGTCGCCTTTCAACTCACATGGATTCTCAATCCGAACGGAAGCTACGCGACCTGCGGCTGAACTTAGCCGAAATCTGCCTCGAAGGCCGTATCGAGCGCCTGGCTGCCCTGTGTAGTAATCCATCGGGCGATGCGATCATGACGATGGTCAATTCAGGCGTGCGCCACCTGGCACTGACAAAATCCGAGCAAGCCGTCGCCGAACGCTGCCACCGCGTTGTTAGCGTCGAGCATGACATTGGCCGAAAAGTTGGAGCCTATCTTGGCCTGAGCCTATTTAGCTTTCCTCAGTCGATTGAGCGCGCCTTTGACATAGTTGATGTCCCGACCCCACTGCTGAGTACGGTTGTGAAGCTGTTGCTGTCGGTCCCGGTGGTTTTCACACGAGATGGCATGCGCAAGCGTAGCTTGGCGCACCTGCAAGCCACAGTGCAGGACATCCATAAGGCCGCCCGCGTGATCGACGAGGCTGATTTCCGCTTAGCCCTCGTGAGCGGTTTTATCGATGGCTTTAACATTACTTCGGTCTATGGCGAAGATGTCCCGCTTCGCACGCTTGCTGTTCAGCGCGCCGAACTGATACGCATGTTTTTGGAATTACAGGGCTGGGCACGCGATGTCGTGCCTCCGCCGCGCGATCCGAATGATGAGATGATTCGCCTTGGAATTCTATGCCCCGGCGCGGGCAGCGAAACGGCCGCCATACGTGGTCATTTGTCTGGCCTGGATCGGCGCGTCTTCAACGTCATTGCCTATGTTCCAGACGAGGCCGCCACACCCATCAGCGCCGCTTTTGCAGATGTGGCCGATGACTTTGTGTCGCTGCCGGTCAGCGATATCGCGGCATGTGCAGAGATGTTGGCCGCAGAGAACCTCGACATACTGCTTGCCGGCGCCAACCTGACAAACACGTGCCGCTTTCCCTGGACGCTGTTGATGGCTCAGCGCTTAGCCCGAATTCAAGTCGCGATGCATTGTTGCCCCTTGACCACAGGGTTTCCAACCGTCGACGCCTATATTAATGGCGAGCTGAACGAGCCGCCGACTGCCGCCGAAGACTATACCGAGCAACTGCTGCTCGTGCCTGGATCGTCGAACCACTATATGTTTCCGGGCGATTTGCCAGATCCGCCGACATTGACGCGTGAAAATCTCGGCGTACCAGATGCGGCATTGCTCCTTGTCTCTGGCGCGAACTATTTCAAGATTGGGCCAGATTTGATTGACGCCTGGGCGCGCATTATGGAAAAGGCCGATAACGCGCATTTATTGCTCTATCCATTCAACCCAAACTGGACGACTCATTATCCGTTCAAAGATGGATTTTTGCGATTCGTACAAGCGCGCTTTGCCGAATACAACGTGAGCGTAGAGCGCTTGCATGTAATTGAAGCACAGCAATCACGCGCTCCGATCCGGTCCATCTTGAAGCTGGCAGATCTGTATCTCGACAGTTTCCCCTATTCAGGGGCGGTATCGATCACTGACCCACTAAGCATGGGTTGCCCGCCGGTCGTTAAAGAAGGCACGACGGCGCGTTGTCGCCAAAGCGCGGCAATGTTACGTGAGATAGGTTTGGATGTTTTGGTCACTCGCAGCATCGATGACTACGTGACGCTGGCAACGCGATTGCTCCAAGATGACAGCTTACGTCACGAGATGGCGGAAGCTGTGCGCGATGTAGCAAGCAGCGAAAATAGCTTTAACGCGTCCATTGGCGCAAGCGTTGGCGACCAACTAGTTAACGCGCTAGAGCGCAAACTCAAGATGGCGTCTTGAAGTAAGGCGAATTCTGGGCGGCGATCAAAGCCGCTTCCAGCCGCGCAATCTGCTCATCATGAACGGCTTCGGTGATGCGCAATTGAGCGATACGCTGCTCCTGGACCGCATGAATTCTGCCGATCTTTGTCACCGCTTGCGCGCCGCGTTCGTCAGCACATGCAATGAAGTTTAGTCGCGACCACTCTGGGGGCTGCAGTGCCTCAAGCCGTTCGATGCGATTGAAGGACCGAATCCGAAATGTGTTATCATCGCGCCAATGCGTTGCCAGCATAATTAAACCGAGTGAGCTTAGACTTTTCGCGATTGCTTCGATCGCGGACGGTTCCACGCCTGTAAACGCGCAGTTGACCTTCACAAAGCGTGGCTGCCATTGCGCAATAAGCGCAAGGTCTTTTGCGCTCCACGTCTGAGCTTCAACCGAAACAACTGTTGGACCAAAGATAATTTTCTCATCAACAACCTGCGCCGGCGCGTCGACCAACGAGGTGGGGCGGACGGGTTGAAAGCCAGCGGTAACGGCCACAGCCCAGCCTTCAATGGTAAATTGCTGAATGTGGGCCGTGCCGGCAGCAGATAAAAATACCGCTGTAGGAGTCGGGCTGTCTTCCGCGAAAATAAGAGGGAGGTCATCGCTCATGCCAACACGCTAACCGATTTGCCGGGCGAGCGCCGCAGCAATTTGTCGGACTGGCGCGCCCCAATCTCGTGGCGGCGTCTGACGAAACAACCTCATCGTGGGATACCACGGGCTATCTGCCCGACCATGTAACCAACGCCAGTCATTACCACGTGCGATCAGCACCCATACCGGCTTGCCCAATGCCCCCGCCAGGTGCGCGACAGCCGTATCAACGGTAATCACCAGATCGAGCTGGGCAACGATGCTCGCGGTTGCTGAAAAGTCTTTTAAATGTTGGCTGATATCGTGGACTTTAAGGTCAGACGGCAGCGTTGCTATTTCCCCGACACCTTCACCGACTTGCAAGCTGATAAAGCTGACGCCGCCAACCCGCAAAATGGGCTCGAATGCGGCCAAGGACATGGATCGCAGCTGATCATTTTCATGCTTGGGATTTCCACGCCAGATCAAGCCCACCCGAAATCCTAGGCGGGGCAAATCAGTTGAGATGTTGCCTGGTACTGAAAGATAAGACGGCGCGGACGGCAGTGTATCAATCGTGATGCCCAACGCACCGGGCGCGCTCATAATTGGCAAATAAAAGTCAGCGGAAGGGAGTGCGCTACCTAACGGCACGACATGCGCCACGCCGGGCGCCGTGGCGAGAACTCCCTCCAAACCGGGGTGGCACTCAACAATCACCTTGGCACCGCGTGCAGCAAACATCTCAGCGAAGCGCGTAAACTGGATGACATCGCCCATGCCTTGCTCGGCGCTGAGCAGCAGCGTTTTGCCGACTAAACTCTCGCCCTTCCAGCGCGCTATCGGAAGCGCCCGCTCACCTCGGCCCGCGCGCATGAACCGCCACTCGTATTCCGCCCAGCCACGCTCAAGATCACCACGTACGAGTAACGCATGAGCAAGGTTCCAGTGTGCATCGGCATTATCTGGTGCCACTGACACGGCCCTTTCCAGCCACGACACGGCGGCGTCGAGATGGCCCCAGGTACGATAGATAAGCGCGACATTCATAAACGCGCGCGGATCGTTTGGATTCAAAATCCCCGCGCGATGAAACCAGCGCTCAGCTTCAGGCAGCCGGTCTTGTTTAAACAATGCGACGGCACGTTGTAGCTCGGCTTCAAAGCGACCTTGGCCCGCACCGTAAGCGGCGGCTTGTCGGAACAGCGCCTCTGATTGGTCAAGGTTACCTTTTTGGCGATGCAACAAGGCTAGGTCATGCAACGCCGGTGCATGCGTATCGTCGATTTTGAGTGCCGCCTGAAGTGTCTGCATGGCGCTATCAATGTGGCCGGCCAGCCTGAGCGACGTGGCAACGCCATGGTAGAGGTCGGGGTCAGAAGGGCTTAATTGCACGGCGCGCTGAAATAGGTTCATTGCGGCCGATGGATTGTCTTGGTTGAGCATAATGGCGCCAGCCTGACGCAACGCCAGTACGTGGTCCGGATCGTGGTGCAGAATGCCACGATAGATGGCCAAAGCCTTAGACGTCGCCCCTCCGGCTAATGCCGCTTCGGCGTCTTCCAAGAGCCCTTCAATAATCTCGCCAACTGATGCAACCATGGTAGACTTATATATACATGGAAAAGCGCAAACAGCGCCAAGACTAGATCGCGTGACATATTCATCCCCGGCAGAAGCTATCCTCGACCACGCTAGGTCTTTGCGCCAGGAAGGCCTATTGCTTGCAGCCAGGGCACAGTATGAGGCGCTGCTGGCAATTTACGCTGATCATTTGCAAGCGACCCTAGAGCTTGGCCAAGTCCTGGTTGAGCTCAAACAACCCAACGCAGCGAGCATTCTCTTTCAGGGCGCGATTGCTCGGCATCCAACCGACCCCAGTTTGCGCCTCGCCTTAGGGGTTGCGCTCATGGAGATGGGCGAACCAAGACCAGCGACTGCCGTTTTCCTAAAGGCATCACGTTTGGCCCCTGAGCGTCTCAGCCCCCGCATCATGCTGGCCAAAAGCCTGATGGCTTGCAGTCGCCACGCCGAAGCATTGAGTGTGATGCAGCAAACTTCGGAAATCTTCGCGGAAACCGCAGAGGTCTGGGCGCTTCGTGGCGCTGCCGAACGCAGCTTGCATGACAATGCCGCTGCAGAGATCAGCTATCGACGTCAGCTTGAACTAGAGCCAAACGACTTCAATGCCCTGAACAATCTGGGCGTTGCCCTGCGCGCCTTAGGTCGAATGGGTGACGCTGTTTCTTTATATCAGCAAGCCCTTGTGTCTTCCCCGAACTCATCACTGGTCCACGCCAACCTTGGAAATGCTCTTGATGCCCTGGGCAAAGCAAATGAGGCTGAGCGTCATCTACGGGCCGCGGTAAAGCTAGATCCGAGTTCAATTGATGCGAGATATAATCTTGGCGCGCATTTGGTGCGTGAGGAAAAACCTGAAGAAGCCATCGCGCACCTACGGTATGTCGTCGGTGTCGCACCGCAGCGCTGGGACGCATGGACAAATCTCGGCGTGGCACTGGTTGCCATGGGCGAAATGATTGAACCCGAAAAATGCTATCGGACGGCAATCCAGCTCCGCCCATCTACGCCCGAGCCGCACTATAATTTAGCCTGGCTTTTATTGCTGACAGGACGTTGGCGCGAAGGTTGGAACGAGTATGAATGGCGCTGGCAGTTGCCACAGTTTAGCTCACGCCCATATTGCGGTGCTGCGCCAAAGTGGGACGGCTCGTCTCAGCCAAACGCAACAATTCTTTTGATCTGCGAACAAGGTCTTGGCGATTCGATCCAATTCGTGCGATTTGCTGCACTTGTCCGAAAACGCTGCGCTCATGTCATTGTTGAATGTCCAAAAAGTTTGATGCAAATTTTCAGAGGCGTCGCTGGCATTGACGAGACTTTCCCCCATGAAGGGACTCGTCCACATCACGATTTTTACGCGCCTCTTTTAAGCGTTCCTGGCTTGCTAGGAATTACGCCCGAGGTTTTGTCCGCCGGGTCAGCGTATCTGAATGCGCCGCGCGAAGAGGCCAACCACCTGAGAATCCCAAATTCGGGGCGGCCCAAAATTGGGTTCGTTTGGGCAGGCTCGCCCGACAATAAAATCGACCGGCGACGAAGCTGCGACGTCGACCACTTCGAAAAACTATTTCAAGGTTTGGATGTTGAGCTTGTCAGCCTACAAACCGGCCCCCGGGCGCACGACCTGGCCCCGAAGCGAATTTCCTACCAAATTGATGGACTGGTAACCGATTGGGCCCAAACGGCTTCGGTTGTTCGACAATTGGACCTCGTTATCGGTGTCGACACCGCAGTGATGCACCTCGCGGGAGCCTTGGGAACACCTGCATGGCTTTTGATCCCGGCAAGCCCAGATTTTAGGTGGCTTTTAGAGCGAGCAGACACGCCTTGGTATAGCTCTATTTCTCTTTTTCGCCAAAGGGTTAGAGGTGACTGGACAGGGCTTTTCAAAGACCTGCGGTCGGCTTTAACCATTTGGTTACAAAACCGCGCATAACCTGCCTCCTTGGACTGGTAAGCTGCCCATGCTAAGGCTGAGTTAGGGGCGGGTTGCCAAGCTGTCCCTGAAATGCACCCAAAGGGCGCATAGCAAGGGTAGAAGCCCTGACTGGAGATAACGTGGTTGGCATTCTGCAAGGCTCAGGCTCGCAGCTTTTCGGTACTGTTCCGAATCAAACCAACATTTTGTTGGATAACATCCGCGCGAACGTTGCCGATCGATTCCAGGAAGAAAAAAAGGCGATCGACGATACCGCCGCCTCAAGCGTCAAAGCCATTGATGCCCAGAATGAGCGCCTGATTACCGTCAAAGCTCAAATCAACAACGCCAAGATTGCGGTTGAGAATGGGCACGACAGCATCAAAACCATCCGCGACACCATCTTTGCCCTCCGCACAACCGTCGCCATAGCTGGCGAAAAAGGCGAAGATCCAAAATTTAGATCCGAAGAGTTTGACACCAAGGTTAACTCTATTAACGATGAAGCCAACTCAGGCGGCCCAGCCTTTAACCTTGTCGGCAACATTAATCGTACCGATTTCAGCCCAAATCAGATCGAGTATCGCAGCGATTTGGGTGTGGGCCAAACAACGCTGACCGGTACGCACGCAGGTAGCGATTACCGCATCAAAGCCAGTGATGGCACCTTTTGGATTCCAGAACTTGGCACAGATACCATTACACAACGTTCTGAACTTCAGGGCATCGTGGGGAAAACAACGCTGAGCGATGGTACAGTGATCGACAAAGTTGCCTCGACGCGCAATGCCATGAAATTGGTGAGCTATGACGAAAAAACTCATGACATAACATTTCAAGTCACATTCGACCCAAACGTTCCGCCGGAAACGGTCACAGGTAAGTTGGAACGCGACGGCATCGGCCTGATGCCTGCTTGGTTTTATAACAATCTTCAGACCAGCGCTGATCGGAAAAGAGCTTTTGACGCAATAGAAAAAGCCGACGTCGAACTGACGTCGCGTGAAGCGGTGCTATCAGCTGCATCAACACAGGTCAAAAAAGACGATAAGAAAATCGATGAAGCCCTGAACGATCTCACGAAAGATCAAACCAAAGTTTACACAGACCAGCTTAACAAAACTCAGGAATTGCAAATCAAGGCGCAGCAGCAAATTCAGGCGATGCAAACCAACCTCGAGAACTTATCTTCGCAACAGCAAAACTACCTTCAAGCCTTCGCGGGCTTTGTCAAAAGCCCCTTCTTGCAGTTCAGCATTCGCGCTTAAGAACCGGTAAAAATTACCCAGAACAACAGGGCAAGAATTGCCTGTTGTAAGGCCCGTCGCCCCCGTCAAGCCGGGCGAAGACATCAATAATCAAGCTTTATCAAAGACTTACCATTGGCCACCCATCTGGCCCGGCGTTTGCATCGAGATCATCGGCTTGGTGCGTCCAGGCGTGTGAAGTGATGGGAGCGAATGATGGAATTTGCTGCAGTGAATGGCCCGAAATCAACGGCCAAGACCGTTGCGATTACGTTGACCAACGAAGAGGCCCGCAACCCGGCCAACGCGTTTTCTGCGCTTTTAAACCTGGGAAGTCATTTGCGGTTTAAGGCCGATAACGGCTTAAGCCAAGCCGAAGGCCAATGGCTTCGGGCGCAGCCGAAGCGTGAACCAGAACTGTCGCCGAAGCCAAAGCCAGAACTGGACGCGAAACCAAAAGATAGCGCCAAGGCCGATGAGAAGCCCCAAGTGAGTGAAAAGGATGATAGCACGGCGTCAAATAAGACCGACGCGTCTGAGCAAACATCGGCAAACGACAACAAGGGTGTAAAGACTTCGTCCGAGACAAGCCCAACTGAGAAATCGTCGGCAATCGGGCTCGAAGCGCTTCAAGCAGTGGCCATCCAATTTCAAATTTTTGTCGAGCAACCCAACGGTAGCTTGCAAGACATGGGAACATTCGATCTTAAGTCATTGCTGGCCGCTGCGTCGCAAGATGCCAATCTTGCCTCTGCACTTGAAAGCGCATTTGGCCAGGCCGCGGCTTCACTGTCCGCCGACAATTCCTTGCAGAACCTCGCAACACAAAACGTGGGCGTGGATCCCGCATTAGCAGCAAACCTGAAGAACGCGGGAGCAACTGATTTACAAGACCTTGATACAGGTGTGGTTGCCGATCTGTTCAAACAGATTGCTAGTGCCTTTCATCCTCTTGCCCAACAAGCCAGCGCGACCGCCAAAGCAGCCACTGAGGCAACGCCGCTGGCACAAGCAGCGGTCAATAATGTTGAGGAGGTTAAGTCACCTCTCGAAACGCAAACGCCAGAAGCAGCCCGCCAATCAGCCGAGCTCTCCAAAGTCTTTGGCGACGACAATAAAATTCGCATCCAGGTTGCGGTGAACGGAACAAAGCTTGCCGATGTGCCTTTTGAGTGGAGTCCTTTCAACCGTTATGTCGGTTATAACGGCGATGCGGCTCGCAGTGCGGCAACAGCTGCAAATCAAGGGCAAGGGCAGCCAGGGACTCCAAATTTGGACATGCCCTCGCCACAAGTCGGCGCAATCGCTGGCGCTTCAACTCCTCAATCGAATCTGGGCTCGCAACAAAATGCTGGCAACGGAATGCCGCGCAGTGAAATGGCGCAGGTACGTGCCCCTGATGCCCCCACGCAGCCGGCAACCAACTCGAACAGTTCACAGAATCAATCGACTAGCTTTGCCAACGCGTTGAACCAAACGAATGGAAACTCTGCCACAACACAAACAGCTTCCGCAGAGCGCCCAGCGCCCACCCAGTCTCAACAAGTGATCGACCAAATTAAGGTCAACATCACGCGTGCCGCCAAGGCTGGGATGGACCGCCTCACGATTCAACTGCGCCCCGAAGAACTCGGTCGAATTGACATCAAACTTGAAATGACTGACGACGGACAGGTCCGCGCAACTGTAACGGCTGACAAGCCCGCGACGCTCGAACTCCTTCAACGCGAAGCCCGTGGGCTTGAACGCGCCCTTCAAGATGCTGGTCTGAACGCCGACGCAGGCGACCTGGAGTTCAATCTGCGCAGTCAAGACAATGATCGCCTGGATGCTCAGCACGAGCATCGCGGCCCAGCCGGCCAACCCGGCGTCGCCGCTAACGAACCCATCCTTGCCGACAATGAAAACGATGCGGCGTTCGATTACGAACGCGCCGCGCTCATGCGCGGCGGCGTCGACACCTACGCCTGAACAAAGCGGCATAAAAAGAAAGATAGAAAGCCATGGCCACTTCCGCAGCAGCAGCAGCAATTGCCCCGACTGATACCAGCCAGACCGCAACAAAGGCTGGCGCATCACGCAACAAGCTCGCGAAGGATCTGAATTCGTTCCTAACGCTGCTGACCTCGCAATTAAAGAACCAGGACCCTCTGTCTCCGATGGATTCGACCGAATTTACCAATCAGTTGGTTCAGTTCGCGCAGGTCGAACAACAGATCAACTCGAACGAAAGCCTGACAAGTTTGATTGGCTTGTCTCAGCAGAACATTGTGACCAACTCTGTGAATTATATCGGCAAGACAATCGAAGCAAACAGCCCGAACGTGCCGCTGCAGGGTGGCAAGATGAAAGCAGCCTACGGCGTAAGCAGTGATGCGCAAAGTGTAGCTATCGTCGTCCGCAACTCGAGTGGCGAACTGGTTTACTCGTCGGTTGGTGAAAAGTCTAAGGGAGTTCATGAGTTTAACTGGGACGGTAAGTCATCGAGCGGTCAACAACTCCCTGATGGCACCTACCAAATGCAGGTTACGGCGCTGTCGAAGGATGACAAGCCGATCGATACGTATACGACGGCGTTTGGAAAAGTTACGGGCGTGACAACCAAGGACGGCCAAACTTTAGTCGTGATGGATAAGCTGGGCGTGCCTGTTGATAAAATCCTGTCGATCACAGCTTAAAGTGCGATCAGAGAACTGAAATTTAGCTGAAACGTTAGCGAGAAATTAACCCCAACCGCGCCACTCTCAAAAGTGGAGTCGTCTAAGGCGAAGCCAGATTAAGAAGCGAAAGCGATCTGGTTGCGGAGACCTAAAGGAGACGAAAGATGTCGTTGTTCGGTGCATTATTTTCTGGCGTGTCGGGGCTGCAATCGCAGTCCAGCGCCATGGGCGCCATCTCCGATAACGTGACCAACGTAAACACCATCGGCTATAAGGGCACGAAGGTGAATTTCAAGACGCTGATCACGACGCAAGTCTCACAGACGCAATATTCTCCTGGCGGTGTTCAATCAGCGCCTAAACAGGCGATCGATTTACAAGGCCTGCTGCAAGCCACGACTTCGGCTACAGACTTAGCAATTTCGGGCGCAGGTTTCTTTGTGGCCAATGAGGCACCAGATCCAGCCTCGGGCAATCTTTATACATTCACGCGCGCGGGTTCATTCAAAGTCGATAAAGAAGGGTTCCTGCAGAACGTCGGCGGCGCCTACATGCAAGGCTGGCCCCTGAGCTTCTTTGACGGCACCGCCACCGCCAATAAAGTAACAGTTGGCAAAGATGTCTTCATGAAGGCGTATGTCAACAGTCAAGGCGACCGCGTTTTAATCAACGACAACGTCATCGATAACACCAATCTGCGCCCTTTGAATTTGCAAACAATTGGCGGCACGGCTTCGCCCACGACGACGCTGTCGGTTGGCGCGAACTTGCCCGCCGAAGCAACGGTCAATTCGCAAGAGCGAGTCAACGCCTTGATGTTTGATAGCTTGGGTAATCCACACAACTTAACCTATGGATTTACCAAAACAGCGGCGAATTCCTGGCGGGCAAACCTGGAGCAACCGTCACAATCTGCTGTTGCAACCATGTACACACAGAATCGTGAAGTTCACTTTGCTTCTGGCCGTATCGATTTCAATGACCAGTTTACCGCGCCGATGACAGGCACGATCACGATCGCGCCAGGCGGAGCTGCAAGCACTATCAATATCGGAGTCGGTGCTGACGACGGCGTGGCACAAGTCGATACGACCGGCCGAACACTGAGCCAAATCCTTGATCAGTTAGCCACGACCATCAATAACAACATGGTCACTGCGTTTGGCGCTGCACCGAGCCCGCCGGGAAACTGGGCACGCCGCATCGCAGGTGAAAACGGGATTACGTTCGATCAGGGTTCCGACGCGACTGCAATGACGTTTAGCGCCACAGCGACTGATTCAGCAACTGTGCCAAAACAGCTCATTATCCAAAGCGGCACCTTTGACCCTACAACCGGGTTGCCGCAGACCTTTACCGTGCCTGCCTTGGATGCGACCTATGGCTGGTATTCCCGGGCATTAGCCGCCACAGGCGCGCCCGGACTGAATTCTCCATCGATCGAATTCGCAGGGAATGGAACTCCGAATGAGTTCTTTAATCGTACGTCCAGCCAAGCCCCCGCCCCTCAACATACTGTTGAATTGGTCTGGGCGAACGGCGCAGAGAACATGGTCAACCGCAACACGAAAAGCCCGCCGATCCAAGTGTTCTTCGGCAATTACAACACGCCCGATGGACTGACGCAGCTGTCTGGTAATTTCCAGCTGAACTACCTGCAACAGAACGGCGCGAAGTTCGGTAACTTTGCTGGTGTCTCGGTCGGAAATGACGGCGTTGTGACGGCGTTATTCGATAACGGCGTGACGCGCCCCGTGTTCATGATCCCGGTTGCGACATTTACCAATCCCAACGGCTTGAGTTCATTGTCGGGCAATACTTGGATCGCGACTGACTTCTCAGGCAATCCAACATTGCGTGAGGCTGGGGATGCTGGCGCAGGCGCGATTAATGCGGCTTCGCTTGAAAGCTCAACCGTCGACTTGGGAGAAGAGTTCACCCGCATGATCACCACACAGCGCGCGTATTCGTCTTCGGCCAAAGTCATTACAACCGCCGACGAAATGCTTGATGAATTGCTGCGTATTAAACGCTAAGCCTAAAGAATAAATAGAGGATCGATAAAAAACAAAACCCCGGCTCGTCGAGCCGGGGTTTTGAATTTGTGTTCTCTGGGCGCTTACTTAAAATCAAGCCCCAGATCAAGACACGGCGCTGAATGGGTGATCCATCCCACTGACATTAAGTCTACGCCACTCTCGGCAATTGCAACTGCGCTGGCTTTGGTAATCGAGCCTGATGCTTCAGTCACAGCTCGCCCTGCAACGATCTTCACTGCTTCTTTCAATTGCCCAGGAGACATGTTGTCGAGTAGCAGCACATGAGCACCGGCGTTCAGTGCTTCTTCAAGCTGCGTCAACGTATCAACCTCGACTTCAATTTTGACCATGTGACCAGCATGTTGGCGCGCAGCCATCACGGCGCGCGCCACCCCGCCAGAAGCCGCTATGTGGTTGTCTTTGATCAGTACGGCATCATAAAGCCCGAAGCGATGATTGAGGCCGCCGCCACAACGCACCGCATATTTTTCGAGAGCGCGCAGTCCGGGCGTGGTTTTTCGCGTACAGCACAACCTAGTTTTGGTGTGGGAGATCACGCCAGCGATTTCAGCCGTCGCAGTAGCGACGCCTGATAGATGACCAAGAAAATTAAGGGCTACGCGTTCGGCTGTCAGGATGCCACGAGCCGGCCCTTCGAGTTCAGCGACGACATCGCCGGCCTTTACCCTGGCGCCATCAGGAAATTGGATGCGCGTGATGATGCTTTCATCCACAGCGGCAAAAGTCGCGCAGGCGACATCAATACCAGCGATCACACCCGGTTTACGAGCAGCGATAACCGCTTTGGCCTGCGCGTGGATGGGCACCGTTGCAGCCGTCGTTATATCGCCCGCATCGCCCAGGTCTTCGGCCAATGCGCGGCGAACAGCCTCGTCGATGATGTGGCGTGGGATGGGTGCCAGCACGGGGGGCCTAAGCTTGGCCTGGCGCCCAACCGTTCAGCATACGCTCAACCGAAATGCGCGCACGTCCGGCAATGGCGGGGTCGATGTGCACTTCAGTTTGCTCATTCTCTAGCGCCGCCAAAATATTCGACAACTCGATCTTCTTCATGAAGGGGCAAAGATTGCAGGGCTTCACAAATTCAAGATCGGGGAAATCAGCGGCCACGTTGTCGCTCATGGAGCACTCGGTCACGAGAACAACTTTGGGCGGCCGATGTTTGGCAACATAGTCAATCATCCCTGCTGTCGAGCCAGCATAATCAGAAACCGCAATCACCTCGGGTGAGCACTCAGGATGCGCGAGCACGACGACGCCGGGATTGGTTTCGCGCATGTTCATGATATCGGTCGGACTGAATTGCTCATGAACAACGCAACGACCCTTCCAGGTAATCACTTCGGGCTTCACCAGCTTGGCTGTGTTCAAGGCCAGAAATTCATCGGGCAGCATGATTACGCGAGGCACGCCCAATCCATTGACGATTTCCACGGCGTTGCCCGACGTGCAGCAAATATCGGATTCTGCTTTTACATCGGCCGATGTATTCACGTATGTCACAACCGGAACGCCTGGATATTGAGCTTTCAGTTTGCGCACATCAGCCGCCGTGACCGATTCAGCCAAAGTGCAACCCGCTTGAGTGTCCGGGATCAGCACTTTTTTGGATGGATTTAGGAGCTTGGCCGTCTCGGCCATAAAATGCACTCCAGCCATGACAATGATGTCGGCCGTTGTTTTCGTTGCACTGCGAGCGAGAGCAAGCGAATCGCCCGTCATATCTGCCACACAATGGAAAATTTCGGGGGTCATGTAATTATGACCCAAAATCACCGCGTTCTTTTGCTTCTTCAGTGTATTGATGCGGTCGATCAATGGCGCGAACACCGGCCATTCCACTTCGGGAATGACGTTTTTCACTTTTGCGTACAAATGCGCCGTCTTGCTCTCGACATCCGAGGTGAAACGCAAATCGGGTCGGCTACGGTTGACCACGTTCATGGCCAGTCCTTTCCATCAAAACATCCACCCCACGTTTATGTTATGCTAATATTGAGCATAAGGGGGGCCCACAAATACCACGCTGTCGGCGTGGTTTGTGAAAGTTAGGTTACCCTAATGCTCAAGTCAAGCACAAGTGGTAGCGGCACCTAATATTACCTAAGTAATTGATAGATATTATTATTTTACCCTTTATGGACAATTGTTGGCGTCGCCGGCATACAAAATCTAGTGCCTGGTCATGCACCGTTGGCGGTTAGTTGCGCCCTGGAACTCTGGGACGGATCGGCAAGCGCACCCCCGAGACCGGTCGTTCCCGTACCACGTCGCGTCGGAACCGAAAGAACTCGGCGGGTCGTCCTCCTGTTTGGCTAGCGATTTGCCCGGTCGCTTCAACTAAGCCCTCGTTGGCGACCAAACGGCGAAAGTTCTGTTTGTGCAATCGAACTCCGGCAAGCGCCTCGACTGCGCGCTGCAATTGGTAAAGCGTAAAATTCGGCGGCATCAGTTCAAATATGACGGGGCGGTATTTAATTTTGCCCCTCAGCCGGCCCATAGCGGTGGCCATAATGCGCCGGTGGTCCTTAATGAGAGCAGCACCCATAAGTGTATGAGCTTGCAGTAAAGAGCGATCGTTACGCGCACGTCCATCGGTGACGGTTTCTGCAATTAGGCCCGCTTCGTAAAGCAACTCGTACCGCTCGAGGACACGCTCGTTATCCCAAGTTGCCCCGCCAAGGCCGAAGGTCATATCGACCCGCTCGCGGCGGCGCTGCTTATCGATGCGCGTCTCGCCAGACTCGACCCACGCCTTCAAGCCCGACGCAATGACCTGACTTACGATCGCGGGCGCGCCTAACCGCCAGTCTTCCCAAGGGAAATGACGGTACCAATCGCTCCAATCGGCATTATCAGGGCTGATAAGGTCGGTCTGACGCACTAAAGCAAGGTAACCCACCGATACGGGGCGCGGCCCTCCTATGCGCTCTTGCGGGTCGCGAAACCGATCCCCGAACGTATAAAGCTGCTCAGTATAGCCGAGTTGGATTCCCGACTGCTCGCGCACCCAGGTACGCAAACCTTCTTCAAGGGTGCGATGCCCGATGGGATCGAAGGGACCGCACGGTAAACCAAACTGGCTATGTGTTGCAGAATCGCCACCCTGGTCGCGGACGAGCAGTATCTTAGGAGCTTCATCACTCACCGCAACGAGCGCCGCGCTGAGCTCGATTGAAAGCTCGCGCTGCTGGCTATCAGATTGTTCTTTCGAGCTTTTTGGCATTTCTCGGCTTTGGAACGTAGTCATCAATCGGTTTGATTCAACGCCGCTCCGGCTACCGCGGTCAATGGGGCAATTTTTGCCGGGTCTTAACGGCTTTTTCACCTGCCAGACATAGCGTGTACCCCAAGACCTGAAAAACGCCGGATCAGGAGTGTTTCCTGGTGCGGGGGCGACCGACCCCGCGAGTGATCCCGGACGGACAAAAGAGAGGGCCGACCTTGAATCCGTTTATGCAACAACTACGCAACTTAGGACCGGCGAAACTTGCTGCCATGGGCGGCGTCGCGTTCGGCCTGATTGCATTTATAATTTTCTTTGCCACGCGGTTCTCGGCGCCTCCGATGGAACTTTTGTATGGCCAGCTTTCAGCGACCGATTCACGCGAGATCGTGCAGCAGTTAGAAAAAACCGGCATCCCGTTTCGTGCGGGCGACAACGGCACTCAAATTATGGTGGCCGCCGATCAGGTTACGAAAATCCGATTGCAAATGGCCGAACAAGGCCTGCCCTCTGGCGGTTCAGTTGGCTACGAACTGTTTGATACGATGGACGCGTTGGGAACAACCAATTTCGTTCAAAACATTAATCTCGTGCGGGCACTTGAAGGCGAACTGTCGCGCACCGTGAAGGCCATTGAAGGCGTGCAAAACGCGCGTGTGCACTTAGTAATGCCGCAACGCGAGATGTTCAGCCGCGAAATGCAAGAGCCGACGGCATCGGTTTATATCAAGATGAAAAACGGCCGCCTGGCCGAAAACCAAGTCTCGGCGATCCAGCACCTCATTGCTGCGGCTGTGCCCAAACTGCGCCCGACGAACATTTCGATCGTCGACGAGCGCGGTACATTGCTGTCGCGATCATTTCAAAACGACGATCAAATGGTTGTCGCCCAACAGGACGAGACCCGCAACAAACTCGAACGCAAACTCTCGTCGTCCATTATTGCGCTGGTTGAAAGTTCGCTTGGTCCAGGCAAGGTTCGCGCTGAAGTACGCGCCGAGATGGAATTCGATAAAATCGTTACAAACGAAGAAACTTATAATCCCGACCAGCAAGTCCCGCGGTCTACAGTGACGGTGACCGAAAACAATTCATCTTTGGAATCTGACCAGGATAACGTTTCAGTTTCGCAAAACCTGCCTGACGCCAAGCTGAACAGTCAAGGTGGACCGAAGTCGCAAACCAGCGAAAACCGCACGGAAGAAACCACTAACTTCGAAATTTCGAAGACCACGACCAACAAAGTGCGCGATCAAGGCTGGCTGAAGCGCTTGTCGGTGGCTGTGCTCGTCGACGGCACATACACCACCGATGAAGCCGGGAAAAAAACCTACGCGCCTTTGCCACAAGAGACGGTGGACAAAATTGAATCATTGGTTCGCTCATCAATTGGCTTTGATGCCAATCGTGGCGACCAAGTCGAAGTCATCAATATGCCCTTCACCGGCTTTGAAGATTTGGCCAATGGCGCTGAAGAATTCAATTTGCTGGGCTTCAATAAAGAAGAAGTCATGCGTATGGCCGAAGGTCTGGGCGTCGCCTTTGTGGCGGTACTCGTGATCGTGCTGGTCGTGCGGCCCTTGGTCAGCAAAGCCTTTGAGTCCATGCCTGCGGGCGAGGACCAGTTGATGTCGACCGAAGGCGGTATGGCGCAATTGACGGGCCCAGGGGGCGTCCCGATGCCCGTGCCTGGGGCGGGTGAGGAGGAGGACGACCTCGACGAATTGATCGATATCGACAAGGTCGAAGGCCGCGTGAAAGCCTCGTCTGTGCGTAAGATCAACGACATCGTCGACAAGCACCCCGAGGAAGCTTTGGCGATTGTTCGCACCTGGCTTTATCAAGAAAGCTAAAGCCAGCGCGATGATCAAGCCATGGGGTATTGCGTAAGTTTGAGTTATACTTGTTGCCGAGTTTGAGCAACGAACCTGCCAGACCGTACGAAAAGAAATGTCAGCACAGCGCTCATCAACAAAACGGTTTCTCTTTGAACGGTCATTCGACGACCCGCGCAAACTCTATTTGCCTGGCGAGAAGCGCAAGGCTGAGATAGAAGCAGATCGTCGAGCTGCGGAAATCGCCGCTGCCAAAGCAGCCGCAGAGGCTGCTAAGCACCAAGTCGCAACGCCTGTCGTCGAGGAGGCCCCCGCCGCACCGGAGCCGATGTTCACGCAGTCGCAGCTTGATGCCGCGCGCGAGGAAGGTTACGTCTCGGGTCATACGACAGCACTTGAAGAAGCTGAAACTGCACGCAGCCATTACGTGGCAGACGCCATCAACTTAATTGCGCAAGGCTTGACGAAGCTTGACGAACAACAACAGGCAGCAAACCTAACCTTAGGTGAAACAGCAATTCGGCTGTTATTTGCGGTCGCCCGCAAAACCATTCCCGAAACAGCTCACCAGTTTGCCCAAGAGAACGTGACGGATTTTGTGAAAAAAATCCTTCCGCTTGTCATTGGTGAGCCGAAGCTTGTTATCCGCACACACGCGATGATCGTTGAGGATATTCAAGCCAAATTGGCAGAAGTATTTACGCGCGCGGGTTTTTTGGGCGGCTTTACCGTGATTGCCGACTATGAACTTCAGCCCGGTGATTGCCGCCTGGAATGGACTGGCGGTGGGGCTGAGCGCAGCGAAGCGCGCATCTGGGCTGAGATCGAACGCGCGATGGCCGAAGGCGTGGGAACATTTGACGGGCAAGGCTCTGCGGACGACGAGACACAAGCAAAAAGTGAAGAATAGACCGAGACAGTGGCGTAAACGCGCTTCCTAAGGAACAAAGACTGGGGACCGTCACGGCGAGACAAAAGCCGAGCGGCAAAAAGAGATGGCAAACGATCCGAGCGACGATAAGAAAAAGAATGTCGAAGGCTTGTCTTTGAACGAGCTGACCGACAGCACGGCCAAAAAAGACAGTGACCGTGATGATTCGTGGGATGATCCGCCAACCGACATTCCTGATAAACCGCGCTCGGCCCAAGATCTTGAGGCCGTCTACGATATTCCGGTGCGCGTATCTGCGGTGTTGGGCAAATCCTCGATGCAGGTTCACGAACTGCTGAAACTTGGCCGAGGCGCTGTTGTTGAGCTTGATCGCAAAGTCGGTGAAGCCATCGATATTTATGTGAACGACCGATTGGTCGCGCGCGGCGAAGTCGTGGTGGTTGATGACCGCCTGGGCATTACCATGACCGAAATTATCAAGACACAGAACAAGTAGCGGATGGCCGAGAATATCGAGATTACGGCGAGTGTGCGCCGCAACAAGTTCGACAGCGCCACGGTTTTTGGCCTCGCCGGCGCTGCATTATTTATTGTGGCGGCGGTTACGGTCGGTGGGCGCGCCAGCGCGTTCTTCGATTTGCCCGCCGTTCTGATTGTTTTAGGCGGGACGGTTGCCGTTACAACGGTCTGTTTTAGTCTTACGGATATTACTAGAACCTTAGGCACCCTGCGGGAAACGGTCGTCAGCCGCGAGCGCGATTTTCAAGACGCTGCCTATACCATGCTGGAGTTGGCCGATGTTGTGCGGCGCAATGGTGTCTTAAAACTACAAGGCGCGCCCCTCGCCCGCTTCGCGCGTGAAGCCTTCTTGCATAGGGGCCTTAAGCTCCTCATCGACGGCATCAGCGAAAAAGACATCGGCGATATCCTGCGTGAGGATATCAACGCGTCAAACGAGCGGCAAATGCGCGCCGTTTCAGTTTTGCGGCGCGCGGCCGAAATTGCGCCCGCCATGGGCCTCATTGGCACGCTGATCGGCCTTGTCCAGATGCTTGGCAACTTGGGTGACCCTAAAGTCATCGGCCCCGCTATGGCTGTTGCCTTGCTGACGACATTTTACGGTGCGGTTTTGGCTAATATGGTGCTGAATCCCCTGGCGACGAAGCTCGAGCGCAATGCGGCCGAGGAAACCCTCGTCCAACAGTTATTCATGACTGGGATCCTGAGCATCGCCAGGAAGGATAACGTTCGGCGCCTTGAAATCGTGCTCAACAGCATGTTGCCAGCCGATTGTAAGGTCCAGTACGTCGATCAGGCGGCCGGGGCCTAAAACTGCTCCGTTCAGCGTTGACGGACGGTCCGGTAAACCCGATAACAGTGCGCCATAGCGGCTCCACAAGCCAGGTTCGGCCTTAAAACGTAGTATGGCAAAGGGATTTCGGCGGCGATGCGACTTCTGATTATCGGTAACCTCCAGGGCCAAATCGGTGCCGCCAGCCGCATCGCCATGCAGCGCGGCGCAAAAGTTCTGCAAGCTGACTCTATTTCACAGGGCCTTGAGATCATTCGCAGCGGCCAGGGCGTGGACCTGGTGATGATCGACGTCGGCCTTGATATTGCCGACCTCGTCAACTCGATGACCACCGAACGCTTAAATGCGCCGGTGATTGCTTGCGGTATCGACACCGACTCACGCGCGGCGGTGGCCGCAATCAAAGCCGGCGCTAAAGAATATCTACCGCTGCCGCCTAACGCCGAGATGATTGCCGCAGTGCTGGAAGCAGTAACGGCGGAAAACGATACGATGATCTTCCGCGATCCCGTGATGGATCGCGTGGTACAAATGGCCAAGCGAGTTGCAGGCAGTCAGGCTTCGATTTTAGTCACAGGTGAATCGGGCACTGGCAAAGAACTCATTGCACGTTACTTGCATCGCAACAGCCCGCGCAAAGACAAACCGTTCGTGCCCGTCAATTGCGCCGCCATCCCGGGCGAGTTACTCGAATCAGAATTATTTGGTCACGAGAAAGGCGCTTTTACCGGCGCAATTGCGCGACGCATCGGCAAATTCGAAGAAGCAAACGGCGGCACACTTCTGTTAGACGAAGTGTCGGAAATGGATCTCAAACTCCAATCCAAACTTCTGCGTGCCATCCAAGAACGTGAAATTGTTCGTGTCGGCTCAAATGCCGCAGTGAAGGTTGATACCCGCATTATCGCCACGTCGAACCGCAACATGGAAGAGACCGTAAAAAAAGGCCTTTTCCGGGAAGATCTGTATTTCCGACTTAACGTTGTGAAGCTGGTCATGCCGCCACTGCGCGAGCGACCATTGGATATTGAGGCGCTAGCCAAACATTTCGCCGAAAAGTGCGCCGCTGAGAATGGCGTCGCCGCGCGCCTGGTTTCGGCCGATGCCATCGCCGCGCTGAAAGCTCAGCGTTGGCCAGGTAACGTGCGTGAATTGGAGAACACGTTGCATCGCGCTGTATTGTTGGCAAACGGCAACGAGATTACCGCTGCCGACATTGCGCCATCGGGTCAAGAAGGAGCGGAAAGCGGAACGACTGGCGGCAATATGGTTGGCCGAACGGTCGCCGACGTCGAGCGCGACTTGATTATCGATACGCTGAAACACACGTTGGGCAACCGCACTCACGCCGCCCGGATTTTAGGTATCTCAATTCGCACCCTGCGCAATAAACTCAATGCTTATGTGCATGAAGGTGTACCCGTTCCTCCGCCCGGAGCAGGGGAAACGGCCTGAGTAACGGTTTGATGTCTTCGCAGCTTGTTATTTTCGACTGTGATGGCGTTCTGGTGGACTCCGAAAGACTCAGCAACCGCGTTCTCAGTAGATTTATTGCCGAGACGCGATGGGCCATCATTTAATCGGATAGCCATTCTCCGATGTCTTCATTCGTGCCGCATCGCAAATGCGGACATCAGCAGAATCGTTCGTGGTCATTGAGGATTCCCATGCCGGGGTGCAAACCGCGCGGGACAGCAGGAATGAGATGCTTGGCCTAGGTCAGCGAAAGCGACAGCGCAGCATATCTTGCCGAAAATGCGTTATGCTTTTGCGACATGCGAGAGTTAACGGATTTACTCCCAAGTTAGGACTTCAAGTCAGTTAAGTCCGCATGTGTTCCCCAGCGGCAACAGTCAATTTATAAAAATACGCTAACCTATTGATAAATTTATACTTTATCCGCATTCGCTGAATCACCCAGCGCCCGGCAAATTTTGCCCATCTCAACCACTTGTTAACCGCCCTGGGGCCAATCTGAGCCTGGAAAAAGCTGTTTGTGCTGGCGCGTCATTTGCGCCGCGCCAATGGCATTTTGATTTAAAGGACGACCATGGCCGACCCAGCCACCGAAGTGACAACTGCTTCTGCGTCTAATCAGGCCTTAACTCAAACTGGCGCACCGGCCTCCACTGGTAGCGGTATGGGTCTGCCGTTTGACGCTGTGATGGGCCGCCTCGGCGATTCCCTAAAGCGCGGCGACCTTGGCTTTGCACTGGGGATCGTGCTGATCCTCGTCGTTCTGATTATGCCACTGCCGCCATGGCTGCTTGATATTTCATTGGCGATGTCACTCGTATTGTCAGTTTTGATTTTGATGACCGTTGTTTTCATCAAACGCGCGCTTGAATTTAACTCGTTTCCCGTTGTCCTGCTGATTGCAACTCTGTTGCGCTTGGCGCTCAACTTGGCTTCGACCCGCCTGATCCTGAGCGACGGGCACAAAGGCACGGCGGCCGCAGGTAAAGTGATTGAAGCCTTTGGTGGCTTCATCATGGGCAGCAATTTCGTCATCGGCGTCATCGTTTTTGCGATTTTGACGTTGGTGAACTTCATGGTCATCACCAAAGGTTCAACGCGTATCGCCGAAGTGACAGCGCGCTTCACGTTGGACGCAATGCCAGGCAAACAGATGGCCATTGACGCTGACTTGTCTGCGGGCATGATCGATGAAAAAGAAGCACGTCGTCGCCGTGAAGACATGCAGAAGGAAGCCGATTTCTTCGGCGCCATGGACGGTGCATCAAAGTTTGTGCGCGGCGATGCCATTGCAGGCATCATCATCACCTTTATCAACGTCATCGGCGGCATGATCATTGGCATGGTGCAGGAAGACTTAACCTTCACCGCCGCCGCCAACACCTATACGCGGCTGACCGTCGGCGACGGATTGATCAGCCAGATCCCTGCGCTCATCGTCTCGACCGCAGCAGGTTTGATGGTTTCCAAGGGCGGTTTGACGGAATCCACCGACAAAGCCATCTCAGGCCAGTTCACCCAATACCCAAAAGCATTGGGCATGAGCTCGCTTCTGGCTGTGGCCATGGCTATCTTGCCCGGCACTCCGGTTTTCCCATTCCTTTTGCTCGCCGTTCTGACCGGTGGTGCCGCCGCTTATTCAACCTGGACGGCTGACTCCAAGCAAAACAAAGAAAAAGAAATGGCCTCAATGAAGGCCAAGCAGGAAGTGCCGGTTCAGGAAGAGCCGATCTCTCAAGCAATGAAAATGGATCAGGTTCGGCTGGAGTTGGGTTACGGTTTGCTGTCGCTGATTAATAACGACAATCGTCGATTGACCGATCAAATCAAATCGCTGCGCCGAGCATTGGCGACCGATATGGGCTTTGTCATGCCCGCGGTGCGCATCCAAGACAATATGCAATTGCCTGCCAATTCGTATGCCGTCTTCATCAAAGAAGTCGAAGCCGGCCGGGGCGATTTGCGCCCCAATATGTTGCTGGTTATGGATCCGCGCGGCGAAGAAATTTCACTACCGGGCGAACGAACCCGCGAGCCGACTTTCGGTTTGCCGGCCTTGTGGATCGACCCTGCAAACCGCGAAGAAGCACTGTTCCGAGGCTATACGGTTGTGGACCCGCCGACGGTCATCACAACACACCTCACCGAAGTTGTGCGCGACAACATGTCCGAACTACTGTCGTACGCCGAAACACAAAAGCTGCTCGATGAGTTGGACAAAGAACATCAAAAACTTATGGCGGAAATGGTACCCAGCCAAATTACTGTGGCAGGCATTCAGCGCGTTCTGCAAAACTTGTTGTCAGAGCGTATTTCGATCCGCGATCTGCCAACAATTCTGGAAGGCGTGTCGGAAGCTTGTGCGATCACCCGCAACGTGTTGCTGATTTCCGAGCACGTACGCGCGCGCCTGTCGCGCCAACTCTCCGACAAGAGCGTCGACGATTCGGGGATTATACCTATCGTCACCTTGTCACCGGAATGGGAACAAGAGTTCTCGGAATCGCTCACCGGGCAAGGCGAAGATCGCCAGTTGGCCATGGCACCATCGCGCTTACAGGAATTTATCTCGGCCGTGCGCCAGAACTTCGAACGTTTCGCCATGCAAGGCGAGACGCCTATTCTTCTGACCTCTCCAACTGTACGGCCTTATGTGCGTTCGATCATCGACCGCTTCCGGCCTATGACAGTGGTGATGTCGCAGAACGAAATCCATCCGAAAGCGAAAATTCGCACGGTGGGGCAGATTTAAAGGCCGCCTTCCTGGTTTTACCGCAATTGCGGGCACCGGACGGCAGCACTAGAGTCGGAGAGTGGCGGGGCGATGTTCGCTTCGCTTGGTGGGACGTAGCATGCGCCTAAAGTCTTACAACGCAGCGACCATGGCCGAGGCCATGAGTTTGGTGCGCGAGGAGTTGGGAGATGACGCGATAATCGTCTCGACCCAACGCGCCTCGGACGGACAGGGCGTGCGCATTACTGCCGCACTTGAAGACAGCTCCGATACCGATGACGACATCCGCCGCGCCCTCTCAGGCCGCAACACTTCGGCTTTTGGCGAGCGTGTGAAAGAGGCGTTGGAGTATCACGGCACGCCTGCGCGTCTGACCGAGAAACTGGTGACAGCGGCCACTGCCGTTGAAGTGGGGACCCCAACCATGGCTTGTGCTGCGGCGCTTGAAGATCATTTTGATTTCGCGCCGCTGCCCGAACGCAAGTCCCCTCGCCCATTCATGCTGGTCGGCCCCCCCGGTTCGGGCAAAACGATAACCACCGCAAAACTAGCCGCACGTGCCCGCCTCTCAGGGCGGCCCGTGGGCGTGATTACGGCAGACACCATCCGCGCAGGTGCAGTTGAACAACTGTCGGCGTTCACCGGCATTTTAGAGTTGGAATTGCGACAGGTGCGCGGACCCGACGGATTGGGCCCGGCCGTCAATGAAATGATGCAGAAATATGATCTCGTGTTCATCGACAGCCCAGGCTTAAACCCGTTCAGTCACCACGATATGGAGTATTTGAAAACACTCGTTGCCAGCGCCGACCTTGAGCCTATTTTAGTTCTGGCTGCAGGCGGCGACGCTTCGGAAGCAGCAGATATCGGCGAAGCATTTGGCACCAGTGGCGCGACGCGTTTGTTAGCTACTCGCCTAGACATGACGCGCCGCCTGGGCGCGATCCTCGCTGCTGCGGATGCGGGTCAGTTGATGTTCAGCGAAGTTAGTCTGAATCCGCACGTGGCAACTGGCCTTTGCGCTGTCAATCCAGTGTCGATGGCGCGTTTGATCCTGCCACCAGAAGAAGAGCTTCAGCCGCAGTCCGAAGAAGCCGTTGAAACCGCCCTTCGAACTACCAGTATTCGTACCGAGGTTAACCAGAGATGAGTCCGCCGGATCAAACCCTTCCACCGTCGCAGCAACCTCGCCTTGCGGGTCGGCCCGCCGTTTCGGCGCGTCGAGGACGCATAATTGCCGTCGCGTCAGGCAAAGGTGGCGTCGGCAAAACATTTCTCTCCGTCACGCTAAGTTGTGCATTGGCTAAGCGTGGACAACGCACGCTCCTGTTTGATGGCGATCTCGGTTTAGCAAACGTCGATATTCAGTTGGGCCTGATGCCGAAGTACGACCTTGGTGCCGTCATCGCGGGTAAGGTTGCGCTTAACCAGGCCGCCGTGCGCTACGAGGCTGGCGGCTTTGATGTCATCGCCGGACGTTCGGGCTCAGGCAGCCTAGCCAATATTCCATTGTCACGACTTCAAATTTTGGGCGAAGATTTGGCGATCATGGCCGGGCGGTACGACCGCGTGATCATCGATCTTGGTGCAGGCGTCGAAAAATCCGTGCGCCAACTCGCCAAAGCTGCCGACACGATCATCATCGTCACGTCTGACGAGCCGACATCGCTGACGGATGCGTACGCGTTCATCAAACTGAGCGCAATGGAACGCGGCGCGTCTGACATTCGTATTGTTGTCAATGCTGCCAATTCGACCCGGGAGGGCGAGCGAATTTACCAAACGCTTTTTAAGGCCTGTAACGGTTTTCTTAAAATCTCTCCGCCGCTCGCAGGCATCGTGCGCCGCGACGCCCGCGTTCGCGAGAGTATTCGACATCAAACTCCCATTCTCGTGCGCTCACCCAGTTCGGAAGCCGCCGTCGATGTCGACGCCATCGCTGATCGTTTGCTGGCTGGTTAAAACACAACGCTGCCATGACCACAATTCCGCCCACCACAGCACCGAATCTTCCGGCTGTGGTTGCGGCCGCTGCAGGCCCGGTTGTTGTAGTGCCTCAGCCGCCACCGGAGCTTCTCAAGCTGCCGCTAGGCACAACGATTGAAACGGTCGTTGTCGCCGCTCAGCCACAAACAGGCGACAACGACGATGCGCGCCAAACTTTGATTCTACGCACATCGGCGGGGGATATTGCAGTTCGCACGGCTGTGCCGCTCGACGAGGGCGCGCGTGTTGCGCTCGAGGTGTTGCGTAACGCAGGAAATCAAATCACCGCGCGCGTTGTGACCATTGATGATGTGCCTGCCAAGCAAGCAGTTGCCCAGGCCGCACGCGAAACCGCCAGTCCAGCACCCGATACCGCTGTAGTCGACAAATTGAGCCAGGCCGCGACAGCACAGCGACAAACTACACTAGCTGTTGGACAAGCTTGGACTCCTGCCGGGCCAGCCCCGCTGACCTCTGTGCAACCGCTGTCGGCCTATGTTTTGAATGCACCAAGCTTGCCGCAAAATGCGCCCGCGACCAGCCTGAATAATTTCCTGCCCGGCTCGGACCTAGGTATTCGCGTTGTCAGCGTCCAAACAGCCCCAACGCTACCAAGTGCGGCTCCTTCATTATTTGCCGTAAAACCGGTGGCCGTCGCCACGACAGGGCCGCAAGTTCAAACACAGGCGCAACTCACACTTCAACCGGCTGCGCCGGGGCTTGGCGTTGCCCCTGCCGGCGTGGCTTCTGTCGGAGCCCCGCAGAAATCACCAGCAGCACCGACAGCCTTATCGACAGCCCCCAACCCTGCCGCCGAATCAACTGCGCCTAAAATCGCCGGCGTCGTAACCGCGCCAGGCCAAAGCGCGATACCTCACCAGCTCTCAGTTACAACGGGCCTCCAATCGCCAACGACAGGAAGCGTCGTTGCTATTCCGCAGCCCGAAACCCAGGGCTTAAAATTATCCAATGCTCCAGGCCTTGGTGCAATCCCACCAACTCCGCCGCAAAAGGTCGAATCAATCCCGGCGCTCGCAAAGATAACAGGGCAAGTATCGAGCATTTCTGCCAATGGAGCCGCTGTCGTGCAAACACCTGTTGGCGATGTACAGTTGAATGTGCGCGCGAATCTGCCCCTGGGCTCAACGGTCACGTTCGAAGTTATCGCAGCGGCGCCTCCGCGAGCAGATGGTCAAATTAATCCGCCAGCCCCGCCCTTGCCAAATCTGCCACTGAGCAATCCCAATATTGGTTGGGGCACACTGTCGGAAGCTGTACAGCTATTGCAACGCACAGACCCGATATCTGCCACACAATTAGTTGCGGCAATCCCCGACGGCGGTGTGCGAACCGCTGTCGCAATCATGGCCTTTATGCAGGCGATGCGTACCGGTGACGCACGACAATGGCCAGGCGACCCTGCGTTGCGGGGCTTGGAACGCGCCGGACCCCGTGGCGCGCAATTGGCCTCGCAGATCTCGGGCGAGGTACGCGAAATGGCCGCGCGGGCCAGTGACGTTCAGGGCGAATGGCGAACCACGCCGATGCCATGGAATCTTGAGGGCAAGATCGAGCGCGTTAATCTTGTGACACGCCGCGAAGACACCGGCGAAGAGGATGGCGAAAGCAATAATAAGAAAGGTGGCAAAGGCAAGGGAACGCGGTTCTTAGTCAATCTCGAACTCTCGCGGTTAGGTGAATTGCAACTCGATGGCATGTTCGTCAAAAGCACACGGGCCTTTGACATGATGGTGCGCACGAAAGACGCCCTGCCCGAGGATATCCGACGTGACTTGTCGGGCTTGTTTGCCAACAGCAATGCTGCGATGGGACTGAAAGGCGCCCTTTCATTCCAAGTGGTTAAGAAATTCGCCGACCCCGCCAATAGCAAAACCTTCCTGCAAGACCGTGGCGGCGTGTGGGCTTAAAGGCGCTTACGGCAGCCAAGGCTGCGACACTTCGTGCAGGCGTGGCAAACTATGCCCAGTGAGGGCAGAACGCTCATCGGGACGGAAGCGCGCCACATAGTCGGCAGGGGTAACACCCAACCAACGCACAAATGTACGCCGTAATTGTTGGTCGGACTCAAACCCGGCGCGACTAGCCACACTTAGCAATGGCAACGCCGTATCCTCAATCAGCTGCCTGGCTCGCTCGAGCCTCGCACGTTCGACATACTTGGCCGGTGTAAGGCCGGTTTCAGCGCTGAAGACACGCGCAAAATTACGCGGGCTCATGGCAGCTTTTTTGGCAAGAGCTTCTACAGAAAGGTCTTCCGCTAAGTTATCAGCTATCCATTCCGGCAAGTCCGCCAAGGCATCGCTTGACGCAGTTTGTGCGAGCAGCGCCGTTGAAAACTGCGATTGACCGCCGGGTCGCTTTAGGAACATCACCAAGCGCCGCGCGACGTTCATCGCGAGCTTGCGCCCCAAATCTTCCTCAACCATGCTGAGCGCAAGATCCATGGCCGCTGTACCGCCCGCAGAAGAATAAACATTGCCGTCTTTGATGTAGATGTTGTCGGCGCTGACCTGCAGATGCGGGTACTTTTGACGCAGTCGCTCGCATTGGGCCCAATGTGTTGTGACGTTTTTTATGGCAAGACCCGTCTCAGCTAGCAAAAATGCTCCGGTACACATGGATGCAATCCGTGTCGACTTGGTTGCCGTACGTTTGATCCAGGCAATGAGCTCGCGGTCCGCAAGTGTTGCCTCAATGGGTTCCCAACAGCCCCCGGAGAGGAACAAGGTATCAATGTGTCGATCCCCGGACAAAATCGTGCGATCGGGCACGACCTTCAAGCCCATCTCCAGAGCGATCGCACCTGGCCCAGGAGCAATCACCTCAACTGCGTAAGCATCCCTATTGACGCCGCGCTCGCGGCGCAACTGGCCATTGGCGGTTGAGAAAACTTCAGCAGCGGCCGCGACGTCGTATGCACTGGCTCCTGGATAAATCAGGACACTGACAACATGCGGACCTTTGGCCAAGAAGGCTTTAACCTTGTCTTCCTCGCGGCGTGCGATGGCAATGTTGGGACGTGTGCGGGTCATGGGTGGCTTTCGGCTGGGAATGTGTTGCCCAAACTGGCCAATCTGACTTATGGCCGCAATGACAAAGAACAGTCATTTTCTGCCAGCGCTTGCTGCGACGTTAACGATTCATTACGAGCAAAAAAGCTAAGTTTGAGGTTTGTGGCGAGCAGCAGGGCGACGCAGCGTGAATAGCGCGGCCAAAGATCCTAAGGGCTATTACATCACGTTGGGTGTCGGTGAAGACGCCACGACCGATGAGATTAAATCTGCGTTTCGCGCCAAGGCGAAGCGGCTACACCCCGACCACAACCCCTCGCCCATAGCAGCCAAACAATTTCATCGCGTGCACTCAGCCTACGAGACACTCAGCGACCCGCTGAAGCGCGCAGCATATGACAGGGGTTGGCGAACCGTGAGTGGCGGTGGTGGTGACAACGTAAAGTCAGAAGCCAAGCCTTCACCTAAGCCAGAGACGCCCAAGCGTGAACCGCAACGTGAAGAGAAAAACGCGCGCTCAGCGACTGACCCCGCCAAGCCAAACATTGGCGAGCAGCCTGCCACGTGCGCCTGCGGCAAGATAACCGCCCAACCCAGGTACGTCGTTTTTGATATGGTCTGGGGACGCGTTAACAAGCTTCATCGACGCGGACTTGCAGCCGTCTACTGCCGCACATGCGGTGATAGAGCCGCTATAAAAGCCTCGATGGTCACGTGGCTGGCGGGGTGGTGGTCGTGGCCTAATGGTCCGCGAGAAACTGTGAAGGCGCTATTAAACAACGTGCGCGGTGGACGCAAACCACCCGAGCGCAATGCGCGACTGCTGATCCGTCAATCACGCGCCTTTCGGGCGCGCGGTGACATGCAATTGGCGCGCGCTTGCGCCGAGCAAGCATTACAATTCGCAACGAACGCCGCCCTTAGGCGTGAAGTTGATAGCCTATTACTTTCGCTCAGTTCATTTCCCGCCCGCGACATCAAAGACCGATGGGCCGAACCCGGCTGGGCTCCGTTTTTGCAATTGGCCCCCCTTGGCGTTTTGGTTCTTGCGTTGAGCATGACGGCGACAATGACTGCACCGATGTCGCTAGTGGACTACGCCAAATCATTTATTCCACAGTCGACACCAGCGATTGCGCCAATTGCTGTGGCCCCAATGCCGGAAGTCCGTTCAGGACGCATTTATGGCGTAAGAGTGGAGGCCCTTGCCCTCAAGACGGGGCCTGGCGAAGCCTATCGGGTCTCAACCTTACTGAAAAAAGGCACAGTCGTTCTCGTGACCGAGCAAGACCCAGGCGGGCGGTGGGTGCGAATCCTGCTGAGCGATGAAACCACCGGCTTTGTCGAAGCTAAGGGGCTAACGCCCGATGTTGATGTCGACGCCCTTAATGCGCTTACGACGTTTGGCAGCGAGAAGACGGTACCGCAAGAGCAAACCGAGGTGCCAGATCCAATCTAAATAACGTGGCTGTTGACCCGGCGTCGATGCAGTTCAACGCCCATTTCGTCGAGCGAGATTTGCTCCAGCCGATTTTCTTCCTTCTCTTCGGCCGTATCACGTTGATCTTGCGTTATCTCAAAAGTCTTGAGGCGGCGGTAAGCCTCGGCCAGTTCCTCGCGTGCCTCTTCGATTTTGCGACGTATCAATTGCAGCGCCGCTTCCAAGTTATTTCGGCGCTGACGCCAGTGGCGCACATAAGGTTCGAATGTCATTCGCGCATTCGCTGGCGCTTGGCTCACCAGAGCTTTTTCTTCGTCTAGCTCGCGATCAAGCGCGGTTTGAAATTCCAGGATTTTTTCCTCGTCACGCAGCAGTTGGCCAACCGCACGCTGCTTTTCGTCGACTTCCCACTTACGGACACGAATGAGGGTATGAAGGCCTTTTGGCGCCATGGTTTATGTGCTTATCGCGCTGTAATGGTTTGCGGCTTTACGCCACCAGAGCGCATCGTTGGCATCGCCGGTGAGCGCTGTTGTTGGGCTTGCGCGCCCGACTTGGTTAGAGCCGGCTCGGCAATTTGAATGGGCTGTGGTTTCAGCACCTCGGCGAGCAAAGCGTAGCAGCCATCAAGATCGGTATGATCGCCTTTGTTCTGGCGCATGAACTCTTCGATGCGCGGGTAGTAATACATCGCCTCATCGACTTCGGGGTTTGAACCACGTCGATAAGCGCCAAGGCGGATCAATTCGGCCATGTCTTCATATGTCGAGATCATCTTCCGGGCGCGATAGACCAGCGTGTTTTGATCGTCCGAATTGCAGCCCGGCATCGTTCGCGATATTGAGCGCAGTACGTTAAGCGCTGGATATCGACCCCGCTCAGCGATGGCGCGATCTAAAACCACGTGACCGTCCAGAATACCGCGCACGGCATCTGAAATTGGTTCGTTGTGATCGTCTCCCTCCACCAGCACGGTAAAAAGACCCGTGATGTTACCCTTCTTGCGAGGGCCAGGGCCTGCGCGTTCCAACAATTTGGGCAATTCGGCAAACACTGTGGGCGTATACCCCTTGCTCGCGGGCGGTTCACCGGCCGACAAACTAATTTCACGCTGAGCCATGGCAAAACGCGTGACGCTATCCATCAGGCACAGCACGTTCTTGCCTTGATCGCGAAAATATTCGGCCACCGCCATGGTCACGTATGCCGCCTGGCGACGCATGAGCGGCGGCTCATCAGATGTCGACACAACAACAACACTGCGCGCCAATCCCTCAGGGCCCAGATCGTCCTCGATAAACTCGCGTGCTTCGCGGCCACGCTCGCCCACCAAGCCAACCACAATCACATCGGCTGATGTATAACGCGCCATCATGGCCAAGATCGTCGATTTGCCGACGCCAGAGCCCGCAAAAATGCCCATACGCTGGCCATGACAGCACGTGGTGAAGGTGTTCATGGCGCGCACACCAAGATCAATTTTGCCGCCAACCCGTTTACGAGTGTGGGCAGGCGGCGGCATATTTTTAATCGGATAGGCTTCGGCGCCCGAGCCCAGTAAACCCAAGTCGTCAATCGGCTTGCCCATGGCATTCACGACGCGGCCCAGCCATGTTTCATCTGGGAACACGGCTGGCGCGGCTTCGGCGATATCGGCGCGGCAGCCAATGCCGATGCCTTCTAGCGGGCCATAAGGCATGACCAACGCACGGCCTTCGCGGAAGCCAACGACCTCGCAAACCACTACGCGTTGATCGCGAGTATGGATATTGCAACGATCCCCGACGGATAAGTTATTCTGCACGCCGGCGACTTCGATCAACAGCCCCTGCACGCCCGCAACGCTACCGTACACATGGTGCGTGGCCATGCGGTCCAGTTCGTTCAAGATTCCTGAAATGTTAACGGTCAACGCTTCGTCCCTAAGGTTTGGCGGCTGGGCCTTTGGCAACCCTAAACCAATGGTCGCGGAAGGCTAAAGGTCGCCGGTTCAGCTTAATATGGGGTAAAGCAAGACCAAAAATATGCTGGCAGGACGGGGCCTTAGCCCCCATTTGCGCTGCATTGCCAGGAAATATTAGGAATTTGCGTGTCGCTGTGTTAACCTTTTGGACACTATTTAGTGGGGCGGTCTTTAACGGGGCACAAGATCATGCGCATCCTATTGGTTGAGGACGATCAGTCCACAGCCCAAGCCATCACGGCAATGTTGAAAAAAGAGGAATGGGTCGTGGACGCCACTGACCTGGGCGAGGACGGTCTCGACCTTGGTAAGGTTTATGAATACGACCTTATAATTCTAGACCTCATGCTGCCAGACATGGACGGCATGGATGTGATCCGACAACTTCGGAATGCAAAAATTACCACGCCGGTCCTTATCCTTTCTGGGCTGACTCAGCCCGACAAAAAAGTGCAAGGCTTTGGCCTAGGTGCCGACGATTATCTCACCAAGCCCTTCAATCGCGATGAACTGGTCGCACGGGTGCAGGCCATTGTGCGCCGATCCAAAGGGCATGCGCAGCCACAAGTACATGTCGGCAAACTTACGGTGAACCTGGAAGCGCGCGTGGCTGAAGTCGAAGGTGCGCCATTGCACCTGACTGGCAAAGAGTACGGCATTCTTGAGTTGCTCGCTTTGCGTAAGGGCACGACCCTCACAAAGGAACAGTTCCTCAACCACCTATATGGCGGCATGGATGAACCGGAGTTGAAAATCATCGATGTGTTCATCTGCAAGCTACGCAAGAAGTTAACGACAGCGACCGCAGGCGAGAACTATATCGAAACCGTATGGGGACGCGGCTATGTGCTGCGCGACCCGCAGTCTGAAGAAGTTGCCCCGGCGCCTAGCGCCAAAAAGAAAGCCGTCAACGCGTAACGCGCGAATGCAATACATTAAAAAAGCCGGAGATAACTCTCCGGCTTTTTTCATTTCAAGATATCAGTGGCGCTTTATTTTTTCAGACCCTGAACAATCGCCAGAGATTTTTCCACGTGATCGGCTGGGGTGATTTTGTCGTCGGCCGAAGACAAAGTCGCGATAATTTTATTGTCCTTCGAAATGACGAAAGTCGTGCGTTCAGTAAAGGCATGATCGATATCGTTGCCTTTTGAATCCTTCATGCCGGGTTTGCCTTCGCGCATCGTCAAGTCATACGATTTGGCAATTGAACCATCTACATCTGACGCAACGGGGAACTTGCCTGCGCAATATTCAGGGTCTGCCGAGAACAGATTCAAACGGGCAATGCTATCTTGCGAGACGCCAATAATCGTTGCTCCGGCCGCATCAAATTTTTCTTTTTCCTCAGCAAAAGTATGCGCCTGGATATTGCATCCTTGCGTGTACGCCGACGGGTAGAAGTAGACGACCGCGGGTCCCTTTTTCAGAGCTTCCTTCAACGAAAATGAAAATTCTTTGCCGGCCAACGACGCCTTGGCCGAAAAGTCAGGAGCCTTGTCACCCATTTTAAGAGCGGCATAAGCAGGAACAGCAATGGCGCTTGCGAGTAGCGCACCGACCAAGAATCGTTTCACGAGTATACTCCTTGAGAGTTAATGAGCCGCGCGAGATATCCCCCGCGAGCAGCACAGCCTAGACTATATCTCAAACCCAAGGCTTCACGAGATCGTGAAAGTCATATGCCGCCCGTATTGAGGCCAGGAATTTTGAGACTTCTGACCGTAACACACTGGCTTGATTTGCCAATTCGTTCGATGGCGGCAGCGCTGTCTTTTGTCGATTTTTGAATTTCGACATTGCCTTTATGCCCGATAACAGCCGACTGGAGTTACAACTGGCAACCTGTGCTTTCCCTGTGTGCCGCGTGCCCACCCAGAACATCATCAAGTCTTACGTCCTCGGCAAAGTCTGTAAGGTTGGCTGGAAGTTCTGGGGAGACCAAAAGCCGGTGATCGGGAATCGCTTTGCCAAGCACAGCACGAACTGGGATCACCCCAGCCCAAACCTGCATGGCATAATCCTCTTCATCGTCAACAACTCCAGAGTCCTTCAATTTAGCTGATACCTCCGTCATGTTTAGCTTAGTGACCGAAATCGAAGCGAGTTCCTTGTCAGAGGATTCCCTTATTTCTTCTGAACGTCCGGGATAAAGGCGCTCAATGAACATACGCATCGCGAGGCGTTTCTCGGCATGATCAGCAAGCAACTTCGCCTGACCGAAGACCATGACAGAGCGATATTGGACACTTTGGTGAAACGCCGAGCGCGCAACTACGAGGCCATCAAGATGGCTTACTGTCATGCAAACTTCGGCGCCATCAATTGAATTCAACATTCGGCTAGCCGCTGAGCCATGCCAGTAAAGGTCATCGCCATGTCGCCAGTAGGCCGTGGGTGTGACAACCGGCTTGCCATCGACGACGTAGCCGACGTGACACATCAATCCTGCATCGAGAATGGCAAACACGCTCGCGCGATCGTAAGCCCCACGCTGAGGCCTCCGCCGCAGTCGCGTGCGCTCTGTGATCGGGAAATCGTCGGGCATGCGAACCTCAAGTTGCGCCAGATTTGCCGCTGCTTTACAGTTATCAATGGTCTGATGAAAAGGACCACTAGTGAGATACAGAGCAGACCACTTGGCAAACCCGCGTCACACTTGGGCAGAACTCTTTCATTGGCAGATTGATCGAGCGTTCCCGAACACACTTTTTGAGCAAATTGCGCGTCAGATTCGTAACGCGGTGCTGTCGCAACAATTGCGACCTGGCACAAAACTACCATCGACCAGAGCTCTGGCGGTACGGCTAGGCGTCTCGCGTGCATCGGTCGTAGCAGCCTACAACCACCTTTTGGCCGAGGGAGTAGTGGCGGGCAAAGTCGGCGCAGGTACTTTTATAGCTTCGGACCTGCCCAACGATATCGTTCAAACTTCACCGCACCATAGAATCCAAAGGCACGATGATTTTCCCGAGAACCCAACTTTGGGTGACGAGCGTGCCTTCACTGGCGGACGCGTCTTAGTGGATGCCCGCACAGTTGAGGTTTGGCGAAAGTTGACGCAGCGAACCTTTCGGTCATTTAGCCCCTATCACCTTGGATATACCGACCCTCGCGGCGCAATAGAATTGCGCGAAGCAGTTTGTGGCTATGTACGCGCCGCACGAGGTGTGAATTGTGACGTCGATCAAATCCTGATCACTTCAGGCACACAACAAGCGATCGACCTAACAATCCGCACGGTCTTAACGGAGGGTGACAGTGTGTGGGTCGAGAACCCCGCTTATCCGATGACGGTGCAGGCATTACGCGCCGCGCGCATGACAGTGCATGCCGTTGCCGTCGATGCGCACGGTATGGATGTGGCTCAAGGTATGCGTTTAGCGCCCAAAGCAAAGCTAGCCTTTGTTACGCCATCACACCAATTCCCAACTGGAGCAGTATTGTCAATGGCGCGACGATTAGACCTCATCAGGTGGGCGAAATCGACCGGCGCATGGATCTTCGAAGACGACTATGCCAGCGAGTATCGCTATTCAGGTCGGCCTCTTACTTCACTGCAAAGCCTTGATACCGCTCAGCGCGTTATTTACGTCGGCACGTTTAACAAGGTGCTGTTTCCAGGTTTGCGCCTCGGCTATGTGATCGTTCCGCGCCCATTACTCAAATCGTTTTTATCGTCGCGTTATCTCATGGACCGCCAACCATCGAGCTTGCACCAACCAATCGTGGCGACATTTTTAGCAGAAGGGCATTTTCTGGCACACCTGCGGCGCATGCGTCAGATGTATACACGCCAACGCGATGTGCTAGCCGCTGAATTGACGAAAAGAGCCGGCGATCTCGTCGACATTGTTCTGCCTGATCAGGGTCTACATTTATTGGCGTATTTGCGATCTAAAATGTCGGACGTCCGGATTGAAAAAATAGCGCGAGAAAGCGGCGTCATAACACGTGCCCTCAGCCGCCTTTATCTTGCAGGGCCGACACGTTCTGCG
Source organism: Rhodospirillaceae bacterium (assembly GCA_947476925.1). Classification (GTDB taxonomy): domain Bacteria; phylum Pseudomonadota; class Alphaproteobacteria; order Rhodospirillales; family Rhodospirillaceae. The sequence goes on along the minus strand of CANJSF010000010.1, from coordinate 35,947 downwards.
CTGATACTTGGGTTCACCGGCTATCCACCGCAAGTGATTATTCCGGCAGCAGCCAAACTAGCCAAAATTATTCGCGCGAATAGTTAGATTTCAGGACCGTCAGGCCCAGCCGCCAGCAACCGGCATAATATGACCCGTTACAAAGTTGCTTCCTGGTGAAGCCAGGAATGAAACGGCTGAGGCAACTTCTTCTGGTGTGCCCAACCTGCGTAACGGAATTTTGTCGGTCATGCGCTTGAGCGCGTCAGGGTTTGCAATCAAATCGGCCGGGAAATAGCTTGGGCTCGCTACATAGTTTGGTGCAACGGCATTGACCTGAATATTAAATGCGGCCAACTCACGTGCCAGTGAGATTACCAATGCGTTAGTCGCCCCACGCCCACAGGCATACATCGTGTAATTCGCCAACCCTTCCAACGGAGCGGCTGATGTGACAAATATGATCTTGCCGCTTCGACGCAATTTCATCTGCTTTGCTGCGGCGGCAGCAAAGCGATAGGGCGTGATAAACAATGCCTCCATCCCTGCTCGCAGATCGTCGACTTTCGCTTCATCAATCGGTGCGCGAACGGCAGGAAAAAAATCATTGCTGACCAAGACATCGAGCGGGCCGAGGCGTGTTTCCACGTCAGCCAGCGCGGCATCGGGATCGCACTGAGCGGTGATCGCAAAGCCGGGATGGGCCACGCTAAACGCGGCACCCGCGGCAGGGTCAGAAAAACTTAAATCATGACAGACGACGCGGGCACCTTCGGCGGCTAAGGCCTTGGCAGACGCCACCCCGACAAAATGGGTCGCATTGGTGACGAGGGCGACTAAACCTTTAGTCATGGCGTTCTCAGATTACGCCGCTGATCGAGGGTACAGGCGCCATGATCAATTGGCGCAGCGCTTGGCAAAGCTCGGCGATTTTATGCCGATGTGGTGTGGGGCCTAATGCAATACGAAGGCCCGCCGGGAATTGGTCACGCGCGACGGCAAAGTCGCGGCCCACCGCCACCCAATATCCTTGGCGCGCCAAGGCTGACGCAATCTCGCTCATGCGATTTTGGTCGGGCAGCGGCACCCAAATGTGGGGGCACTGTGGGCTTCCAATAAATGGAATATTGCCCAACGCCGTACGCGCGATGCGGTATCGCGCTTCAATTTCAGCAGCGACTTTATGACGCAGATCATCGGCGCGGCCGGTTGTGATCAAGTTGGCGGCAACATCGGCCATCAGCGGCGGGTTAGCCAGCACGAGCGATTGCAAATGATTTTCAGCCAAGGAAACCAGTTCCGGTGGCAGCCGAATAAATCCGACGCGCAAACCCGAACAGACCGATTTTGACAAACTTGAAATCAGGATCGTACGTTCGGGCGCAATATTAGTTATAGCCGCAGGTGGACTATCGAGGACATCGGCATAGACTGCATCCTCAATGATTGCGATATCATGTCGCGTCGCCACCTCGGCAATCTCCTCGCGGCGATGCTGCGGCATTGTAAACGCCATTGGATTTTGAAACGTCGGCACTAAAAACACCGCCTTTGCGCCATGGCGGGCGATCGCTTCCTCTAAGGAGGCGGGCACCATGCCGTGATCGTCGACATCTACCGCGCGCAAATGAATACCCATGAAATTCGCAATCTGCGCAGTGCCCGCATATGTCAGCGGATCACAGAGCAACGTCCCGCCCGGTCCAACAACAGTAGCGAGAGCAACGGCAATGGCTTGATGCGCGCCGGAGGTTAAAAGTACCTCGGTTGGATTGGTGCGAGCGTAAACACGTTCTAGCCATATCACAGCAGCGCCACGTTGCTGCGGTGAACCCCCAGGCATTGGGTAGCGCAACATCGAGCGCGCACCGCCCGCACGCAAAACATCCTCTATGGCCCCCGCCAACACCACATCTTGCCCAACCGAGGGTGGCATGCAAATTCGCAAATCGACCGCCCCGGCAGTCTCTCCTTCGTGATCAGCCAAGGCCGGCAACCGGGGCCCTGATGCAACAAAGGTCCCACGCCCCACTTCGCCGCTGACCAAATTACGGCGCGCAACGATGCTGTAGGCTTTAGACACGGTGGCCACAGCGAGCCCCAGGTCGTAGGCCAAATCACGATGGGTAGGCATGCGCGTACCAGGTGGCAGCGCGCCCGAGGCAATGGCGTCAGCAATCGCTTCAGCCAGGGCTTCAGCAGGGTGACCGCCATAGCGGGTGAGATCAGGCTTCCACATTGTCATAAGACAAACCGTCCCCGTATTCCAATCAATGGCGTGCCCCTGAAAAATCCGTCAATTCCACGCCTTGTAGATCTGGGATGGTTTCACGGACGCACCACGGCATAAATTAAAAAAGCTGTATGAAATTATGTCTGATATGTCTTAGTTCAATATATTTATTGACGCAATACATTTTTAGCGTGAATAGGACAATTGATACTTCCCAGTCACTTTAGGATCGGCGTCATGACCACAACCGATAGCCTCATCAGCTTTGTCCCCGTTTTTTCCGATACCTCCTGGCTGGTGGGTCTGCTCATGTTTGCCTTTGTCAGCAGCATTACGCCCGGGCCCAACAATATCCTGCTGGCGTCCTCTGGCGCTCGGTTCGGGTCGAGGCGAACCCTCGGCCATGCCGCAGGCATATGGGCGGGGATGGTGACTTTACTGAGCCTAGCTGCAATCGGGATCGGGGCTTTGACGGCTGCCGCCCCGGATTTGGTCAAGGCTCTGCAAATTCTGGCGGCGCTCGCCCTGCTGTGGACTGCCGTGAGCATGCTGCGCGCTGCACCATCGGCCACCAAGACCGAAGCTCGACCATCGGACAAGCCCTGGTCGTTTTGGCAAGGCATGGGATTTCAATATCTCAATCCCAAAGCACTGATGATGGCGATGACTGCCGTGGCCATGACGCCCCTCACCACGACCCCGTCGCCTGCTTTGGTGGCATCAATGGTCGTTGCGTTCATGCTGGTGAGTATTCCATGCACGTGGTTATGGGTACTGGTGGGTGCGGCCTTGCGTCAAACTCTGTCAACGCCAGCTCGGCAACGCGCCTTCAATATCGTTATGGCTACTTTGCTCGTCGCGACAATTCCGATCAGCATTCTGCCAGCGATTAGTGCGGCATGAGGACGTTGATTTACAATCGTATGATCGCTTTGTGCTGATTGTCCTGTGACTTTCTCTCTCAAAAACTTCATTGGCTGTTTTTTCTGCGTAAGTTTACGGACATTGGTCTTGGGGGACCATTATGAACACTTTTTGCGCTTCAAAATGGCTAGGTGCATTTGCACTAACCACGTTGTTTGCACCGTGGGCCCCCGTATGGGCAGCGACAGTCAAGATCGGCTTAATTGATTTTGCATTGCGCCGCGAGACATTGAACTCTTTTGACCATGTTACGATTCGAAGCATCACCTTTGACGCATCGAACTATAAAGCCGCCCGGTATCAATCGGCGAAGCACACACGTGGCCATGGCGATGTGATGGTCGGCGAACTGATTGCGGCGTTCCAAGCGGCGGCACCGGAAAACAAGCTTGAACTGTATGTCGCGAGCCCCTTCTTGGAAAATCCCAATACGGGTCAACAGGTCATCGACTTTGATCAGCTGGCGTTTGCCTATACTTGGTTCGCGCGCCAGGGCGTGAAGATCATTGCACAAACTTTTGTCGCCAATGACAATCCACAGCTCGCCTCTGCTGTGGCCGCCGCAGATGAACAAGGGCTAGTCATCCTAACATCGGCCGGAAACGGGCCACAGCAAAATGCTGTACCCCCATTCCCCGCCAGTTATGACAAGACAATTGGAATTTCGACGACAGCATTACAAGCCGAATTGCGTGCCGAAAAAAATCGCAATGCTTATGTCCGCTATTCCGTCAAAGCCCCGTCGGTCTCGACGTTAAAATTGCGCCAAGACCCAGAACTGTCGGTTCTGAATGGATCCTCTCGCGCAACAGTCGCTGCGGCTGGCCTATTAGGAGCCTTGACCACTCGCTACCGCATACAGACTCGTGACGACGCAACGCAACTGCTTGACTCCATTGCCGTGCCAGTAGCCGAATACGGCAGCCACGATTTCTATGGAATGGGTGTGCTTGTGATCGACGTTGTCGCCCAGCACTTGCGAACCCCCGGGATGGCGCCAGAACTTAAGAGAATGCTGTTGAACAATCAGGCCAGCGTTTAACCTGCGGCGGCCAGCGATTTGATTTTGCCAAGATCAGGACGCTGAACAATGTGGATTCCCAGATTATCATCCATAGCCTGAAAATTTGACGATACACCTGCCAGTGGTTCTTCAACGCCCGCATACAAAACAGCATCGTCGGCCATAACGCGCGAAAGCTTTTGAAGTGTCGCAAATTTTGTCGGCATGTCGAAGTACGGCAACACATTGCGGCACAGCACGACGTCAAATCGCCCCAATGGAAACAGGTCGTCGAGCAAATTCCAGGCCTTAAAAGACACCCGCGTGCGGATCACTTCGGACAACCGCCAATTGTCGTCTTCTTTTTGGAAGTTCTTTAGCAAAGTTCGAATGGGCAAACCGCGCTGGACATCAAACTGAGAGTAAACTGCGCGCATTGCTGTTGTGATTGCGGCTTGTGACAAATCAATGCCCAGCACTTCGACTTGCCACCCCCGGAGGTCGGCTTCTGCTTCGTGCAGAATCATCGCAATTGAGTAGGCTTCCTGGCCGGTGGAGGCCCCTGCGCATAAAACTCGAAAGGCTCGCTTGGCCTTTCGCGCAACGCGAATATTGGGCAAAACAACATTGCGAAAATGTTGGAACGGCTTCTAGTCGCGAAAAAAGCCTGTGTCTTTGGCCATCATGGCGTCAACTGCGGATTCGACCAACGTGTCATCACCAGAGCGCAAGCCACCGATAAGTTCGGTGATGCTGCGAAGTCGTCGTTGGCGTACGAGCGGCTGTAACCGGTTTTCGACCAGATAGCCCTTGTCCTTCGTCAGAACGAGGCCAGAGCGTTCTTTCAACAAGCGTGCAAAAAAATCAAAATCTTCGGGCTGCACCAGAAACTCCTAGTCGAGCGCGCCGAGAATCGTCAACTTTGAGCGCACGATTTCGCTGTCAAAGGGCTTCATGATGTACTCGTCTGCGCCAGCTGCAAGTGCTCGCTCGATGTGATGCACCTCGTTCTCAGCCGTACAAAAAATCACGATGGGTGAGTCGCCGCCGGGTAGTTTGCGTAATTCCTCGATGAAGGCTAGTCCATCAAGAACGGGCATATCCCAATCGACCATAGCGACCGCTGGCATATTGATACGCACTGCTTCTAATGCTTTTCGGCCGTTTTCCACTTCGTCGGGTTCAAACCCCAGTTCGAAAAAAATCTTCGAAGCAACACGGCGGATGATACGCGAATCATCAACGATCAAGCATCGCTTCATGCATCCTCCATCCTCAATGTGTTGGCTCAGTCATCCGTACGGGCGAATAGTTAACCAATCCTCACGCCTGTCGCTAGCCCGAGATTTATGCGCGTTCGTAAATAGCACTGACACGACAGCCATTATCGACGGCACGGACCACGAGCCGTCCCGAATGTTGGCTAATCAACCCGAGGGTGTAGAGCGCTTGAACCGTTTTAGGCGTCAATGATGCTGAATCAGGGTTTTCGGCAATCGCGATTAAATCACGCCGCGGGTCGAGCCGGGCAGAGATTTCACCCTGGGCTTCGACCGACAAATGACCATCGGCCACATCGACTACAACCATTCGTAGCCTTGGCACCACCTCAATAGCCAGGATCACGAGGTTGGCTAAAATTTGAGGGGCCGCTGCTGGAATTTGCTGCGAGACAGAATCAAGCTCACGATCTGGTGGCCATGTGACACTTGCGGCCCCAGATTGGCCGGCAACCGAGGAAAGATAGCCGCCAATTGTCGCTTTTACATCTGCAAGTGAGGAGGACGAGGCTGGAGTACCCAGTGCGACCCGCAAGAATTTCAGTTTTTGTGCCGCCGCTGTCGAGCTGTTTGCGATCAACTGCAGCATCTCAGTGTCGACCTGGGATGGGTCGCCTCCGACCAGTTCGACACCCGCTGATACCGCACCGATTGGACCTGCCAAGTCATGACACAATCGCGTGCAGAGAGCCTGGGTCAGGGTCAAAGGATCAATCATCTGGGGGCAGCTCTCGAAAGTTTGGGAATGTCTGCCAGTCTATCAGGCCCCTGGCTAGGTACAAATCGGATGTACATCGAGTAATGCCTTACTTGGCATAATTAGCCCAAGCCTTATATTGGTCGTTGAGGTCCCGCGTGACGGGGCATTTCTCTTTTTAGTTTAGTTCGTTCGGACCCCAGATGATCGATCCTTTCGGCCGGGCCATTCATTACCTGCGCGTATCGGTGACTGACCGTTGCGATTTGCGCTGCGTCTATTGCATGTCCGAAGACATGACGTTTTTGCCCAAGAACGATCTATTGAGCCTGGAAGAGCTTGACCGGATTTGCTCGGCGTTCGTGGACTTGGGCGTCAAAAAATTGCGCATCACAGGTGGCGAGCCTTTGGTTCGCAAAAACGTTTTGGGCCTTTTCGAAAGCCTTGGCCGACACTTGAAATCTGGCACGCTTGACGAATTAACACTCACAACAAACGGAACTCAATTAGCCAAGTTTGCAAAGCCTCTGCGGTTGGCCGGCGTGAGGCGGGTCAACATCTCTCTCGACTCACTTGACGCCGCCCGTTTCAAGACAATTACCCGCTGGGGCGATCATGCGCAGGTTATGGGTGGGATTCGCGCGGCGAAAGCGGCAGGTCTGAAAGTCAAAATCAATACAGTGGCAATGCGCGGCGTGAACGATGATGAATTCGATGATCTCGTCGCTTGGTGTGGGGCTGAAGGCTTCGACCTGGTGTTCATTGAAACCATGCCGATGGGCGATATCACCGGTGACCGCACCGATCAGTATTTGCCGCTGTCGCTCGTTCGCGCCCGACTCGCTCACCGATGGACGCTTGAGGCAATAACCGATAACACCGGCGGCCCGGCACGCTATACGCGTTGCAGCGAAACGGGCGGGCGCGTGGGCTTTATAACGCCCATGACCCATAACTTCTGTGAATCATGTAACCGGGTGCGCCTCACGTGCACAGGCACGCTTTATATGTGCCTCGGCCAAGATGACGCCGCTGACTTGCGAACACCCCTCAGGGCCAGCGAAAGCAATTCACCGCTGATCGAGGCCATTCACAACGCGATTGCACGCAAACCTAAAGGGCATGACTTTGTTATTGATCGGCGAAACAACAAGCCAGCCGTCAGCCGTCACATGAGTGTGACCGGCGGGTAGCCGATACTGCGCCATAATCTGGACACCAACATGACCCTTTCCCGAATCGCCTTTATCGCAGCCGACGCGCCACCCGCACGCGAGGCATTGACCACTTTGGTCGCAACGTACGGACAGCACACTCCCGAAGCCGCAGATGTCATCGTGGCATTGGGTGGCGACGGCTTCATGCTCGAAGTTCTTCACACCACTATGAAATTCGCGCGGCCGGTCTTTGGCATGCACCGTGGAACGGTTGGGTTTTTGATGAATCGCTACGATGAGGCCAACTTAATCGAACGACTAGAAGCCGCGCAGGATGTCGACCTTCGCCCGCTAAAGATGGAAGCTGTGACCACGGACGGCTCAAAACATGTTGCCCTTGCCATCAACGAGGTCTCGATGCTGCGCCAAACGCGCCAGGCTGCGAAGCTGCGCATTTCGGTCGATGGCCGAGAACGATTAAGTGAACTGGTTTGTGACGGCGCGTTGGTGTGCACGACCGCGGGCAGCACAGCTTATAATTTGTCGGTTCATGGTCCCGTATTACCTTTAGATTCGAATATTCTTGCGCTCACGCCCATCAGCGCGTTCCGGCCGCGGCGATGGCGCGGGGCAATTCTGCCGCATACAGCGACCGTGACGTTTGATGTGCTTGAAGCTTCAAAACGCCCAGTTAGTGCCGTTGCAGACCGCGACGAGGTTCGCGACGTTATCCAAGTTTCGGTTTCAGAAGATCACAAAACAAAGATTCGCCTCTTGTTCGACCCAGAGCAGAATTTGGGCGAGCGCATTTTGATGGAACAGTTCTCGCCGGAGAACGCCTAGTAAATGAAACCTGGGACGGTTGCGGTTGGGAGATGCCCAAAAGCCTTAGCCGTTGCTTCTGCCCGTAAGGGGTCAGCCGCCATGCCATAGGCGCAGCCTAATTCCGCAGCGTGAATGCCGCCTGTACACCAAATTGAGTCAAAGCCAGCAGCGTTGGCCCCTTTGACATCGGTCTCAAGTGCATCGCCAATCACCACGATACGGCGCGCGTCAGCAACACCCAGCATACGCGCGGCCAGGCGGTAAATGACGGGGTCGGGCTTTCCGCGATAGGCCACACGGCCCCCCATCGCCAAATACCGTGCGGCAATCGCGCCGGCACACACCACGGGATTTCCAGCGCGTAATACGACGATGTCGGGGTTGGCACAAACCATCGGTAAGTTGGCGGCAATTCCGGCATCGAGGAGTGCTTGATATTCCGCGACCTGATGAGTCAGTTCAGATGGGCCCGTATTGACAATGAACTCTGCGTTGGACACCTCGCCGACGATTTCCAAGTTTGTATCGTCAAAAACGCTGCGATCGCGCTCGGGCCCTAGGTGATAGACCCGCCGGCCGAGAGACTTGAAATAAGCATCATCGCGTGACACCAGCGCATCACGGGTTGCCTCGCCCGATGAGAGGACTTCGCCGTATAAGGACCGCTCGATACCCATACGGGTCATGGCGTCAACCAGAGCATAGGCGCGGCGGGGCGCATTCGACAGCAACAGCGTTTTGCGACCGGCTGCTTTTAATGCCTGAAGTGTCGCTTTGGCTGGCGGGTATGGCGTCTCGCCATCATGGATGAGGCCCCAGAGATCGAGAATAAAACCATCATAAGAATCGGCAATTTCGCGCAGAGATGTCAGATGGCGCATGGGACTAATGTGAACCCGTTTGGCGGTGATCGGCACCAACTGCCTGCATCACCGAGTTAAATCCATCGCGTTTGAGAAGAGCGCTTATCCCTTGCGTGATTTCGCGCACAAGGCCAGGACCGCGAAAAACCAACGCCGTGTAGAGTTGCACCAAAGATGCACCGGCGCGAATCTTCGCATAGGCTTGCTCGGCCGACGAGATTCCGCCAACCCCCACCAGCGGTAATTTGCCTTCGGTGAGTGCATAGACCTCGCGCAACATTTGAGTCGAGAGATCAAACAGCGGCGCACCACTCAGCCCCCCCGTTTCACTGCATTGCCTGGAACGCAACGTGCTGGGGCGAGAGACGGTCGTATTGCTGACAACTATGCCGTCCATTTGCTCGGCGACCGCCACACGACAAATGTCTGTCACATCTGCAATTTCGAGATCAGGCGCAATCTTAAATAATAAGGGCGTTGTTGTGCCCACGACACGACGCGCTTCGCGGACAGCTCGCGTGAGCATTACCAATGAATCGACACTTTGCAGTGCTCGCAAGCCCGGCGTGTTGGGTGATGAGATGTTAATGACTAAAAAATCGGCGAGCGCGGACAAGGCTCGAACGGCCGTAACATAGTCGGCAATGGCATCTAGAGAGTCTTTGTTCTTGCCAAGATTGACGCCAATAATCGTTGTTGCCGGCTTCGCCCGCACTGCCGCCAAGCGTACTTTGACGGCGTCGAGACCGTCGCTGTTAAACCCGAATCGGTTGATAATGGCTCCATCTGCCGTCAGGCGAAACAATCGCGGCCGAGCGTTGCCAGGCTGCGGTAAAGGCGTGACCCCGCCAACCTCGACAAACCCGAAACCCAGCCGTGCAACCTCAAGTGGGACTTCTGCGTTCTTATCAAATCCAGCTGCAAGCCCGACAGGATTGGCAAATGATTTGCCCCAAATGTTGGTTTGCAATGACGGATCAATAGAGCATGGAGGATACAGGACAGTCGTCAGGCCCGATTTCAATGCCCAGATGGCAGCGCGATGTGCCTTCTCCGGTTCGACAGCAGACAGTAGAGGCCATATTAGGCGATAGAGCGACATAGCAGGCGTTCTTAAATAGAATTGGAAGGGGCCATGGACACCTGTAACCTCTGACCGCATCCAAATCTAGAGGCGAGAATCGGGGTAATCTTTGAATCTGAGATTGAATTTGCAGTTCGCTTTGTGGCCTATCGCCATAATCTCAATTAAGCTCTTCTGATCGACCAATGAAGTCATTATAGTCGACGCCGACAGGGACATGGGGTCGTTTAACGACGTGCGAACAGACACAAAACCATCGACGCGCGGCCTCGCCAGACTGATAGAACAAGTCGGTAAGGCCGCCTATAATTTGGGTTACACCCCGGGGCTTAATCCAGCCCAATGGGCAGCGTTGCGCTATTTCGATGAAGCAACCATTGAACGCCAAACTGTGACCGGCTTCGCCCAGTTTCAAGGCACGACCAAAGGGACAGCGTCGCAAACAGTCGCGGCGCTTGTGCGCAAAGGACATTTGCGGCGCGTTGCCGACAAGCAAGACCGACGTGTTCACCGGCTGGTGCTTACGGACGAAGGCTTAGGAGTGCTGAAAAGCGACCCCTTGCAAGAATTAGGTCGGGCGCTTGAAACACTGTCAGACGATGAACGCTGGTCGTTGGCCGTGAACATGGAAAAAGTTCTTCGTGAGCTGCTGAAGCCCTAGCAGAACTTTATAGAACTGACTTCAGCGCGCCCAGCAGTTCTTCTTTTTCGAATGGCTTATACAAAACGACATTGGCGCCGAACGTCGAAGCTAATGGAGCGATATAAGATAGTGGCGCATTGGGCGCTCCGCCCGAGATCACGACAATAGGTATTTTATTTCCTGCGCCGCGGACTTCTTTGAGAAAAGAAATGCCATCCATTTCGGGCATCCAAATGTCCGAGACGATCGCATCGAACTTGCTGGCCTTGAGGCGTTCAAGTCCCTGCTTTCCGGTCGCAGCCTCGTCGACCGTATGCCCGGCAGCCGACAAGATCTCCCGTACCGATAAACTAACCTCGGGCGAGTCCTCGACAAGAAGAATATGCGCCATAAATGTCCCCAAGCCGCAAAAGGCAGCCTTATGTTTGTTCCGGAATGTATATCACTGCGCTCGTTCCCTTATCAACTTCGCTCTCGAGCTTGATGATCCCTCCCCAGCCCCCAACAATAGAATAGACTACCGAAAGACCCAACCCAGTCCCGCGGCCAACGGGCTTTGTGGTAAAGAATGGCTCGAAAACACGTGACAATGTAACCGAATCAATGCCGCAACCGTGATCTTGGACGATCAGCTTAATCCATGAGCCAACCGAAAGATCTCCGATCACTGCATCGCTTTCGACGACGTAACGCTGCAGCGCGACATCGATTTGACCGACTCCGCTCATTGCATCAGACGCATTTCGGAGCAAATTCAAAACAACTTGCGAAACTTGCGTGGCGCTGATCAAGGCCATGGCGTGCTCAATCTCAATTTTCGATTCCACTCGAATTTGAGGCGGCAGGCCCTTAATCGCAAAATCGACAGAGTCAACGACCAGCGGCACAATGTTGAGAGACGACAGTTGAGGCGTGTCGCGACGTGCGAATGTCAGGACCTGCCGAACAACCTCGCGAGCCTTGCGGCCACTATTGCCAATGACATCAAAATACTGCCGCGCCTTTTGAGGATCATTCTCCAAGACGCTCACACCTAGATCAGACAAAGCGATTACGGGCTGCAGCAAGTTGTTAATTTCATGTGCGACGCCGCCAGACAGTTGACCCAGCGCTTCCATTTTTTGTGATTTCAGGAAAATTTCTGCACGTTGCTTCTCAACCGTCAGGTCGCGAAGGTTAACCACAAACGCGCTCGCTGCTTGCGCCGGGTGATCACGAACGGGGGCAATTTCGATACGCGCCGGGAATGAACTTGCATCACGGCGCAAACAAACCGCCTCGAAATCCCCGCCGACTGATTGATCGATTGACTGAGCGATTCGCCCCCAAGAATCGATCTCAGATTCGGGAATCAACGATCTCAAACCAGCGGCATTCAATGAAAAGCTATTATGCTGCGTGAGGCGCTCAAATGCGACGTTCACATACAGCACCGCAAGGCCGTCGCTTTCTGCGGTTAAGACAGCCACCCCGTTCGGAGAAGATTCTAAAGCTTCATATAAAATCGCGTTACGTTTCAGCAGCTCACGCAACTCCTCTTCTCGTCGCTTCGATTCTGTGATGTCCTGACACGTTCCAAAGCTTGCGTAACTCGCGCCGTCTGAATCAAACAACACACGGCCATCCAGCCGCACCCAGCGCACCACACCATCCGGACGGACGATGCGATATTCGACATTTGCGCTCGCCTCGCCGCGAGCGAGTTCTTCGCCGCGACGGGTAACGTAGTCACGGTCATCAGGATGAACGAGCGACGAATATGACCCGAAGCCTGGTCGATAGCTATCTGGGCTGACGCCGTGCAAAGTGTACATATGGGGTGACCATTCGAATTGCCCGGGGCCCCACACAATTTTAAAAGTGCCCATTTGCGCAATTCGCGTTGCTTCCTCAAGTCCGGCGGCAATCTCAAGGAAATCAAATTCGCGACGCTTGCGCGCGCTTATATCTGTGGCAGTGATGACCACATATTCAGTTGGCGCAGATCCATCCGGGGTTAAGAGATGGAAAATCTGAAGGACATACCATGCAGTGCCATAAAACATTTCAAACTGAATTTGTTCGATGGGACCGCCCTTAGTCCGCACGCGCCGCAAAAAGGCGCCAAATACGCCAGCTAGCGGCTGTCCCAGAACTGATTGAAGCGGCTGAGACAAAAGTCCAAGCGCTTTGCGATTCGCAAAGGCCACGAGGTCTGACTTGTCGATGACGACTGCGCTGGCCGGAATCGACTCTATTAACCCACGAACATGGGCGAGGTCTGCGCCGCTGAGATCGGTATGCAAACCATCGGATGTCATACTATTCCGTAACAAAAATAAATGTCAGCGCACCAGGCGGACTTTGAACGGCTTCATCATTTTTTTTGCCTCCCGCGACAACGACACTCCATCTTGTGTTGTCCCATCTTGTTTGGACATATCTTCGGTCTGAGGCAAAGGTGGACGTAACTCATCCTCGTAGACCATTGTCTCAAGTTAGTCAGCGATGCTTGCGAGCTCTGCGCGGCGCGCGCGATCTAAGGCTGCAGCCTTGCGCAAAGAATTTGCGGCTCGAGAAATCATGATATCAGATTTTTTTTCACTCATCGGAATTCCCAACGCGAAGAGACAGTAGTCTAGCCTAAATCACGCCTGAACAAAGCTGTTCTAATGGGGGCGTCGGCCGCGCCAGTTTAGCTAAATGATCAGCATGGCGCGAAAGTCGTTGACGTTCGTATATGTCGGGCCCGTGACTATTAAATCACCCATGGCCTCAAAATAGGTCGCGGTATCGTTGTTTGCGCGCGAGATTGCAGCATCAAGACCCAACTGTCTCGCTTTTACCAAAGTGTCTGGCCCTATAAATGCCCCAGCATGGGAGCCTTTACCGTCCGTACCGTCACTGTCACACGCCAAAGCATAAACTCTACTGGCTCCTTGCAACTGTTGCGCTAAAGCGAGGCAAAATTCTGTATTTGGACCACCGCACCCGCGCCCTGTGACTCGAACGACGGCCTCACCCCCGGACACAATCACGCAAGGAGGCTTAATGCTACACCGGCCATCGAGAACATCGCGTATGCGAGCCGCATGGTCGGCGGCGACGTTGTCGACTAAACCATCAAAGTGATCGCCAAGATCGAGAAAGGCCAGATTCTCAGCTGCAGCAAAATTTGCAGCTGCACGAAAACAGTCGCGCGGACGGGCAACAATAGTATTCCTAACGTCCCCTCCAAGTGCCTTCGGTGACTCCCACAGGCCTTGATTCAGGCTTTTATCTACTTCAGCGCTGATCGGAATCTGATATCGCCGCAAAACAGCGAGTGCGTCGGCACATGTGGTTGGATCCGCAACCGTGGGCCCAGAGGCAATCACACTGGGGTCATCGCCAACTACATCTGAAACAATCAACGAAACAACCTGAGCTGAGCCGCAGGCGAGTCCTAACCGCCCGCCCTTCACAGCCGAGAGATGCTTACGCACGCTGTTGATCTCGGCAATTGTCGCACCACTCGCGAGCAATTCCGAATTGATGCGCTGCTTCTCGTCGAATGACAAACCTGCGACAGGCGCGACCATCAAAGCAGACGCCCCCCCAGACCACAAACATAGAACAAGGTCATTTTGGGTGGCCGACGAGGCGAGCGACAAAATACGATCGGCAGCGCGGACACTTCTGTGGTCGGGCACAGGATGTGCGGCTTCAATAACTTCTATCGATTGCGTCGGGCAAGCATAACCATCGCGGGTTACGACCAGGCCCTCAAGCCCATTGCCATAATAAGACTCAACAGCTTGCGCCATAGCTGCCGAAGCCTTACCCGCACCGATCACGATCATACGACCTGTTGGGCACGGCGGCAGATGCCCCCGGAGCGATTGGCGAGGATCGACGGCGGCTATTGAGTGCCGAAATAGTTTCAGCAGAAATGACTTGGGATCGGTCAGCACTTATAACAACTTATGTCATTTGTGCCATGATCGAACCGGCACAGGAAAAGCAAGACTATCAAAATTCTATCGAAGGCGTCAGCCATAAGATCGACCCACACGCAGTCCCTTTTGCTTTGCCTGAAGAGGATCAATACTCCAAGCTAGCGACATGGAGAACCCAATGATCAAACAGATAGTATTTGCTGCGGCGCTTATCGCGACAACAGCGGCCACTGCGCAGGACAAATCTGCGTTTTCCATCGATTTGTCACAAGGCAATCACATCCAAGAGTTCGTGATCAGCGTTTCAGATATGAAACGTACATTGCCGACGTTTATCGATGTCATGAAATGGAAGATTTTTGACCAGGGTAAGGCCGATGCTTCCGTGACGCGCCTTTGGGGTCTAGACACCGAAACACTCGTTGATCAAGTGTTGGTGGGAAACGCTGAGTCCAAATACGGCTTTATTCGGTTGGTCGAGATCAAAGCCGACAAAAAGGAACTCATCCGGCCAGGCGGACGCTGGTGGGATACGGGCGGCATGTTAAATTTCAATGTTTTTGTTCGCGACCTTGATTCGGCTGAAGTTGCACTACGCAAGTACGGATGGACCGCCAACAATCTGCCGGCGACATACGAGCGCGCCAATAATGTGCGCGGCAAAACTATGATGATGCTGGGCCCTGACGACGTTATGATGTCGTTCCAACAACGCATTTCGCGGCCGATGACGGGCTGGCCTGAATTCGAAGTCGCTAGCCACATCGAAGTTGGCTATCAAATAGTTACTGACATCAAAGCTTGGAACGACTTCTATACGAATGTCCTGGGCTTCGGCTCGTTAGGCGGCGTGCGCGAAGTCAAAGATGATAAGCCCGTCGGCCCAAATGTTTACGGGCTGCCGCACAATGCGGTCGGTTTTACCGACAGCTGGCAAGCTAACGTCAAGTTTCGCGACAACCATGAAGAATCTCTTGGCGCCAGGCAGTTCAGTAACGCCACTGGCTATGATTTCACCAACCGCGCAAATCCGCCCAATTTGGGCATCATGACTGTTCGTGTGCCAGTAAAAGATGTGAAAGCGGTGCGTGAACGGATTGTCGCGGCGAAGGGCGATATGCCCAGTGATATGCAAGTTGTGCGCTTAGCGCCATATGGTGCGGTAAAGGCACTGGCAGTTCGGTCGCCTGGCTCGGGCATGTGGCTAGAGCTATTCCAACCGGGGGCTGAGCCCATGAGCGAAGCCGAGCTCAAAGACTTTACGGCTCAAGGCCGTTACGCCACCTGGACACGCTTTAACAACAAGCTAACGGGCAATGTGTTGTGGCGTAAAGATGGTACAGCCCGCGTAAAGTGGGATGAAGGCGGCCTTGACGAAGAAGGCACGTGGACGATCAAAGGTAACGCTGTGTGCACGGCCTGGAAAAGGCTGCGCAGTAATCGCGAATTATGTGTTCATCACTATCGTTTGGCTGGTGACACCACGCAGTCTTTCACTGTCGATGGTCGCACTGATGGCATTTACACCTGGAAAGCTGCGGGAGTGCTGAATTAATGGAAAGTATTCTGATCACTGGCGCTGCCGGGCATGTTGGCTTTGCGCTTACACAAAAGTTTTTTAAAGAAGGCTGGCAGGTTTTTGCCACCTGTCTCCCGCAGGACCGGACTCCAGCGTTCAACGATTTTGCCGAACAGAGCCAGGGCCGCGTTCGCATCTTCGAACTTGATATTACGGATGCCAAAAACATTTCATCGGTTGCGGCAGCCCTCAAGGATCAGCCGATCGATATTCTATTTAATGTTGCGGGCCTGACCGTCACGGGTGATTTGGTCTTTGGCCAGACCGACTACGAGATGTGGGATAAGCACTTTGCCATCAATACCAAAGGCCCGATGCGTATGTGCGAGGCATTTGCGCCACACGTAATCGCCTCCAAACGCAAAGTGATGATGACCATCTCCAGCCGCATGGGATCGAAGCCCAATTACGGACATGTCGGCTACCGCGCCACGAAGTCAGCCGTCAGCCAAGTGATGTTCCAAGTCGGCATTGCTTTGAAAGACAAAGGTGTCATTGCGGCCGCGTGCCATCCTGGATGGGTTCAAACCAAGAACAACGGCAACAAGGGCGCGCTCACACCTGACCAAAGTGCAGCCATGCTCTATCAGGTTGTCACGAGTCTACGGCCCGAAGACACTTGCAAATTCTTCGACCCTGACGGCACAACTTTGCCACTGGTGACACAACAGACACAACCTAAGCCCTACGCGATGACGTAGTCGCGCCATCAACAAAGCTTCGTTACTTGCCTTCGTCCGTGCAGGAAACCTTCACCTTGGAGCGATAAGTGTCAGTTTTGCCTTTGTCGGTGGTTATGTCGAGTTGCGACGCCCGCGAGGCGCCGCTTTAGGCCGGTTTATCGAGGTAGTCGCGCATATACCGGCCCAACACGTCGGCACCCACGTCCCAAATACCGTTTGTCAATTCTGGCACTTCGACAATCTTACCCTTTTTGAGTAGCGGCAAAATATTACGTGTGAACTGCGCCAGGCCACCGGCTGTATTGAGCAGCAATACCGGCTGCGAGATCGATTGGAAGCGAGCGCGCGCATCATAATTCAGCACGGCGTTATAAGCCCACCAAATGTCGCTACCCGAACGCAACGATTCCACAAACACATCATAGGCGCGCCGCAAAGGAATATTGGGGTTGCGGTTGGTCACCCAGTCTTTCCATTCCTTTAGAACGTGCTCAGGCTCTTCAGTGAGAGGCCTGTCAACCAGCAATAGCTTGCGTTGCTTTTCAAGCTCCTCGCCTTCCCAGAACGGCACGCCAACCAGCACAGCACGGCGGACGAGGTCGGGCCGCGCAGCCGCAATCTCGGTCGCGATATATGCACCGGTGTGATAGCCCGAGACGTCGACCTTACCTTTGCCTTTCTCGCCAAAACCTAAACTTTCGATAGCGGCTACCATGCCTTTGGTAAGCTGCTCCATTGAGAGTGGCGCTTTTGGTTTGTCGGACTCGCCATAGCCAGGTGTATCAAACGCTATGGCGACGCGGTCTTGGCCCATCTCCTCCAGCATGTAGACGAAGTAAAAGCTTGAGAACGGATTGGGATGAAAAAACACAATCGGTGTTTTCCCCGTATCCTTGGCAGGACTGACGATGCGGTAGTGAATTTGTCCATTCGGCGTTGTGGCATAGCCTTTGCGCACCAAGCCTTTTAGCGGCGGCGGCGCATGCGATGCACTACCCCCTTTTTCCTGCGCAAAGGTTGATCGCGCGCGCATCATCCCAAAAGCAGCGGCCACGCCCAATGTGGTGCGGCGTGAGTAAATCGTCATGGGAGCCCCCTCAATTTTAGGCAAGTGTTAAGTGCCGGGCATAAATCGGCAGGATCATTGCCGAATGAGTTTGGAGAGTGCTGCGTTTGGCGCGCGCATGGGCAATGGGCAAGTTGGCCGCAATGGTTTGCTCCCACTGCGAGCCCGCTTCAGCCAGCGTCTCGCCACTCGGCCCAACGACTACAGATCCACCCCCATGAAAGGTCGACACGTCTTCATTGTGCGCTGCGTGGAGTGCCACAGCCGATGCCGCAGCAATTGTAAAACAGCTATTGTAGGCGGCAGAGGCTTGTACATCCCACCGCGCGGGCGCAGCGTTCTCTGCCCGAATTATGATCTCGGCATCCTTCAACGCCAACGCACGATAGATCTCGGGTGCGCCTTGGGCCGATGCCAGCGCGATATTGCCGATGTTCGTCCGCACCACAGGCAGAACCGCATCACGACCATACAATTCGACATAACGCTCCAGCATGCGCTCTACACTAGCCAGGAACGGCCTCGTCTCATCATGAGTGGCCTGCCAGGCGGCAAGCGCGATTTTGCCATCGGGCCCGATCAAGAACTGGCGCGGAATAATCGCATCGGGCCAAGCAACATCGGTTGTGTAAGCCGAGAACGATATATAAACGCGATGCTGCATCGCTTTAAAACCAATCGCGGTCACGATTGGGTCATTCATGCGTATTGCCGCTTTCTTTGCATCAGCAAGGTCGCGAGGTGCGATGCTGTGCAGCGCTGCCGCATGAAAGACAATCAGGTCTTTTTTACTCGCCTGGGTTTGCATGCGATCAATCGCGCCAAGCAGGGATTCCAGGTTAGCAGCGATATCTGCCACAGGGTGGGATTGCACGGCAGCGACACGAACAACATCGCGATCAAGTGCAACTGACGCTACGTGCTGCACAGACGCGGAAGCCAAAGCAGGCTGGCCAATCGATGCAACAGCTATACCTAACCCAGCGACCTGCAAGAGCCGTCGACGTTGAATATCTGAAGGCGCTAGCGGTGACTGATCCACGGGTTGCTCCGTTAAGCGCGCTGCACTTTGCTGTAACCAACCTTCACGCCAATCAGCGCCGCAGCGAAATAGAGAACAGCATACGCAATCATTGAGACGATCAAACCATAAAGTGCCGGGACCAGCCATTCGGGGTTGTAGAATGTGCTTACAGCACCGGCGATATACGCCAGCATGGCCGCCGGGTTCCAAACATGCAGACGGCCTAAATCCTCGGTCCGATAATTCGCGCGATGCACAAGGTAGTAGTCAACGATCAAAGGGCCGACCAAAGGCGGCACAAGATTGGCAATAATATTGATCCAATCAAAAAAACTTTGATAAATGCCCAAGCCGAAGATTGTTCCGAGAGTGCCCCATAACAGCACCATAGCTTTCGTGCGAAGATGAAAAGTTGAAGCTGTCTGAACCACCGGCAAATAAAGATTCGCGTCGCCTGTCGTCCACAAAGCTAAACTCATGCCAATCAGGCCTATCCCGCCAACGACCAGGCCTTGTTTCGCAATACTCATATAATCTGTAAAATCGGCAGAGCCTGAAGCGGTGGCACCCATGGCACCGATTATTTGCAAGAAAAATTGCGAAATAATCAGCACGACAAAGGGAATGGCAATTGCGACCCATGCCGATTTTGCAAAGCGCGTATACTCGGGCATCACCACAGCGCCAACAATCCAAGATCCGATGACGAGGTTGATTGCCGTTACCATGGAGATTGGCGCTTTGGCCGCATCACTGACAGATTTTGCCAAGAAGGCGTCAAAACCACCGACCTGGCCGATACTGAGATAAGCTGCGTAGATTCCAACGATCACCAGAATCACAACAGAAGGTACGCTAATCTTTTGAATGCCCTTTACGCCGTTGTATGTAGTGACTGTGTATAAAATGCCCGCAAACAATGAAAAAATATAAAACCATGGGCTGCTAAAACCTGCCGCACCCGCGTATTGAGTTTGACCAAAGATACCGACAACAACGCCCTGAACCCACGCAAATCCAAATGCGCCGACAACAATACCCTGCCAACCCGTCGTGAGAATGGCGAGAAAGATAACTGGCAAATACACGCCAATACGGCCATAGGCGAAGCGATACAGCAGCCCAGAATTGCAAGCCGTTTTGTAGCCCATGTAGCCAACCGCTGCGCCAACGGCGAAGTTAATCATGTTCCCCCAAAAGGCGGCTTCGATCAGGTCGGGCCAGAACGGCACGCCAGCGGCCATGCTGCCGCCCGTGAGCAACCCCGTAATCAGAAAGCCCCACCCAAAGGCCAACGCCAGCATGGGCCCGGCCGGCTGCTTATGTTCAGGGCGTGTGGGCGCTAAGGGATTGTCGTCCGATGCCGCCTCTTCAGCCTCATTAACCTGGAAGAATTTTTTGATGCTCTGCAACATGATTGCCTCCCCCGAATCCCACCAACTGCAATTCTAACACGTTAGGCCAGGCGTAACGGGGTCACAATGGGGTAGGGAAAGATGCTCGCCAACCGGGCCTTAAACACGGACACCATTTGCCATGATGGCCAAGGTTACGGCACAATAGCGCCCATGACGAACTCGCGCCCTCACGCAGCCATGCCAACGCCAACGCACGATGAAGCGGCGCATGAACGATTTTGCCAAAATCTAGCTGTTAAGCTGGAATCTCGGTTCCGGCCGCAATTGCGCACCCTGTATGAAGACCGGGTTAGGCCACACCTGAAAGCCAGCGACGAAAGCCCACGCGTCATTGCCAAGGCGATGCGACGCTTTGACCAAACCCGCCAGTGGTATCGGCTGCGCACCGACAATCAAGACCGTATGTATGCTGTGAGCGGCGCGATCATCGACCGCCAACTCGAAAGCCTTGCTGCGCGTGCCAAAAGTTTATCGGGCGCGCTAGGCTCACTGTCCCTCGATCCAACCATCAAAATTCCAAACTATTTGGCCGACCAAGACATTCATCGCAAACCTGGCGGCTATCACACAGAGCGCACAACCGACGACGTTGCTGCCGGCGCAGAATACGATCGCACGATCACCGTTCATAATATGGGCAGTCAAGGGGCCAATAACGACGACCCCGGAATCTCGTTGGCGGCCGAGATCAAGCGGCGCTTCCCGGCGCTTAAGCCCCGGCGCATTCTCGATTTGGGTTGCACCATCGGCAATAATACCTTGCCGTTCGCCACGGCATTCCCCGAGGCTGAGGTTCACGGCATTGATTGCAGTGCACCGTGCTTGCGCTATGCCCATGCTCGAGCCAATGCTTTAGGTGTTGGCGCGCACTTTCATCAGATGAATGCCGAGGCAACCACGTTTGAGGAGTCCTCATTCGATCTTGTTGTTTCGCGCATCCTCCTGCACGAAACATCACGCGCGGCACTGCCGCGTATTTTTCGAGAGTGTCATCGGTTACTGTCACCCGGCGGCGTTATGCTGCATTGCGATGCACCACAATTCGACGAGATGGACGCCTACCAAGCCTCGCTCCGTGATTGGGATGCAACGTGCAACAACGAGCCCTTCATGCTGACTGTTTACGCGTTGCCGCTTGAAAGTTTGTACGCGGAAGCTGGCTTTGACAAAGCGCAGACGTTTCGCGGCTACGCGGCCAGCCAATACTTTCAGCGGCATCACCCCGACCCAAATGCGACGCGCAGCGGCGGCAAGTATTTTTTTACCGGCGCGGTCAGGTAGCCGATTTATTGAGCCGCTTGAAGCCGTCGCTCGGCGACCGGCAAATACAATCGAAATTCGGTACAGGCGTTAGGTATACTCGAAACCGTCACGGCGCCGCTCCAACTTTTGACCAACGACGCAACGACCGAGAGCCCAAGGCCCGTTCCTTGCCCCTGTGATTTGGTTGTAAAAAACGGATCAAAAATACTCTTCAAGATGTCAGGCGGTACGCCCGGCCCATTGTCGGCAACGATGAGACAGATGTAACGACCTGGCTTGACATCAACGCGCCCTTCGGCCGATCCGGGCAAAGTTATTTCACGCGCAAATATTCTAATCTCGCCGCCCGAATTTGGCGGCACAGTCATGGCTTCAACGGCGTTGGTCAGTAAATTTGTCAATGCCCGCGTTAAGCCCGTTCGATCAACATCGACCCAATGTCCAAGTGAACTTTGATCGATGATTAAATTGATGCCGCTGGGAATTCGGGCCGCAAGGAGTTCAAGAGTATCATTGACCTGCCCTGACAACTCGGTCGCTTCAGTTCGCGGCGGCGCGTGGCGCGTGAATGAAAGTGCGTTCCTTACAATATTTGATGCGTTTTCGGCTGCACGACGAATTTTAGAGAAATAAACGGCGCGCTCGTCCTGCGCCTGATCTGAAACGCCAAAACCCGAATATATTAGAATCGGTTGCAACAAATTATTGATCTCATGGGCAAGGCCACTTGCAAATCTACCCAGAGCTTCGGTCTTGCGCTGTGACTCGATGATATCGCGCTGTTTGCGAACTTCAGTGATGTCTGTTCCGACACCCCGATACCCCTGAAATTCTCCATTCTCGTCGAACTTTGGATTCGCGCTATTGCGCACCCAACGACGTTCACCATTGCGACCTTTAACGGGTATCGTGAGATTGCGATATGCCTTGCGGGCCTTCAAGTGCTCTAGCAATACCTGTATATCGCTCGGCTCATTTGTCGAGAATGCGACGTCAGTGCCGTGACTGCCAAGATGGGATGGATAGTTTTGCGCACCAGCGCCGACAAGCGACACCACACGTTCATTGGCGTCGGTCTCCCACATATAGTCGCTAGAGCATTCGAGCATGTCACGCAGGCGTGCCTCACTTTCGCGCAACGCAATTTGTGCGGCGCGCATGGCGCGTAGCCGGCGCGCTAAGGATACGGTCAGGGCGGCAATCACCAGTGTGCTGAGAATACTTGCGGCACTAAACGCCAAAGCCGATTGCCGCCAGCCACCAAGAATCTCCGATAATGGCGTGCTTACGACAAGCACGAGCGGGTACCGAGGCGCAACGCGATATGCCAAAAGACGCGCGAAACCGTCCTCCATCGCCGGGGCCTCGTACGAACCCTCGGCTGCCTCATGAACCGCAATACGAAACATACGTGACTGTTTGTAGGCATGACCAACCTTGAGCTCAACACCTGGCGTCGCCCAGAGTAGTGTTCCATCGATCCGGAACAGGCTGATTGCGCCATCCGTAATGGGCATCGCTGTTTGTATCAAAGACGCGAGCGCGTCTTGCCGGATGGCAACAACAGCGACCCCGAGCAGTCGTCCATCGCGCGCCCAGACGCCCTTCGAGATGACAAGGATTGGCGTACCCGTTGCATATCCCTCCCGAACCTCGCTCAGGAATAACTTATCCTCACCCTGTTTTGCCCCTAAGTGGATCGAGAATGACTCTTGAGCCCTTAGATCGATCTTGTTTAGCGATTCCGCCGCGCGCATCACACGCTCAGCATCCCTCACGGCAGCATGCTGCAAAATCCCACGCGCGTTAATAAATGACACTGAATGAATGAACGACCAGGATTGAGCGACCTCAGCAAATTTGGTTGAGAGGTCTACTGTCGATAAGACGCCTAGCGCTTCCCGTTCAATGACCTCGGCCTCAGCAAAATCCAAAACCACTTCTGCCGACTGGATGGTCGCGGAGACTCCGGCCTCAAGTGTTCTTGCCAGTTGACGTGCCGCTTGGTCTGCCCCCGCAATGGTCGATTGTCGATTCAAGATCAAATAAACAGTTACAATCGAGAACAGGAAAATGATCGCAAGTGCGCCGAGAAGAGCAACGCGGCGGCTAAAGTTAATTTTTCGATCAAACTCTTTTCCCGGCATAGGGCAGAACTCCTCAGAGCACATCGTAGCTTGTTTCTTAAATCGACAAACCGGAATCCTTCGCCTTTCAAGTCAGCCGCGATGCGGGTTAGAGTGGCTCCTGGGGGAGACAGTAATGCCTGAGCCATTCACTCGCGAGACAACCGCCGAGCCACCCTATCCAAGCCCAACCTATGCTTGGTATGTCGTCATCATTTTAATGGTGGCTTATGTTTTTGCCTATCTCGATCGCTTCATCCTGACGTTGATGGTCGAGCCGATCAAACGC
The DNA here is from genome assembly GCA_947476925.1 of Rhodospirillaceae bacterium. Lineage (GTDB taxonomy): Bacteria > Pseudomonadota > Alphaproteobacteria > Rhodospirillales > Rhodospirillaceae. Next base: position 11,894 of record CANJSF010000010.1, on the reverse strand, counting down.
GACCTTGGGATCAGTGATACCCAAATGAGCCTTGTGCTCGGGCTCGCATTTGCCGTCTTTTACACGCTTCTCGGCATTCCCCTTGGACGCCTGGCGGATCGAGCCAATCGCCGCACGATTGTCGCGGTCGGCATCGCAGTTTGGAGCGTCATGACAGCGGCGTGTGGATTTGCAAAAAACTTTGGCTCGCTTTTTGCGGCTCGTATCGGCGTCGGCGTCGGCGAAGCGACGTTACAACCGTGCGCCAGTTCTTTGCTGGGCGATTACTTTCCACGTGGCAAACGTGGATTGGCCTACAGCGTTTACGCGTGGGGCCTGGGCCTTGGCGCAGGTAGCGCCATGATTCTGGGCGGCAAGGTTATCGAAACAGTTTCAAAAGGCGGCACCTATCATCTGCCCCTAGTAGGCGATATTTTTGCTTGGCAGGCTGTGTTTCTTGCCATTGGCGCGCCGGGACTAGTTGCTGCCGCCTTGATGATGACGGTCAAAGAGCCGCCACGGCGTGACCGCGTCGCAGGGCAATCAACTGATGCGCTGCCCCTCAAAGATGTGGTTGCGTACCTGACGGCACGATGGCGCACTTATGGCTCTCACTTCCTCGGGCTGTCAGTCATGACCATCATCGGCAATGCCTATGTATTTTGGCTGCCCTCGGTTTTCATTCGCACGCACGGATGGACCATTGGGGACATTAGCTTTTGGTATGGTCTGGTTCTTGGAATTGGTGGGCCGGTGGGTGTCACGCTAGGCGGCTTAGTCGGTGATCACCTCTACAAAAGCGGCTTCAAGGATGGGCATATGCGCGCCGCCCTTATCGGCACATTGCTTCTCATTCCAGCCGCCATCGCCGTGCCACTGATTCCTGATGCCAGCGTCGCCATGTCCTTGATGATTTTACACGCGGTCGGTTCAGGCATGCCGACAGCCGCAGGTCCCACCGCGCTCATGATGATCGCGCCCAACCAAATGCGCGGACAAATCACAGCAGTGTATTGGTTTGTGATTAGTGGATTGGGACTTGGCCTTGGGCCACTCTCGGTTGCACTCATCACTGATAAGGTCTTTGCTAACCCGGCCTCTGTGGGCCTATCGTTGACAATCGTTTCAGCTATAGCTGGTGTTTTGGTGTCGTGGGTGCTTGTCTACAATTTGAAACATTATCGTTCGAGCGTCGAAGAAACTGAGCGCATGATCGCGCCAATCGCATAATTCACAGGCATCACCATGACGCAGCCCAGCGACCAAAACCAAGAACCACCCTATCCGTCAAACGCCTACGCTTGGTATGTCGTCGTCATTTTAACGTTCGCTTATATTTTGTCGTTCCTAGATCGACAAATTATGGCGCTGATGGTTCAGCCCATTAAGCGCGACCTCGGCATTTCTGATACGTCCATGAGCTTGCTGCTCGGCCTGGCGTTCGCCATTTTCTACACCATCTTGGGATTGCCGATAGGGCGGCTAGCCGACCGCGCCAGCCGGCGGGGCATCATTGGTTGGGGTATTGCCCTTTGGTGTTTAATGACTGCCATGTGCGGCTTGGCCCACAGTTACTGGACCTTGTTTCTCGCGCGGATCGGCGTGGGCGTCGGCGAGGCAACGCTTGCTCCAAGTGCGTTATCACTGATCAGCGATTACTTCCCCAAAGACAAACGTGGCCAAGCTATTAGTTTTTACAATTCCGGCGTCGGCTTAGGTGCAGCTGTGGCCATGATTCTGGGTGGCCAAGTGGTTCAATTTGTTTCGCAAGCCCCACCGTTCACTTTGCCAATCATTGGCGAGCTATATGCGTGGCAAACAGTGTTCTTGGTCGTGGGCCTGCCTGGCATTGCGGTCGCCTTGCTGATGCTGACGGTCAAAGAGCCGCTGCGTCGCGGCAAAATGAAAATTCAAACCGCACAGGGTCAGACAGACGAAATTCCCGTCAGCGAAGTGGTAAAATTTCTTAAGCATCGCTGGAAAATGTTTGCCAGTCACTTCATTGGCATGTCGGTTGTCACGATCCTTGGCTATGCCTACTTCTCGTGGCTGCCCACCACCTTCATTCGCACCTGGGGCTGGAGCATTGGCCAGATCAGCTTTGCGTATGGCATGATCATGATCTTTACTGTCCCCATTGGCGTCAACTTCGGTGGGTGGCTGGCGGATTGGTTCTATAAAAATGGCCGCAAAGACGGCCATATGCGTTCGAACCTGATAGGCGTTGTATGCCTGATGGCTGCACCCTATGTGCTGGTGCCATTGATGCCGACACCAGAGATCGCCCTTGGCGTGCTTGTATTCGGTTCAATTGGCGGAGCGTGGGTCACGGCCACAGGCGCCGCATCATTGATGTTCATTTGCCCGAACCAAATGCGAGGTCAAGTCACAGCGCTTTACTATTTCGTCATCAGCTTGTTAGGCCTCACCGTTGGCCCGAGTGCGGTTGCGATTGTGACAGATTTCGTTTTCAAAGATGAGTTAATGCTGCGCTATTCCCTTGCATTAACATGTGGCGTTGCCAGCGTTATCGCCATTTTGGTTTTAAGCTACAACCTCAAACTCTACCGCGCAGCTGTGGAAGAGGCTGAAGCTTGGTTGGGCACCGGCAAATAATTCAACCGTCGCACCATGACATCTGAACCAACAACAGAGCCGCCGTATCCCAACCCGACGTACGCTTGGTACGTCGTTGTTTTGCTTTTGTTGGCTTATATTGTCTCATGGCTCGACCGACAAATTCTCAGTTACCTCATTGGCCCCATCAAAGCTTCATTTGAACTGAGCGACACGCAAATCGGCCTGCTGCTCGGCCCAGCGTTTGCGATTTTTTACATCACGCTCGGAATTCCATTGGGATGGCTTGCTGACCGCATGAGCCGCCGCCTCCTGATTGGTTGGGGAATTGCCCTATGGTCGGTGATGACGGCGGTATCTGCTTTTGCAAAAAGCTTTTCACAGTTGTTTGCGGCGCGTATCGGCCTTGGTGTTGGCGAGGCCACGCTCACCCCCAGCGCTCTGTCGCTGATCAACGATTACTTCCCCAAAGAGAAGCGCGGCCGCGCAGTCAGCCTTTACATGAGCGGCATATCGCTTGGTACCGCGATTGGTTCGATCTTGGGTGGTTGGATTGTCGCTCAGGTTATGAAAACACCAGAAGTGACGCTGCCCGTGTTTGGAACCATTGACGGCTGGCGCGCGACGTTCCTCTTCGTTGCAATTCCAGGCCTGATTTTGTCGTTGCTCATGCTGACTGTCAAAGAACCCCACCGTCGCGACCGCATTGCCTTGGACCGATCAACCACCACACAACCCTCGCTGCTGGATGCCTTGAAATACTATTGGGAGCATCGCAACGCTTTTGGCTGTTTGTGGTTTGGCCAAACGGCCATGACTGTGATTGGTTATGCTCAGTTCTTTAATGCCGAATTATTCCGCCGCACGTGGGGGTGGGGCATGGCCGACATTGGCTTGACGCTGGGAATCATGTTCCTGATTTTTGGCCCTGGTGGGGCAAATTTTGGCGGCTGGCTGGCCGACCGTTTCACGAAATCTGGTGATAAGGGAGGGCCCATGCGCGCGGTGTTAATCGCCAACATGATTCTTATCCCCTTCTCGATCATCTATCCGCTGATGCCCACGCCCTGGCTCGCCATCGCCATGCTTTCGCTTTCTACTTTTGGCGGAGCCATGGCCTCGGCCTGCGGCGCCACTGCCACGACTCTGCTTGCACCCAATCAAGTCCGCGGCCAAGCCGTCGCCGTTTACTGGGTTATTATCAACTTTGCTGGGCTGTTCATCGGGCCGCCGCTGGTGGGGCTAATCACTGACCGCCTCTTTGGCGATGAAATAGCCTTAAAGTACGGACTATCGGGCGTCGCCATTATGATAGCGGTGCCAGTTTTTGTGCTTCTGACACGCGGCTTGAAACATTACCGCGCCGAGATGGCCCTCCTGGACCAGCAAGCTAAACCCTGAACCTTCGCCTAAGTCCCGAAAATATCTAATTTATTTCAATGGCTTAGATGCCCTCTGGACGAGCCGCATTGCGGTTCCTATCTTTAGTCGACGAGCCATCTGATAGGCCGGGTTACTCCTGTTTGAAGTTTGAGGCCATGAAGTCGCTGGAAGCCAAATTTAAGCTGGGCCAAGTTGTGAAACACCGCCTTTTCCCATTTCGGGGCGTGGTGTTTGACGTCGACCCTGAGTTCAACAACACCGAAGAGTGGTGGATGTCGATCCCCGAAGAGGTTCGCCCGCGCAAAGACCAGCCATTTTACCATTTGCTGGCGGAGAACGCGAACACCCACTACGTGGCATATGTTTCACAGCAAAACCTGCTGGTCGACGATTCTGGCGAACCCATTGGCCACCCTGAAGTCCCCAGTCATTTTGGCGACTTCAAAGGCGATCATTACGTTCTCAACCGGCGCAACGCGAATTAACAGCGATTGTTGCGCCTTCTCAATTCCCGTTTGGATTCCTCGGCATAACTCCTTAGTTTAGACGTACGCCCATGCGACATCGCGAGGGTTCGGAATCAACAGTTCAGAAAAGATCAAGGGGATCACAATGGCTATCAAATCTGGCGACAAAATGCCCGAAGGCAAGTTCCGCGTGATGACGGCAAGCGGGCCTGCCGAAATTTCCACCGACGAATTGTTCAAAGGTAAGAAGGTAGTGCTGTTTTCTGTGCCGGGCGCTTTCACGCCGACCTGCTCGAACCAGCACCTGCCCAGCTACCTGAAAAACTACGATCAAGTGAAAGCTAAAGGCTTTGACACTATCGCCTGCATGGCTGTGAACGATGTGTTCGTGATGGACGCCTGGGGCAAAGATCGTGGCGTGGGCGACAAAATCAAAATGCTGGCCGATGGCAATGGCGATTACACCAAGGCTCTAGGCTTAGAACTCGATGGTTCGAAGTTTGGGCTTGGTCATCGTGGCAAACGCTTCTCGATGATCGTCAACAACGGCATCGCCGAGACTGTAAATGTCGATGAAGGCAAATACGAACTGACCGGGGCGGAAGCCACCTGTTCTATCGGCTAATCGCATTTCCGCACAGGAATTACTCCCAGCGCGACGTCGGCCTTGCGGCTGGCGCGCGCTGGTTTAACATGCGCCCCCATGCAGGTCGCTCTCGTCACGCCTAGTTTCAATCGCGCCTCGACCTTGGCGGCAACGCTGCAATCTGTGGCCGCTCAGACCGGTGATTTTGATTTGCGTTACGTCGTCATCGACGGCGGCTCCACCGACGATACGCTCAATATTCTCAAAGCGCACGACACGCTAATCGATGAATGGGTCTCTGAACCCGACAATGGCATGTATGACGCGATCACCAAGGGCTTCGCACGCAGTGGCGGCGAGGTGCTGGGCTGGCTCAATAGCGATGACACACTGTTCCCGTGGGCCATCGACACGGTCAGCCGAATCTTCCGCGACATCCCTGAAATTCAGTGGCTTACAACGCTCACGCAAACAGCCATCGATGCGGCGGGCGACGTCATGTATTTCCGCAAAGTGCCAGGCTATTCACAGCAGGCATTCTTCGATGGCGTCTATTTCGGCTTCGGCGGAGACGGAGGCGTCTATTCCACCGACTTCATCCAGCAGGAGTCGACCTTTTTCCGCCGCTCGTTGTGGGAGAAAGTCGGCGCACAAGCGCTCACCAGCCGCGCGTTGGCCGGTGATTTCGCTTTGTGGACAGCCTTTATGGCTGAAGCACCGTTGGTGGCGGTCGATACGCCACTCGGGGCCTTTCGCGTGCACAGCGGAAGTCAACTCAGCCGCGGCAAGCGCGAGCAATACGTCGGCGAGTGCGCAAGCGCATTGGCCGAAGCCCGCACGCGACTGAAGTACACGCCACGCTCAGCGAGCACCGAAGCCGCTCAGTACAACGGATTTCTTGTTGAGAAGGTTCTGCCCGAAGACAGCAATAGCCGCTGGGGTTTGATCGAGCGACCTTTCTATGTGTTGCCGAAGGGCGACTTAAAGTCGGCGATTCAACGCCGCGCGATTTATTGAATCTGAACGGACATCCACAATGAAAATTCCGAACTCCGTCGCCGAACGCCTCGTGTGGTCGGCCACCGAAAGTGCGAAAGAGCTCGCCGAGGCCAATCCTACCATTTTCAGCAAAGCCGTGTTGTCACATCGCAATGCCTTGGCGCGGATCGCGGGCCGAAAGCTCGACATTGGCACTATCATCGATCTAGGCGCGGCGAAGGGTGCCTGGTCGGCCATGGCGCGCACGGTGTGGCCGAACGCACACGCCCACATGATTGAAGCCAATCATTATTGGGAGCGCGAGTTGTTCACGCTCACCAAAACGCCGGGATATTCCTACGAAATCGCCTGCGCTGGACCAGCGAAAGGCGAAGGGTACTTTCTCTTCTCTGAATCTGATCCATATGGTGGCGCTGGTGCTGTGGCCGATACGCCTGGCGCAACTCGCGTACCTCAGGTGACAGTGGACTCCCAGTGCACCGAAAAGAATCTCAAGGGGCCCTATCTGGTGAAATTCGATACCCATGGCTTTGAGCGCGAGATCATTAAGGGCGCCCTGGAAACCTTGAAACAAACCAACCTGATCGTGATTGAAGCCTATAACTACGGCGCGCAGGAGATTCGTTTCCCGGCGATGTTGACCCTTCTGGAAGAGCTTGGCTTCCGTTGTGTGGACATCGGCGAACCGCTGTTCCGCGAGCACGATTCCTGCTTCTGGCAGATCGATTTTTTTCTCGTGCCGGCATCTCGGCCCGAAGTGCAGTACAATCGCTACAAATAGGCGATGACGAGAGCACCCGCCTTGACTATGTGAAGGCAAATCCGATCCCAGCACCGGCATACCAATGCTCGCGCGGGGCTTCGGAGAAATACAAAAAGCGCCGCCCGGTTTCGGCAGCGAAACGCGCGAGTTTATCGGTCACATGGGCATTGTCGCCGATAACGACGCTGCCCGTACGAAGCAGCGGCGCGATGGTTTGATATTCGGCGTGTTCGTAGTCGGCACTGTGATCGCTATCGTTGATGAAGATATCGATGGGTTCTTTCAGAGTGCGCAGAGACTCAATCGAATCTCCGATCATAATGCGTCCATGATCGTTGTAGGGCGGCCTCATCAAGTACCCCGCCGCCGGGTTTATATCCGTGCCAATATAACGTCCCTGATGGCCCTCCGCAGCGTTACGGCGCAGCGCAGCGCACAGCAAGAGTGCGCCGTGCCCTTTGTCGACACCCGTTTCTACGACTACGCGCGGCTTCACGGCGCGCACCAACGCGTACCAACCGACGCGGCGCGACCATCGGGCGATGGGGTCGGCGACTGCAGCTAAGTCCGGCCTCAGCGCCGATATCGAGTCTGTGTAGTGTTGCGTGAGTTCCGAATCTGCGGTGGGTTCTGTTAAATAGCTCTCGATCTCCGCAGTAGGGCGTGCTGTGACGACGCTAATGGTTGACGCCAAGTACGTGAGGTTGAGTGGCGTTAGATCGTATGTGTAATTCGTGTTTTCTTTGGACGTGACCAGCCATTCCAAGAATAGTCGGATACGTTGACCCACCGCATTGGCGGGCCACACAGCGCGCGCCGGAATTTGCTGAAGTCGCTTGGTCATGGCCGCAGGGCGCGCCGCCTCCAGCATGGCGCCGCCCGCGCAAACAGTCTTCAACGCTGCCGGGTCGGTCTGCAAAGTCGCGGTAAACGAGAACGGCTCGTGCGGGGGCGCATACTTCAATGTCATCTCGCCCGTTTCCGCGTCCATCCGGACGTTGACACCGTTTGTGCGATCGGAGAGGTCGAGGATTTGCGGTGTCGCAGTCATCGCGGTCCCAGATGTCGTTACGATGAATAGATTCGGCGGTGCCAAGCGTAGACCGTCATAATGAACTTCTCGGTCCGGAAGGGTCCGAACGGGGGCGGGGTTTCCGCCTGCATCCAGGTCGCCTGTTTCAGATCGGTAATGACGTAGCGGAAGCCGAGCGCCTCAAGCCGAGCGAGCATTTTGCCGATGGCGGCCTGCTCCGGGCCAAGGGCATGCACCTCGACGATGATATGATCGACCTGGGCAAGTCGGTCGCCGCAATCCTCGATGACGGGAAACTCCGCTCCCTCAACGTCTAACTTCAGAAGGTCAATGCGCCGGTCGAGAAGAGGTTGCAACCGCACCGACGGCGTCTTGATTCCAGGTGCGGCTTCGACGACATGCCCAGCATCGTCGTTGCTGTGCGCGAATGTAACGCCGTCATCGTGGATCCAGACTGCGGCGGTCTTGACCTCCACATCCCCAGCACCGTGGGCCGACAGGTTAGCGCGGCACATGTCGGCGATATCCGCGTCCGCCTCGAAGGCCGTGATCTGTGCTTTGGGATAGCACTCCTTAAAATAAAGAGTGGCCATGCCCGTGTGCGCGCCGCAGTCGATGATAACTGGCGCTTCGTGGCGGCAGCGGAAATTGTAAAGCCGATCGCCGAAGATTTGCTTGATCTGCCAGTAGAAGCTGTGAAGGTCGGCATAGCGCATGACCTTCCCACCGACCATGAACAGCCCCGGCTTGCGGCGGGGCCACGCGGCAACGCTCGGCGACAACTGGGCTGCGATCTCAAGGAGCTGGGTGCTTAGCATGAGGCATTCGGAAGACGGAAAGTAAGGCGGTTTAAGTGTTTAGATACTTTTGGTTAATTATATATGATTGGAAGATAGTCATGCCCAGCACGTGCGCACCGCTCGCCGCGAAGCCAAAGGATTAAGCCTCGTGCCACGCTTCCTCCAGGTCAACACCTTCTATCCGGACTACCTCGCGGACTTCTATGCCGCGCGCCCGCATCTCCAGGATGCACCCTACGACGCTCAAATGAACGCCCTATTAGATGACGAGTTCTCCGGCACGCATATCTGGACCCGGGTACTGACCGCCCATGGGTTCGAGACCTTGAACGTGATCTCCAACAATCCATACTCTCAGCGCGCCTGGTTGCGCGAGCACGGCTACCCGGTCGGCGAGAAGGTCGATGTCGCCTACACGACGCTCCGCCAGATTCATGACTTCGCGCCCGACGTCTTTTATACGAATGACGTGGTCACCTTTCACACGGGGTTCTTTAACGCTGTCGAAAAGCGCCCACCGGTGGTCGCTGGTTGGCGTGGGTTTCCATTGCCCGCGACGAGCGACCTATCAGCTTATGACCTGATCCTCACCAGTTTCGACCGCATGTTCGTGGAAGCCAAGACCAAGGGTGCCAAGCGCGTCGAACGCTTTCATCCCGGTTTCCCAGACTCGTCGCCGGTACTGCGCGAGCCGCGCGAAATGAAATACGATGTCGTGATCTCCGGTTCCGTCACGCCGCAGCATCTACGCCGCATCCAGCTGATCGACATGATCGCAGCGATGAGCCAGGAGACACCGGGTTTCTCGCTCGGCCTCTTTACCGCACGGGCGCAGCCGTTGTCGCCGCTTGCTCAATCCATGAATAACGGCGCTCGCTGGGGCCTCGAAATGCTGAGGACAATCCGCAACGGCCGAATTCTGGTCAATATCGACGTCGACGCCTTCGACGGCCAGCCGCCGAACATGCGCCTGATCGAAGCCACTGGCGCAGGCGCGTTCCTCCTCACCACACACCATCCCGAACTCGCGTCATTCTTCGAGCCGGGAGAGGAGATCGAGACGTTCCGCACACCGCAGGAACTTGCCGCTAAGATCAGCTACTATCTCACGATGCCCGAACGGGCCGACGACATCGCGCGCCGTGGTCAGCAACGATGCATGCGGGAACATGCCCACAGCGTGCGCGCGGGATGGTTCGCCAGCATCATGCGCGACGCGTTACGAGAACAGCAATGCGCATAGTCCAAGTCAACACGCTGGATATTCAGGGCGGCGCCGCGCGAGCAGCATATCGCTTGCACCGCGGGCTGCTCTCCATCGGCGCTGACAGCACCTATTTTGTTCGAGACAAGCGCACACGCGACGATACTGTGCGCAAATTTATTCCGGATCCTTCACCGGCGGCCGTCGCGCACCGCACAGCCTGCAAGACGGAATTGGACGCCGCCTACGACGCCTACAAGGCGACCCGCAGCCCGGACATCGAGCAGTTCAGCCACGAACGCGTTGACGGCGACGAGAACTTCTACATCCAAAGGCCGCGCGCTGATGTCATCAACCTGCATTGGGTAGCGGGCTTCGTCGACAACCGCCTCTTTTTTACGCCCGACCGCACCGATTGCCCGGTGGTCTGGACACTTCACGACATGAACCCTTTCACCGGGGGCTGCCATTTCGACCAGGAGTGTGGCCGTTTCCGCACGCGCTGCGGCGCCTGCCCCTTGCTCGGTTCGACGGAACAAGAAGATCTCACAGCCCGTATCTTCGACACCAAGGCTGGCATCTTCGGGCAATGGCCAGCCCATCGCCTCCATATCGTTGCGCCAAGCAATTGGCTCGTGAGCGTTGCGCGCTCCAGCGCGCTATTCGGCAAATACGACGGAACTTGCATCCCCAACAGCATCGAGACCGACCTTTTTAAACCGGCGGACCAGGCAGCGGCGCGGGCGTCGCTTGGCCTGCCGCAGGACGCTCGCATTGTGCTGTTCATGTCTCATCAAGTCGGGTTGGCTCGCAAAGGATTCCGCGAGCTAGTGCAGGCGCTGGCGCGCATACCGGATGCTCGCGACATTCTCCTGATCGGCGTCGGCGACAAGAACGAGATCACGATCGACGCGCCCGTGCGGGTCGCGATGGTGAATTACATCGGCGACGACGCAACAGTCGCGGCCCTTTACAGTGCCGCCGACGTCACCGCAGTCCCGTCACGTCAGGACAATCTGCCCAATACCATGCTCGAGTCCATGAGTTGCGGAACGCCCGTGGTTGGTTTCGACGTGGGCGGCATCCCCGACATGGTGAAGGAAGGGGAGACTGGATTCCTCGCTTCGGCTGGAAATGTCCCAGCCCTTTGCCTCGCCTTCATGACAGCTTTTGCCGACCGTGACCGGCTCAAGGCCTGCGGCGTGCGCGCACGCGCGCGGGTCGAGCAATTTCACTCGCCGCAGGTCCAAGCGCGAAGCTACGTCGCCCTTTATGAACGGTTGATCGAGGACGCCGGGCGCAAACGCGGGTTCTAGCTCTTCTTGAACACCTTCAGCCCGTCAGTATCGCGACCAGTGAGCAGCGTGAGGGCGTTGGCCATCAATTCGGCATGGTCCTGCGAAGGCGCGGTATAGAACTTGAGGCTCCGCTCCGACATTCGCCGTTGGAACGCCGCCACTGCTGCAGGCGTGCGCTCCTTCTTCTCGTTGATGAACTCGATGTATTCCATGACCTCTTCGTGCACGATCGTCAGCAGCTCTTGCTCAATGGCGAAACCTTCCGACCGCAGAAGAAAACGCAGAAGCGTGGGCGAGTAGACATTGATATGCCCGTAGCTCAGGCAGTGGGCGTAGTTCTTATCGACGCCGGGCCGATAATCGAGCGGCACTTCGATCAGGTGCCGTGGTGCCACGCGGCGCAGTTCGCGCAAAAGTACGCGCTCGTACTCCACATGCTCCAGCACATGGCACAAAATGACGGCATCAAAGGAATCGTCTTCGTAGGGAATTTCGTAACCATTGAACCAGCCCACCTGCCTCAAGGCTGGGATACCACGCGACTTCAGGGCTTCAATCCCAGAGCGCGAGATTTCCAGAGCGTGGAACTCCTCGCCGAAACCGACCTCATGCAGGTGTTTGAGCACACTGCCTTCACCGGCCCCGACCTCAAGCACACTGAGCTGCTGCTGGTTTCAAAGACACGGAGTTAGGTGTCAACATGGAACCGGAGGTGGATTATGGAACGACGGAAGTTTACGCGGGAGTTTAAGTTAGAGGCTGTCAAGTTAATCAAGGAACGCGGGGTTTCATATTCGCAAGCGTC
>CANJSF010000009.1 GCA_947476925.1 Rhodospirillaceae bacterium | reverse complement strand
TTCAGGCCATTTGCGAAGCCCATGGATGGCCGACATCTCGGCTCACACTCGAACTCACCGAGACAACATCAATGGATGATTCGATTGACATCCTTGATGTTCTCACCCGCTTGCGACTGATGGATATCAAGTGTACCCCGTCAGCACAACTAGCGGGGCACCCCTGGCAGTACTCCTTTCCCGTGACAACGAAGGCTGGAACTCTGAAGCATCTTGAGGGATCCGTAACGGTGGTTGGCGACGGTCGTAAGGTCTCGTTAATTCGTGATGTTACTGATCGTATCGGTGCCGAGCGCAATAGCGCCAGAATTAATAGTGCGATCGCTCGCATGGCGCGGGATGACGCCATTGTAGGCGGTGATACCGTTGCTGCCTTTAATCTTCTCACCGAAGAAGCGGGCCGTGCTTTGGGTGTCGAACGTGCTGGCATTTGGCTCCTTGAGAATGACGGTCAACAGCTGACTTGTGCGGACCTGTACACGGCATCGGACGCACGGCATGCGATTGGTCTCCAGATTCCCGTCGTCGGCCACGAAGACTACTTCAAGGCGCTACATGCTGAACGCGTCATCGTGGCTGATGATGCACGGTCACACGCAGCCACAACCTGCTTTACGTCGGGGTATCTGACGCCGTTGGGAATCACCTCGGTTCTCAAAGTTCCTATTCGGATCGATGGACGCGTGTCGGGCGTTGTGTGCTGCGAACATGTTGGCCCTCAACGCGCTTGGACCGCGGAAGAGATAATATTTGCCACGATTGTTTGCGATATCGCAGCGCATGCGCTCGACGCCGCGGAACGCAAAACAGCCCAGCTCGCCCTTGTGCAGTTGGCTCAACGTCAGTCGAGCATTGTCGCTGCATTGGATGGCGCTTTAGATGCTATTTCCATCGCGGACGAGACGCAGTCCATTCTCTACTGCAACCCCTCGCTCGTTGATTTGATGGAAGCCAAAGATGCAACTGATATTCTTGGCCGTAGGCCCCACCAACTCGCAGAACCGATGCCCGGTTTCGACTGGGCCCAGGCGGCCCGCGAGCGGGACGTCGCCTTTTCGCAAGAGCGCTCGTGGTCGTTCCAAATGGAGACTCGCGTACTCGATGGTTCGATCAAGATACTCGACGGAACGGTCACGAAGCTGAAAGACGGAAAAGAAATCACCGTTTTGAGGGATGTGACCCAACAGGTTGCTCAGCACGTCGAAGAACAAAAGCTTCGCGAAGAACTCAACCAAGCTAAGAAGATGGAAGCGATTGGCAGCCTCGCTGGTGGCATTGCTCACGACTTTAATAATCTCGTTGCCGTCACTCGTTCGTTTGCCGAACTGATCGAGATGGACCTGCCTGCGGACAGCAAGTCGAAGAACTATACGAGCCGCATTATCAAAACATGCGACCGCGCGGCAGGCCTTGTTCAGCAGATCATGGCATTCTCGCGTATAGGCTCTGCCGATCACGAAATTGTCGACATTCGAGCGGTACTTCGTGAAGTTGCGCCAATCGTGACCAGCAAAGGGCCTAGGGCGATTGATTTTCGCATTTCGACAAGCGCAGATGCCCTGATTGTCTCTGGTCATGAGGGGCAATTGGTTCAACTCATGATGAACCTCTGCCTCAATTCCATCGATGCGCTTAAGCAGAGCCTGCATGGTAGAATTGACTTGCAAGCAACCATCGTCTCAGGGGCGTCGCTAGAAAGCCTCGCGCCTGGCCTGTGCCAGTTAAACGCGACGGCTGCGCAAAAAAGCCGTCCGTGGCGTTTCGTTCAAGGCAGAGCCGCGATCGACAAATATTACGTCCGCATCGCCGTTTTAGATACAGGCGTAGGTATTGATCCACAAACGCTAGAACGCATTTTTGAACCTTTCTTCACGACCAAAGACAAAAGTCAGGGAACCGGACTTGGCCTTGCAATTGCGGCCAGTGTGGTTGCTGCGCATGACGGCCTGATTTCAGTGACGTCCGAGCTTGGCACTGGCACGACATTTGAAGTGTATCTGCCGGTCATCGACGGGTCTCAGGTGGCGTCGCCGGCACCAAGTATTGCACGTGAGGAACCCCGCGGACATGAACGCGTGATGATCGTTGATGACGAGCAAGATCTCGCCGATGCCCTTTCGATTGGGCTGAATGCACTGGGATACGAATCGTTGCCCGTGAATGATCCAATCGAAGCACTAGAACTGTTTGATGAAGACCAAAGCGCTTGGGACGTCATTGTGACAGATCAGGTCATGCCCAAAATGAAAGGCCTCGCGCTTATCAGCGAACTCAAGAAGCGCAAAACCGACCTCAAGATCATCCTTTACACTGGTTTTAGCGAAACAGCGAATAAAGCGACCGCGATGGAAGCTGGTGCCGCTGGATTTGCCAACAAGCCAGTCTCAGCAGACGAACTTGCTCGCATCATTCGCCAAGTTCTGGATGAGCCGAAAGAGGCGCCGCCGCGGCGCATACGAAAGGCCCGGCAGCCAAAACAACTCGTTCAGGACGACACTCGCGGCCACTAGTCCGTCATAAGGCAACGCAAGCAAGATCATTGGCCGAATTCTTGGCTCGATATGCCATCACATCGTTGAGAGTTCCTCGGCGCAGGAACCACGGCTGCACGAGCCTTGCCAAGGGCCATCCGGTCGAAACGCGCCGACGACTCTGCGGATATCATTGCTGCTCATCAACACAAGGCGAGACGCGCTTGCTGATCTGCAAAGCTTAAATAGAGTTGAGCGTTTACTGACGGATATCATCTTGCAGGGTGGAATGTACGGCCCTGGCCTTTCGCAGCAAGCGCTTTTGATCCAGCCCGGCCTTAGCTACGGCCCCTCGGCCACCAGAACGCTAAATTTGCCGATGCCCAAGCGTAACGGAATTGCGTCTTTCTGGTAGCGACCCGCCATCCAGGCATCATGCGCGAAGGCCAGCGACGGCCAACGGCTGATCGCAAAAATCGCTTCGGACCAAGCGCCCGAAAGCACGCGCACACTGCCGCCAAGTTCAAACGAAATATAGTACGCACCCCGCTCTTTCATCATCGGCAGCAAGATATCGCGATACGTATCCATTCGCGCCTGATCTGTGCCCGTCCCCTCGATGACGAAGTATGCTGGTTGCAGGAGGCTTTCGGGCGGCGTGACGTTGTGACGTGTCGGAATAAAGTCAGGCAAGCCCGTGGGCACGCCATCCATGGCAAGAACGACGGGGACGATATCTTGCGTGAGAGATGCGATATGGCCCTTAGCTTTTAATTCCGCCCAAACAGCGTCAGCCTTGGCACGATCTGCGAACTCAGCGATCCATAAATGAGCCGGTACCGAGCCAGGCTCGAGGACCGACACCTGATGGACCGAGCGCGAGACCAGCACCACACCACCATGCTGCGTGGCAAGCGCTAACGCCGCCGGAACAAAGTGCGCAAAGTGCAGATGTTGGCAAAAAGCCTTGATGACGATAAACGCGCTTGGACCTGCTGTGGTTGTCATCGGTCTAACCGTTTGCAAAGGCTGTCAGTTCGCGGTTAAATTTTTCGGGCTCTTCCCAAAAAACGCTATGCCCACTTTTGTCGAAACTGACAAATTTTGAACCGGGCAACTGTCCATGCATCCAACGCCCCAACTCGGTGGGAAGCGTCATGTTATTGTTGCGGCCATACATGAACACGGTGGGCACGGGTACTTTGGCCACGTCGGCGCGATAGTCGGCGGCCAACATGTCTTCGATGTATTCGATGACCGCACCGGTCGGCGTCAGCCATGTTTCGTTCTGCATTTCGTTCATGACGTCGGCTGAAGGCGGCGTTGAAAACGCCCCGCCGAGGAACCCCTTCAATGGGGCGCGGCTTTGACGGCAGCCGGCAACAAAGCCAGCCCCCGCTTCGGCAGGAAAATTTCCGAACGTTGGGTGATCCCAGCCTGCAGCGTTCGTGAGGCGCACTTGTGCTTCGATGACGGCAAGCTTCGCTAGTCGATGTGGGCCAAAATGACGTAGGTATTCAAACATGACCATGGCGCCATAAGCAACGCCGCCCAGGGTCACGTCTTTCAAATCGAGCTTGTCGAGGACTTCCTTCAGGTCCATGGCCCCTTGTTTGATGGTATGTCCGTTCAATGGCTTGCCGGAAAGCCCGTGTCCACGATGGTCGAAGGTGATGAGTCGATTGGTCTTGGCAATCTCGGTCCGATTTTTTTGCCAAAAATATCCGGCTGTCAGCATCAGGCCTTGCAGCAACACAATGGTTTTACCCTTGCCCTCGTCTGTAAAGTAAATGGGCGTCTCGTCGCTGAGTGATAGATAAGCCATTACAACCCTCTCCTCGCATAAAATCCTGACGCGCGGACGGCTTTGAAACCGCCCGCGCGCAACAGGAAACCCGTGTGTTTTAGAACTTCACAGACGTGCTGAGGCCATAGGTGCGTGGCGGTGCCACGTAGCCTTGCACGACCAGCGCCGGGTTGAACGCACCCGATTCCAGAAGTTCATTGAAGTACGTCTTGTCGAAGATGTTGTTGACCCACGCTCCGACCGAGAAAGTTTCATCAGCCGAGTTCCAAGTCAGGCGCGCGTTGGCGGTCTGATAGCTGCCTTGAGCCACCGACGGACGATTGAACTGGGTAAAGTAGGTTTTCGACTGATGGCGCACATCGGTGCGCAGATTGATCGAGCTGCCGCCCGTGAGCGGAGCGGTGAAGCTGAGGTACGCTGAGGCCGTCAGGCGCGGTGCGCGAGGCAACGTAAAGCCCTTCAGGTTGATCGGCGCCGTTGCTGTGCAGCCCGCTTGAGCCGTTGCGGTCGGCTTGGTCGGATCGCCTGTGCAGAACGCCGTAAACTCGGCATGCGTGTAAGCCATGGTTCCGCCCAACTCAACCTGATCGGCAGGCTTGGCAGCGATGTCAGCTTCCACACCATACAATCTGGCAGCTGCGGCGTTGGTGATGACCGATTGCAGATTAACGATTTGGCCCACTTGCAGGTTTTTAAAGTCAGAATAGAAAGCCGAGGCATTAGCGCGAACACGACCATCAGCCGTGGCCGATTTAATGCCCGCTTCATAGGTCCAAACTTTCTCGGGCTTAAATCCGGGTTGTTTCGCGAGCAAGTTAAACCCGCCCGATTTGAAACCACGCGAGATACTGGCGTAGAGGTTCACTTCCTCGCTCGCCGTGTACGACAGCACAAACTTGGGTGAGAAGTTATTGAACGTCGCACGACCGCCTTCTTGTGTCGGCGCCAGGAACAACGCGTCATACTTGTAAGATGAGCTGCGCTTTTCATGGCTATAACGACCACCGACCGTGATTTTCAACTGCTCGGTCGCCTGGAAATAGACTTCGCCAAAGGCCGCTTGCGCGTTGGTTTTTGCGGTACCATCGACGATGATCGAATCATCAGGCAAACCAGCGGCCGGACCAAAGGTCGACAAGCGGATGGGCAGACCGATGAACTCATCGCCCGTTTCATGGAAGAAGAAGCCACCGACGAGGTAGCTGACCTTTTCATTCGGATCAGACGCAATCTGAACTTCTTGCGACCATTGACTGCTGTCGTCTTGCTGGCCGTAGTTAACGTAGAACGTGCTGACCCCATCACCATCATTGAGGTAGTTAAACTTAGTATCGCGGTAACCAGTGATAGATTTTAGAGTCACAGAACCTGCATCGTAGGCCATGTGCAAACCGAGGCCGAGCTGATTGGACTTGAACAAATCCGCGTCAGACTTAAACGAGCGCGTGCTGGGCGTTGGCGGCAGGGTCGGCAAGCCGAGCTCGAAGCCTTGGTTAACCGTGCGGATGTCCGGCGGGTTGATCCCCACTGCCGGGAACGGGGGTTGAGTCACGTACTTGTAGGGCGGTGGCACGCTGTTATCGTGGATGTACTCCACTGAGCCGCGGGCGGTGAACGCTCCGCCGTTGTCGAACGCAAGCTGACCACGACCCGACCACAAATCTTGATTGTCGAGGTCCCCCACTCCGCGCGCTTTCGCACCGGGGAAAATATTGGTGGTGTAACCGTCGCGCCAAGCGCCAAGCATGGCCACGCGACCTGACAGGCCGCTATCACCCAACGCGCCGCCGGCAGCACCCTCAACGCGGATTTTATTGTAGTTACCGTATTCGGCTTTGACATAGCCGCCGGCTTTTTCGGTGGGCGCAGTCGGGATGACATTGATCACGCCGCCCGAAGCATTTCGGCCGTATAGTGTGCCTTGAGGTCCGCGCAACACTTCAACGCGGCTGACGTCGTACAGGTCGAACAGGCCGGCAGCGGCACGCGCGACATAAATACCATCAGAGTGAACGGCAACCGAGGGGTCACCGCCGATGGTGTAGTTTTCGTTACCAACGCCGCGAATGTGAATTTTACCAATGATCGAGCGTTGCACGATCAGTCCAGGCGTGAGATTTGCCAGTGACTGCGTATCTTGGATACCCGCAGCCGCTAGGCTAGCCGCACTAATGGCCGTGATCGACGCCGAGACGTCTTTGAGTGACTGCTCACGCTTTTCAGCCGTGACGACAATTTCTTCCAGCACGGCTTGCGCCTGTTGCTGGGCGATGGCCGCCCCTGGCAGCAAAATTGCTGTGCCCAGCAGAGCCGCCTTGAGGCTCCAAGTTTTGTTTAGATGTGTCATGATTTTACCCTCCAGTTGAAGTCTAATGTTTGTTTTTACGTGTTAATCTCGGCAATCGGGTGGCCAACCGCGTATGTCGTGCCGACCTCGCCCAAATACGTGACCGTTCCCGCAAATGGTGAATCCACTTCCATCGTGGTTTTTTCAGTCTCCAGCGCGTAGAGCTTTTGCCCCACGACAACTTGGCCGCCATTGGGAACAAACCACTCGACGATTTTGCCTTCTTGCATCGAGACTGCTGCCTTTGGCAGCTTTAACGTCATCTTCGCCACAACTGTTCCCGCTCTACTTAAATGCCATTAACGATTTGACCTTCTCCACCACGCGACCTGCGTTGGGGAAGTGCAGCGCATCCAGCGTTTGCGAAAACGCGATTGGTGTGTAGCGCGCGCCAACACGGCCCACAGGCGCCTTGAGTTTGCCAAACATGGCGTCATTCAAACGCGTAGCCAGTTCTGCACCGAAGCCGCAGAACTCGACGGCCGGGTGAACAATGACGGCGCGGCCGGTTTTTTGAACGGAGGCAAGAACGGTGGGCATATCAAACGGCATGATCGAACGCAGATCGATAACTTCTGCATCAATGCCTTCGGCCGCCAACGTTTGCGCAGCCGCGCCCACTTCTTGCATACCCCAGCCGTACGAGACGAGCGTGATATCTTTGCCGGGCTTGCGGATAGCCGCCGAGCCCAGCGGAATGCGGTAGTCGCCTTCGGGCACGGTATCAGCACCGAAATAGCAGCGCATCGGTTCGATGAAAATGCAGGGGTCGGGATCGTCGATGCACGACAGCAATAATCCCTTCGCATCAGCGGGCGTGCTGGCCATGACGACCTTCAAGCCCGGTGTATGTGCAAACCATGCCTCCAAAGATTGCGAATGCTGCGCGCCGAAGCTG
This sequence comes from Rhodospirillaceae bacterium, assembly GCA_947476925.1. Lineage (GTDB taxonomy): Bacteria > Pseudomonadota > Alphaproteobacteria > Rhodospirillales > Rhodospirillaceae. Next base: position 122,135 of record CANJSF010000009.1, on the reverse strand, counting down.
CCAACATTTCCTGCAGTGAGCATGCGAATGGTAATCGGCACACTTGTCCGACCGCCCGACATATAGCGCAGCTTGGCAGCGTGATTGGCAATTTGATCCATGCAGACCATGGCAAAATCACAGATCATGACTTCAGCGACGGGCTTAAAGCCTGCAAGCGAAGCTCCTATAGCCGCGCCAACAATGGCTTGCTCGGAAATTGGCGTGCCTCGGACTCGTTCGCGACCGTACTTGGTCGACAGGCCATAGGTCGCTTTCACAACGCCGCCGGCGGGATCTTCGATGTCCTCGCCCATCAGAATTACTTTGCTGTCTTTGCCCAGTGCAATGTCCAGCGCATCGGTCACAGCTTGGCCATAGGTCAACTTACGACCGCCAGCAGGAATAGGCGTCGCCACGACCGCTTTCGCCGCCACGCCGCTGTCAGGCACCAAGCCAGCATCAGCAAAGATATCGGTGTAAAGTTCATGCGCGGCCGGAGCCTGACTTGATTGCGCAAATTTTTGCGCGGCAGAAACTTCGTCTTCGGCCGATTGCTCAATCTTTTTCAGCTGATCCTCATTGGCCGCACCGGTATCGATCAGGCGTTTGCGGAACACAACGATGGGTGAATTTTTGCGGCCCTCGTCGAGCAGCGCCTTGTCCATGTGCGTTTCTTCCGAGCCATAGGAATGACCCTGAAGACGTTGCGCAACACATTCGAGCAAAGTCGGTCCGCCGCCTGTACGCGCGCGCTTCACCGCAGCCTCGACAGCTTCGATCATCGCTTCGGGGCTGTTGCCGTCGACGCGCACGCCAGGCATGTCATAACCAGCAGCGCGTTGTGCAATGGTTTTGCTGCGCGTTGATGCCGCAAAAGACGTGTACTCAGCATACAAATTATTTTGGCAGACAAACACAACAGGAAGCTGCCACAGCGCTGCCAGGTTAAAGGATTCGTGAAGCGCGCCAATGTTGGCTGCACCGTCACCAAAATTACAAACAACAATTCGACCGGTACCTTTAAGGTGTTCAGCGAGCGCTAGCCCATTGGCAATAGGCGCGCCGCCGCCGACGATGCCGGTTGTCACCATCAATCCCGTATTGGGATCGGACAGATGCATTGGCCCGCCCTTGCCTTTGGATGTTCCAGTTACACGCCCGTACATTTCGGCGATGATCTCAGTCATCGGCGTGCCTTTCGCGACGATGTCGTGAATGCCGCGATAAGTTGTCACAACATAGTCATCGGATTTAATGCAGCTGGCGATGGTTGCCGGAATCGCTTCCTGGCCCTGACACGGGTAGTACTGAAACTGTAACTCGCCGGCGGCTAAGCCTTGTTGAATGCGTCGATCGCAAGCCGCGATGCGCACCATGGTTTGATAAATTTTAACTGCTCGGTCATTGCCGAGCGCCGCTGCGATTGTTGAAGCCATATTCCCACCCTTACTCCGTCTCAGTTGAATCCATAGGGACCTTGACCCTTCATTTCAATCTATATATCTAGTAAAGCGTCTATGATAATAGATTTGATGAAAAAGTATGCCCCCGCCATCAGTTAGCCAGTCCGTTGTGCGCCTCGTCAAGGTTCTTGAACTCTTCGAACGCGAGCAAAAACCCTTGAGCAGCGGCTATATCGGCGAATCGATAGGAGCCCCACGCTCGAGCATTGCGGCGCTCCTGCGCAGCATGGTGGATATGTCGATTTTGGCCTTCGAGCGCCGCACGATGACCTATTTGCCAACAGCGCGGTTCGGTCGCCTGGCAGCGTGGCTCAACGATCGTATGACTGTGGCGCCAGCTGTGCTGGATGCCGCCAAGCGCATGCAGGCGGCCACGTTCGAGACCGTCACGTTGGCGTCGGTTACGGGGCTTTGGGCCGAGTTGTTTGCGGTGGAACGTAGTACGCTACCAATCTCATTTAATATCGAGCCCGGCGCAAAAGTGCGGCTATGGGGCAGCGCCGTCGGCACGGCATATCTCACCACCTTGCCGAACCCTTCCATTAAAGCGCTTTATGACCGATGCATGACAGCCCCCGAAGGTTTTGCACCAACGGAACCCTTAGAGAAAGTATTGCGCCTGGTGAGCGACGCGCGGCGGCAAGGCTATGCCTATGCCAGCGGTGGGTTTGTCGCCGAAGCATCAGCCATGTCGGTGCCTGTCCCTACGGAACTCGCCGTACGCCCCACATTGCTGACGGTCGCCGGGCCCACCCACCGCATGAAACAAAAGCAAGACATGATCGCAACTGCCCTGTTGGCCGAAGTTGAGACATTGGGCTTTGGCCGCCCGGCCGAGAACGAACCGCAACATTGACGAGTGGTGTGAACCCCATTAGGTCAATAGCTTCATTGGTCTTGGAAATAGCCAAGACCTCAGGTGTTGTCAGCGTTGTTGTGATATGTCCGCAGCCACATCCCACGTTCCATCGATGAATGCCAAAGTACGCGTCCGCGTCGCTGACGAAGATGACATCCCAGCGATCCAAGAGATTTATGCTCACTATGTTTTAAAAAGCAGTTCCTCGTTCGAAGAGGAAGCGCCGACGGCTGCCGAAATGACCGCGCGTTTGCAGAAAATCCAATCTCGCAAAATGCCGTTCCTGGTGGCCGTGGTTGGCAAACGCGTGTCGGGCTACGCCTACGGCGGGCCTTACCGCGAGCGCTCGGCTTACCGCTACACTATTGAAGACTCCATCTACATCGCGCCCGATATGCTAGGGCGTGGCATCGGCAACGCATTGATGGAAGAACTAATTAAGCGCTGTACTGCTCTGGGTTACCGGCAAATGATTGCCGTGATTGGCGACAGCACCAATGCCGCCTCGCTCGCCATTCACAGCCGTCATGGCTTTCGTGTGATCGGCGCGCTGAGTTCCAGCGGATTTAAGTTCGGGCGCTGGGCCGATGCCGTGCTCATGCAGCGCAGCCTTGGCGACGGCGACAGCACACTGCCGCCGGGCCAGCCTCGTAAACGCAAGCGAACACGCTGAGACAAATAAAAACGGGCCCGAATCACTGGGCCCGTTTTCGTTTGCATGCGGTCGATAATTAACCGCCGAGTTTCACAGCCTGTGCGACCATACCGGTCAATTCCAGGAAAGTCTTATCTGCCATCTTGGCGCAGTTGCGCGAGACTGCACCTGTCAACACTGGCTTGTTGTCCATGGTGATGACCATGTCTTTGTCGGTGAAGTTCTTGAAGCCTTGAATGAAGGAAAAGGCCCACAAGTCTGCCACGTCCGAGCGCATCATCTCAGACGCCGAGCCTGACTTCGCAGCCGTATGGCCGGCGCATGTGTATGCATTCAGGTCCATTGTCTCCGTGGCCATCTTGGGAACTTTGCGCGGTGTTTCGGCCAAAAATTTCGCCACGGCCCAAACCGAAACTTGAGGTGCTTCTTTGCATTTTGCAGCCAGCGCGGATGCGATGGCTTCACCAGCTTTGGCGTCGTCCACGACTTGCAGTGTATTCGCGGCTTTATAGTAACCTGCCAAATAACCCATCACCCAGGTTTTGGCCAAGCCACCTTGAGCTTTTGTCGATGAATTGTCGGCGATGCTGCTTGTGAATTGCAGGCACGTAAAGCTGGTGCCGTCGAATTCGGCCCCTTGGGCTTGCGCAGCGGTGGCCCCCAAAACCATTGACGCTGCAAGCGCCACACCAGACAAAATTTTCTTGATTGCGGACATTACGTCCCCCCTGTCGGAAAGCGGTTACACCGGGCCAACTGACTATCACCAGCCTCGGCGGAAAGTCGAAACTGACACGCCAGGACGCAACCCGTCAACGGCATGAAATATGGCAAATTGCCGCTATTTTCAGACCTTTACACAACGAACATAGCGTCATCGATGACCAATTGCGCACTGGTGCGCCCTTGCCAGGTCTCTAAACGCACCGTTCCGGTCAGATGCATGGCTCGGCCCCTGGAATTCAGCAATCCCACGCCCAGGTCTGAATCGGCACTGCGGAAGGCAATAGCCTTCAATCGGCCCCCATTGCGTCCGCTGAGGAAACAGCGCACATGGCCCGAACCAACGATATCGGCCTTGCCAATATCGGCGTCGAGGATGGCGAACCGCGGCTCGTCGTTGCCCGCTCCATAGGGGGCCAGATCACCCAACATGGTTGCAAATTCAGTCGTGACTGCGTTCACCGACAACACGCCATCAAGCGGATGAGCGATGGACGACACACCAGATTTCAATTGTGCAGCGGCATGGTTGTTCATGAATTCAACAAACGGCGATATTTTTGGCTCTTCCACGGTAAAACCTGCGGCCATCGCATGACCGCCGCCATTAAACAGAAGACCGACATCGCGCGCGGCCAATACAGCCTTACCTAAATCAACACCCTTGACTGAGCGGCCCGAGCCTTTTGCCATGCCGCCATCGAGCGCAATAACGCATGCGGGGCGGCCATAGCGATCTTTCAGGCGGCTTGCGACAATACCTATCACGCCCGGATGCCACCCATTGCCCATGGCAAAAACGATAGGTTCATCGCTGTTGCGCGTCTCGACCTGCTCAATCGCCTCGGCCAGCACAGCCGCCTCGATATCTTGGCGCGTGCGATTGAAATCATCCAACCGGATTGCCAACGCGGTAGCCTCGTCAGCATCTTCGGTAGACAAAATCCGCATTCCCAAATCGGCCTGGCCCACGCGCCCGCCCGCATTCACGCGGGGACCATAGATAAAGCCCAAGTGATACGCGCTTGGCTCGACATCAATGGCTGCAACTTTACGCATCGCCGCCAGGCCGGCATTGGCGCCGCGCCCCAAAATTGACAGCCCCTGAATCACAAACGCGCGGTTCAAGCCGATCAATGGAACAACATCTGCAACAGTTCCCAGCGCAACAATATCCAGCCACTGGCGCAAGTCGGGCTCGGCGCGCGCCATGTCGCGATACCAACCCGATGTGCGAAGCCGCCGATTGAGGGCAACAATCAGCAAGAACGTCACACCAACGGCAGCCAAGTGCCCTTGCTTGCTAGTGTCATCCAAACGATTTGGGTTCACGACAGCGGCGGCCAATGGGAGGTTTGGTTCAGCCTTGTGATGGTCAGCGACGATCACATCAATTCCAACGTCTTTGGCAACCTTCAACGGTTCGTATGCCGCAATGCCGCAATCAACAGTGATTAGCACACGCACGCCCTGCTCGGCTAAGGCGCGCATGGCAGGAACGTTGGGGCCGTAGCCCTCTTTCATACGGTCTGGGATATAAATGACAGCGTTGATGCCAATGCTGCGAAAGAATCGCCGCAATAACGCCGAGGACGTGGCGCCATCGACGTCGTAATCGCCAAAGACGCCAATTTTTTCCTTGGCTTCAATTGCCAATACAATTCGCTCAATGGCCTCATCCATGCCGGCCAAAGTGCTGGGGTCGGGCATGAGATTTTTTAGCGTCGGGTGGAGAAAATCTTGAACGGTGTCGAGTGTGACGCCGCGAGCGGCCAGAACACGCGCAAGTACGTCATTGATGCCGGCTTGGCGCGACAAACTTTCGACCAAGCGGTTATCAACGGCGTTGAGCAACCACTGACGGCCACACAGCGACGTTGCGTTATCAAACAGACTCGGCGCGGCCCCGGCAGTCATGCAACCGCGAGATTATTTGATGTCGCCATCGAGGCGATGGTGGGCTTCAACGTAACGCACAGTGCCCGACTTCGAACGCATCACCAGCGAATGCGTTACAGCACCGTGTGGTGTGCGGCGAACGCCCTTCAGCATTGCGCCGTTCGTGACGCCCGTCGCGGCAAACATGACATTGCCTTTGGCGAGATCGAGCATTGAATATTTTCTATTCAGGTCCGTGATACCAAGTTTGCGTGCACGGCCCTTTTCATCGTCATTGCGAAACAACAAGCGGCCTTGCATTTGCCCACCAATACATCTGAGGGCAGCGGCGGCCAGCACGCCTTCGGGCGCGCCGCCCGAGCCCATATAAATATCAACGCCCGAATCCGGCTGCGCCGTGGCAATCACGCCCGACACGTCACCATCTGTGATCAACATGATACGCGCGCCCGATGCGCGAACTTTGGCAATCAAATCAGAATGTCTCGGGCGGTCGAGGATACACACCAGCAAATCAGAAATGTCACAGCTGCGCGCCTTGGCTAAGTTTTTAAGGTTCTTCTCGGGCGTTTCATCCAAATCAACCACACCAGCCGGCAAGCCCGGGCCGACTGAAATTTTGTCCATGTAAACGTCGGGTGCATTCAGGAAATTTCCAGACTCGGCCATAGCAATAACAGCCAAGGCGTTCGCGCCGCCCTTTGCAGTAATGGTGGTCCCTTCCAGCGGGTCGAGCGCAATATCAACTTTTGTGCCCTCGCCCGAGCCCACCTTCTCGCCAATATAAAGCATGGGCGCTTCGTCTCGCTCACCCTCGCCAATCACCACCGTGCCATCAATGTTGAGACTATTGAGCGCTTTACGCATCGCGTCGACAGCGGCTTGGTCGGCAGCCTTCTCGTCGCCGCGCCCCATCAGGCGCGAGGCCGACAACGCCGCCGCTTCGGTTACGCGAACGGTCTCAAGTGCCAGATTTCGTTCAAGAACGTTGGCAAAAGTTGAATCGAGTTGCAGCGACATTTTGAATTCTCCAGTTCGTTACGGTGCCGGGAACCGCTCGATGCGGATCATATGGGGCGGTTCAACGACGGCAGCATTGGCTTCAAGTTTTTTAAGCGCACGCACAAGTGCAGCTTCTTTTGTATCGTGCGTGATGATCACAACATTGACCCTCGCATTAACATCGCGGCCCCGTTGTAATACTTGCTCCATCGATACCGACTCATCACGGAAAGCGGCCGCGATATCGGCAAACACACCTGGACGATCAACAACGACCAATCGCACATAATGCGCACCGATGCGTTCAGCGACAGGAACGGACGGCGATTTTTTGAGATGCGCGACCGGAACACCAAACGTCGGCACGCGACGACCCGCGGCAATATCGACGAGATCGGCGACAACCGCCGAGGCGGTTGGCCCCTCACCGGCGCCGCGACCTTCAAGCACCGAGCGGCCCATGAAATCGCCTTCTGTCACAACAGCATTGAAGACGCCTTCGACGGCGGCCAGCGGTGAGTCAGGGGCAATCAAGCAGGGGTAGACGCTCTGGGCAATTCCGCCGTCGGCGCGCGCGCCGAGTCCAATAAGTTTAATGCGAAAACCCAATTGCTCGGCGTACGTGATATCAAGCGCGCTGATGCGGCGAATGCCTTCGATGTGCACATTTTTGAAATCAACTTCGGTGCCAAATGCCACGCTAGCCAGAATGGCCAACTTATGCGCTGCATCGACACCGTCGATATCGAACGCAGGGTCGGCTTCAGCATAGCCCAATTTTTGCGCCTCGCCCAGCACATCGCCAAAATCGCGGCCTGTGGCCCGCATGGTCGTGAGGATGTAATTGCAGGTACCGTTCAAAATTCCATAAATGCGCTGGATGGAGTTGCCGGCAAAGCCTTCACGCAATGCTTTGATGATTGGAATGCCTCCAGCCACGGCAGCCTCATAGGCCAACGTCACGCCGGCTTTTTCGGCAGTGGTTGCCAACATCACACCATGGTGCGCCAGCAATGCTTTGTTGGCGGTAACGACGTGGCGCTGCTTGGCCAGCGCTGCCTCAACTGACTGACGCGCCTGGCCTTCGGACCCACCAATAAGTTCCACAAACACATCAACATCGGCCTGATTGGCCATGACCACCGGATCGTCGAACCAGGCAGCCGACGCAACATCCACACCGCGATCTTTTTTCCGGTCACGCGCGCTTACCGCCGTGACGACAATCGACCGGCCACATTTGGCTGCAATTGAATCGGCATTGGCCTGCAGCAACTTTAGGGCTCCGGCCCCAACTGTTCCAAGGCCAGCGACAGCAATTTTCAGCGGCGCACTCACGAGTTTGCCGCTCGCTTTGCATCATAGTTTTTCAACGCGCCGCCAGCACTATCGAAGAAGGTGCGGATGCTGCGCACGGCCTGACGGATGCGGTGTTTGTTTTCCACCAGCGCGATGCGCACAAAGCCCTCACCTTGTTCGCCAAAACCAGTGCCTGGCGCTACAGCGACGTCAGCCTCGGTCAGCAGCAGTTTCGAGAACTCCATGCAGCCCATATGCTTGAATGGTTCGGGGATGGGTGCCCAGGCAAACATCGACGCTTTAGGGGACGGGATAACCCAGCCCGCCTGTGCCAACCCTTCGACCAGAACATCGCGGCGTTCTTTGTAAATCTGACGCATTTCTTCTACGCACGTTTGCGGGCCATTCAAGGCTAATGCGGCTGCAGCTTGAACCGGCGTGAACACGCCGTAGTCAAGGTAGGATTTAATTTTGACCAACGCCGAAATGAGCTGGCGATTTCCCGCTGCAAAGCCGACGCGCCAACCGGCCATGCTGTATGTTTTGCTCATGGACGTGAACTCGATGCAGATATCTTTTGCGCCCGGGATCTGCAGAACCGACGGCGGAGGATTGCCGTCGAAATAAATCTCGGCGTAAGCGAGATCCGACAAGATATAAATGCCATGGAAGCGGCAAAAATCGACGACTTGGCCGTAGAAATCCAAGTCAGCCACGCATGCGGTTGGGTTGGATGGATAATTGAGAATGAGCGCTTTTGGTTTTGGTACCGTCAAACGCACGGCACGCTCAAGGGCAGCCATAAACTCGGGGCCGGGCTCGTAAGGCAAAAAGCGCACAGAGCCATCGGCGATAATGAATCCGAATGGGTGAATGGGATACGCAGGGTTGGGCGTGAGAATAATGTCGCCAGGCCCGGTGATGGCCGAGGCCAAATTCGCCAAGCCTTCTTTTGATCCGATAGTGACACAAACTTCTTTGTCGGCATCGAGCCCAACATTGAAGCGGCGTTGGTAATAGTTCACGAACGCCTTGCGCAGACCTTTGATTCCTTGCGAGGCCGAGTAGCGATGCGCCTTGGGGTCTTGGGCAACTTCACACAGCTTATCGACGATATGCTGTGGCGTGGGCAGATCGGGGTTACCCATGCCGAAATCGATGATGTCCTTGCCCGCAGCTCGCGCCTTGGCCTTCAGTGCGTTCACTTCCGCGAACACATAGGGCGGCAGGCGTTTAATGCGGTGAAACTCGGACTCCATGGGTCGACCTTCTGCTTTGAACCAATAACTCTTTGTACCGAACCTTAACGGCGCGAATGAGGCCGACAGTGCCCCAAGGCGTTGAAATCCCTCTGTGATTGAAAGGCCTCAGCGGTGGAAGGGGTGCGCTTGCCGGGCCGATTCGTCAAGATATTTAGTAAACGGTACGATTTAGTAGTCGAGGTAAATATCAGCCTCGTCGCCAAGCATGGTGTTATCGGCACCCCCATCGTAAAGGCGCGTGGACGGAACGCCTAAGCGGCGTAATTCGCGACTGATGGATGCGGCTCGCGCCGAGGCTTGATCGCCGCGCCCGACAATGCGGATCGCGCCGTCAACTTGAGCCCGCAGCTTCGCGACATCGGACAGAACCGCTTTGGCCTGTGCCGATAGTGCGGCGCTGCCCATGCCGAATGAAATAGTCCCAACTTCACTGGAGACCGACGCATTGCCCGGATCAAAGCTCGCACGAGGAACTGACGCCATTTGTTGTGGCCGCAAAACATTGCGTCCCCCGCGGACACCCGAGCCATCGACAACGACCGTATCATTTCCATAGCTGGCTATTTGAGTGTTGGATGGGATCAGTGGCTGGATGCGTGCCGGAGCTGAAGGTGTCGCGGGAACAGTCGGCGTAACGGCCATGGGAGTAGTTGGCGCTGCCATGGGCGAGGTTGGCGGTGTTGAGGCAGGTTGCGGCGGAGGTGCCGCGCCAAGGCGGTCAGCCAAAGCCGTCGTTCGCGCAGGGGTAGATGCTTGATCTGGCTCGCTTGGTGCTGGTGTCGGCGGCACTTCGGCCAACCGTGTCACGCGCTCGGTGGGTGCGGCCTGAGGGCGTGGCGGACCGCCAACGTTGGCATCAGCAACCGCTGGGTTGTCGTTCAAGGGACGCACAGTCACGGGGGCTTGGCGTCCGACTTGTTCGGAGTATTCAGACTTGTGATCTGCAACCAAGCCTTCTGTAGTTTTCTTGGGCGCAGGCGATGCTGCCGCAGCTTTTGCCGGAGTTGCGGGGGCTGATGACAAACCCGACGGCGGCGCATCGGGTGAGCGGAATGCGCCAGAGGTTCCGCCAGATCCCATGAAAAGCCCGCCGCCGCCAGTTGTGATGGGTGGCGCCGTCTCAGCCGGTGGCGAAGTCGTTGATGTCGCGTCATCAGCAGGCGGCGGTGCGGCCTTATCGCTCTTGCCGCCAAAAATTCCACCAACAGTGCTTTTTGTGCTTTTCCAACCTTTCTCCACCGTCGAGCACGCCGAAAGGGGCCCCATAGCCAAGGCCAATCCAACCAAAGCGTAAGGGATTTTGCGTGCGAAATCCGAATGGCGATTGATGCTCATGGCAGCCCGACTCAGTTTGGTCAAAAATTAGTGTTTTCAGGTATTTAGCTTTAACAGTTCATGCGCTTTCAGAATACTGCTCAAGATCATCGAACGGTCTTGTTCGCACATGCAAAACGCATGCTGGACATTCCATAAGCGCACTACTAATGCATACCCTGAACCCACCCCTAAGACATCAAAAAAACGCCCAATTTATGGCCGACCCCAGCAAGACATCCAACGACGCCGGTGCTACCGCCTCGAGCGCTGATATGGCCAAAATCATGTCCGACATCGCCGAGCGCTCGCAGCGCATATTGTCTGAGTTCATGTCGCGGAACCCCACCTCAGGCGGTGTGGGCATGGGTGACCCCATGAATATCGGCCAAGCCTTCATGGAACTCACGGCCAAAATGATGGCTAACCCGGCCCAGATGATCGAAGCGCAAACAAACCTGTGGCGCGGCTACATGGATTTATGGCGCAACACCACCTTGCGCATGATGGGCCAAGAGGCCGACCCGGTAATTGCCCCGGACAAAGCCGACCGCCGGTTTAAGGATGAGGCATGGTCCGACAATGGTGTGTTTGACTACCTGAAGCAGTCCTATTTGCTGACGTCGCAGTGGATGCAAAACACGGTGGCTGAGGTCGAAGGCTTAGATGAGCAGACCAAACGCAAGGTCGATTTCTATACCAAGCAATTTGCCGACGCGATCGCGCCCACCAACTTCGCCTTGACCAACCCCGAGGTCCTGCGCGTCACCGCCGAGACCAAAGGCGAGAACCTGGTTAAAGGGCTCCAACACATGTTGGAGGATTTGGAAAAGGGCAAAGGCCGTCTGCGCATTTCGATGACCGACGAGTCCGCCTTTAAGGTGGGAGAGAACGTCGCTGTCACGCCCGGAAAGGTGGTCTTCCAGAACGACCTGATCCAGCTCATTCAATACAATCCAACGACCGAGAAGGTGCACGAGCTGCCCATCGTCGTGATGCCGCCGTGGATCAATAAGTATTACATTCTCGATCTTCGCCCCAAGAACTCCCTAGTGAAATGGCTGACTGACCAGGGCTACACGACCTTCATTGTGTCGTGGGTGAATCCCAACGAAGCGCTGGCTGGCAAAAACTTTGGCGACTATATGATCGATGGCGCCATCGGCGCCATTGAAGCCGCAAAAAAAGCCTGCGGCGTAAAGCAAATCAATATCGCGGGTTATTGCATCGGCGGAACGCTGCTTGCCATTACACTGGCCTATCTGAAGGCTAAGAAAGACGACAGTATCGCCTCGGCGACGTTCATCACCGCCCTCACCGATTTTAAAGAAGCAGGCGATATCCGCGTGTTCATCGACGACAAGCAAGTCGAAAGCCTTGAACACCGCATGGACGAAGCTGGCGGGTTTTTGGAGGGCTCTGATATGGCCACCTCCTTCAACATGCTGCGGTCGAACGATTTGATTTGGTCGTTTGTGGTCAATAACTACTTGCTGGGTAAAGAGCCCTTCCCGTTCGATCTGCTATATTGGAATTCTGATTCAACGCGCATGCCGCGCGCCATGCACAGCTTCTATCTGCGCAACATGTATTTGGAAAACAACTTGGTGAAACCCGGTGGCATTACGGTGGGCGGCGTGCCGATTGATCTGACGACAATTGATGTGCCTTCCTACTTTGTCAGCTGCAAGGAAGACCACATTGCCCCTTGGGCCTCGACCTACCTCGGCACGCAGCTGTTGAAGGGCCCCAGGCGCTTCGTGTTATCGGGCTCGGGCCACATCGCAGGCGTCGTGAACCCGCCGGCTGCGAACAAATACGGCTACGCCACCAACGACAAACTGCCTGCTACCGCTGATAAGTGGCTGGCCGGCGCCAAAGACCATGCAGGCTCTTGGTGGACCGATTGGCATGCGTGGCTGGCCCCGCAATCCGGCGCACAAGTTCCCGCTCGTACACCCGGAGGCGGCAAGCTGAAGGTAATCGAAGACGCACCCGGAAGCTTTGTGAAAGCGCGGTTGGTAGAATAACCAACGCTGCCGTAGAAGTTTGTTAACCTCTTCAAATCTAAGATGAATCGACGTTGTCATCGGCAACCAACGGCGCTGCGGCGTCGTTCGTATTGCACCTTGACCGCAAAACACTATATAGTTTTGAGACGAAACTAAATAGGAGCAAGCACTTTGTCTGCGGCTGCAAAAGCAATGGAAGCAAATTTGTGGGATCACTTCGCCTTCTTGGCGAAGGGCCGCAAGGACGCTGTGGTGCAAGACACCCCTGACTTGCTGCTCGTCGATAGTGGCTTGCCGTCCGATCATTTCAACAAAATTGGCCGTTGCGCGTTACACCCCCGTTTTGGGGCAGCGCGCATTGAAGCGGCGATCAATCACTTCCGCCAAAAGAGCACGCCATCTGCGTTCACCTGGACGCTTGGTACGTTATCAGGTCGCGGGGCCCTTGATGCGACATTGACCGAGCTTGGCATGACTCCGGCCAACCAAACCTGGGGCATGATCTTACCTCTGAAAGACTTGCGCCTATCGGGGAACGCCGTTGACGGCCTAGACATCAAACAAGTCTCGAACAAGCAAGGTGTGACCGATTTTGCCGGGCTCGTGTCGGGGGCCATTAAGCCACCCAACCCGCACTTGGTCGATTTTTACACCGATGCCAGCATCGCCATTGTCACACCGAATGCGCCGATGAAATTGTATGTGGGGTATGTCGACGGCAAGGCCGTAGCGACGGCTGAAACATACTATGCACACGGCGTTGTGGGTTTATCGAACATCGTCGCAGATGCCGCACTGTCAGGCAAAGGCTATGCACCTGCCCTTCTGATCGCCGCTTTACGCGATGCCAAACGAACCGGCCAAACCACAGCCTTTGTGCAGGCCGATGCCGCGAGCAAACCAATATACGAGCGCATTGGCTTCAAGGCAGCCGGACAGTTCACTGATTACAGGCTTGCGAGTCACTAAGCCGTTAAGTCACGGCTTTTCTGATTCGAGCGGAGACCCACTCGCTGACGATCACAGTGGCAAAGATCGCGAGCAAAATGACCGATACGCGAGACCAATCTAAATTGCCGATCGAGGCATTGAGTTCCAGGCCCAAGCCGCCCGCACCGACCAGCCCCAAAATCGTAGACTCTCGGATGTTGATATCCCAGCGAAACACCGCAATGCCTGCAAACACAGGCGTGACCTGCGGTACGACGCCGTAAGCAATGATTTGACCTGAGCTTGCCCCTGTTGAGGCAATGGCGTCGACGGGGCGATGATCGGTTTCCTCGATGGCTTCATATAGAAGCTTGCCGATAAAGCCGATGGACCGGAACGCAATGGCAATAGTGCCTGCCAGCACCCCAGGGCCCAGAATCATCACCAGCACTAATGCCCAAATGACAGAATTAATCGAGCGCGAGGCGACAATACAAAATAATGCGAAGGGCCGCGCAAACCTGACACTCGGTGTCGTGTTCTGAGCCGCCATAAATGCCAGCGGCACTGCAAAAATAACCGCCCCCATGGTCCCAAGTGTAGCCATGTTCAGCGTATCCCACAGCGGCCGCCCCAATACGCGTGCGTATTCCCAATCGGGCGGAATCATGCGATCAAAAATGTCAGCGCCCTGTTCAGGCGCGTCGAGAACAAACGACCATTCTGTTCCCGCAGAAATTTTCTGAAAACACCAAACAAAAACGGCCACGCCCAGCAGCCACAGCGTCCAGCGCAGCAGGCCTTGCTTGGAGTCGTACCGCTGCCATTCGCGCAAGCCATTGGTTGTTTGCACCGACATCAGCGTACCAACCGGCGACAAAAGGCGGAAAGATACTCCGAACCCAAAACGATGATGATAATCACCAGCAAAATGGCCGCAGCCGATGGGAACTCGTAGCGATCAAACGCGGTATTCAGCGTCGCGCCAATGCCGCCCGCGCCGACAATGCCGATGACGGCAGACTCGCGAAAGTTCATGTCGAGCCGATAAATTGCAATGCCGATGGCGCGAGGCATCACCAACGGCTGCACGGCATAATTAAGACGTTGCAACCACGATGCACCTGCGGCCCGCATCGCTTCCAACGGCGCTTGGTTGGCCGCCTCAATGTCTTCCGCAAGCAATTTTCCAAAATAGCCAATGGTGGCGAAAGTGAGCGTAACGAAACCCGCAAACGTGCCAAAACCGAAGAGCTTCACAAATAAGATTGCCACCAGAATTTCAGGCAAGGTGCGCGTGATCGCCATAAACGAGCGGCAGACGATGTAAACTGGCGGCGGCACAAGGTTGCGCGCGCCACCCACACCGATTGGAATGGAGAGAATGATTCCAACGACGGTTGCGGCAAAGGCCATCCACAAACTTTCGAGCACGCCATCAAAAATCGCATCGCCTCGTGTGACAAAATCGGGCGGAGCAAATCCGCCCAAAAAGCGTTGTCCGCGCTCCCACCCCTGAGCAATGCGCTGCCAATTCACATCAAGCGTTATAAACGCGGCAATGAGGTAGACGATGGTACCAACTAAAATGCACCAGCGTAGCGTTGCGCTGGCTATCATCGGCGGTCGCGTCCACGCACGACCTGATACGGAAGGCGCCACCTCGGCCATTAACGCAAACCAGCCAAACGCGTGGGGTCGACGCTGGGGCCGCCGTCACCCAGTTGCACAAACTTCATCAGCGCCCGTTGGCCAGCCTCTTCCCAATCTTCTTCGCCGTAAATGCGTGTCAGCACTTCGCCGGCCAATTGATCGGCCGGGCCGTCGAACACGACAGCCCCGTCTTTCAGACCAATCACGCGTTCGGCAAACATCTTCGCCAGGGGCACGTCGTGGATATTGATGATCGCGGTGAGTTTGCGCTCGCGGCATAGCTCGGCGATCAGGCGCATGATCTGACGTGAAGTTTTGGGGTCTAAGCTCGCGGTGGGCTCGTCAACCAACAACAAGTCTGGGTCTTGCATCAGTGCGCGCGCAATGCCGACGCGTTGGCGTTGACCACCTGATAATTTATCGGCACGCTTATCAACGTGGTCCATTAGGCCAACGCGATCGAGCAACCGAAACGCTTCGTCGATATCTTTTTGTGGAAAACGCCGTGTGAGGCTTTGCCAGAAATTCACGTAACCCAATCGACCCGACAGCACGTTTTCCATCACGCTCAGGCGATCAACCAACGCGAACTCTTGGAATATCATACCGATCTTGCGGCGCGCGCCGCGCAATTCGTTTGAGTTCAGACCAACAAGATCAACATCCCCCCACAGCACTTTGCCCGATGTTGGCTCGACCAGCCGATTGACGCAGCGGATCAGCGTGCTTTTGCCAGCGCCCGACGGACCGATCAGCGCGACGATTTGGCCGGGCTCGACAGTAAATGAAATGCTTTTAAGCGCATCGTAGCCAGTGCGCTCATAGCGTTTTAGCAATTTTTCAAGACGAAGGACGGGCATGAACTCATTTCACGATGCGATAAACGGGCGCATGCTGCCGGTCGGTCCACGTCATTGCAATCAGTGTCTGCGAGTTACCCCCAGGCTGTGGATAAATCCTATAGCGCCGGAGAATTCACCCTATTTGCAATCGTACTTTACGCCGCTTTGCGTATCGATATCGCGGATCATTTGAAACGCGGCTTTGTAATCGGTGGGCACAAATCGCGTCACATCAGGAAGTTCGCGCTTCAGCTTCGGGTCATTCGCCCAGTCGTAGGTTAGAAACGCTTCGCGCACTTTCCCGGCAAGCGTCGGGGCGAGGCGATTGGTGATGCCGAAGGCGGTTCCTGGGAATGGTTCAGATTCGTAAATGATCTTCACGCTATTGATATCGATCACTTTGCGGTCAGAGATGCGTTTGATTAAGTCGCCCGCAACGGCTGCTGCTTCATAATCATCGTTGGCCACGCCGATAATCGAGGTTTCATGCTTGCCGGTGAACCGCGACTTATAGTCGCGATCAAGTTCCATCCCGAATTTGTTTTTCAGCAATATGGTCGGCGCTTTGAAACCCGTCGCCGAGGTTGGCGAGACAAACGCAATCGTTTTGCCCTTCAAGTCGGGCACCGATTTTACAGCTGATTTAGCAGGAACGATGATTTCCATCGTATAGCCCCAAGGGCCTTGCTCGGTTCCCAATTGCACTGTCGGCACAAACCCAGCACAGTTCACAGCAACGGGTGTCGAGCCTGCATTGATTCCAGCGATATGCAATCGGCCGGAACGAAGTGCTTCAAGCTGCGCCGAGTAGTTCTGCACCTGAAAGAAAGTGACGTTTTTTCCAGTTGTCTTTTTGAGATGGTCAAGAAACCGCGCCCAAACGTCTTGCCACATGGCTGGGTCTTCGATTGGCGTGTATGAAAAAATCAACGTTTTCGGATCGAGAATGTCATCGGCACCGGTTGGCGTATCGGCCACCAAGTCGCCATCGCGGTCGCAATACTTTTTGTCGAGTGTCCCGCGCGGGCAACCGTCATCGGCCGCAAAAGCCGGCGTGTAATAACCCAGCGCCAACAGCACCGCTGTTGTATGAAACAGGTTACGCATCGATAGCCCCCCGGCTTTCATGTGTGTCATTTACAATCGTATGTTACGCCGGTTCCCGCATCAATGTTGCGAATCATTTCCCAATCAGTTTTGTACGTCATAGGAACGAATCGCGACTGACCTGGAAATTCCGCAGCCATCGCTTTGTCACTATCAATTTTATACGAGAAAAACGCCTGGCGTATCTTTTCAGCCAATTCCGGCTTGAGATTGTAGGCATAGCCATACGCCGTGGTCGGAAACGTTTTCGACTTATAGATACTGCGAATCGCAGATGAATCATAAGCCTGCCGGGCGGCCATGCGATCAAGGACTGTGCTGGCGACCGCCGCAGCCTCGTAGTCGCCGTTCACGACCCCCAAGATCGAGTTGTCATGCTTGCCTGAAAAAATTGTTTTGTAGTCGATATCTGGCTTCAAGCCGAATTCCGACTGCAAGATAAACGCAGGGGCCTTAAATCCTGAATTTGACGTTGGAGATGTAAACGCAATCGTTTTGCCTTTCAGCCCTCGAGGCTCGGTGACCTTCGACGTTGCCGGGACGATCATTTCCATATGGTACCCATAAGGGCCGGCCGGCCCTGACATGATCGAGAACGGGATGAACCCAGTACAATTCGCAGCGACGGGAACGCTGCCCGTGTTTACGCCCGTTATGTGCAAACGCCCGGCGCGCAGAGCTTCCAGTTGCGCGGCATTTGACTGAACGAGGAACAGCCTTACTTTCTTGCCTGTTGCTTTTTCGATATGGGCGATGAAGTCGTCCCACATCTTGGCATACACTGCGGGGTCTTCGAGCGGCGTATAAGAGAATATCAATGTGTCGGGATCGATGAGGGATTTCGGAGCAGTCGGCACATCTGCAAGCATATCGCCATCGACGTCGCAATATTTGGCATCCAGTGCGCCACGGGCGCAAGGGGTTTGGGCATACGCCACACCGGCGCCAAACCAACTCAAGAGAATGAGCGATACGATCAGTCGTAAAGGCGGGAACACAGTCATTGAATTGAAATGTAAGGCTTAAAGCGCTGGGTGCAAATGACAGTCCCGTGACTTAGAAGCCGCATGGCGGCTATTTTTGGGCCGCCAGCATGGCCCGGTAACCATCCGACAGATCAGCATAGCGGTCGGTTTGTACCTTCATTTGTGCCACTTCAGCATCGGTCAACTCGCGCATAAACTTAGCAGGTGAGCCCGCCCACAATTGCCGCGATTTGACACGCTTGCCAGGCGTGATCAACGCACCGGCGGCAACCATGGCACCACTTTCCACCACAGCATGGTCCATTACGGTCGCTGCCATGCCGACAAAACACCCGTCCTCGAGCGTACAGCCGTGGATAATCGCCGCATGGCCAATCAACACGTCGCTGCCGATGAGCGTCGGCCCATGGTTCGTAGCAACATGGACAATGGTGCCGTCTTGAATATTGGTGCGTTCGCCCACACGGATGCAGTTCACATCGCCGCGCATTACGACATTAAACCACACACTCGAACGAGAACCGACAACAAGGTCGCCAATCAGCGTGGCGTTGGGCGCAATAAACGCGTCCGCCGCCAGGGTTGGCACGATGCCTTTCCAGGGCAGAATGATCGCGGCCATTATTATGGTAGCCCTGTGTTTTCAGGCAGTCCCAGCATTATGTTCAAGCACTGTACCGACTGACCCGAGGCGCCTTTTCCCAAGTTATCAAACTGAGCAACCAAACGGGCCTGCTGACCAGTCCCCGAGCCAAAAACGTAGAGCCGCATGTGGTTGGTGTTATTGAGTTGCTCAGGCGGCAGTGTTTTGATGGCTGTGGACTGCGCAAGCGGGACAACGGTTATATAATGTGCATCTTGATAAGCAGCAGTGAGAACGCCGTGAACATCGGCCACAGTCGGCCCGCCCGCTAGCAATGAAAGATGCAATGGCACTTCCACTATCATGCCCTGTGCATAGCGACCAACAGCAGGCGTGAAAATCGGGCGAAGCGACAGCTTGCCGTACTTCTGAATTTCTGGGACGTGTTTGTGTTGCAACTCCAGCGCATAAATGCGGTACGGTACCGTCGTGTAGGTCGGGTCATTCTCGTTCTCAAACTCCGAGATCATTCCCTTACCCCCGCCAGAATAGCCGCTGACGCCGTTGATCGTGACCGGGTAGTTTGAATTCAAGAGGCCCGAATCCACCAGCGGCCTGATCAGCGCAATGGATCCCGTGGAATAACAGCCGGGATTTGAAACCCGTGTCGCCGCAGCGATTTTATCGCGATGGCCTGTCGCGAGTTCAGGGAAGCCAAACACCCAGGCGTCATTCACCCGGTGAGCCGTAGATGCATCGATGACCTTAACTTTAGGGTTGCCAATCAGGGCCACGGCTTCGCGCGCCGCATCGTCGGGCAAGCACAAGAAAACCACGTCAGCTTCGTTGAGCAGCCGCGCCCGCTCGGCTGGGTCTTTGCGCTTGGCGGGGTCGATCGAGAGCAACGCCAAATCCGCGCGGCCTTCCAGCCGTTGCCGCAACTGCAGCCCGGTTGTGCCTGCCTCTCCATCGATGAAAATTGAGGGTTTCACGCCGTTCGCCCAATTTGATTTCTGCGTCTGATTACTCCCCACAAACCTGCGGAGCAAGGTACAATTGCGGACCACAACAGGAGTCGGTCCATGCTCGACATTATGAAACACGCCTTTAGCCAAGACAGTGAAACACCCATCGTTACCCGACGGCAGGCTATGGCAGGTGCCGCCATACCGGTGGCCGCGTTGGGAGCTGCGCCAGCGTTGGCGGCTACCCCACCACTGGGCGACAGCTTTTCTGTCCCAAAAGGCCGCCTCGAATCGCGACAAATGAGCTTCACGGACAATGTGGCCATCCTTAACGCAGAGATGCGCCTTTACCGCGAACTGTCCGACGAGGCCGATGTACTGCTTTGGTATTATTTCACGATGTTCATTGTGGCCGATGGCCTCAAAGTCCAACCCTTGGTGCGTTATGAGGGCATTGAATTCTCGCATCATAAAAAAATAGGCGAGAACATTTACATGGCCCATGGCCACAACGCGTCTTACCCGCGCGACCTGAATACTGGCGCGTTCATCGACGCCATGACCAACCCGATCACGGGCCGCAAAATAAAAGTTGAGCCAACGATCCTGACCCAGGACCCCGGCATGCTGTATGGGCCCGAGGGCAAGCGCCCGTTGGACCGAAAGACGCCAGAATTCTCGCCGCGCTATTCGCTGTTTCGCATCGAAGATGGCTTGGTGAAGTGCGAAGAAATTCGCGTACCGCCCGATGGTTGGTTTACGCCGTTCATCGAGACATCACATAACTGGACGCCCAAAGCGCTTTTTGACAATCAAAAGATCAAGCGTCTCCCGATGGGCACCAGCGGGGGCTACGTGTACCCCTTCCCCAAATGGCTGGAGATGGGTGACATCAAGGGCCATATGTTTGCAATTTGGAGCGGGCGCAAGCTTGATGGCGTGCATCAATTGCCCAAAGAGTACTTTGACCGCGCCGAGGCAGACCACCCGGAGTTGCTCAAAGTTGATATGAGCAAGTTTGCCAAGGCAGGGTAAGTCTATTTCGGCACAGCGAGCAACTGATCGCGTGTGATGTAGCGGCCATTGGTGACCACCGCATTCACATTGCGAATGTCTTTGATGTGCGCCAGGGGGTCGCCATCGATGATGGCGATGTCCGCAAGCTTGCCGACCTCGAGCGTGCCTAAATGCGGACTCAAGCCCAAGCGCTCGGCAGGCCAGGACGTCGCTGACTGTAAAACCTGAAACGGCGTCAGCCCCCCCTCCTCGTATAACTCCAGCTCAATTTGGAAGCTGAGACCATAGGGCACAAAGGGTGAGTCGGTTCCTGCCGTAATACGCCCACCACGATCAACGATGTTTTTGATGGCCTTTTGCATGGCCGCAACTGTGAAATCAAGCGACGACGCAGTGGGCCGCGAGCGCTCGGAAAAAATTGCCGTTTGTGCACGTTCTGCACTTCGATAAATCGCGACATAGGCTGGATGTTGAAACAAGGTTGCATCACGCAGCACGGCGCGAGTAAATCCACCCGACAACCCCATCGTCGGCGTAACAGTCATGCCGGTGCGTGCCAGTAGATCAACGACATCGTTATAAGAAAAACCCATCTCGGTTTGTTTGGGCGAATAGCCGCGTCTGCTGGTGCCACGCAAATGCTCAACCGCGTCGGTGCCATAGCTGGCGGCGGGATAAATTTCGTGGGAGGAAACAGGGATGCCGATTTCGTGCGCCTTGGCGACGATAGTTTTCTGCCGTTCGTCGGGCATTCGCACGTAGGTTTTGATCATGTCGTAATCAAGCCGCTTGGCGCGCGACATCTCCAAATCTAAATGTTCCGGCGTTGTCACGCTATTTGCAAAGCCGTAGAACACGCGCGTGCCATCAGTCAGGCCGCCGGCAAAAAATTCGCGCGGCCCTAAGCGTTGGCCCGATGACCACGCCTCGCGGCGTTCAATTGCATCATACGGATCGGCCCCAGGCTCACGCACCGAGGTGACACCCATCGCCAACCACAGCCGCCCTAAGCGCTCGCCAAAGACCGATGTTTGGTGCGTATGAGATTCGATGAGGCCCGGGATGACCGCCTTGCCGCCGACATCAACGATACGCACATCTGCGGGCCACTCCTTGCGTGACGAAATGGCCGTGATGCGATTGCCTTCGATGAGGACATCTATGTTTTCGGCATAGGCGTTCTTAACGCCGTCGAAAAATTTGGCAGTACGCAGCACGTAGCGATCTTTCGGGATCGCGGGCACCCAGGTGAAATTAGGCTGGATATCTTTGACCTTCCCATCCACGCCAATGCGCATCAGCCGGTCGGTTGCCACATACACTAGCGATTTGGAGTCACCACTCCAGCTGGGAGCATCGCTCAATTCATCGGTGATGCGATTGGGAGAGCCGTTGATTGTGCCGTCTGGTGTGACGGGTACCGTCCATAGCCGGCCGTCAAATATGTAAGCTAGCGCCTTACCATCGGGCGACCACACGGGGCCATCATCACCGCGCATTGCCAGCGAATGATCAGGGTGTGGCGTGACATTGCGGTCGGCTTTGGGTTCATCATCCACAGCGACGACCAGAAACTGACTGAGGCCTTCGCGAAAGCGTGACGAAGCCGCCGACAGTGCCGACAACACGATGTGCTTGCCGTCCGGCGACCAACTCACCTGACTCGGCGACCAAATGCTGGCACGCACCTGTTTGATTTCACCGGTGATGACATCGATCACATGCAAGGCACCGCCGCCAAGCCCAGCTAGGCCCTGCACTTTGAAGAAGGCAACCCGCGAGCCGTCGGGCGAAAACACGGGGCGTTGAACTTCGGCATCAAGATTGGTCAGTTGACGATCTTGATTGGCTTTCAAATCGCGCAGCCATAGTTCCGTCTTGCCGCTGCGATCCGAAACATAAACGATAAATTTGCCGTCCCGCGACCACGCCGGATCAAAATCTAAAAAGGCGTCGTTGGTCATGCGCTCGGGCTTGGTTTTGGATTTAGTAGCATCCGTCAGCCAGATGTCACCCAAAGCCGAGAATACGACGCGGCGGCCGTCGGGCGAGACTTGCGGACCACGCACGCCCTTCACTTGGCGTTGGGCCGTCGAGGCAAAATCGAATGTCTTGCGCGTGTACGCAGGCCGCGAAATCGGCACGATGGCGGAGAATGAAATCTCTGTCGGCTTGGCTTTTGGCTTGCTGGTCGAAAGGCGCTTAATCGCCGCATCTGCGGTATAAAAAACTTCGTTGCCCATCCACCCGGCGCGGAACGGAAACACATCTTCGTTCTTGGCGCTCAATGTTGAAATGACATTGCTGGAGGCGTCCATCAGTTTTAGTTGACTGCCATCGCGCGTCGTTTCTACAAATGCGATTTGGCGGCCATCCTTGCTCCATGACGGCCCGGCGATTGCGCCTTCCAGTGGCGCCATCAAACGTTCGCTGACTCCTTCGAAAGTAATCGAATACAAACCTGCTCCGCCTTCGCGGTCAGACACAAACGCGATGCGTTTGCCTTCAGGCGACCATGTCGGGCTGTGATCGTTGCCAAGTGATGTTGTGAGAACCCGCGGCTCTGACCCATCAGCGGCCATCACCCATATATCGTATGAGCCACTGCGGTCGGATGAAAACGCAATCCAAGCGCCGTCGGGCGAGAACACAGGCTCGCGCTCATCAAAACCGCCGCTGCTGATTTGCGCGAAATTTACGCCGTCCGGCCCGACCGTATAAATGTGCCAGCCGCCGTCCATGAACGATTGGAATACAATTTTGCCGCCGTCGGGCGACCACTGCGGCTGACGCGCATCGGCCATTGGCGGCGTGATGGCCTTGGCCTCACCGCCCGCCGCAGGCATCACCCACAGCGTAACTTGCAAATCAAACACGATTTGTTTTCCGTCGGGCGAAACCGCCGCAGCGATGTTGGTGCCTTGCGATAGCGTCAGGGGCTGCGCATGAGCAGGGCCGAAAGCGGCCACAATCGCGAAAAAAACGAGACAAAACATGCGCAGCATTAGCCCCTCCCCCTCAAACGACTAAACTTCAATCTTATCGAACCTCAGCCAACTGAACCCGTCGATTTCGCCGCGAATAGTGTGATTGGCCACACGCCGGCTGCGGTCGCGATACCACAGCGCATCCGACCACAAGATCATATCGAATTCAGCATAGACCAAGCCATCTCCGGGATGTTCGTACTCGCATGACCGTGGTTGCATGCCGCCTTTGTAGCGTTGATGCTCAGCCTCCCACTTGAAATACACGTCGCAAGCGGCTTGATGCATGAAATCGTCTTTGGTCATCTTCGCCACGGAGCCTGCGGGTAACGACTTGCGGTCGTAGGTCGGACCGGACTTGAAAAAATATTGCAGCGAGCGCACGCAGGCGGTGGGCTGGTCCCACACCAGCACCGTGACCCGCTGGCGCGCCGCAATTTCGGGCTCGGTGTCGCGAAACTCTTCGAAATAAATGACATGATCGCCCAGTTGAGGGGCGTCTAGCTTCACGGCCATGATGCGCCTGGCCACGATGGTCAGTTCTGGTGCGGGTTTAGCGCCGGGTCGCACCCAAGCGCTATCGGCGGCAACTTGGCGCCGGGTTGTGTAGTGCCCCGGCCACCACGTTGCGATCTCACCGATCATTTCGGATGGCGATTTTTGGTGATCGACACTCAAACGAAACTCCAGCAGAAAAGCGAATTCAAAATCGTATCTACGTGACCAATCTGTGAAAAGAGTTGATCGAATAGGTCTTATTTCTTTCCGCGTAGGAGCGGTATCTGATCAACGGGTAACGGCGGCGGAATCGACTGCAAGTAGGAGTGAATCTGCTTCAATTGCAGATCGGGCAAAATTTTCTCACGATAGGCCGGCATGGCATCTGAACTATTGTGAACAAATTGCGCAAATGCTTCCCACTCCATGGGCTCGGGTGCCAAACGCGGGCCCGCAGCTCCTCCTTGGCCCACGGTGCCATGGCATTGAGAACAGCCAATCTTTAAAAAGAGCGCGCGCCCTTGCTCGGTCGGCGACGCTGCGAAGGCGCTCGCAGACACTGAAAAAATGAGCGGTACCAAAATGAGAAGTCTTTTCATCGGCCCCTCCTTAACGCGGCTGCGTAACAACATCGAGCAGCACGGGCTCACCGCGTTTCACAACAGCAAGTGCGCGTCGCAATGCCGGGCCAAGGTCTTTAGGATCGCTGATCGGCCCTTCGGCCCACATGCCCATAGATTTTGCCAGCATTGCGTAATCGATAAACGGGCTGTCGATCGCTGTGCCAATGTGTGCGCGGTCAATACCCCGGCTACGACGAGCGGCCATCCGCTGAATATGCATCGTTTCTTGATGGTAGGCGCGATTATTGTGCATAACTGATAGCAGCGGGATTTTGTGGTGCACGGCCGTCCAAATGCTGCCAGGCGCATACATAAGGTCGCCATCGGTTTGGATGTTGACCGCCAGCCGCCCAGCGGCTTTATGGGCAAGCGCGGCGCCGACAGCCGCTGCCAAGCCGTAGCCAACGCCCTGCCCACCAGATGTGCCAATGTATTGGTACGGTTTATCGAACGTCCAAAGCCGACGCGCCCAACCGCTGATAAAATTGTCGGGTGAGACGAGCGCCCAATCCTCGGCTTTAATCGCCTCGCCTAATTCAGCCGCCAGCCGAGCCGTGCTGATGGGGCTGGCATCCCAAGCATAGGTCGCATCTTTCAGCGCACGTGCACGGGAAGCTGCATAGGCTTTGTGCATAGCGTCGCCACGCGCTGCAATGCTGATTGAAGTCGGCAAAGAACGCTCCAACGCTTCGATAAGTGCTGGAAGGGTGGCTTCAGCATCACCTGCAATAGGAACATCCGCCGCAGCAAAACGCTGAAAGTCTTGGTAGTTCGATTTCAAGTAAAGGTCAGCCGAAGTGATGCTTATAACTTTCGTATCACTTTGAATTTTCGGAAATGATGTACGCTCTTCGTTGTCGATGTATTCGTTAATCAGGCCCCACACGTCATTAACTTCAAGTGCCAGAATCACATCGGCTTCGGCAATCAAGGCTTTCGCACGACCACTCTGCGACAAATAGTGCGAATTGGGGAAATTCATTCGGCTCGCCAAGTCAATGACCGGCGCGTTGAGTGCCTCAGCCAATGTGACCAATAAGCCCATGCCTGCGGGTGTGCGCGCGAGCCGATCGGCAACAACCACCGGGTTTTTCGCAGATGCCAAAAGTCGCGCAGCTTCTTTCACCGCGCCGCTATCACCCTGCGGGGGCGCAGCAGGAACACATTTTGGAATGTTCAACGCGGCAAGATTCTCGATTGGGGCTTCTTGCAATTCAGCATCAGCAACAATCACAACCGGAGCCATTGGTGGTGTCAGCGCCACTTTTTTGGCGCGCACCATGGACTCGGCAAAGTGTTGCAACGAACCAGGCTGATCATCCCATTTCACAAAGTCGCGAACGATGACAGCGGGGTCTTGGGCGGTGTGCAGCCACTCAACACCTGGCCTGCGTTTTGCACTGTCGGTGATGTTACCCAACACGGCAATTACCGGCACACGGTCGCACCACGCATTGTAAAGCGCCATCGAAGCATGCTGAAGGCCAACAGTTCCATGCGCGAAAACCGCCATGGGCTTGCCAGAGACTTTCGCGTAACCATGCGCCATGGCAACCGACGATTCCTCATGCAGGCACGTCAGAAATTCTGGCGCCGTGTTGTTGGCATAGTTAATCACCGACTCTTGTAACGCGCGAAAACTCGAGCCGGGATTGGACGCCACGTAGTCAATGCCCAGAGAACTCATGACATCGACCATGAAATCCGCACCGCATTGCTGCGCTGAAGGCGCCACGCCTTTGGGTGGCGCAGTCTCAGCGGCGATTTGATTGTGGGTCGGAGCGCTCACGCCTGTTTGACGCGGCGTATCAGCGGCCGAAGCCAGACCCGCCGCCCCTACCGCGCTTGCCGCACCGACTGTGGCAATGCTTTTAAAGAACCCGCGCCGTTCGACCTTGGAGTTGCTTTTACGTTTGGCCATGCCCCACCTTACCCGCCATGAGCAAGCAAACCACAGGCAGGGTTCCCCCGCAAAGCAAAAGGGCCGATCTTTCGACCGGCCCTTGAGCAGAAAGTAAGATAAAGCCTAGCGCTTCGAGAACTGGAAGCTGCGGCGGGCTTTCTTTTTGCCGAACTTTTTACGTTCAACAACGCGCGAGTCACGCGTGAGGAAGCCGCCCGACTTCAACACCGGACGCAAGCCCGGCTCGAAATACGTCAGCGCTTTGGAAATGCCATGGCGCACCGCACCGGCTTGGCCCGACAAGCCACCGCCGATAACTTTGCAAACAACATCGAATTCGCCCAGGCGGTTGCACGCCACGAATGGTTGCGTAATCAACATGCGCAACACCGGCCGTGAGAAGTAGCTTTCCACTTCGCGGGTATTGACCGTGATTTTGCCTTTGCCGGGCTTAATCCAAACGCGGGCAATAGCATTTTTACGCTTTCCGGTGGCATAGCTGCGGCCTTGCTTGTCACGCTTGGGCTCACGCACAATTGCTGCAGTCGCAACAACGGCAGTTTTCAAATCGGCGAGTGTTCTGGTTTGTTCGGACATTTGTGACTCTTAACGCTTGTTCTTCGGATTGCGGCTGGCGATATCCAGCACTTCGGGCGTTTGCGCCTCGTGCGGATGCGTGGGGCCTTTATAGACCTTCAGCTTGCTGAATTGCTGGCGCGCCAAAGGGCTGTCTTTGGGCATCATGCGCTTAACCGCTTCTTCGATGATGCGCTGTGGGAACGGGCCAGAAATAATGCGTTTGGCCGGGCGATCTTTCAGGCCCGAGGTGTAGCCCGAGTACCAAGGATAGGTTTTCTGCTCAAGCTTACGCCCGGTCATCTTCACCTTCTCGGCATTGACGATAATGACGTTATCGCCTGTATCGATGTGCGGGGTGTACATCGTCTTGTGTTTCCCGCGCAGAATGTTGGCAACGATGACAGCCAAGCGGCCCAAAATCAGGCCATCGGCATCAATCAAAAGCCACTTCTTCTGCACGTCGGTCGGTTTGGCGTGGTAGGTCTTCATGGTGTTCTCGCTTCAAGGTCCGGCTGTGCGTAGTGGTGATTTTTATGGCCGGGTTACCCCCCGACCGAGAGGCGCGGACTATAGCCATGGGCCCCCTGCCGTCAACCGCAAAGGCACAGTTTAGAGGGGTTTTATTGACGGTATAATGATACCTCAATTAGAGGCCGCTCTGTAACTGCGCGTAGCGTAGCTATAATTTATTTAAGTTTGCATCCCGGGCCACAACCATGGAATGCGCCAAAACAAAACTTACTCGCGCAGAAAATTTCGACTAACAAATACCGGCTAATTTTATTACGTCACATTAGGTGTCACATTTTTAAACATATTATTCAGCGGCGGGCTTCGCCGGTTCTACCTATCATCTGGATTGGCCTGCTGATCGTCCCAAGCCTGATTTGGACTCAGATCGATCAAAGAGTTTGGGCGTGGGACCCTGCTTATTATGGGGACCAAACGCTACGCATCTGGCAAAGCGCTGACGATGGCCTTGGATCGTGGTGGGCCGCAAACATCAATGCCTTGCGCCTCATGCCGACATTATTGGTGTGGCTCGGGCAGTTTTTAGTCCCGTTGCGCCATTTGACCGGCAGCATCGACTCTGCGCTTTTAATTGTAAACATTTGCGCCGCAACCGCCACGCTGTCTTTGCTGTATTGGCTCGCGCGCTCTTTAGGCAACAACCTCGCTGGCAGGTTAGCCGCGGTCACAGTTTGCGGTGGCGCAACACTTTTTATCGGATTAAGTCGCCATTATTTTACCGAACCACTCCAAACGGCATGCGCTGCCGCATCAATGGTTATTGCGTGGCGCAGTGAGCAACGATCGGCAATGCGAAACACAGCGCTTGTCATCCTGCTGATCTCCGTCTCATTGCTCGCAAAATCGTCCAGTGGAACTTTTGTTTTGCCGGCGCTGGTTTATATCGCAGTAGCCCTTTACGCCACCCGCGGCGATACCCGCCCCCGGTCAACGCACTCAGATCTAGCGTGGTTTGTTTTGTCGCTCGTGATTGCAGCGCTGGCAGTGACTTGGTACGCGACAAATTGGGTCACGATGTCTGAACACTTCCTCAGCGCTACTGTTGGCGATGTGGCGCTCAATTATGGCTCACCGGTCATCCTTGGTGAAAAATTGAAGTATTGGAGCGGCGAATTAGCGAAAGCACTTGCAGCATTTCAGCTTACGCCAATTGTCTTAATCGCCGTCATCACTGTCGCAGTGGTTGTTTCCTATCGTCGGCAGTTCGGCAAGCGCACGGGCAATATTGTTCGACAGTTCGTGACGAGCGGCGCACTATTTGGCATTTATCTCGCAGGAACGATCACGGCGATCGTGATTTCCTATTCCTTGCAGATCAACCAAGACCAGCGTTTCCTATTGCCGTTAATCCCGATTGTCAGCGGCCTTGTTGCTTGGAGCCTTGCGGTTCTCGATCGGCAAGTTCTCTCACTATCAATTCTTGCGCTTTTTACCGCAAATGCCGCGATTGCGAATGCCGTCACACTTGGCACGCTCCCGCCAAGCAAAATGCCATATGTTTGGTTGTGGCAAGCATATGAATCTGTCGATCGCCGGGAGGCAATTGATCGCGTGACTGCCGCAACGTGTGACCAGAATACTGGCAATAAACCGATAGTTATCGGCGTTTCCTACCCTGAACTGAATGCCAATACAGCCAGTTACTTTGGCGCAAAACACTATTTGCGCTCGGGAATTCAGTGTACGTATTTATCACTGCCGCAAGATGATTTAGCGATGTCGATGGATTGGCTCGGTTACGCTGGGGTGAAATACGTGGTAACCGTTGCTCCAGAACGCCAAGATAAGCCCGACTTCGTTAACAAAATATCCTTACCTGTGGCGCAACAACTCATTTCCGATGCGCGGTTTTCGCTCGTGCCTGCATCCGATGAGTATTTCAAAATATACCGCCGCCTCGACGAGAGTGATATAATCAACGGCAAACAATGATAGTGCGGGTATAGCCAAGGCATCCGTCTGTTTTACCCGCAGAACGCAGGCGAAGTATGACCGCTGATACGAGTGCCAATGCATCCACCAAACGCGCACTGCTCGAGCGTACATCGACACGAATTTCGCTCACCCTCTTGCTGCTCGCCGCGGCCCTATGGGCATTCTGGCCCGCGCCACCTGCGCCCACACCGCCTCGCAGCAGCGGTGAGCCGATGAAGGCTATCGTTTATCGAGAGTATGGCGCGGCGGACGTACTGCGGCTTGAGCAAGTCGACAAACCGCTGCCCAATGACAATCAAGTTCTCATCAAAGTGCGCGCGGCATCCGTCAACCCGCTCGACTGGCATTACATGCACGGCAAACCTTATCTGATGCGCATAGATGGATCGGCATTTCTTAAACCGAAGAATTCTCGCCTCGGCAGCGATGTGGCCGGCGTTGTGGAAACTGTCGGCACTAACGTTACGCAATTCAAGCCAGGGGACGAAGTATTCGGCGCGGGGCCAGGCGCGTTTGCCGAATACGTCTTAGCAGGGCAAAATAGAATCGCGCTGAAACCTGGCAATATGAGTTTTGAACAAGCTGCGGCCGTGCCAATCGCCGCCCTTACCGCGCTGCAAAGTTTGCGTGACAACGGGCGACTTCGACCGGGCCAAAAGGTTTTGATCAATGGCGCGTCAGGCGGCGTGGGCACGTTCGCTGTGCAGATTGCCAAGTCATTGGGTGCTGAAGTAACGGGTGTGTGCAGCACACGAAATGTCGATATGGTGCGGGCGCTGGGTGCCGACCATGTCATAGACTACACCGGGGAAGATTTCACCCAAAGCACCGAGCGTTATGACGTGATTATAGATAACGTCAGCAATCATGCGCTCTCGGACATCACGCGCGTCATGAAACCCGATGGGCGCTACGTTCTGATCGGCGGCGCTGGCGGACCAAATGACGGAAAGTGGCTGGGTCCGATGATCGGTGCGATCAAGGCATTGATCTTGTCGCCGTTTTTGAGCCAGGACGTCGGCATGATGCTGGCAAACATCACCACAAGCGACTTGCTGGTTTTGAAAGAGCTGATGGATTCTGGTAAAGTCACACCGGTGATCGACAGAACTTACACTCTCAGCGAGGTGCCTGCGGCGATTGCTTACGTGGAAGCTGGCCGTGCCCGTGGAAAAGTAGTCATTCGCTTACAAGACGAGAAAGCCGAAAACGAATAGCAATGCCCCAACCACCGATCACGCCACTTTCTATTGCTGACAGCGCGCAAAACCCCGAGAAGTTTGCGCGCGCCTTGGGCGCTTGCTTCGAGCGGTATGGCTTTGCTGTGATTGCCGAGCACGGTGTTGCGACCAACATCATCGACAACGCGTTTGATCTCACGCGGCAATTTTTTGCGCTCCCTGATACAACAAAGAGAAAGTACCTGGTGCCTGGTGGCGGCGGGCAGCGCGGATACACGCCCTTCGGAATCGAAACCGCCAAGGGAGCCGACCGTGCCGACCTAAAAGAGTTCTGGCATGTGGGCCGCAACTTGACGCCTGGACATCGCTTTACACCAATTATGCCTTCTAATTTGCACGTCGCCGAGGTTCACGATTTCGACGTCGCAACCTATCGGCTATATGACGCCATGGACACTTTAGGCTTGCGGTTACTTTCCGCCCTCGCGCGATATTTGAATTTGAGAACTGACTACTTCGACAACGCCGTAAAAGATGGAAATAGCATTTTACGATTGCTGCATTACCCACCGGTGTCGGCCCAAGCGCAAGGCGTGCGAGCTGGTGCGCATGAAGATATCAACCTAATCACGTTGTTGTTGGGTGCGGAGGAAGCAGGTCTGCAATTGCTGGATCGCGAGGGCCACTGGCTCGACATCGATCCTCCGCCCAATTGCGTTGTGGTTAACATCGGCGATATGCTGCAACGCCTCACCAATCATGTGCTGCCGTCCACCACGCACCGGGTCGTCAACCCTAAACCAGAACGCGCATCACACCCGCGCTACTCGATGCCGTTTTTTCAGCATTTTGCGCCGGACTTTTTAATCGAGACTCTGACGTCGTGTATTTCGGCACAGCACCCGAACCGATATCCCACGCCGATCACGGCCAACGGTTATTTGCAGCAACGATTGTCGGAAATCAAACTGATATGACGGTCAATCGAAAGTGCATTCTGCGTTCTGTGGTCAGCGCCGCATTAACTGCGATAGCCAATGTTGCGATGGCGGCCGACTTAGACGTGTGTAAGTCCATCAGTGGCCAGACCATCATAGTCGAAAACTCGACGCCTGCGGCCGTCGCGACAGCACGGGTCAACTCGGAAAGCCAAACCTCACCCGCCCACTGCTCCATCTCTGGTTTTGTCGCGCCGCAGGTTGGGTTTGAACTACGTTTACCAACAAACAATTGGAACGGACGTTATTTGCAACAGGGTTGCCGCGGGATGTGCGGCTTTATCCCATCAGATGCCACCAACGATGCGTTAGCGCGCGGCTACGCAGTTGGCACCACCGATATGGGTCACAAGGCCGTCACCAGCCAATCAGGTATTTGGGCAGTCAACAACACCCAAAGCAAAATCGACTTCGGCCACCGCGCTACACATGTCACCGCTCTGGCTGCGAAAGAACTCATCGCGCGCTTCTACGGCACAAAACCCAAGTCAAATTACTTCCGCGGCTGCGGCACGGGCGGGCGGCAAGCGGTGGTCGAAGCCCAGCGCTATCCAAATGACTTTGATGGAATTATTGCCAATGGCGGCATCGTCTTTGACTTCACCAAACTTAACTACCTTATGGCCTGGAGCGTTCGCGCCAATGTCGACGCCGATGGCAATCAAATTCTTTCAAACGTTGATGTCGAGTTGCTCCATGGCGCCGTGATCAAGAAATGCGATGCCCAGGACGGATTATCTGACGGGATCATTGCCAATCCCAACAAATGCTCTTTCGACCCAGAAAGTTTATCCTGCGGCACATCCAAAACAGAAGCATGCCTGACTCCCGCCAAGGTCGCCGTAGCACGAAAGATGTATGCAGGCCCGACTCAAGACAACGGCACTCATATTTATCCGGGCATGTCGTTGGGGTCTGAATTACGTTGGCCGAATGCGTTTTTCGGCGCCAATCCGAACTACGCGAAGTTTAGCGTCGAGATTATGCGCTACTTTCTATACCCAACGTCGAAGGGACCGACGTTTCAACTTACAGACTTCGACCTCAACGCCCCACCTTCGACATTCAACGAAACAGAAAACCTGGTCAGCGCCGACAGTACAAATTTCTCCGCATTTCGCGCGCGGGGGGGCAAACTATTGGCCATGCATGGGTGGAATGAATCGGCGATGCCGGGTTCATACCCGATTCAGTTTTACAACAAACTCGCCAAAGAGGTCGGAAGTGTTGAAGCTGCCCGAGAATTCTTCCGCATGTATATGATTCCCGGTGATATGCATTGCACATCAGGCATTCCGGAAGGCCGACATTTTGACTCGCTTTCGATGATGGAACGTTGGGTAGAGGATGGCGTGCCGATGGATATCATTACCGGCTACGAGGTCGTGGAAGAACCGAAACTGCCGAACCAGGTTCGCTTTCCTATTGATCCCGGCACGGTTAAATCAGAGCGGCCCTTTGCGCCCTACCCCGACACCCTGACCTACAAAGGTCAAGGCGATGCCGCGAAAGTAAAAAGCTACATTCGCCGTTCCCATTAGTCTCGCTATTAGTAAGCTGCAGGGCGGAGGCGACGTTGCCTATGGCAGCGTTCGTGCAATGCGAAAGCCCATTGCAAAATAGCGGTCCCCGACGCCACTGGACTGGCTGAAAGTCAGCTTAAGACTCGATGATTTATTAGCCATTGATCCGCCGCGGTAGCTGCGATGACAATCGCGGATATACTTTGCAACCGTATCGTCTTCTTTTGGGGCAGCACTATTTGATTCGGCGGTGGCGCAATCTTGGACCCACTCCCAAACATTCCCGTGCACGTCATAGAGTCCAAAGGCATTCGGTCGCTTCTGTCCAACGGGGTGAGTAGTATCGCCAGCATTGTCGAGGAACCACGCATACTCTGCCAACTCGGCGACATTATCGCCAAATGAGTATGTTGAGACACTTCCGCCACGTGCTGCGTATTCCCACTCCGCTTCGGTCGGTAGTCGGTATTGCTTGCCTGTTTTCGCATTCAGCTTGCGAATAAAACCCTGAACGTCATTCCACGACACCGTTTCAACTGGCAAATCGTCGCCGACAAACTCGCTTGGCCGATCGCCCATGACCGCCAGCCACTCTGCTTGGGTGATTTCAAACTTACCAAGCGCAAATGACTTTATTTTCGCCGCGCCTTGGGGTGATTGCGGAATGACGACCATTTCCGGGCAGTCTGGACAATCCTTGAAGGTACCATGATCAGGTTGCGTACGCGCAGGGGCACTGAATGCCAGAAGCAGTAAAACAGGGACCCAAGCTTTTTTCATGTTCATGGAACTCCGTCGGCATTGACCTTGAACTTATGATCACCATACTCAGCCTTAGTGCCATCGGCTACTGCCTGATGGAATCGCCTCGGAGAATGTCGGGCATGAAAACCACTTTGGCTGCGGCAATCGCGATAGCGCAAATGTTTGCTCTGAACAACGGGGCTTTGGCGGAAGTACCCGGTCGCGTTTTCAAAGACTGCGCCGACTGCCCCGAGATGGTGATAATCCCCGGCGGCAGTTTTGTGATGGGCGGCAAGGCGGATCCGGCGCTGAAATACAAGCCCGAGCCCGACGAGATTCCGCAGCGCAGTGTTTCGGTTCCAGCGTTTGCCTTAGGGAAATACGAAGTCACGCAAGGCCAATGGCAAGCCCTCATGGGCGAAAATCCAAGCGATTACATCGACGGAGATAAAAATCTGCCAGTCGAAACGGTGTCGTGGAACGAAGCAAAGGAATATGCGAAACGACTCTCAGCCAAGACCGGCAAGACATATCGGCTGCCGACCGAAGCTGAATGGGAATATGCAGCGCGCGCCGGGAGTAGTGCTCTTTTTTCATTTGGCGACGACGTTAACGAGCTCGGGCGATATGCCTGGTACAACTCAAATTCAGGCGGGCACATTCATTCTGTCGGAACAAAAGAGCCAAACAAATTTGGGGTCCATGACATGCATGGTAATGTTTGGGAGTGGGTCGAAGATTGTTATCAGGCCAACTACGACGGCGCGCCAATCGACGGCAGCGCCGTTACAAAGTTGGGATCGTGCCAGCGCAATAATCGAGGCGGTTCGTGGGTGAATTCTGCCATGAACTTGCGGTCTGACCATCGCCACAAGATGGGAGCTGGTAGCCGCGGCACCTTTGTTGGCATGCGGCTCGCACGCTCACTCGACAAATCCGCAAACCGCTGAATTTGTCGCTATGGCGTTTTGATGCGCGGATGATGATGGCGCGCAGCAAATCCCAAAATGTTATTCTCTGGGTCGCCGATGTAGTAGATTGTCGCGGGGCGTTCCGGCGCATCCCAACGCTCGATCAGTGTGGCCCCAGCCGCTTTGGCGCGTGCAACAAGCCCTTCTTGATCGGCGACCTCAAAAATTGCGACCACGCCCTGCTGCGTGCGCGACGTTTTGGGGCCTGACGGTTGAGTCCCCTCGTCCATCTTCAACACTTCAAACGCGCCAACATCGCCTTCCAAATAGAAATTCACAGAAAATGGGGTCCGCGAGGTCTCCGAAAATCCTAACGCCTTGTAGAACTCAGCCAATTTTGCGGGGTTGGGAGAACGAACCAGCACTTTTGGGATTGCCGTGACAGAGTTATTCTTTTGCTGCGCCAGAGCTGGAAATGCCAACATTCCCAGCGACAATAGCAAGACGACACATCGTGACATCATCGCGAACTCCTTCAAAGGTTAGCAATCTTACTCGGCAGGTAATGGCAATGGAGGTGTCTTTTGTGAGGTTCGTTCGCTAGGCAACGTTAATGTCACCATCGACATCACCAACAAGGCCACTGCCATCGCGAGATAAATACCATCAAAACTGCCAGTGGCTTCTTTCACTTTGGCCGTAAGAAAAATACCAAGGCCCGAGAAGCTAAACGAAATAATGAACTTCATTCCATAGGCGGTGGCTTGCCACTTACCTGGCGTATAGCGCGCGAGGAGTCCATTTTCAGCCGGTAGCGCACCGATATTGAACGTCACCATGGCGATAGCCGCCACCAACAGGGCAAGACCAGTGGTCTGTGTCGCCATAAAAATAAATGGAGCTTGCAGGAAGATGAACAGCGCATAGACCCACTTCAGCGGATATCTATCGGCCATATTGCCGGTGAACACTTGCATCACTCCGCCCACGCCATAGGCCAGCATGATGGCGGTACCGACACTGGACGTGCCCTCACCCAGCACGCCGCCAAGCCCTTGTTCAAACACTTTGGGCAG
This sequence comes from Rhodospirillaceae bacterium, assembly GCA_947476925.1. GTDB lineage: Bacteria > Pseudomonadota > Alphaproteobacteria > Rhodospirillales > Rhodospirillaceae. The sequence continues at coordinate 86,093 of CANJSF010000009.1, read as the reverse complement.
TGACGATTGCGCAACGTTGTAAAACATGCCGCCGACGATCATCGCAAATGTCAGGATGACGTAGACTTTAACAGTGTCACCCATATTGAGCGGATGCTCTTGGCGAGGCGCGATTTTCACGTCTTTTAGTTTGCCTGCAACTATGGCCCAAACAAACACCACGCCAGTGAGCATGACAATAATGCCGGGCACGATAAACACCGTGCGCCAACTCGACCATTCCAGCAAAGCACCCGCAAAGACTCCAGCCAACGCCGGGCCCAACCCACCAAACATGCCGTTGATTCCGAGCGCCTTGCCGATGTTTTTGCTATTTTGCACCATCCAGGCGATGCCGACGGGATGGTAGATGGCCCCAAATGTTCCGAGTGCTGCCAGTGCCGCCGTGATTTGCATCGGCGTTGATGCCAAGCCCACGGCGACGGCACTGAGACCAAAGCCAAAAAAATAAATCACCATCATGCCCAGTGCCGACCAGCGATCAGCCAACCAACCCGATACCGGTGCGAAAAGACCCGTCAGTAGTTTGCCGACAATGATTAGGGTCAGCACTTGCTCGTAGGGCACGCCCAAAATTGGCGGCAATACCAGAGCCACCACGAAGTACATGGGCTCGAACAGATGGTTATAAAAATGGCCTATTGAGGAGAAGCCGATAATCGCCGTAGCGGACGTGGGGGCTTCAGATGTCATGAGCCGAGCCTCCCAATTGCTGGAGCTAACCGAGTCGACATTTTTGCGGCAAGTGGGGCGAGTAATGGGACTCGAACCCACGACCCTCTGGACCACAACCAGATGCTCTAACCAACTGAGCTATACCCGCCGTAACTTGCGTTCCTAAAGCTTAAACCTTGCCGGTTTCGGCTCCAGAGAGCGGTTCTTATACCCCTGTCCCGGCAGCGTCAAGAAAACCGCAGAGCGGCCAGTTTTGCCCTATTTCATCCACAGCCCGCCAAGGCGAGCACACTCTTTAGGCAGGGTGGTGAATTGCTGTGCAGTCGCGCCCCTGATCCAAACCAAAAGGCCCGATTCACGCCTAAAAATCAGTCTCGAGATTTGGCATAGAAATTGAATAGGAAAGCCAGACAAGGCCGCGCCAACGTTCAGGCTTGAACGCGAACGTGTGTCTTTGAGCTAAAGCGCCCGCGTGAGAGTCGATTCACCGGGCCAGAACATCATGGGACGCTTATGAAAAAGATTGAAGCCATCATTAAACCTTTCAAACTCGATGAAGTGAAAGAAGCGTTGCACGAAGTTGGTTTGCAGGGCATTACCGTGACCGAAGCGAAAGGCTTTGGTCGCCAGAAAGGTCACACCGAACTTTACCGCGGCGCCGAATACGTCGTCGATTTTTTGCCAAAGGTAAAAATCGAAGTCGTTATGGAGGACGCCATGCTGGACCGTGCGATTGAGGCCATTAAAAAGGCCGCGCACACGGGCCGCATCGGTGACGGCAAGATCTTCGTGTATTCCATCGAAGACGCCATTCGCATCAGAACCGGAGAGCGCGGCGGCGACGCAATATAAGGCCCGCCTTCGGACACCACAGAGCCGGGATGCACAACAAGAACACCGGCATCAACATCTACTGGATACTCTGCGGCGGACGCCGTGGGGCAGAGTTCGTTTTCAACCACAATCACTAAAAGTAAGGAAGAAGGACCATGTCGGACGTTAAAAAAGTCATGCAGATGATCAAAGAGAAGGACGTAAAGTACGTCGACTTCCGCTTTACTGATCCCTCCGGCAAGACCCACCACATCGCCCAATATGTTGGCACCGTCGACGAAGAAATGTTGACCGACGGCATTATGTTTGATGGCTCATCAATCGCAGGCTGGAAAGATATTTCCGAATCCGACATGCAGTTGAAGCCGGATTTGTCGACCGTCACCATGGACCCATTCGCGGCTCAGCCGCTGATGCTTGTGTTCTGCGACGTGATCGAGCCCAGCACGGGTCAGCCATATAACCGCGATCCACGCTCGATCGCCAAGAAGGCCGTTGCTTACCTCGACAGCACGGGCACTGCCGATACTGTGTTCGTCGGCCCCGAAGCCGAGTTCTTTGTATTCGATGATGTGCGCTTCTCCATCGAACCAAACAACATGTTCTATTCTTTCGATCAGGAAGAAGGCCCCTACAATTCGGGCAAGCGTTACGACGAAGGCAACATGGGCCATCGCCCACGCCCCAAAGGCGGCTATTTGCCAGTCGCCCCCGTTGATGGTGCGCAAGATCTGCGCGCCGAAATGGTAACCGTATTGCAAGAAATGGGCGTTGTGATGGAAAAGCACCATCACGAAGTCGCGCCCAGCCAGCACGAACTGGGTATGAAATTCGACACACTGATCAAGTGCGCCGACAACATGCAGCTTTATAAGTATGTGGTCAGCATGGTCGCACACTCATACGGCAAAACTGCAACGTTCATGCCCAAGCCCGTATTCGGCGATAACGGATCGGGAATGCACGTTCACCAGTCTTTGTGGAAGAACGGCAAGAACCTGTTCGCAGGGTCGGGCTACGCCGACTTGTCGGACACCTGCCTGTATTACATCGGCGGCATCATTAAGCACGCCAAGGCGATCAACGCCTTCACCAACGCCACCACCAACAGCTACAAGCGTTTGGTGCCAGGCTATGAAGCTCCGGTGTTGCTGGCCTACTCGTCACGTAACCGCTCGGCGTCGTGCCGCATTCCTTACGTGGCCAGCCCCAAAGGCAAGCGTGTTGAAGTGCGCTTCCCCGACCCAGCGTCGAACCCCTACTTGGGCTTTGCGGCGATGTTGATGGCTGGCCTCGACGGCATCAAAAACAAGATCCATCCGGGCGACCCGATGGACAAGAACTTGTACGAACTGCCACCAGAAGAACTCAAGCAAGTGCCCACGGTGTGCGGCAGTTTGCGTGAAGCGCTGGAAAACCTCGACAAGGACCGCAAGTTCTTGAAAGCCGGCGACGTGTTCACCGACGACTTCATTGATGGCTACATCGACCTGAAGATGGCCGAACAAAAGCGCCTGGAAATCACGCCGCATCCGCTCGAGTACTTCTACTACTACTCGGCGTAAGTTTAAGGGCGGCGTCGAATTTTCCCGAGAAGTGGTCTTCCGCTTGGCGCGAAAAATTTGACCAAGAAAGAGCTACAAAAGCCCCCGGCCGAAAGGTCGGGGGCTTTTTGCTGAAATCGGCGCCGGACTTATCTTTCATCGACTGCCACGCCAATAAATAATCAATGAATCATGGCTATCCCGACCGCAGCATGCTTGGCCCATGCCAACGCGGTCATTTCAACTTTCTCGGTTACTTTCGCTAAAAGACTTGATCTGTGTCAGACGCCCCCAACTGCCGCTTGGGATAAGGTTCTCGTCTACGCCTATTCAGCCAACCTGAGGTGTAAGATGAAACCGCCCCCGCTCTCATTCGCCATAACGGTTCCGATTATCATCATTTTGATGTGGAGTTCCGCGGCAGGGGCGCAAGAGCGTCGCCCCTGTCTTTATCGAAATGTTCCGGCGGGTTGCGTACCGGCAATGGGTTTGCCAAAACCAACGCTTGGCGTCGCCATCGATCCCGAGGTACCTGGGCTGGTTCCACTGAGCGAACTTCCGCTAGTCAAAGCGCGCACCACGCCAGACGAATGGCAACCGCCGCCAGATTCACGAAGCGGCACTGTCACAGTTGAGCCTGTCACACCCGACGATCAAAGCCGAACTCCGGCTCCTCCACAATTGTAAGTTCTTGCACACGTGACTTGAACTGACACGAGCCAGAGACGCTATTGATGTAAGAATAAAAACTCATCGACATCATCACCCTGCCCGCCTACCTTTGGCACTGTCATCATATCTTCCAGCAGGTCTTCGCATGGCGCGGATAGGTCGGTGGTTTGTGCCGGGTGTGTCGAAGCATATCGTCCGACAGCGCAACGATCGCCAGCGGATTTTCGTCGAGACCTCTGATTATACCGCCACCAATATCTGGCTGGTCGAAATCGCCGCGCAAAACGGGCTGGACATTCACGACAAGCGGCGGCGCGCGACGTTATGAGTAAGCCGAGCGCCACGCGCAAAGATTTTGTTCTGACCTCAAGTTATGCAGATTTTGCGTCATACGTCGTCCTAGCCACCCTAGTGATTTTGGCGTTTGCCACCTTTGGCGATTACGGCATCAGCTGGGATGAAGAAGTTCAAAACACATACGGGAAAAAGTTGCTCGCCCTTTACACGTCGGGTCTGCGCGACCAGTCCGCGTTCGAGTATATGAACTTGATTTACTACGGCGGGTTTTTCGATTTAGTCGCCGCTGTCGTGAACCTGGCCTCGCCTTTCGGCGAATACGAAACGCGACACCTGCTGGGTGCCCTCATGGGCGTGGTGGGATATTTCGGCGCATGGCGGCTCACGCGATTGTTGGCCGGTGAGCGCGCAGCACTGATTGCGCTAGCGATACTCGCCACAGCCCCGCTGGTTTATGGGCACAATTACATCAACCCCAAAGATGCGCCATTTGCCTGGCTGACGGTTTGGGTGGCCTATTTTGGCACGCGCGCGATACTCGAGGGACCATCCTTACAGCGACGCACGGTGGCCGGCTTCGGCATTGCGTTGGGCTTGGCCTTGGGCTCGCGCGTATTGGCGGGCGCATGGCTGATGGCATTGCTGGGTGCATTGGCTTTAAGTGTCGTCGCCACTCAACCAACCGGTTTCAAACACTGGCCGCGTGAATTTTGGGCGCGCAGCAAAGGCTTGTTGTGGGCGCTGCCCGTTGCCCTGGTCTTGATGGCTATTTTTTGGCCCTGGTCGGTCACGGCCATCACCAACATCGAACGCGCCGTAAAGGAATTTATCGACTTCCCGTGGGTCAGCGAGATTTTGTGGAACGGACAGATGGTCTTGTCCACCAAACTGCCGTGGGACTACTTGCCTGTACTCCTATGGAACATGCTGCCGGAAATTATTTTGATCGGGCTGGTATTGGCTTGTATAAGCGCGGTTAGCAGTATTGCGCGACGGCGTTTAGGTGTTTTTGCGCAATCGAATTCCACAGCCAAGGTGTTCGTTGCGGCAATCGCCGTCATCCCAATCGTCGCCTGCATGCTCATGCGTCCGACGCTGTATAACGGCATGCGCCACTTTTTGTTTGTGGTGCCGATTCTGGGCATTTTTGCCGGTATCGGCCTAGATCAGGCCTTGAACTGGTTGGCTCAACGCCGCGCGGTTTGGGGCGTCATAGGCAGCGCGTGTATTGCCTTGGCGGTGGGCCGACAAATCTGGATTTCCATTGATTCCCATCCTAACCAGTATGTGGCCTACAATGCATTTGCTGGTGACTTAGTCGGGGCCGAGGGCCGCTTTGAGTTGGACTACTGGGGAACGTCGCTGGCCGAAGGCACGCGACGCCTTATCGCGGCCATTGCGAACGAACCTAAACCTGATGGGGTCACGCCACCTTATAACGTGCTGGTGTGTGGCAGACCGTGGTCGGCCGAGTACTATTTCACGCCAAATTTTATTGTCACTTGGGACATCAAAAAGGCCGACTTTTATGTCGCTTATAATGGGCCCGCGTGCGATTGGAGCCTGCGTGATCGCGGCAAGGTTATCACAGACGTCTATCAGCGCGGTGTGATTCTCAGTTATGTGGTCGATCTTCGCTCATTGCGGCAATCACAGATCATCGAACCGCCCAAGCCGTAAGTCTTTGCGTGCCAGCATTTCAGTAAAATTATCGCTGGCAAAAAAGGCGCTTTCGTTTGCACGTGATTGCGCACACGCAACACTTTCGGGCGATATTGAACCAGGGTGACACATCACCACTAATCGCTGTGCATCAGAGTCGACAAACTTTTCAAACATTGCTGGGTAATTCTCGTCGCCGACCAAGCCGTACAACCCGGAAAAGCCGTCGTTCGTACGTGCTGGCATTTTTGCCAATGCGCGGCCCAGGACGTTCAAAACGATCGATTTCGGTATGGCAATGCCACGGCGACGGACGCTTGGCCACGGCTCCGTCACATTGCGCACCCATGGCCTGGGGTTACACGCTGCCGCGCGTTGCAAAACAATGTCGCGAATGCCCGGTAGAATGTGCGCGTGTAAGTGTCCATCCACATGCGACGGGGCTACGCCTAAGACGCGCTCGAAAGCAGTAAATTGCGCTGTCACTTCCGCCTTGATTTCAGTCAGATCAATCAAGCCTAAATGACTGCGCAAAATGAGTGCGCTTATGCTCGGGAGCTTACCGTTGGGCGCAGTTTTGGGCATTGCCGCGAGAGGTACTTCATCAACCAAAGTCACATGCAAACCGATATCGACTTTGCCGATCAGCGGCTTAAGCCACTCAGCATGTTGGGCCCAATATGGCGTGCAGGTCATACAACTGACGGCAGATAAGCGCCCGCGCGAGGCAAGCGCGACGATGGTTTGGCTAACGCCCTCTGAAAGCGCGTAGTCATCGGCGCAAAGAACAAAAGAACGGGTCATCGCAAACGATTAGCTGCCAGTACCAGAGCGCGGCGGCGATTGATCGCGCACAATGTACAGCGGTCTGCCTTTCACTTCTTCGAGCACCCGGCCCACGTAGAGTCCGACAAGGCCAAGTTGCAACAAAATTAGCCCGCCCAACGCCAGCACCGACACAATGATCGACGCATAACCGGGCACGTCGATACCGAACATCACCGTACGCGTAAAATAAAACAGTCCCAGAAGCAGGGCTAATGAAGCCGCGATCACGCCCATAATAATGCCAAGCTTCAATGGCACGGTTGAAAACGACATCAACCCACCGAAGGCAAACTTGAATAACCGCGCCAGCGAAAAGGAGCTTTGACCATGTTTGCGCGGTGGTGCGTCGAACGGCACACCGATGCCCTCGAACCCTACCCACGAATAAATCCCCTTCATGAACCGCGAGCGTTCACGCAGCAGGCGGATAGCATCGACCACACGGCGGCTCATGAGGCGAAAGTCGCCTGCATCTGGCGTGATTTGCGTTTCCGAGAGAGAGTTGAATATTTGGTAGAACATTCGCGACAACGTGCGCCGAACCGCCCCATCGGCATCACGTCGACGCTGCACGCCGTAAACAACATCTTGGCCCGAGCGCCAGTGCCCCAGAAATTCCGCAATCAACTCAGGGGGATGTTGTAAGTCACCATCCATCAGCACCACCGCATCACCCGTGGCCGCATCGATTCCTGCACTCAGTGCGGTTTCTTTGCCAAAGTTGCGCGAGAGGCGAATAGTCGTACAGTTCGCCCGATCGCGTGTGAGGCGGCTGATCGTCTCCCACGTCTGATCAGGACTGCCGTCATCGACAAAGACAAACTCGAATTTCTCGGGCGCGTTTGCGGCAACACTGTCGAGGCGCGCCAACAATTCGCTCAAAGAACCAGCCTCTTTGAACAGCGGAATAACGACTGAGACAGACGACCGAGAAACTGACACGCGCCGATTACGCCCCTAATGCCGCCTTGGGATCTTTGGCGATATCTGGGTTTTTAGCCGTAAACAAATCGCGCCAAACTTTGGGCATGTCGTCGTATTTGAAAGCTTTCTGACCATAACCACGTGACACGTAGTTGCCGGGCCTATCTTCCATGCCAAACCACGCCGGGAACGTGTTGGTGTCGTTGAAAGCGTGCGTTGACGGAGGGTTCTTGATGCTCGCGTCCATCACGTGTTTCACGCTGCCGGTGTGCGTTGTCCAATCGTTGACCTGCGACAAGCGCTTGCCGGGTTCAGTGGGTTCCAGGCGCGCCGATGAGTCCCCGCGAATCCACACCTGATCACCTACCACCCAGGCCGGGCCCAACCGATTACCACGCGAGAGGAGTTTATATCCGGGAGAAGTGACGAACTCTTCCTTTGGGCCAGTTTTTTCAAACAGTGTGACGCGCACTTTTGGTTTTGCGGCCGACGGCAGAGCATACGGGAATGTGACAGTCTGGCCCGTAAAGGGGTTTTTGATTGTCTCGATGTATTTCTCAGTTTCCAACTCGGTGTAGTAGATAGCGTTGATCGCGTGGACTTCGTAATTGCCATCGGGCTTGTCGACGGTGCGGAAAATAGTTCCCGAGTGCAATTCCCACATCGGCGTATAGGCGCTGTCGATCAGCGCATAGCGCATGGCGCGAATCCAGCTAAACGTCGTGCTGCCGTCAGCGGAATAGGCAAGCTTGCGGTGTGCCAAGGCGATATGATCAGCATTTTTGGGATCAAAGGCTGCCACCGTCGCCGCCTGGGCACGCGAAAATATTGCTGGCGCACCGAGCGCGGCCCCGACACCCGACCCGACCAATTTCATCATTGAACGACGTTGCATGGATAGCCTCCCCTAACTTTAAACTATGGGAAGCATAGCCGTAACCCACCCGTTATGGGACTTAAAAGATGGGAATCAGATACGCTTTAACGCAAACGTGAGTTCCGAGGCGAGCGCCGACAGCCATAGCCCTTTTATGCGATGTAAGCGGCCCACGGCGCTGGTTGCAACCAACTTTAGTCCGCAGGCTGCGCTTAAACGATGGATCGACGCCACGCTGAAATAATGGAGGTGATTGCCGTCCCATTCGCGGGTGTTCATCCACCGCGCAAAAGGCTCGCTGGTGATGGGCAATTCACCAGCCAGAAGCCGCAGGCGGTTTTTTACGCTAGTGACTAACGGTAAGTTGACCACCGCCACGCCATTTGCCGTGAGCAGGCGGCGAATCTCGCTAAAGGCCTGGAAAGGGTCAAAAAGATGCTCGATCACCATCATCGCCACGAGCAAGTCGATGGAACCATCAGCGAAAGGTAAAACGTCATTGAGGTTCGCGGCCATGAATTCGACGGCAGGTGGGCCGCTCATAACCACCGGCGCCTCAAATGCGATGTCGACGCCAACGCTTTTTTGGAATTGATACTTTTCTGCCAAATAGCGCACCGATTGGCCCGAACTGCATCCGAGTTCCAGCAGGGTGTCACGCTTGGAAAGCTCGGGCAGCATTTTTTCAACTAAATGATAGCGCCGGCCGGGCGCGAACAAGTCGGCATACACGCGCGCAACATCGATGCCTTTTTGCGCGTCGATTTTGCCATTGTAGTGGCGTTGGTAAAAAGCCTTTTCTGCGGGCATGGCGCTCATGGTCGTTACACCATCGCACAAAAAAGAAGCCCCTGCCAATTGGCAGGGGCTTGGTATCTGAAGATTTGCGAAATTCTATCGTACGTCGACAGGTTCTTTCGGCGTTTCATCGGCAATCACCGCTTCGTCCTCGTCGGCCTCTTCGGTTTTCTTGGGAGCAGCTTTCGCCGCGGTAACGTCGAACACGGCCTTCCCATCTTTCACGTCGACCTTAACATGGCCGCCGGTGATGAGATCACCGAACAACAACTGATCGGCCAAAGGCTTCTTGATTTCTTGCTGAATGACACGGCCCAGCGGACGCGCACCCATTTGCTTATCGTAACCCTTCGTCGCAAGCCAATCGCGGGCGGCTTGGGTCAATTCAATCGTCACGTTGCGGTCGGCGAGCTGGGCCTCGAGCTGCATAACGAACTTGTCAACGACGCGGCAGACAACCTCGGGCGGCAGATTCGAAAACGCAATGATCGAGTCCAACCGGTTGCGGAATTCCGGTGTGAACATCTTCTCAATCGCTGCCGTATCTTCGCCTTCACGCATGTCACGACCAAAGCCGATCGCATGCTTGGCCATTTCAGACGCGCCAGCATTGGTCGTCATAATCAAAATCACGTTGCGGAAATCGACCGACTTGCCATTGTGATCGGTCAACTTGCCATGATCCATGACTTGCAACAAGATATTGAACAAATCCGGATGAGCTTTTTCGATTTCGTCGAGCAACAAAACGCAATGCGGATGCTGATCAACGGCATCGGTCAGCAACCCGCCTTGATCAAAGCCCACATAGCCCGGCGGCGCTCCAATCAGACGCGAGACCGAATGGCGCTCCATGTATTCCGACATATCAAAGCGGTGGATCTCGATTCCTAAGCTTTTTGCCAATTGCTTGGCCACTTCGGTCTTGCCAACGCCCGTGGGGCCGGAGAACACATAACTGCCGATGGGCTTCTCTGGTTCGCGCAATCCAGCACGCGCAAGTTTTATAGCGCTCGACAACGCAATAATTGCCGCATCCTGGCCAAACACCATGGTTTTGAGATCGCGTTCCAAATTTTGCAACGCGGTTTTGTCATCGCGCGTGACGGTCTTGGCTGGAATGCGGGCGATTTTCGCCACGACTTCCTCGACATCTTTTACGGTCACGACTTTGCGGCGCTTATTCACCGGCAGCAACATCCGCGACGCGCCGACTTCATCGATCACGTCGATGGCTTTGTCGGGCAACTTGCGGTCGTTGATATAGCGTGCCGCCAGTTCAACAGCTGTGCGAATTGCCTCTGCGGTATAGCGAACCTTATGGTGCGCCTCGTAGTAGGGCTTCAGTCCTTTGAGGATCTTAATAGCGTCTTCGATCGATGGTTCATTCACATCGATTTTTTGGAATCGACGCACCAGTGCGCGGTCTTTCTCGAAATGGCTGCGGTATTCTTTGTATGTCGTGGAGCCCATGCAGCGTAATGCGCCCGAAGCCAATGCAGGCTTCAGCAAGTTTGACGCATCCATTGCACCGCCCGATGTAGCGCCTGCGCCAATCACGGTGTGAATTTCGTCAATGAATAGCACCGCACCTTTGGTGGCTTCCAACTCCGACAATACCGCCTTCAGGCGTTCTTCGAAGTCGCCGCGATATCGGGTGCCAGCTAGCAGTGCGCCCATGTCGAGCGAAAACACCACAGCATCGTGAAGCACTTCAGGCACTTCTTTGTTGAGAATGCGCCGTGCCAAGCCCTCAGCAATGGCTGTTTTACCAACCCCTGCATCACCCACATACAGGGGGTTGTTTTTGGTGCGGCGGCAGAGAATTTGAATCGTGCGTTCAATTTCGCTGTCGCGACCGATCAACGGATCAATTTTACCTTGCTTGGCTTTTTCGTTCAGGTTGACGCAATAAGCCGTCAACGCCTCTTGGCCTTTTTTGACCACCTCTTCTTGTTTTGCGTCCGCATCCGCGCCAGATGGCGGGCGGCGTTCAGCCGTGGGCTGGCGCTTTGCGATTCCATGCGAGATATAGTTGACCGCATCCAACCGCGTCATTTCCTGCGACTGCAGGAAATACACTGCGTGGCTTTCACGTTCCGAGAATAAAGCCACCAGCACATTGGCACCGGTCACTTCTTCACGACCTGACGATTGCACGTGAATCGCCGCGCGCTGCACGACACGCTGGAAACCAGATGTTGGCTTGGGGTCGTCGCCGGCCCCACTGATCAGCCCCTTTAAATCATCATCGACAAATTGTTTCGAGACTTGGCGCAGTTGGTCAACACTGACGTTGCATGCTTTCATCACCGCAATTGCGTCAGCGTCATCGCAAAGCGCCAGCAACAAGTGCTCAAGCGTAGCATATTCATGGCGACGCTCCGTGGCGGAGGCCAATGCTCGATGAAGTGTTTTTTCCAGATTCTGTGACAACATTGACAAGGGCGTTTATCCTTTGTTCGTTTTTGTTAGGTCGTGCCCGCCTGTGAAGGGGGTTATTCTTTCTCCAGCGTGCATTGCAGCGGGTGCTGGTTTTTCCGCGCCAAGTCCATGACCTGGGTGACCTTCGTTTCAGCGACCTCAAAGGTAAACACACCGCAAATGCCCACGCCCTTTTGATGCACATGCAACATAATGCGGGTGGCTTCCTCGGTGGTTTTGCTGAAGTAGCGTTCGAGCACGTGAACCACGAATTCCATAGGCGTGTAGTCGTCGTTGAGCATCAGCACTTTGTAGAGCGACGGTTTCTTAACCTTCGGGCGCGTTTTAATCACAACGCCGGTATTTGAACGCCCATCATCATTGCCGCCGTTCTTATCTTCGTCGGCCATGCGAACGATGCTTTCGAACTGATCAGTGGTGAACGCGGTGGTGGTCATGGATGCTGCGCTAAAGGCCTTGGGTCGAGACACTCAATACTGCTGGCTTAGAATACCAAATACCGCCCACATATTGGTTTAAAAATTGTGTTACGCCAGGGGGTTGACTCATTTTCTCGCAACTCGCCCTTTTTGCGCTTCAAGCAAGGGTTCCATGAAACGCCCAAAAGATTCACAAAGCCTTAAGGCCCATGGCGGACAATGGCTACCGGCACAATGGGATTCTTAATACGATTCAAGGAGATGGTGGACTTGTCCACCGGAACTTCCTATCCTGCATCCTCAAGAACCTGGATAAACCAGGTCACCGAAGAGAGACCGAACAGTATCGGATAATCAGAGGCCTTGGGTAAGGCCTTGATATATGAGGGGTTTTTCTTGATGACGATGGTTTCCCGGTGCGCCCGTGGGCGTATTCCTTTCACTGTATTTTCGGGCCTTTTGGCAGCCATTTTGCTGGCTTTGCCCCTGCCCGCCCTGGCGAAATATGCCGCCATTATTGTTGATGCCGATACCGGCAAAGTGCTGCACGAAGCCAATGCCGACGACCGCAACCACCCCGCCTCGCTGACCAAAATGATGACGCTGTATATGCTGTTTGAAGCTGTGCAGCACAATCGACTGAGCATGGACTCGCCCTTGAAAGTGTCCAAACGTGCCGCCACCATGGCGCCCTCGAAACTGGGCCTAGCGCCAGGCACAACCATTTCTGTGCGCGATGCCATATTGGCCCTTGTGACAAAGTCGGCCAATGACGTGGCGGCAGTGGTTGCCGAAAACTTAGGGGGCAGCGAAGGTCGCTTTGCCCAAACCATGACCACCAAGGCGCGCAGCTTTGGGATGTTACGGACGAATTTTAAAAATGCGTCGGGCTTGCCCAATACGTCGCAGATTTCGTCGGCGCGCGATCTTGCGATTTTATCGCGCCGCCTGATGGTCGATTTCCCGCAGCACTACCATTTTTTCAGCCAGAGCAGTTTCATCTTTCGCGGCCAGGAAATTCAGACGCACAACCACATGCTTGAGAACTACCCAGGCGCGGATGGTCTGAAAACCGGATACACAGCCGCTTCGGGCTTCAACCTTGCCACCTCGGCTAAACGCGATGGGCGTCGCCTGATTGGTGTTGTGATGGGTGGTAATACGGCCCGTGCCCGCGATGCGCATATGGCCAATCTACTCGATAACGGTTTTGCCCGCCTGAATGGTCAGCCTGAAACATTGATCGCCGCGCCAATGCTTGATGACGCGCCGCCATTAGACGCCGCCGACAAGACTGCCGTGGGTGACATCGACGAAAATAGCTTCCCAGCCCAGGCGCCCGCTATCAAGAAGTTATCGAAAGCGCGCCGCGCAGAACTTGCGGCCACTTGGGGCATACAAGTTGGTGCGTTCGGCTCTCGTGAAAGGGCCATGGAACAGGCAAGCACGGCGCTGAGCCGTATGGTTACGCTTTACCCCAACGCCGATGTGTTGGTCGAGCCTACGAGCGACAACAAGGGGCGCACACTCTATCGTGCCCAGGTGGTCGGCATGACGCAGAACGACGTGGCAATGGCCTGCCAGCTGGCCGATGTTCAAACCAAAGTGGGCTGCAAGTCGGTGCCGCCAGTGAAGTTACAACGCACGGCGAAGCGCTAGTGCCCTACCGATTCCGTCGGTAAATCGAGCCCGCTCGCTTTGAGCTGATCGGCCAAGCTGGCTTTGAGCTTTTCCAAATTCGCCTCGGTGCCCGCTTCGGCGCGGGCTACCAACACGGCTTGTGTGTTAGATGCGCGCAGCAGCCACCAGCCACCGTGGTCGGAAACGCGAACACCGTCGATGGCCGAAACTTTCGCGCCGGATTTTTCTAGCCGCGCCTTCACTTCATCAATCACCGCAAATTTGCGTTCGTCGGGGCACGGGAAACGCAACTCGGGGGTATTGATCATCACCGGCATGGCGTCGAAGCGCTTGACCAAATCGTAACCTGGCGTCTTGCTCATGATGCTGAGAAAGCGCACGGCGGCATATAGCGCGTCGTCATAGCCGTAATAGGTGTCGGCGAAAAAGATGTGGCCGCTCATTTCGCCCGCAAGCGGCGAGCCGGTTTCGGCCATTTTGTTTTTCACCAGCGAGTGGCCGGTTTTCCACATGATGGGCGTGCCGCCCATGCGCGCGACTTCATCGAAAAACGCTTGGCTGGCTTTCACATCGGCAATGATGGCCGCCTTGGGGCGGGTTTTGAGCACATCTTCGGCGAGGATTTGCATGATCTGGTCGCCCCACAAGATGCGCCCCTTGCCGTCGATGATACCTACGCGGTCGCCGTCGCCATCAAACGCAAAACCCACATCGGCCTTTTGTTTGGCAACTTCATCTTGCAACTGCACTAAGTTTTTAGGCACTGTCGGGTCGGGGTGATGGTTGGGGAACGTGCCATCGATTGTGTCATTGAGCACTGTGTGTGTGCCGGGTAATTTGGCCACGGCTAATTTCACCGCTTCAGCGGCTGCACCATTGCCCGGATCCCACACGGCGGTCAGCGCCCGCGTGCCGATAAAATCATGAAGCACGCGCGCCACATAACGCGTGAGTGTTTCGCGGCTTGTGACCTTACCCTGCCCGCTTTCGACATCGCCCTTGGCCGCTTGGGGGCCCAGCGCGCGGATGTCTTCGCCGAAAAAGGGCTTGCGCCCCATCATCATTTTAAAGCCATTGTGATTGGGCGGATTATGCGAACCGGTAATCATGATACCGCCGTCGGCGTTCTGTTCGCTGGCCGCAAAGTACAGCATCGGCGTGGGCCCTCGCCCGACGCGCTGCACATTCACGCCAGCCGCCGTCAGGCCTTCGACCACCGCAGCTTCCATGTCGGGCGAACTGAGGCGACCATCGTAGCCAACGCACACTAGTAGATCGGCTTTCCCGGGGTTCTTGCGCCGCACGAGCGAGCCAAAGCAGCGGCCAATGGCCCGCGCATCAGCGGCAAATAGTGTTTCACCGACAATGCCGCGAATGTCGTACTCGCGTAAGATCGTGGGGTGGAAGGTATGGGTCGTGGACATGGTCATGCGCCGTTCTTCTGGTCGAATTGCGCAGGCTTATGGCGGATTAGGCCAACCGGATCAAGCCGCTGCTGTTGCAGGCTTTGCTCCGGCTTCCCAAGTCACCCGCCCTAGGGCCTCGCGGTAAGCAGAGCGCCCCCACAGCAGGCAAATGGCCGCGAGACCACCCGTAACCGAAACGACCACCGCCATGGAATACCCGATCATCTTGGGGTCGCCGAAAACAAAATCTGTGGTCATGCCAACTGACAAGGGGCCTAACCCTTGCGCCACTAACCCCGTGAGTATCACATACAGTGCGGTGGTAAAGCCGCGTTGCTCATTGGGTGTGAGTTCGTTGATGGCGGTCATGGCCGCCGCCGAAGGGTAATTGATGAAAACAGATTTCATCAGAAGCATGGCCAATACCAACTCCGACGTGGGCATAATCGGCCCCAGCGCGCCAAAAAACGTGCAACCGACACACCCCAGCAAGGCGGTCATCCAAACACCCTCGCCCATGCCGCGTTTCTTAAAATAGTTGGTGATTGAGCCCGACGTGTAGGCGCTGAAAATGCCGATGCATCCTGATGGGACCAGGTAATAAAATGCGACGTCGGGAGCGCTCCAACCGTAGACGCGGATGAGGACACTCGGATGCCAATAGGCACCGCCATAAATTTCTAAGATTACTAACGACGCGGCCAACAGAAACAAACCGAGCGACTTTCGATTGCTCAAAAGAAAAGCGCGCGTCTCAGACCAGGTGGCGTTACCCTTATTTTGCGCAGCTAAGCCAAGTCGGGCCGGCTCTTTGACGGTCAGAGCTAAGAGGATAGCTGGCAACAAGCCCAAAAGGCCAACCACCAGCATAGCAACTTGCCATGGCTTGAAGTCACCGAGCAGCGGAATGGAGACGTATTCATAACCACGCAGTGCGGCGATGACCGTCCCGCCGATTGCGCTGGATAAAACGCCGGCAAATGCGGTGCTCATGACATAGAACCCAAACGCGCGTGGCCGTTTGGCCGGTGGAAAATAATCCGATATCAGGGATGAAGCGCAGGGATTCAGAGTGGACTCGCCCACACCGACGCCCATACGCATGACGAACAGCGGCATGAACCCTGGTGCAAAACCGCACGCTGCCGTCATCAGGCTCCACACCGTCATGCCGGCCGTCAGCAGCCATTTACGATTGAAGCGATCAGCAAACCAACCCAGTGGAATGCCAAAGATCGTATAGAAAATGGCGAACGCAATACCTTGCAACAGGCCCATCTGCGTATCGTTGAGCGAGAAATGCTTTTGAATGTCAGGCGCAAGCAACCCGACAATCTGTCGATCAATGAACGCGAAGACGTAGCCGAAGCAAATAACGCCCAGCGCGTACCAAGCGTAGCGTGGAGCGGGGTACGTTTGAGCGGTCAAATCGGCGCTCCTGTTTTTACTTACCCCACGTCACGCGCGACAAACTCTCGCGGTAGCCTTTCATGCCGTACGCGATAATCAGAGAACCCGCGATTCCGGTGACAATGGTTACTAAGCTGAGCGAATTGGCAATTTGCATTTTGTCGCCGAACACGCGGTCGGTCACCACACCCGTCAGCAAGGGCCCAAGGCCCGAAGCAACGAGGCCGACCATAAAAATATATGTGGAGGTCACGAACCCGCGCATTTCGTTGGGTGTGATTTCGCTAATAGCGGTAAGAGCCAACACTGACGGATAATTCGAGAACAATCCGGCCAGCACAAAGACAGTGAGTGCTAATTCAGGCGTTGGCATCTGCGGAGCTATGGTGCCCAAGATGACAACGCCCATGCAACCATAAAGACACGCGCGCATTGTGCCATCGACTTGGCCGCGTTCTTTCAGTTTTACCGCAAGCCATCCGCACGACAGTGCGCTGATGACGCCCATGAACAACCCGGGAATGCCATAGGAGATCGCAAACTTCGCTGGGCCCCAACTGTGAATGCGGTCAAAAAATACGGCCATCCAATTCACCCAGGCATAGATGCTCATGATGGTGAGGCAAATACCAACATGATGGCAAATGAGCGCACGACGGTTGAGCTTAAAAAACGTTTTGATTTCGTCCCAGCTGGCCTTGCCTTTGTTTTTTGCCGCCAAGTCTTTGCGTGCGGGCTCTTTGACCGTGAAGAGGAAGATCAGCGCGGGGATAAGGCCGCCGAGGCCGACAAACAGAAACATCGCCTCCCACGGTTTCATTTCTCCGAAAAATGCGAGGTCGACCACTTGGTATTTGGCCAAAAAGCCAAACACGATGCCGCCACCTAAATACGTCATGCCCGTGCCAATGGCCGTGCCCATGACATACACACCAAAAGCTTTGGCGCGGGTTTTGGCGGGGAAGTAATCACCAATAATCGATGACGCGCAGGGGTTCAGCGTCGCTTCGCCAATGCCCACGCCGACACGCGCGAAGAAAAATGTCCAGAACGTTCCGGCAAAACCACACGCCGCCGTCATCACGCTCCACACCGTCATGCCGATCGTCAAAATGGTTTTGCGATGCCAGCGGTCGACCAGCCAGCCAATTGGTATACCAAACAGCGCATAAAAGAGCGCAAAGGCGATGCCCTGCAGCACGCCCATTTGGGTATCAGTCAGCAGCAAATCTTTTTGGATGGCGCTGGTCAGCAGACCAACAACAATGCGGTCGATGAAGGCGAAGATGTAGCCAATGCAAATGACCGAGACCACATACCAAGCGTAGGTTTGGTTCGGGTATCCTGCAGCATCGGCATCAGCCGCCGCGTCTGCCGTTGGCATTGGTCCAGCCATATCGAAATCCCCCTCGTTGCCGATCAATCTGAGGTGTGCGCCCCCGCGCAAACCCACAGCTCGTCATGCCAAGCTAGCAGACGAAAGTGGGCCTGTCTCGGCCCTATCGCCCGGTGGCGGGACAAGTCCCACCTGAGATTATGGCTGCTTAATTCGATCCCAGCGCTGCGCTGGGTCGACCGATGCACGTATATTGGAAACCCGCTGCGAGCATATCAGCCGGCGTGTAGATATTGCGCATATCAACAATGATCGGTGATTTCAGCAGGGTCTTTACGCGCTTCAGATCAAGCGCGCGGAACTGGTTCCACTCCGTGACGATGGCGGCCGCGTCAGCGCCCTCCATGGCATCGTAAGCATCTTTGCAGAACACTGCGCCCGGCAACATTTTCTGGGCTTCGTGCATCCCCTCGGGATCGAACACGCGTACCGTGGCCCCGGCAGTTTGAAGCGCTGGAATAATATCAAGGCTGGGGCTGTCACGCATGTCGTCGGTGTTCGGCTTGAAGGTCAGGCCCAAAATCGCGATGGTTTTGCCACGCACGCTGCCGCCACATGCCGTAATAATTTTCATCGCCATGCGCACTTTGCGTTCATCGTTCACCTGGGCCACCGTCTCAACAATGCGGATGGGCGAGTTGTAGTCTTGCGCAGTTTTGGTCAATGCCAGCGTATCTTTGGGGAAGCAGCTGCCGCCGTAACCGGGCCCCGGGTGTAAGAATTTTTTGCCAATTCGGCCATCAAGTCCGATGCCCTTGGCGACATCATGAACATCTGCCCCAACCTTTTCGCAAAGGTCAGCGATTTCGTTGATAAAGGTGATCTTGGTGGCCAGGAACGCGTTGCCAGCGTACTTGATCAGCTCTGAGGTTTCGCGGTTGGTAAACAATATCGGCGTTTCGATGATGTAAAGCACGCGGTACAACTTGCGCATCATTTCGCGGGCGCGATCTGACTCGGCGCCTATCACAACGCGATCGGGGCGCATGAAGTCGTTGATGGCCGAGCCCTCACGCAAGAACTCGGGGTTCGAAACGACATCAAACTCGGCATCGGGGCGGGCTTCGCGAATGATGCGTTGCACTTCGCGCCCTGTGCCCACCGGCACGGTCGATTTCGTCACGACGACAGTATAGTGATCCATCACACCAGCGATGTCTTTTGCGACTTGATACACGTAGGACAAATCAGCATGGCCGTCGCCACGGCGACTTGGCGTGCCCACCGCAATGAATACAGCGTCAGCCCCCTTCATAGCGGCGGCGAGGTCGGTGGTGAACGATAGGCGCCCCCCCTCGACATTGCTTTTGACCAAGGCTTCAAGGCCCGGCTCGAAGATCGGAATTTCGCCACGGCGCAGGCGCTCGATTTTGCCGGCGTCTTTGTCCATGCAAACAACTTCAACACCGAATTCTGAGAAGCACGCCCCAGACACCAGGCCGACATAGCCCGATCCAATCATCGCAATACGCATCGTGAATTCCTTAGGTTTAAATCGTTATTTTGTATCGGCCAGCAGGCGCTCGATAATCGGGCGCAAGCGGTCGACCAACTCGGGGTGCGCCAAGCCAAACGCCACGTTGGCTTCAATGAAGCCCACGCGAGTGCCGCAGTCATATCGCTTGCCGTCGAATTTCAGGCCATGAAATGGCACCGCTCCGATCGTTCGATTCAGCGCATCGGTCAGTTGGATTTCGTTGCCGGCGCCCTTCGTCCGCTTATCAAGTTCTTTGAAGACAATGGGGTCGAGAATATAGCGGCCAATAATAGCCAGCGTTGACGGTGCTTTGGCGGGGTCGGGTTTTTCGACCAAACCTTTGGCTTTTGCGAGACGACCATCTTCGGATTGAACATCGAGGATGCCGTAGCGGTTCGTCTGGTCGCGCGCGACGTTTTCAACCGCCACCACGTGCCCACCAACTTGGGCATGGGCATCGATGAGTTGCTTCAGGCAAGGCACGCCCGATAGCACCATGTCATCGGGTAAAATCACGGCGAATGGTTCATCGCCAATAAGTTGCCAGGCGCACCATACCGCATGGCCAAGTCCCAACGGATCGTGCTGTTTGACCATGTGCAAATTGGCCGACGGAAGCGTGGTGTCTTGCACGATCTTCAGTTCAGCAAACTTCTTCTTCTCCGCCAGCATCGATTCTAAAACCGGATGAACCGAGAAATGGTTCGCGATGGATTCCTTGCCATCCGCAGTGACGAAAATGAATTCTTCAATGCCAGCAGCGCGGGCTTCCTCGATGGCGTACTGCACCACCGGCTTGTCGATCACTGGGATCATTTCTTTGGGGATGACTTTTGTGGCGGGCAGAAAGCGCGTGCCTAAACCGGCCACGGGCAATACAGCTTTGCGAACACGCTGCGGCATTCAAAGTTCCTCAAAAACACGTCGAGTTGAGCGGCCGCTTTGTGCCACGGGCGTCGCTTTGCTGCAACGCCCACAACGGTTTGTTATGGCCCCAGCAGAACGTCCTTCGCTGCGTTGATTTTCGCGGCCAAATAGTCCGACCCGCCCCGGTCTGGGTGCAACTGGGTCATCAACCGGCGATAGGCGGCTTTAATGTCGTCGCGGCTCGCTCCTTTGGTCAAACCCAGCACCATCAAGGCTTCGTCCTCGGGCATAGCCCCTGGCGCGGGCCCCGAACTGCTCGGCCCGGCCTGGTGAGCCTGCGCCCGCCAATCGGGATGGGCACGATCGAGATAGGATTCGAGCAAAGCAGCCGACTCCGCGTCTGCGCGCACCTCGACCAAAAGTTTCATCAAATTGTCGAATTCGATGGCCGCGAGCTTGCGCCCGGCAAAAGCGCCCTGAATCACCTCGCCATCTAAATGGCCGGTACCGTGATCAAGGGTCATCTTGAAAAATGCGGACTGGACCTGGGACGATTGTTGCGCCGTCGAGCCGGCAAAACCGCGCGTAAAATTTCGGAATATGCCGCTCATTTGGTGACCCATCTGGATCATATTGAACACCCGCCAGGCCCAGGCCATGAGGCCTGTGAGAAACGCCAACGCAACGCCCAACCGCCCCGTCACCGCCAGAACCGCAACGACCAGCAGACCCAACCCAACGCCCGTCCAACGCATCGTTTTTTTTATGTCTTCAGTTTTGGCTTTGCCGTACCAGCTCAAGAAATACAAGCCGCCGAATAAGGCCAAAAGTCCCAACAACAAGCTGAAAATCATGGTTTTGGTCTCGAAGTCAGTTGCGAGGTCAGCCGCAATACGTCGCCGCCGGTGCGTTTGCTAAAGTCCTCTAACGCCCGCGCGCCACCGGCCGCATACACCGCAACAGCTTTTAACAAGTCGCGCAATCTTTGTGGGCTTGAGGCGTCAAAGGCGGCGTAAGCTCCGCGCGTCAGCGTTGCGATGCGTTTGAATGTGCTGGCCGCAGGTTCGCCGCCGCCTTCGTGAAACACAAACACTGGCACGCCCAACACGGCTAACTTGCCAGATGCGGCTTCAATTAAGTCGGCGCTTTCTTCCATGGCGTCGCCAATAAAAACCATGGCGTTGACTTTTTTGCGCCGTGTTTCATCGCTGGCGTGATTGAGTATCCGCTCGATTTGCGTATGCCCGCTCAGAAAACTCACTCGGCGCATTTGCTCAACCATTCGGTTCGCATCTGCCGTCCAGGCTGTGGCTTCGAACTCCATCATTCCGCGATAGTACGCAAGCTGCACATCAAGACCGCCAGCGGTTGCGGCCTCTTTGAACATATCGGCTTGAATACCGATAGCCTGATGCCACGTCGGCCCACGGCTGGCCGTGGCATCCATTGCAAAAATCAAACGACCGCGATCACCTGT
Source organism: Rhodospirillaceae bacterium (assembly GCA_947476925.1). Taxonomy (GTDB): domain Bacteria; phylum Pseudomonadota; class Alphaproteobacteria; order Rhodospirillales; family Rhodospirillaceae. The sequence continues at coordinate 64,444 of CANJSF010000009.1, read as the reverse complement.
CACCACTGGGACTGGCGAGTTGGCCACCTGCTTCAAAAACGCGGCGACACCGCCGCCCACCGGGCGGTGCGCAGGTATGTTGAACGCAGGCTTATCAGGGGGCGGCATGAACTGGGTACGATGTTTGAGGGTGTGATATAGGGTCAGCGAAGGTCGCATTCCAAGTCGCCAATGTATCAGGCAAACCCAGGGCTTGCATAAGTGTGCGAAGCTCCGCGCGCGCGGCCACGTGCGACATGGAAAGCTGGCCATCGGCGTTGAGCGAAGGTAAATCTTCAACCGTCAGCCCATCCAAAAACATCTCGCGATAGATCACGCGCTCGGCAATACCTTGCGCCACACGAAAGCCAATACGTTTTGCCAGCGCGGTAATTAGTTCACCCACCAAGCGCTTGTTGCGTGCATCTAACTGACCTAACCGATTGCGCACGACGACCCAGTCGACCCGGCCGCCGTCGCGGCGGGCCCTTAATTGTTTGGCTTTCCAGGCGCGCTCGGAAAAACGGCTAGGACGCGCAATGATTTTTTTGATGGGGTCGATGTCGGCCAAGACATCAAGATCAATCAAGCTATCGTTCAACGGAGTTACAATAATATCGGCATACGAATGCCCTGCCAGCGACAACGCAGAATCATGACCGGGCGTGTCAATAATCACTGCATCGCATGCCCCGCAATTACCCAACGCTTTGCTTAGCTCCGCCTCGCCCGCGTCTTGAAAATCAGCGGGCAAAATCGCTGTGTGTACTGACTGCGGAATTTTTTTGCCCGTGCGTTGGGCGTAGGCGGCACGATTGGCCACGTAGCGCGACATCGTGCCCTGACCGGCATCGAGATCAAATGTGGCGACCTTCAGACCGCGCACCATCAAAGCCACGGCCAAATGCATGGCCAGCGTTGACTTGCCGGTGCCGCCTTTCTCATTGCCGAAAACAATAACCTTGGGGCTCACGCGCGACCTGGGAGTTAAGATTTTTAAAAATGAACCTGCATTCTACCTGCCCGGAGTCGCCAGGACAATGAGTACGGGGCCAAAATCTGCCTTAAAGCCATTGATTCCAAACACGATTCTTGACCAAACCGCCGCCCGCCGCCACACTTAGCCCTATGACATCGTCCCCTGAGTCTGTTGATTGTGTGGTCATTGGCGCCGGAGTTGTCGGGCTGGCGTTGGCGCGGGCCATGGCACGAAAAGGCCGTGAGGTTTTAATCCTCGAGGCCGAAGAGGCTTTTGGCTCGATTACCAGCGCGCGCAACAGCGAAGTGATTCATGCGGGCATCTACTACCCCCATGGCAGCCTGAAAGAGCGGCTGTGCATTGAGGGTCGTGACAAGATTTATGCGTTTTGTCATGCCTATGGCGTGACCTATAAGCGCACGACTAAAGTTGTGTTTGCCGCCGACGACAGCGAAGTCGCAGGCTTAAAAAAGCTTCAGGCCCATGCGGCAGATAGCGGCGTGTACATGACCTATTTGCAAGCCAGTGAGGCCAAGAAGCTCGAACCCAACTTGGTATGCGCGGCAGCGCTATTGTCACCGTTAACGGGCATCATCGATAGCCATGGCTTTATGCTCGCAATCTTAGGCGACGCCGAAGCACACGGCGCTGTCATTGCCTATAACAGCCCCGTGGTTAGCGGCGAGGCCGCCGATGACGGCGTCATTATTCATGCAGGCGGCCCCGCGCCCATGTCGCTGAAGGCGAAAACCGTTATCAATTGCGCAGGACTCTCGGCGCAAAACATTAGCCGGTCGATTAGGGGCGTTGGCGCGCCCAGTATTCCGCCGCAACACTACGCCAAGGGCAATTATTTCTACTTGTCGGGTAAAGCGCCGTTTTCACGCCTGATCTATCCGCTTCCCGGTGCCCATAGCTTGGGGCTGCATTACACTTTAGATCTTGCAGGCCAGGGCCGTTTTGGCCCCGATGTCGAATGGGTCGAGAAAATTAACTACGACGTCAATGAAGCTCGGGGGCCAAGCTTTTATGCCGCGATCCGGAAGTATTGGCCCGACCTGCCCGATGATGCCCTGCGGCCTGGCTACAGCGGCATCCGGCCCAAAATTCAGGCTAAGGGCGAACCAACGCGCGATTTCATGATACAGACGGAACACGAGACCGGTGTTAAAGGATATGCGGCTCTATACGGTATTGAGTCACCCGGGTTGACCTCGAGCCTTGCCATTGCCGATTACGTAGCCGAACGACTATGAGCCGAACAACCGCAATTGCAATTATCTTGGCCAGCGCACTCGCGCTAACGGCCAACCATGCCATTGCGCAGCAAGTTCGTAAGCCACCGCCAGAAGCCGCTGATTTAGAAGGCGGGGACATTGGCGGCGGGCCGCCGCCGTCGGAACCAGAAGAAATTCCCGAGCTCAAACCGCAAGACGACATTACCTCGATCAAAGCGCTACCGCCGGAATTGCCGGATCGCACCATTGAATTGTTGGGTGACACCAACATCATCTTGGACATTCCGATAAAGCAGATTCCTAACTACCGCGACGAGATGCGCAAAATCATTGAAGAACTCTCAGGCTATGCGCGTTCACGCACGCCTGGCTTTACCATTTTAACCTTTGGCGGCTTCGACTTATTCACCTGGAGTCAACGCGAATTTAACCTGACTGAGCTGAAGCGCCCAGCTGTGATGAAGCCCGAGCAAGTGGCCGAGACGGAATTACCGGTCGGCTTTCCGATGCGTCGTTATCAGCAGCGTGTCGATGGTTTTATCCTAGATGGATTCTTTTGCTCGCCCATACGGGTTCCGATTGCAGATGTCGAAGCTATGCGCGCGCAAAGTTTGAAAGCGTTATCCGTAGATCACTGCCCTGCTGAACGCGTGCAAAGCGTTTTCCAACAGGCGCGAAAGGAAGGCATCGTGGCTCACGTTGATGCCGACCTGAAGCGCCAATATTCAGATGTTCCGAATGTTCGACCCAACCCAGAAAATTCGGCGAACGTCCAAGACATCACTGCTGCTAAAAGCATGCTGATCAATTTGGACAACAAAAAGTATGGAAACAAAGCCGATTGGCTGCTGGCTTTAAAGAACACCAACTATGACATCCTTGTCGTTGATGGCTTTTATAACGGTAATCAAGCGCTGACAAAGGCCGAAGTAAACGGCCTTAAGTTCAAGAAAATTGGCGCACGCCGCCAGGTGCTGGCGTGGATTGAAATTGGCCAAGCGTCAGATGATAAATATTACTGGCAACGCGAATGGCAGGTCGGCAACCCATCATGGGTGCATGCGCTCGACCGCGCCAACCCCGGCAAATACCACGTCGAGTTTTGGAATCCCGCTTGGAAAGCCATAGTGGGTAAAACCTTTTCAGGCCTCGTCGACCTCGGCTTTGATGGGATTGTGATTTCAGGTGTTGAAGGCTACCGGCGCTGGGAATTTATGACGCCAGTAAATTAACGCGGTTGGGTGGCAGTATTTCCACGCCAAGTAGAAGCCCACAAATTGGGCAAACAACTACCCCGTTACTTTTTTGACAGCGAGCGCGAGGCCGGTCAGCAGCTTTTGACCCATAGGCCCGCCGTCACCTTCCATCTTTTGTAAAATGACCAACCGCAACGTTTCGACGTGAAGTTTAACAACGTCCATTTTGAGGTCATCAACACCAAAGCCCTGCGTTTCGAGGAAGCGGCACAGTTGGCTGCCAATGGTGGTCATCAAAGGATAGCCGAAGCTACCGCCCTGCCCTTTGATCTCGACGGCCTTGTTATAAAGCGTCTCAACATGCTGGGCACGGTTAGCTTTGTCTTTTATGGAAATGTCGCAAGCCGCCGATAAGGCATCAAGGTCGCCGCCAACCCATTTCAGGTAGTCGGCCTTCATGCTGCCGATTTTGCTTTCGGCCGCACCCACGAGACTTGGATCGATGGTCAGCTGCACGCCAGCATCAATTTGCTTTTTGCGCAAATTGTTGGGTGGCGTGATGTACTTGACAGAGGACTCGGACATTCAGGAATAGGCTCCACCGGATGGCGTATTCTATCGGCAAATGCCTTGCCGCGAAACCCCGGTTTTTCGTCGATTTACAACGCTTATAACAAGATCAAGGTTGCCAATCCCAAAAAACTAAAGAACCCAACGACATCGGTGACTGTCGTTAAAAATACGCCGCCCGATGCGGCCGGGTCGGCGCCAAATTTTTGTAGTGCATACGGGATCACGATGCCTGAAAGGCCCGCGACGGTAAGTGTTATGAACATTGCGCTGGCAATGGCGATCGCCAGCAGCTGATCATCAAACCAAAAATATGCGATGACGCCAACAATTGCGGCAAACAACAAGCCATTGATCATGCCGACAAAGAGCTCGCGGCTCATGACGCGCCAGGCATTGCTGCCGTCAAGCTCGCGCGTAGCTAACGCGCGCACGGCGGTGGCCAATGTTTGGGTGCCGGCGTTGCCGCCCATCCCCGCCACAATCGGCAACAACACTGCGAGTGCTGCTAATTTTTCGATAGAGTGCTCAAACATTCCGACGACCCCGGACGCCAAAAACGCAGTCGCTAAGTTCACCGCCAGCCATGGGAACCTTGAATTGGCTGTGCTGATGATGGCGTTGTAGAGGCTCGAGACCTCGCTATTGCGCACACCAGCCAATTTCAAAATGTCATCTTCGGCTTCTTCGTCGATGACGTCGACGATGTCATCAATCGTAATTTGACCAACTAACCGGCCCGACTTATCAATGACCGGCACACTGACTAAGTTGCGCTGCTTGACAAAAAACGCAACGTCCTCGCGGTCCATATCCAGCGCCACCGGTTCGACGTCTTGATCGAACAGGTCTTTCATCCGCTCGGGGCGCTTGGCGCGCAACAACCGCGATAACTCAACCATGCCTTGGGGGCGATTGCGTGGATCGACCACAAACACGGCATAGAACTTCTCGGGCAATGCTTGCCCCGAGCGCATGTAGTCGATGGTTTCGCCCACTGTCCAGTAATTGGGCACCGCAACAAACTCTCGCTGCATCAAACGACCAGCAGAGTTTTCGCCGTACGCTAACCCCTGCTCAATCGACAAGCGGGCTTCTTGGGGCATGCGCGCCGCAATTTGCTCGCGCTCAGAGGCCGACAATTTCGAGGCCACATAAACGGCATCGTCAGAATCAAGCTGCGATAAGGCGGCGGCAAAGTCTTCAAAACCCAAGGCTTCCATCACCTGGTCGCGAACGGCTTCGGCCAACTCGGGCAGCACATCAGCATTGAAGTTGTCGCGCACAGTCTCGATCAAAAGTTGACGGTCTTGCGAATCCAGACGTTCCAACAAGTCGGCCATGTCGGCGTAGTGAAGATCGGTGACAAGTTCTTTGACCCGGACGCGATTATCGGCCCGCAACAGCGCGGCAATCTCATCAACAAAGGCGGCATCTAGCCCGAAGGCTTCTTCCGGCTCTGGGGCCAATTGGCGATGGGCGACGCTGTCGGACATCGATGGAAACTCAGGTTAAGGATGCGACAAAAGCCGCATAGCGTGAGAGAAAACGGTTATTGATTGAGCATCTTGTAGAGCACAACCAAATGACCGTCGGGGTCGACGAAAGCCGTTTCACGACCCTTTGGTTTGCCATCTAAATCTGGCAAAGGCTGCTCGGGCACAACCTTCAAGCCCATGGCCTTGGCTTTGGTCACGACCTCGTCGAAATTCACGCAATTCAAAACAACAGCGGTCATGTGCGGAATAGGCATTTTCGGCAGCGTGATGCCGCGCACCTCAGTCAGCGCCAGCGTGCGTTCTTGGGTGGGGCTATCGAGCGTGGCGAACCGAAGCTTGGCCTCTTTGGGAAACATAAAGACGGGGTAGGAGTACGAATCAGAGGCTGAGTCTTTCAGATGGTTGACGGTGAAACCCAAGATATCGCGATAAACCTTCAAGGAGCGTTCCATGTCGGCAACACAAAGATTGATTCGTTTGAGCATGGGCATAGCAGGACCTCGTCACACGGCGGTTCAACTGGCGCGCAGATAGCGCCGAGAACGCTTCGACGTCTGCCCTTTTGGCCTAGACCTTTATGCAGGACTGATCAAACAAAAAGTGGGGCCGCAAATAGACATGCAGCGCTTTTATTGAAGGTCGTATCGGCTACAATTGAGCATGAATTTTTATCTGTTTTCAGCTGGCATCGTAATGTTCGCGTTGGCGATATTGCATTCGGTCCTGGGCGAGCGATTGGTCTTCAGGCACGTGCGCGCCGGAAAGCCCGGCCATGTCATGGCAAATCAACTGTTGCCCCCGCGCAGGTGGGACGCCCTTTGGAGCACATGGCATCTTTTGTCGGTGCTGGGTCTGGGGCTGAGCGCCGCGATGATTGCCGCTGCGATGTATGATGACGTTGCAAAAGCGGCCGGTACGGTTGCCATCATTATGGCAGCGACCTTTGCCATCTCTGGCCTCTATTGGCTTGCTGGGACCAAGGGCAAGCACCCGGCTTGGATCGGACTTCTGGCGATCGCCGCGCTTATCGCGGCAGCCATTTAGGGCTCTACTGGGAAGCCAAGTTTGGTGCGGTCGAAAGGAATCGAACCTTCACGAGTTGCCCCACAGCGACCTCAACGCTGCGCGTCTACCATTTCCGCCACGACCGCACGTCTTGGGGTATTGGGACCCTTTCAGGCACCCGATAGAGGTCGCGGGAATAGCAAATCGGCCCCTCATAAGCAACCGCGCATAAGACCCCCAAAACTGGCGGTCTTATGCTAAAAACAGCCCCATGAAAGACACCAACGATAACCCTGGCCAAACCGCCTCCTGCGCGCCGCAGGTTCGGTGGCGTACCAATGCGGGACCAATTGAGGTCCTGCATTCAGCGGAGCCAATCGCCTACCCCACAGCCTTGGCCGCCATGGAGACTCGCGTTGAGGCCATCAAGATTGGCGCGGCCCCAGACCTCCTTTGGCTGCTGGAACACCCGCCCCTTTATACCGCAGGCACCTCGGCGGACGTCGCGGACCTTCTGGCACCGAACCGCTTTCCGGTGTTTCAAGCGGGGCGGGGCGGCCAATATACCTACCATGGCCCTGGCCAACGGGTGGGGTACGTATTGATGGATTTGAAGCGCCGGGCATGCGCGCCGGGGCCCGACATCCGTTGCTTTGTCCACGACTTGGAAGAATGGCTGATCGGCGTGATTGCGTGTTTCGGCGTAAAAGCTGAACGCCGCGCAGGGCGCATTGGGTTATGGGTTGAAAGTAAAGACGGTCGCGAAGATAAAATTGCAGCGCTCGGCATTCGCGTGCGCCGTTGGGTCAGCTTTCATGGCGTATCGCTCAACGTGAACCCCGACCTATCGCACTTTTCAGGAATCGTACCTTGCGGCATTAGTCAACACGGCGTGACATCGCTCGCCGCATTGGGCGTTAAACCAATAATGGCCGAGGTTGATGCCGCGATGGTGGCGGAGTTCAGAAAAGTGTTTGGGGCAACCTAACCCTTCTTGCCATCCAATATTGCGCCGGGGTCAGCCCACACATCAGCGTGATACTTTTTGGTCCATTCTTGATACTCAGCCGGATAGTCAGTCATTTTTTCCAGGCGACGGCCAGCCGCGTTGCCCATCAGGTGACCGGGGCGATCACCCATTTTTAACCACGGGCGCCACGACACAACCACGCTGTAATGAACGTGAGTAAGCGTCTGCATCAGTTTCGGATTATTAAGTTCGCTCAGCGTCGTTTGCATCGTGGTCACTTCGTTGTAGGCGAACTTCGGGCCTTTAAAATCAGGTGGCGTGCTCACGAAGCTTTCTTCCACAATCCACACATCGTTATTCACCACACGCGCAGGCAAAAAGCGGTGCGACACCTTCATCCCCGGCAACCCCCCACCGCCACCAATTTTTAGGCCGTCCGGCGTAATGATAATGGTGCTGGGCCCCATGCGGGTTTGCGGCACGCTGACGGTTTCGCCGGTATAGGGGTTTTTGAAATTTTCCAGCAACGCGCCGGTGTCCCAATCAGTGAAATAAGCAACTTCGAACGTACGCCCCTCGAAGTTGCCGTCGGGCAGCTTTTTGTAGCGTGTGAAGGTACCGCCGAGCACGCCATACAGAGGAGTCAGTCGATCATCAACAACGCCGTAGTAAAGGCCCTTCACATAACCCATGCAGATGCGCTCATCGAGCGCACCTCGCATTTTTTGGAGAGCGGTGAGAAAATCGGCCTTGTTGGTCAGGTCCAGCCCTTTGCCTTTGGTTTGGGCCTGCGCCGGCGAGTTGATCGCTGCGCCCATCAATGGCAAGCCCAACGCCAATGTGCCAAAACCCAAAGCAGAACGGCGGGAAGGATTGGTCGGCGTATTGGTCATCGGGCTCTCCTCAAATATGTTGGTGCATGAAGTACATCCGATCTTGCGCGCAGAGTCGATTGGCAAAGGGACAACGTTTGGCCTAGGTTCGCGCTTCGGACAGAAGACCCAGAGAATCGTATGCCTCAGTCACCCCCAGATCATTTGCGCATTGTCGCCGCCGAGCCGGCTGGCACGGGGGGCTATGCGCTGTTGGACTCTGGCGCTGGGCGCAAACTCGAGCGCTTTGGTGAGGTGACAGTAGATCGGCCCGAGCCGCAAGCCATGTGGTCGCAGCGCTTGCCCAAGAGCGCCTGGGAGAAGGCCAATGGCATTTTTGATGGCAGCGATGATGACGAGCAAGGCAAGTGGACGCACCGCGGCCAAACGCCTCGCGACTGGAATATGCCCATTGGCGGCGTGACGGCCGTGTGCCGCTTTAGCGCCTTCAGGCATATGGGTGTATTCCCGGAGCAAGCGCCCCATTGGCAATGGATGGCTGAGCAATTGGCGCGCTCACCTGAAAAACCACGCGTGCTGAACTTATTTGCCTACACGGGGATTGCCTCGCTGATCGCCGCCAAGGCTGGCGCTGAAGTCACGCATGTCGACGCCTCGAAAAAATCCGTCGCGTGGGCGAAGGACAACCAAGCTGCGTCAGGCCTTGCAGCCGCGCCTATTCGTTGGATCGTCGATGACGCCCGCAAATTTGCTGCACGCGAAGTTCGCCGAGGAAAAACGTATCACGGATTAGTGCTCGATCCGCCGAAGTTTGGGCGCGGCCCCGAAGGCGAAATGTGGGAATTATTCGATCACCTTCCCGAACTGATGCGCGATTGTGTGAAACTGATCGACCCTGCGTTCGGGTTCATGATTTTTACGGCCTATGCTATTCGAGCCTCGGCACTGGCGATGGATGGCGTGATGAAAGATGCGCTGGCTGAGCGTGGCGGTGCGTTTGAAACCGGCGAACTTGCGATCCACGAGGCACCCGCGTCTGGATCATCACACACGCGGCTGTTGCCGACGTCGTTGTACGTAAGGTGGAAAAGCTAGACGTCGCTGCGCGGCGCAACCGTTTCGCGTTGCTCAAAGTTCATAAAACTTTCCGGCGCAGCTACGACTTTGGTGTCTACAGCCGTCACGCGCGCGAGTAACGGCCCGGCGTGACACGCGCCGACAAAATGATCGATGGCAGATTTTGGTCCACACGCCACCGCCTCAACGCGGCCATCGGTGAGATTGCGCACCCATCCCATAAGGCCGGCCTTGCGCGCGGTGCGCAGCACCCAGGCGCGATAGCCCACGCCCTGCACGCGGCCAGAAATGAGCAGATGCAGTGTGACGCTGTCGCTGGCAGACATCGCCACCTCGCTGCAATTTTAAGCGAATTCCAAAATGACTTGGTCGACGGCCAAACTGCTGCCGGGTGCTTGGTGAATTTTCTTCACGGTGCCGTCGCGCTCGGCTTTCAGCACGTTTTCCATTTTCATAGCTTCGACAATAGCCAGCGTTTCGCCTGCCTTTACTTCTTGGCCTTCCTTCACCGCCAGCGAGACCAATAGGCCCGGCATAGGCGAGAGGAGGTACTTCGATAAATCCGGCGGCGGTTTAAAGGGCATCAGACGGTTCAGTTCGGCCTCGCGCACCGTTAACACCTTCACGTCAATTTGCGCGCCCGCATGAAACAGCCGATAGCCAGCACCGCGTTGATCAACCTGCACGGTCACTTCAGTGGCAGCGCCCTTATCGATTTTGATTTTCGCCGTGAGCAACGGATGGCCATAGGTCCACGCACTAGCCAATGTGAGCGTGCGCGCGCCCACCTTCACCACACCACTCGCCGGGCCCATATTGGGGTCGGCCTCTCGTTCGGGGTGGGGCGAGACCCACGCTTGGTGAGCACTCTGGTTTTTGCCCTCGCCCGAGACGACCATCCAGGTTTCTGGCAGATCACGGCCATGGCCTGAGACCTGGCCGGAAATGGCTGCGGCTCGTGCTTGATAGGCATGATGCACGAGCGCTGCGATGCCGGTGAGCAGTGTTGGGTCTTTTGCGGGCAAATCTTTTGCCGCAAAGCCGTCAGGGTATTCTTCAGCGATAAAGTTGGTCGACAGCTTCCCGTCTTCGAATTTTTTCTTGCCCATAAGCGAGGCCAGGAACGGAATGTTGTGGCTGACGCCGCGAATATAATAGGCGTCGAGAGCTTCGCGCATGTACTCGATGGCTTCACTGCGAGTTTTGCCATAGGTCACCAACTTGGCGATCATCGGGTCGTAATAGACAGAGATTTCGCCGCCCTCATACACGCCCGTATCTACGCGCACGTTCTTGCCTTCGAGCGGCGGCATATAACGCACGAGACGGCCAGTAGACGGCAAGAAATTGCGGTACGGGTCTTCGGCGTACACGCGGCTTTCCATAGCCCAGCCTGTGAGTTGCACATTTTTCTGTGCGAAGGGAATTTTTTCGCCGTAAGCAATGCGGATCATCAATTCAACAAGGTCGAGCCCAGTGACCATCTCGGTGACGGGGTGTTCGACTTGCAGGCGCGTGTTCATTTCCAAGAAATAGAAATTGCGCTTCTGGTCGACGATGAACTCCACGGTCCCAGCGGAAACGTACTTCACCGCTTTGGCCAACGCGACAGCTTGCTCGCCCATGGCCTTGCGGGTTTTCGCATCCAGGAATGGCGAGGGCGCTTCTTCGATCACCTTCTGGTGGCGGCGTTGAATAGAGCACTCACGTTCGCCGAGATAGAATGTGTTACCCTTGCGGTCGGCCAGAACTTGAATTTCGATATGGCGCGGCTGCTCGATGTAACGCTCGATGAACACGCGGTCATCGCCAAACGACGACTTAGCCTCTGAGGTGGCGCGTTCGAAGCCTTCGCGCACTTCACCCTCGTTACGAGCGATGCGCATACCTTTACCGCCGCCGCCCGCCGACGCCTTAATCATCACCGGATAGCCGACGTCTTTGGCAATCTTCATCGCGTGCGCGACATCTTTGATGACGCCGTTGAAGCCCGGAACCACGCTAACGCCTGCCTTCACGGCGAGCTTTTTAGATTCAATCTTGTCGCCCATCGCCTGAATCGCATGAGCATCGGGCCCAATGAACACGATCTTGGCCTTGGCCAGCGCTTCTTGGAATGCACGGTTTTCAGACAAAAAGCCGTAGCCCGGATGAACAGCTTCGGCTTTCGTTTGCTTGCATGCTTTAACGATGCGATCGATCTGCAAATAGCTTTTGGCTGTGGGCGCTTCGCCAATGTGCACCGCCTCGTCGGCCATTTGCACATGCAACGCGTCTTTGTCGGCGTCGGAATAAACAGCGACAGTTTTGATGCCCATCTTGCGCGCGGTCTTGATGACGCGGCAGGCAATCTCACCCCGGTTAGCAATCAGAATTTTTTTGAACATGACGGAGTGCTCTTACAACGGAATATTGCCATGCTTTTTCCAAGGATTTTTGATGTCCTTGGTTTTCAGCATGTTCAGCGAGCGACAGATGCGTTGGCGCGTGGTGTGCGGCAAGATCACGTCATCGACAAAGCCCAGGTTGGCCGCCTTGAAGGGGTTGGCGAAGTTCTCTTCATACTCTTTGGTGCGTGCGGCAATTTTGGCTTTGTCGCCGATGTCGCCGCGGAAAATAATTTCCACCGCGCCTTTCGCACCCATGACCGCGATTTCAGCGGTGGGCCAGGCAAAGTTCACATCGGCGCGGACATGCTTGGAACTCATGACGTCATATGCGCCGCCGTAGGCCTTGCGCGTGATGAGCGTAATTTTGGGCACCGTGGCTTCGGCATAGGCAAACAACAATTTTGCGCCATGCTTGATAATGCCGCCGTATTCCTGGTCGGTGCCGGGCATGAAGCCCGGCACGTCAACCAGTGTGAGAATGGGAATATTGAAGCAATCGCAGAAACGCACGAAGCGCGCGGCTTTGCAGCTAGAGTCGATGTCCAAACAACCGGCCAACACCATGGGCTGGTTGGCGACGATGCCGACCGTCGAGCCTTCCATGCGGGCAAAGCCGCAGATAATGTTTTTGGCAAAGTGTTCGCCGATCTCGAAAAAGTCGCCCTCGTCGACAATTTTGGCGATCAGCTCTTTCATGTCGTAAGGCTTGTTGGGATTTTCTGGAATGAGCGTGTCGAGCGAATAGTCGTTCCGATCAGCCGGATCGACGCAAGGAATAACCGGCGGCTTTTCCTTGTTGCTGCGCGGCAGGAAATTCATCAAACGGCGAAGCTGCAACAATGCGTCCACGTCGTTTTCGAAAACACCGTCCGACACGCCCGACTTTGTGGCATGCGTCATCGCACCGCCCAACTGTTCGTGGGTGACGTTTTCGTGCGTCACGGTTTTCACCACGTCGGGCCCGGTGACAAACATGTAGCTGGTATCCTTCACCATAAAGATGAAGTCGGTGATCGCGGGCGAATACACCGCGCCACCTGCGCACGGCCCCATCACCATAGAAATTTGCGGCACCACACCCGAAGCCAGCACATTTTGCAAAAAGACATCTGCATAGCCGGCCAGCGAGTTGACGCCTTCTTGGATGCGCGCGCCGCCTGAATCGTTCAGGCCAATCACCGGCGCGCCAACCTGCACGGCCTTTTCCATAATTTTAAGGATTTTTTTGGCATGGGATTCCGACAGCGAACCGCCGAACACCGTGAAGTCTTGGCTGAAGACAAACATGGGCCGGCCATTAATCAGGCCGTAGCCGGTAATCACACCGTCGCCAGGCACCTTTTGGTCAGCCATACCGAAGTCGGTGCAGCGGTGCTCGACGAACATATCCCACTCTTCAAACGAACCTTCATCGAACAAAAGTTCGATCCGCTCGCGGGCCGTCAGCTTGCCCTTGGCATGCTGGCTGTCGATGCGGGTTTGCCCTCCGCCTAAACGTGCCAAACGGCGCTTCTCATCGAGTTTTTTAATAATGGCGTTCATGCTGGTCCCGGTCTGATGGCCAACGGCTGTGGCCCGAAAATGATCGAAATTTCGCCCCTCGCGGGTGCCTTTTTGGGCACCAATTTTATGTCTCAGTTAGCACACCCAGCCCCCTGGTCTGCCAGTAAAAAGTAGGGTCCCACAAAGTGTGGCCTAAAAGCAACAGCGCGGTTGATTTCAAGGGCGTTTGTAGGGTGGACTCACTATTCTGCAAACCTTGTGATATTTTAATCGAGGGCTTGCAATTAACAGGTGGGGGCTTTTCCGTGCCGGGCCCCAAAAAACTAAAAGCTGTTCTCTATCTTTATTTTAATCAGGGGATTTATATGCGCCTATCTCGAACCTTATCTCGACTTTCAGCGTCTGCCAGCATGATCGCGATTGCGGCGAGTTTGCCTGCAATTAGCCCAGCCATGGCCCAACAAACTGCACAGGCCCAAGGCTTGGCCCTGGAAGAAATCGTCGTTACGGCGCGTAAGGTTGAAGAAAATCTGATGACGGTGCCGATTGCCATTACGGCGTTTGGCGAGAAGGACATCGAAGCCATCGGCATCAAACAATTGGGCGACGTCATGGTCATGACCCCCAGTTTCCACTTTGTGAACCAGCAAGGTGGCTCTGGTCGCAACGACCGGTCTTCAAATGCCCTCGTCTTCCGTGGTTTGTTCCTGGCGAACAACGTTGGTCTAAATTCTGGCGGTCAATTGTTTGTTGACGGCGCGCCTGTGATCGGTGCGCAGCCGCCAAGCATCATCGACGTCGAACGAATTGAAGTCTTAAAAGGTCCCCAGAGCGCATACTTCGGTCGATCAACTTTCGTCGGCGCGATCAACTTTGTCACACGCGATCCATCTGACAGCTTTAAAGGCAGAGTGAATGCTGAAGCCTCAAGCTTCGGTTCTCACGATACCAGCGTCAGCTTTGAAGGCCCGTTGGTTGAAGATAAAGTATCAGCCCGCATTGCCGGTCGCGATTTCGTGCGTGGCGGCCAGTTCGAAAATGCCGGAAACACCAATGAGCGTCTCGGCCGCCAGACCACCCGGTCCGTTTCTGGTTCGGCTGTCTTTAAGCCAAGCGACGGATTTAAAGCGAAGACCTATATCAATTACTTCCAAGATAACGATGGCGCACCAGCTCAGGGTGCACTGAAACAAGGTGAGTTCACGGGCCGCGCGAATGCAGATGGTTCATGCACACCGTTTACGACCCTCGCTCCAGGTGTAGCTTCCGGCACCGTCACCGCAAACTCACGTGCGTCGCTGGGCTATTATTGCGGAACTTTGCCGAAGGTCGAAGGTAATTTGCTCTCGCTGATTTCAGGCGATTACGATCTGACCAACGCAACAACACGCAACAATCTTTTTAATCCTAACCCAAACTGGATTATCTTCCCGACGACGTTCAACCGCCATGGCGGTATCAAACGTCGTGCTTTCCAAGCCGACTTGCGCATGGATTACGACACGACCGAAGGTTATTCGTTAAGTTCGCTGACCGCTTACCACAAAGAGCGGACAATGACCCTCATCGACTTGAATTATCGTGACGGCCATGATCGCGTTAACCCGCTCTTCTCCGCTGCGACGTCAGCGACACGCGTTCCCTGGATGCAATTCTTGCTGGTCTCGCAAAACAAATCGCGTGACTGGAGCCAAGAACTACGCGTGACGTCGCCTCAAGATCAGCCATTCCGCGTCACCGCAGGGGGCAATTATCTTCGCGCCCACTCACCAGGCGGCACTGTGTATGGTCAAACGACAAGCGGCCCGCTGTTCACAGCGGCAATTACGCAGCAAGACGTCAAGACCCCCGCCGTTTTTGGCGCCGCTTACTATGACGTCATGGAACAACTTACTGTCAGCGCCGAAGCTCGCTATCAGTGGGATAAAATCATCACCACGCCAAAGGTTGGCATCACAGGTAACCCTGTGACGGGTGCCGCAGCCAATCCGCTTCAGAACACCTTCAAGAGCTTCTCGCCGCGCGTTTCGGTTGACTACAAATATGCCGACAATTCGACGGTGTATGCGCTGTTCTCGCGTGGGTATCGCCCGGGCGGCTTCAACGCTGGCCTCGTTACAGCCAACCAGGCAACTCTTGATGCCTTGCGCGCCGTCGTGCCGTCCGCCGGAGTTTCTTTCGAGCAAGAAAAGCTCGATAACTGGGAAGTCGGCATTAAGTCGAGCTTTATGGATGGTCGCGGTCGCGCCACTTTGACGCTGTATTCTGACAAGTGGGCGAATGGTCAGGTTGCCAATAGCGTTCCTGTCACTATTCCTGGCCCAACACCCGGAACAACTGTCGCGAACTTGATTGGCTTAACGATCAATAACGGCATCGCGCGCTTGAAGGGTATTGAGTTCGAAGGTCAGTTCCAAGCGACCGAGGAACTCAAACTTTCAGCTACAGCAGGCCTGAATGATTCAAAGGTTAAGTCCTATGGCATCGGAACCGGCAACTGCAGCGATTGTAACTTTGTTTACGGAAGCTTCGCCGGCGCTATCGGTCGTACTTTGCCAACTGCTCCAAAATACACATGGACTGGTTCAGCTGAATACACCGACAATTTGACCGGTGAGTTCGATTGGTTTGGCCGCGTGGACTACCAACATCAGGGCTCAAACTTCACCGACCTGTCAAACGTTGCAAAGGTCGGCTCGTCGGACAATATCAACCTTCGCCTGGGCATGCGTAACAAGGCCATGTCGATCGAAGCCTTCGTGACGAACGCCACACAAAACCGGGTCATGAAGTCGGCTTTGTTGGGCATCGACGTGTTTACGTTCTTGGTTCCGCCAAACAAGAACGAAATCCGCTTTTCGCCTGCCGACCCACGCGCATTCGGTATCCGCGGCAGCTATAACTTCTAATCACTTAAGTTACTGCGAAGCGTCAAAGGGCCGGGGTTTTCCCCGGCCCTTTTGTTTTGTCTGGGGTATTTGGCACGATGGGATCGCATAAACCGCCCCAAACGGTCGAAAAGTGTGACTTAAACAGCACACGACCGAACGGAATCATAAGTTGTCTGGATGGCGGGCTCAAATGATCGACGGCGTGTCGCCTTAGCCGGATATGAAGTAGGGTGTTTTGCGAAAATTATTGCGCCAACGTTACTGCCCAATTGGGCACCTTAATATCGATGTCGCTTCGGCGCTGTATTTCCGCATCTATGCGATGCTTAAATCAATAATTCCTAAGGGGGATTCTATGCGCCTATCTCAAACCTTGTCGCGACTTTCAGCGTCTGCCAGCCTGATCGCGATTGCGGCCAGCCTGCCTGCAATTAGCCCAGCCATGGCCCAACAAACTGCGCAGGCCCAAGGCCTGGCCCTGGAAGAAATCGTCGTTACAGCGCGTAAGGTTGAAGAAAACCTGATGCAGGTGCCTATCGCCATTACAGCGTTTACAGCGAAAGATATCGAAGCCCGCGGAATTACGCTCATTAATGACATCGCCCGCTTCACCCCCGGCTTTAACTTCGTGAACCAAACCGGCGGCTCGGGTCGTAACGACCGTTCTGCCGTAGCCCTCACGTTCCGCGGCCTGTTCATTAACGTGGCCCAAGTTGGCGCCGCAGGTGGCGGCTCGCTGTTTGTCGACGGCGCACCGGTGCTCTCGTCACAAGGTCCCGCCGCAGGCGAAGTTGAACGCGTTGAAGTTCTGAAAGGGCCACAGAGCGTGTTCTTTGGCCGGTCGACGTTTGCAGGCGCGATCAACTACGTGACTCGCGATCCAAGCAACACCTTCAAGGGCCGTGTTGGCGTTGAATACGGCAGCTACGGTTCTAACGAGCAAACTCTGAGCGTCGAAGGACCAGTCGTCGCCGACAAATTCGCAGTGCGCGTCAGCGGTCGTCATTGGTACCGAGGCGGTCAATGGACCAACGCGGCGAACACATCTGAAAAGATGGGAGCCCAGTCAACCCGTTCGCTCAGCCAGGTCATGGTTTTCACGCCCAGCGACTCTTTGAAGATCAAGAGTTTCTTGAACTACTTTGAAGACCGCGACGGTACGCCCGCTCAAGGCGCGCTCAAGGGTGAATCTCTGAACTGCAAATTCACACCTCCTGCTGGCCTTCCGCTGACCAACTTGGTCAACAAGGGTTATATTTGCGGCACATTGCCCAAAGCAAATCAGATCAACCCGACGTTTATCTCAGCTGACTCAACGTTGACGCCATATCTCGTGAACAAGTTGTTCACGACCAAGGGCAATCCCGACACCATGGCCTTTGATTTGACCTTCAACCAAAAATTTGGCTTGAAGCGCAATGCCAAACAAGCCGACGTCAAAGTCGATTACGACACCGAATCTGGCTATAATTTCAGTTCGTTGAGCGCTTACCACGCCGATAAAACGCAGACCAATCTTGATCTGTTGTACCGTGACAGCCACGACACACCCAACCCGGTTGCAGCCGCATTCCCCGGCACGCTTCCTTATACAAACTTCACAACGGTTGCCGCGTCACGTACGCAAGACTGGAGCCAAGAACTTCGTGTGACGTCGCCTGCGAAGGAACGCTTCCGTTGGACGGCCGGTGGTAACTACATCGACGTTCACAATCCAGCGGGCGGCACGCTGAGCAACACTAACATCGGGACGTTCGCAGCCGGCGGCAGGACAACGACCGACATTAAAACGTCGGGCGTGTTTGGTGGTGCGTACTTCGACATCACTGACGAACTGACGGCGACAGCAGAAGCGCGCTACCAGTGGGATAAAATCCACGTCCAACCGATCAACACCGCGGTCGGCGGACGGCCGGCAGCGCTTGTCGGTGCGGCTGCAAACCCGCTTGACGCCACCTACAAGAGCTTCTCGCCTCGCATTTCGTTGGATTACAAATATGCCGAGAACTCGACAGTCTACGCATTGTTCTCGCGCGGATATCGTCCCGGTGGCTTTAACACGGCTCTCTTCGTCAATACGCCAGCCGTCGTTGCGCAGCTTGTGGCGGTTCAACCGGCAGCCAAGGCAGCTTATGAGCAAGAACAGTTGGACAATTGGGAAGCAGGCCTGAAATCGACGTTCCTTGACGGTCAAGCCCGAACAACATTGGCTGTGTATTACGATAAGTGGAAGAATGGCCAAGCTGGAACAGCTGTGACAGTTCCGAACGTCAATATCTTCAATATCGTTGTGAACAGCGGGCTCGTCGACCTTAAGGGCGTTGAGTTCGAAGGTCAGATCAAAGCGACCCAAAACCTGTCTTTCCAAACTGCCATTGGATACAATGAAAGTAAGGTCAAGACGTCCAATTTGGGTGCTTACATCTGCGCAGATTGCAACGTCATCCTAGGCGACCCAAAAGCAGGCCTTGGCAACCGTTTGCCGACAACAC
This sequence comes from Rhodospirillaceae bacterium, assembly GCA_947476925.1. Taxonomy (GTDB): domain Bacteria; phylum Pseudomonadota; class Alphaproteobacteria; order Rhodospirillales; family Rhodospirillaceae. The sequence goes on along the minus strand of CANJSF010000009.1, from coordinate 45,822 downwards.
CTAAGACGACCGTCTCGGTGGGTGCTGAGTTCACCGATAAGTTTGTCGGCGACTACGATTGGTACAGCCGGTTTGACCTTGCCCATCGTTCGTCAAACTTCACCGACTACACCAACGTCTTAAAAGTTGGCGCGTCAACGACCGTCAACCTGCGTGCTGGCGTGCGTAACGAAGCCCTTACGATCGAAGCCTTTGTCACCAACCTGACGAAGAACAACGTTCTGCAGGCTGGCCTTTATGGCACCGACGTTCGCTTCTTCGTGGGGCCAATCCTGAACTCGAACGAAGTACGGTTCTCGTTGCCCGTGAAGCGCATGTTTGGCATGAAAGCCAACTACACGTTCTAATCGGCTAAACTACGACTTTGCAAAGGGCCGGGGTTCTTCCCCGGCCCTTTTGTTTTGCGCAATAGGCTTTGCCCCAAGGCCGGCCCTTGCGTATAAAAACGCTATGTCGACACCCAAACCCATGAACCAATGGCTCAAGCTGGCGCTCGAAATGGGCCCGTTACTGGTGTTCTTTATCGGCAATTCACGCTTTGGCATTTTCCCAGCCACCATCGCTTTTATGGTGGCCACCATTGCAGCACTCAGCGTCTCGTACGCGCTGGTTCGCAGCATCCCCGTCATGCCGCTTGTTGGTGGCGTCTTCGTGCTGTTTTTCGGCGGGCTGACGATCTACCTGCAAGATGATCTATTCATCAAAATCAAGCCTACGATCGTCAACCTGATCTTTGCGGCGCTGTTATTGACCGGGCTATTGATGAAGCGCCTGTTTATCAAAATTGTATTAGGGGCTGCCATTCAGCTTACAGATCGAGGGTGGTTGCTTCTGACTCGCGCTTGGATTGGGTTTTTCGTGCTTTTGGCCGTGGCCAATGAGGTCGCTTGGCGCAATTTCCCCACGGACACATGGGTTAGCTTCAAGGTCTTCGGCGTGATGCCTCTAACCCTGCTGTTCAGCTTGGCGCTGGTCCCCATCATCATGAAGCACCAAATCCCGGAACCTCCTGTAGGCACAAATGGGGATACACCTTCAGCGTAGCTGGACAGGCTGGCATCATAAGTTTATGCAGTGCACCATTGATGACGCAGTTGCGAAGGCTACAGCACTGACTGCGTTTTGGGGACTTAACTGCCATGCCGACCGAGAAAACTGAAGCCATTAAGAAAAAGCCAGTCCAGGCCAAAAGCCTGCCGAAAGCCAGCAATAGCGCCCAAAGTGCGCGCCCGGCGGCCGGCTATTCTCGTGCGGCGCGCGCACCGGTCGCACGCAGCGGGCGCTAAAGTACAAGCGCAATAAACCGGCCAATACCTTCCAGTTCGGCTGCAATATTCGCCCGACGCTGAGCGGCGAGTTCATCCTCGCCCCATTTTTCAATTTGATAGGTTTCATCAAGCTGCGAGGCCGCAAACACCTCGGCCGCAGATAACCGTTTGTCGACAAATGCTAGCGATAGCGCCAGGGACGAGGACACCGCAGCACTGGCTTGAAACGCTGTCAGCGCCAAATCAGGCAGCTCGCCAATCGCACGTTCCAAGGCTGTTAGCGACTGAGGTGGTTGCTGAGTTGGGATAATTCCGCGCACCACCTCTAGCGAGGCGCCGGTTTTTGCGGCCAGCCAGTCAAGCACGGGTTGCCACACAACGTCTTGCCGTTGGCGCAGATCAGCGGGATGCGAAGCGCGATAGCATAGCAAATCCGTATCGGCGTAATTCATCAACTCCGTAACAATTGTGGCGCGAGCCGGCGTCACCTTATCGATCGCCGTCGACAGCAGCCGCGTCAGCGGCATTGTTTCGGGGTCCACATGCGTTTTCTGTGCATCCCACTCGGCAGCGATCTCTTCAGCCAACGGCTTGATGTGCGTCACCAGCGGCTTACGCATGGGGGTTGAGACGCCCTTGCCGTCAAGCTGCACTCGCCAAGCATCACCTTCACTGGCAATCGCCACCGTCTTATAGACGCGCTTGGGTTTGGGCCGCGGTGCTTCGCGCACGGCCAATTTGGACGTATCAACTGCGGTCATAGTAGCGCGATCATTGCTTCTTTTGATGCCAGGAGCGGGCCGCTTCGCATGGGTCGCCACCAGCCTCGGTTTTTTCAGCGGCACTTTGTGCGAGAAGCGAAGCGCCACCAGTGGCAAACGCGGCACCCAATGTACCCAATGCTTTCACCGCGCCCTTGGCATCGATCTTGATGCCGGGGCTCGACAACGGGCCGGCCAGTTTGAAACTTTGCGTGAGGTTGCCCATGCCGACACTGATGCCCGAGGTTGCCTTGGGGCGCATCGCCAAATCCAATTGCTCTTGGGCTAAGTCGACCTTACCCGTCGAGACGACTTCCATTTTGTCTGTGACCAGCACTAAGCCCTTGTCGGTGTTGGCGATGCCGTTGTTGATTTGGAAGTTCACCACCGCACACTTGGCAACCGTATAGGGGTCTTTGTTGCCTAGAGGGTTGATGGCACTCAGCACCTGCATAATCACATCGGCACCGATGATATTGAGTGCATCGTTGCGGATTTTGCTCTCGCCCATGCCGCCGATCACGGAGCCGTTCAAGCTGGCCATGACGGCCCGCACAGAATTGCCGTTGCCACGCACATCTAGCACGACATCGACCGGGCCGTTGGTGACAAGGTCTGTGACCTTCAATTCTTTCGCCAGTTTTTCAGCCGTGAAGCCCTGCGCAGTGAATTGGAGTGAAATGCGTCGGTCAGCGCGGGCGGCACCGATGTCGGCCGTCACACGTCCGCCCAACAGATTAGCGCCAACGCCATTTGCCGAGAGCGTGCCGTTATTCAGCTTTACCGGCACCGCCACATCACTCAACATCACGCCGTTGGGCAATTTCAGATTTCCGATGCTGAGTTTGACGTCGGCATTAGCCAAGTCCAGCATCTCCCACGGCAACGGATCGTCCGGAAAAATTTTCGCACCTGGTGCTGCTTTTGGCGCAGCCTTCGCCGCAGCAGGCGTGGGGGGTATCATGGCGGCTAGATCAAGGTTAGGAATGTTGATGCTGCCACTAAGAGATGGCGTTTTCTTGGACATATCGGCCACCACGTCGACATCAACCCTTAAACCCATCGCTTCAATCGCTAGCTTGGCAGGCACAGGCTTCTTCATATCGGCCAACTCGGCGAGCGCCGCTAACTTGCCGGTGGCTTTGATGGGTTGGCCGGCATAGGTGCCGTCCAGACTCACAGTGCCGTCGCCGCCCAGTTTGGCCGTCAACACATTCAAATCTAACGGCGCGCCCTGCCCTTTTTGGCTGACCTTGGCATCCGTGATATCGAGCGATGTGATTCCCAATGCGGCAATCGGCCCCTTGGCATCCATCGACAGTTTGGCGATTTGAACTGCGGCGGTTTGCGCAGGGTCTTTGAAATCAATCTTGGCACCGCCCAAATCAATGTCAGTGATTTCCAGCTTGGAAACATCCCCGGCGATTTTGACCAGTAATGTTTCCAACACTACCGTCGCCTCTTGCCGCTGCTTGGCATCGCGGTAGGCCAACTTCAAATTCGAGCCGGTAAAACTGGGTATGCTTAAAGCTGGCGCGGGTGACGATGGCGAGGGCGGAACGTCAAACTCCCAATTGGGTTTGCCGTCCTTGTTCACTTCTAACAATACGTCCGCATCGACAAGTTTTAATCCAGCAATTTTAACATTGCCCGACAACAAAGGAATCAGTTGCGTGCTGGCCTCGATGCGTTTGGCCGTGACCATCTCAGGCCTGCTGCCCCAAGGCGCATTGGCCAACGCCACATCGCTAATGACGATGGCGGGGTTGAGCGAAATCGACAACTTGATATCGCCAATTTTTACCTCGCGGCCCGTAGCGGCTTTGGCCTGTTCTTGAATCAAACCTTTATATTGCGAGACGTCAAACGTGAGCAAAAAGCCAGCGACGGCAATGATGAGAACGACAACAATACCCGCGACGATCTTGACGGCTTTCATGACACGGCCTCAGCTGGCAATGGGTTGGACCTAGTAGTAAGATCGTGCACAGCCTGCAAGACTTGGTCCATACGATCAACCACCATATGGGCCCCGGCTCGATGCAACTCATCGGCAGGGTGGTTGCCCCATGCTACCCCAAGCGCTTTGGTGCCCGCTTTGCGCGCCATTGTGATGTCGTAGATCGTATCGCCGATCATGACTGTGTTGTCCGGCGAAGCGCCGGTATCGTTCATGGCTTGCAGGAGCATCCCCGGGTCGGGCTTGCCGGGAGCGATATCGGGGGTTTGGATCGTGACAAAACGGCCGCTAAGGCGATGATGGTCGAGTAGGAAGTCGACCCCGCGCCGCGCTTTGCCAGTGGCGATCCCCAAGACAAATCCAGCCGCCTCAAGCGCGGCGATGGCCTGGTGACTTCCGGCAAAGAGGGGCTCGCCATGACCTGGTTGGGCGCGCCATTCGGCGAAGACTTTGCGATAAACACGGTCGATCTCTCCATGGACATCTGGACCATGGTCAGGAAATAGGGTTGCGATGGCGACGTCCAAAGACAATCCGATGACTCTTGGGATCGCCTGTTCAGTCGGCGGCTTTATTCCAATGGTTTCAGAAGCTTGAACGATCGCTCGCGCAATATGGGCAAGGCTGTCGACAATGGTTCCATCGAGGTCAAAAACCACCAAACGCAATGGGGAAACCGACTCGGCCACGATTAACCCGGATCCATCTCATCGCCCTCACGCTCGGCAAAACCAAGCGCTTTGAACAGCGCTGCCATGTGCGGCGGTAACGGGGCACTGAGCCTTACTTGCTTGCGATTGGGCAACGTGACGGTGAGCGAGCGGGCATGAAGGCACAACTGTTGGCCTAAGCCTTCCAACTCACCCTCGTCGTCCAATTTGGGCGCGCCATATTTGAGGTCGCCGATAATCGGCGTTTTCATAATGGCACAGTGCGCACGTATTTGGTGCGTACGCCCCGTCCGCGGCATGAGTGCGAGCCAGGTAAATTTATCCGCCGCTTGGGTCACAGTGATGTAGTCGGTCACTGCATCTTGACCATCCTCATCGTCCCATTGCATGCGTTCGAAGCCCACATCGCCACCTTTAGCGAGCGCGGCATCAATCGTACCTGCAGGAAAATGTGGGCGGCCATGAACCAGCGCCCAATACACCTTCTTCATCTCGCCTTCTTGGAACGCCTTGCCTAAGCGGCTTGCCGCTTTGACAGTGCGCGCCAGCAGCATGACGCCAGACGTATCACGGTCGAGACGATGAACGAGCCGGGGCCGCTCGTCGGCATCGAACGTCAGAGCATCGAGCATGCCATCAATATGTCTTGTGGTCTTGCTGCCGCCCTGCACGGCAAGGCCTGCAGGCTTATTGATCGCCAACATGTCAGCATCTTTGTAAATCACGATGGATCGCATCATCGCTGCGTCGCGGTCCGACACATTACCTTTGGCGTCGGCTTTCTTTTTCGCTTCGGCGTCACCAAGTGGCGGGATGCGGATAGTCTGCCCCACTTCCAGGCGCTGATTGGCCTTAGCGCGCGCGCCATCGACACGGATTTGCCCGGTCCGCAGCAATTTTTCCAACCGCCCATGAGTCAGCGTGGGGTAACGACGCTTGAACCAACGATCCAGCCGCTGGTCGGCCTCGTCATTTCCAACCGTTGTTTGATGCACGCCACTCACGATTGCTCCTCGTCGGCCCGGCTCTGTTTTTGTGCGCGCAACTTGGTCCAATACTCCAGCCGCTTTTTTATCTCGCGCTCGAAGCCGCGTTCAGGGGGCTGATAGAAATCGCGTCGGGGCATGTTATCCGGGAAATAGTGTTGGCCCGAGAAAGCGTCCTCGGTGGCGTGGTCGTAGGCATACCCTTTGCCGTAGCCGATGTCTTTCATCAATCGTGTCGGCGCGTTGAGAATGTGCTTTGGCGGCATCAGCGACCCTGTTTCGCGCGCGGATTGCAGCGCAGCTTTGTGAGCCTCGTATGTGGCATTGGATTTGGGGGCGGTCCCAAGGTAGATCACCAACATGGCAATGGCCAAGTCACCCTCGGGCGAACCCAACCGGTCGTAGGTCTCCCAGGTCGCGATGGCGGTTTGTAGGGCCTGGGGATCGGCCATACCGATATCCTCGACAGCAAAGCGCGTAAGGCGGCGCAACAGGTAAGCTGGGTCCTCGCCCGCATCCAGCATGCGGCTAACCCAATATAGGGCGGCGTCGGGGTCGGACCCACGCAAGGACTTATGCACGGCGCTAATGAGGTTGTAATGCTCCTCGCGGTCCTTATCGTAAACCGGTGCACGTCGCTGCACCACGCCGGTCAAATCGGCTGTATCCAGAGGCTTTGTCGGATACGGCGAGAGCGAAAAGACATCGTCAGCAAGCGTCAGCATGTGCCGCCCGTCGCCGTCGGCCATGGCTCGTAAGGTCGCACGCGCCTGATCGGTCAGAAGAAGTTTGCGGCCAGCAGCCACTTCAGCGCGCGCAAGCAGCAATTCTAACGCCGCGTCATCCAAGCGGCGCAGCACAAACACCTGACAGCGCGAGAGCAGCGCTGCGTTCAATTCAAACGAGGGGTTCTCAGTGGTCGCGCCAACCAGCGTAACAGTACCGTCTTCGACAAATGGCAAAAAGCCGTCTTGCTGCGAGCGATTGAAGCGGTGAATCTCATCAACGAATAGCAATGTTGCTTGGCCCTTGCGACGGCGTTGCACCGCCGCATCGAACGCCTTGCGCAAATCAGCCACGCCCGAGAACACCGCAGACATAGGCTGAAAGTACAAATTGGTATCTTGGGCTAACAATTTAGCGATGGTGGTTTTACCGCACCCCGGGGGCCCCCAGAGCACCATAGATGGAATGCGCTTGGCCGCAAGCATGCGGCCTAAAGGCGCTTCAGGTCCAAGTAAGTGCTCCTGCCCCACGACGTCGGCGAGCGTTTTTGGGCGCAATCTGTCGGGCAATGGGCGCGCGGCATCAGGAACAGATGAGGGCGGCAGATCGACGTCGGCAAAGAGATCGGCCACCCGAAATTATTCCCCCACGGTCGTTTTCAAAATCTGACCGTTGCGATTGAGTGCAATGGCCCAGGAAGTGGCCGGCTTTTGAACCTCGGTCATCAACGTTTCAACCGAGCCGATACCTACGCCATTCAACTCGATGATGCGGTCACCGGGCTGCACTCCCACCCTTGCCGCAATGGAGTTGTTGGCAACCTCCATCACGATGACCGTTGGTTCGGCATACTCGGCCCGTAGTTCGTCAGCCAGCGCAGGATTAAGATTTGCGACCGTTGCCCCGGAAAAAGGTTGGCGACCGGCCAGCGTGGTCTTTTGTCGGGCGGGTGTGTCGGGCGCAGCTTGAATTTTGATGGCCAACGTCACGTCTATACCTGCTCGATTAACCACGACATTTGCCGTCTCGCCAAGCGGAATGACTGCCAGCAAGAAGCGCAGCTCTTCTTGGTCGAACACATCCTTGCCGTTGATTGAGACAATCACATCTCCAACCTTCAGACCACCACGTGCGGCAGGACTATTGGCGATAATTTTTTGCACAACTATGCCGCCTGGCCTCGAGATCCCCAGTGTTTTCGCCAAGTCCTTATCCAATGTTGGGCCTGAAGCTCCCAACCACGGACGCACCACTTTGCCGCCGGTCAATATTGAAGTGACAACGTTGCGTGCCAAATTTGCAGGGATCGCAAAGCCAATGCCGACACTGCCGCCACTTTGCGAAAAAATGGCGGTATTGATTCCAATCAATCGACCATCAGATGTAATGAGTGCACCGCCCGAGTTCCCCGGGTTGATCGCCGCATCGGTTTGAATGAACGATTGGATATCGGCAACGCCAACATTTGTACGCGCCAAGGCCGAGACAATACCAGAGGTGACGGTTTGGCCAACACCGAATGGATTGCCAATCGCCAACACCAAGTCACCCACATCGACGGCGTCCGAGTTGGCAAGTTCCAGGGCGGGCAACGTTTCGTTGGTGATCTTCATGCGCAGCACGGCCAAGTCGGTTCGCTCGTCTTTGCCAACGACTGTGGCTTCGAACTCGCGGCGATCCGACAACACAACACTGATTTGGTCGGCGCCGGCAATCACGTGATTATTTGTCACAACGATGCCATTGCCTCGCACGATTACGCCCGATCCGAGGGAATTTTCAATTCTCTCGCGCGAGAAGCCACCGAATTGACGTTCGAATTGTTCGCCGAAAAATTGTTTGAAGAACGGATCGTCTAAAAACGGCGACGCGCGAGAGCGCACAACACGTTTAGTGTAAATGTTGACCACGGCCGGACTGGAGCGTTTGACGACAGGCGCGAAGGTCAGCGTGACCTGCTCGCGCGTGCGCGGCACTGCAGCGTCTTGGGCAAACGATGTTGCGGAGGCCAATGCGCCGAGGCAGCTCAGCGCCAATAATCGAATGATGCGAAACATGCTCTATCCATACCCTACGAAGCGCCTGAGATAATAGCAGACGGAGGGTTTTGCCAGGGGACCTTTACCGCGCCAGAATTACACAGGGAATCGGCAGAAATCCTAGGCTTTTGCTGGGTGGGCCGCGGGTGCGAACTTGATGGCCGTCACCACAAACGCCGCCGTCATTAAGCTATCGAGCGGGTAGGTCAAAAATGGCGTGATGATTGCCGTGGGAATAGCAGTCGCCCCCATGAACGCGAGGGCACTGAGTCCCAACCAAGGCCAGCCGCGGCGAATCCACAACAGCAAACCCATCAGCGTCACAGACAGAAAAGTCACGGGAATAGACAATGACTTAAACCACCCCCCAGCGCCCTCGACGCCGCCAGGGCATGCCTCGCCCACTGCCACGCGCCCCACATGGCGCAGCGTATCGCCGTAGCAAGCCACCTGGAACTCAGCCACGAGGATCCTTGGGGTGTCTGTGACAATAAACCCGGTGGCGACAATGCAGATCAGACCTATCACCCACTTAGGCTTTGCCCAGGCAAAGTTTGCTTGCCGCGCCAACGCTCCCACCGCGATGAGTAGCAACGGCATTGTGAGATAAAACCATGTGTAGCGAATACGGCTCATTGTTTGCAGCAGCGGCCCATCTCCAAGCCAGCCGCCAACCGCCACGGTCAGCACATCAAACCATAGCAACAACAGCAAAATCACTTGCAACAATAGCGCGTTGTTTTTGCGATCCCGCAGCCACGCGCCTGCGGACCACACTAACAACGCTGCATCGACGAGGGCCCACAAAACTAATGCGACGGAAAACATGACAAGACCCCGTTGTTGTCAGAACAGAGAGTTAACTTGCGGTTGCCGCCGCCGGAGTTGCCGAGGGTTTTGGTAAGCCCGCATACTTAAACCCCGCCGCAGCTAGGCCTAGGTTAAAGATTGGCTCACCCACGTTGCCGATGATTTGGCCCCAATAAAATCCGGGGATGGCGCCTGAAGCCGCGCAGCCAAACATGATCACGCTCGTGACCGCCAGCCATGGGAACTTGTCTTTCCGCCACATCATAAATCCGATGATCATGAGTGCAACGTTGACTGAAATCGCCGGTAGTGGAGATGGGCTCGCCTGCTTAGCTAATGCCGTCATACCTTCGCACAACTGACCAGCAGGCACGTTAATGACGAACCGATAAGTGTCGCCATAGCAGGCTGGCTGAAATTGAACCTGCCAGATGTAGGGCACATCCTCGATCATGAAAAAGACTGCGACGACGCAAAACGCCGCCATGACGTACTTATTTTGCGCCCAGCCAAACCCGGCACGGCGGGCCAACGCGCCAGCAACGATCATATACAAAGGCAACATTTGCCAGTGCCAGTAAAAGCGCAAGTACGTCATACCGGTCAGGATCGGTCCGTCGCCGACCCACTTACCTGTCGCGATGGCAAAATTGTCGAGCCATAAAAATAGCAACGGGATCAGGATCAGTAGGGTGATTGCGTTGGTATGCTGGCGCCACAACTTAAACGAAAAATAAAGCGCCACAAAACACATCACCGAAATGATGAGATACCCCACTGTAATCATAGCGCCCTCCCCGGCGGCCACGCGACGCATGACATTAATCTGATGCTGGGCCTAACCCGACAATTGATCGCCCGTCATCCATTGCGTGGTTAGCTTGAAATGCGAAAGGCAGCCCTTGCGGGCTGCCTTTCGTAAACTATCGCCTTAATCGCGGTATGGGTTAGGCCGCGTCGGCCATTGCCGCGTCATTCTGGGCTGTAACCTTGGGGCCTGAGTCAAGGCCCTTGGCATCGACGTCGCGGTCAACCAATTCCACAATCGCCATGGCGGCGGCATCGCCGTAGCGCATGCCGGCTTTCAGAATGCGGGTGTAACCGCCCTTGCGTTCTTTGTAGCGCTCGGCCAAAACCGAGAACAATTTCTGCACCATCTTGTCGTCCCGAAGCTTCGAGGCTACCTGGCGACGAGCGTGCAACGTGCCGCGCTTGGCCAGAGTGATCAGCTTCTCAGCAATGGGGCGTAATTCTTTAGCCTTGGGCAGCGTTGTCTTGATCTGCTCGTGCTTAATCAACGCATTGACCATGTTCGAGAACATTGCCTTGCGGTGGGCTTTGGTACGATTCAACTTACGCGTTGCTAGACCGTGTCTCATGTTACGTCCCTTTCTTCACTCTGGTTTCGCTCACGAAACCGATTTTTAAAATCCGCTTGCCGCGCTGCTATAGCAGCAGGATCAAGCAGAGCGGGCCGCCACGGCCCTACTCAAGCATTTCCCCGACAGGTGGACTTCCACTCAACGTTGGAAATGCGACCAAACAAGAACTAGAACGGCTCTTCGAGTTTCTTGGCCAAGTCTTCGATGTTTTCAGGTGGCCATCCAGACACTTCCATGCCCAGGTGCAAGCCCATCTGCGCCAGCACTTCCTTAATCTCGTTGAGCGACTTGCGGCCGAAGTTCGGCGTCCGCAGCATCTCGGCTTCTGATTTCTGAACCAGGTCGCCGATGTAGATGATGTTGTCGTTCTTGAGGCAGTTGGCAGAGCGAACTGATAGTTCCAATTCGTCGACCTTGCGCAGCAAGTTTTTATTGAAAGGCAGCTCGTCTTCGACGCGCTCAGCAATTTGGTGCTGGGGCTCTTCGAAGTTGATAAACAAGCGCAGCTGTTCTTGCAAAATGCGCGCGGCTAAAGCCACTGCATCATCGGGCTTCACGGCGCCATTGGTTTCAACTGTCATCGACAGTTTGTCGTAATCGGTTTGTTGACCAACGCGGGTGTTCTCGATTTTGTAAGACACGCGACGCACTGGCGAGAAGATCGCGTCAATCGGGATCAACCCAATCGGATCGTCTTCCTTGCGGTTCGCCGAGGCCGGCACATAGCCTTTGCCGGAATTAACTTCCAGCTCGATGGACAGCGAAGCGCCTTCATCAAGGTGGCAGATGATGAGATCAGGATTCATGATCTCGATATCTGCCGGCGTTTGGATCTGCGCGGCCGTCACTTCGCCGGGGCCTTTAGCCTTCAGCGTCATGCGCTTGGGGCCGTTGGCATGCATAGACAGCGCCAACTGCTTGATGTTGAGGATCAGGTCGGTCACGTCCTCGCGCACACCTGGGATCGACGAGAATTCATGCAACACACCATCGATGCGCAGCGAGGTCACTGCTGCACCTTGGAGTGATGACAGCAATACGCGACGCAGCGCATTGCCAAGGGTTACGCCAAAGCCCCGCTCGAGCGGCTCAGCAATAACAGTCGCGACGCGGCGTTGGTCATCGCCGGTTTCAATGTTGAGCTTCGAGGGCTTAATCAATTCTTGCCAATTTTTTTGGATCACGGCGTATTCCAGTCCGAAAAGTTACGACATCCTCTTCCCATCGAAGAGGCAACACGACCGCGTCGTTCGGGGCGCGGTGTACTAAAGAAAAATCAGACGCGCCGACGCTTACGCGGACGGCATCCGTTATGCGGCACTGGCGAAACGTCTTGGATCGACGTGACCGTGAAGCCGACGGCCTGCAACGCGCGCAACGCAGACTCACGACCGGTGCCTGGGCCTTTCACGAGGACCGAGACGGTCTTCATGCCGTGCTCGATGGCTTTTTTGCCGGCACTTTCGGCGGCCACCTGTGCGGCGTACGGCGTCGACTTGCGCGAACCTTTGAAGCCCATGGTGCCAGCCGATGACCAGGCAATGGTGTTGCCCTGCATGTCAGCAATCGTAATCATGGTGTTGTTGAACGTCGCGTTGACGTGCGCGATGCCCGCGCTAATGTTTTTGCGCTCTTTTTTGCGTGCGCGAGGTGCGCCTGCGGCCGGAGCTGCTGCGCCTGCGTCAGATGCAGCGGTTGCGGGTTTTGCCATATGTCGTTCCAGTCTGTCGTCTTGCGTTGTGTACGGTCGGAAGTCGGATTACTTCGTGACCTTCTTTTTACCAGCGATCGGCTTGGCCGGACCCTTGCGAGTACGCGCATTGGTGTGCGTGCGCTGACCGCGCACAGGCAAACCTTTGCGATGGCGCAGGCCACGATATGAACCCAAGTCCATCAAACGTTTGATGTTCATGGCCACTTCGCGACGCAGGTCACCTTCAACCGTGAAGTCTTTATCGATCATGTCGCGGATACGAATGATTTCATCTTCGGTCAGTTGGTTCACCCGACGCGTATCGTCGATACCGACCTTCACGCAAATTTCGCGCGCATTGGTTGGTCCGATGCCATAAATGTAACGAAGCGCGATCACCACACGCTTGTTTGTCGGTAAGTTGACGCCAGCGATACGTGCCAAAGCCCGTACTCCTTGTTTAATCGTTCAAATGTCTGGTGAGCGCCGAAGCGAACTCGAAAAAGCGCGCTATTATAGGCACTTAGCTCCTCGAGTCAATCGACGCTCACAACCCTAAAACACGTTCTAAATCAGCGGCTACCAGGCTCATGTCCCGGTCCCCGTCGACCACTTTCAGCACCCCCTTGCGCTCGTAAAAGGGCAGCAGGGGTGCTGTCTGTTCGTGATAAGCCTTCAGGCGGGTTTTGACCGTTTCGGCCTTATCGTCTGCCCGGCGCGAGAAGTCCTTCCCGCCGCATACATCGCAAACGCCCGCCGCCTTCGGCAGCTTAAATTTATCATGGTAACCTTCGCCGCACTTAGCGCAGGTGTAGCGCCCAGTTAGGCGCTCTAGCAATTTTTCGTCCGGCACCCGAACTTCAATGGCCGCATCAAGCTTCAGGCCCTTTTTAGCCATCAACCGCTCTAGACCTTCGGCTTGCGGAATTGTGCGAGGGAATCCGTCCAAAATAAAACCGTTGCCGCAATCAGCCTCATCAAGCCGCTTATCAATCATCTCGATCAGCAAATCGTCCGAGACCAGTTTGCCCGCATCCATTACGCTTTTGGCCTGCAGCCCCACCGGGCTACCCGCTGCTATCGCGGCACGCAGCATGTCACCCGTTGACAGCTGCACTACCTTGTAGCGCTCTTGGATGCGCTTCGCCTGGGTTCCCTTACCGCCGCCAGGAGGACCCATCATGATGAGGCGCTTGCCCGCCATTACTTCTTGCCCCGCAACCGGGCCTTTTTCAGCAGGCCTTCGTATTGGTGAGCCAAAAGATGAGATTGCACTTGCTGCATCGTATTGATCGTCACGTTGACGACAATCATCAAGCTCGTGCCGCCAAAATAGAACGGAACACTCAGCCGCGAGATGAGGAACTCGGGGATCAAGCAAACGATAATCAGGTAAGCTCCGCCGACAACCGTCAAGCGTGTGAGCACGTAATCTAAATATTCAGCAGTGTTCTTGCCGGGACGAATGCCGGGCACAAAGCCGCCGTACTTGCGCAAATTCTCGGCTGTTTCCGACGGATTAAACACAACGGCGGTGTAGAAAAACGCGAAGAAGATGATCATGGCTGAGTACAAGACCATGTACAGCGGCTGACCACGGCCCAGAAGTGCGCCCATAGTATTGAGAATTCCGCCGCCATCACCCCCAGCAGCACCCTGAAAACCAGCAACCGTGAGCGGCAAAAGGAGCAAAGAGCTGGCAAAAATTGGCGGAATAACACCAGCAGTGTTCACTTTCAGCGGCAAGTGCGAGCTTTCGCCGCCCATGACACGGGCGCCCACTTGTCGCTTGGGGTACTGCACGAGGATTCGTCGCTGCCCCAGTTCGATGAAAATAATGAAGCCGATGGTGGCCACGGCGCCGACCATCAACAATAGAATGACAAACCAGGAAATCGCGCCCGTGCGGCCCAATTCCAGGGTGCTGGCCAGTGCGCCGGGAAGGCCCGCCACAATACCAGCAAAAATCAGCATCGAGATACCTTGGCCGATGCCGCGCTCGTTCATTTGCTCGCCGAGCCACATCAGGAACATCGTTCCGCCGACCAGCGTAACAACTGTCGTGAACTTAAAGAACAAACCAGGATTGAGCACCGCAGGTGCGCCATTGGCCCCTGTTGCACCTTCAAGGCCTGAAGCAATCCCGAACGCTTGCAACGCCGTGATCGTGACAGTCAGATAGCGCGTGTACTGGTTCAAGCGAATGCGACCGTTCACACCCTCTTTCTTCATCTGCTCCATCTGCGGACTAACCGAAGACATCAGCTGGATGATGATGGACGCAGAAATGTAGGGCATAATATTGAGCGCAAAGATGCTCATGCGCGATAACGCGCCGCCTGCGAAAACGTCAAACAAACCCAAAACGCCGCGGCTTTGGGTTTTAATGATATCAGCCATGACCAACGGGTCGATGCCTGGCAAAGTGATAAACGTGCCGGCCCGATAAACAATCAGCGCGCCAAGCACGAACCATATGCGGCGCTTCAACTCTTCGGCCTTTGAGAAGACTCCGAAGTTGATATTGGATGCGATGTTATCGGCGGCTGAAGCCATCGATGGTGCTCTTTTCAGTTCAGGGGCGCTGATCGAAAGCGGCGATTATTTCGCGGCTTTCTTCTTGCGCTCCTTCGGACCCGGCTGATGCTGCTGCGCCGGAATAATCGTCACGCTGCCGCCCGCTTTTTCAACAGCGGCAACAGCCGTCTTGGAAGCACCGTCGACTTCAATCGACAGCTTGGCTTTCAATTCGCCCGTGCCTAGCAAACGCACGCCATCGAGCTCACGACGCACCAGGCCGGCGTTAATCAGGGTTTCAATATTGATCTTATCGCCCTTCAGTTCGCCTGCATCGAGTGCCGCCTGAATACGACCGACGTTGACGACGGCATAATCTTTGCGAGCAAGCGAGGTGAAGCCGCGCTTCGGGATGCGGCGATACATCGGCATTTGACCGCCTTCAAAGCCATTGATCGACACGCCGGTGCGGGCCTTCTGACCCTTCACGCCGCGACCAGATGTTTTGCCCAGGCCCGAGCCAATACCACGACCCAAAAGCTTTGGAGCGCGCGTGGCACCCGGGCGGTTTCTCAATTGATTCAACTTCATCGCCGTCACATCCCTATTTAGAACGACCGATGATGTGTCGGCCGTGATCGCTGTCCTGCTTGAACGCTACTTAGGCGTCCTGAACCACTTCAACCAGATGGTGCACGCGATTAATCATGCCGCGCACAGCCGGGGTATCTTCCAGCGTGCTGACGGCGCCGATCTTGTTCAGGCCCAAGCCCACCAAGGTATCGCGCTGATTTTTGTAACGTCCTGCACCGCTATGAATTTGGCGCACGGTCACGGTTTTATCGTTCTTCTTTGTCGCCATGACTTAGGCTTCCTTTGCGTCCTTGGCGGCGTCTTCACGCCGGCCAATGATGTCTGCCACTTTCTTGCCGCGTTTGGCGGCAACGATGCGCGGTGACGTCATAATTTGCAGTGCGGCGAATGTCGCCTTCACCATGTTGTGGGGGTTATTGCTGCCCACGCTTTTGGCAACGATGTCTTGCACGCCCATGGTTTCGAACACAGCGCGCATCGGGCCACCGGCAATGATCCCGGTTCCGGCAGGAGCCGCACGCAAAATCACTTTGCCTGCGCCAAAGCGGCCACGCAGATCGTGGTGCAATGTGCGGCCTTCGCGCAGCGGGATGCGAACCATGTTGCGCTTCGCTTGTTCCGTAGCTTTGCGGATTGCCTCAGGCACTTCGCGTGCTTTGCCCGAACCATAACCAACGCGGCCTTTGCCATCACCCACGACAACCAGTGCGGCAAACGCAAAACGACGGCCGCCCTTCACCACTTTCGCAACGCGATTGATGTGGACGAGCTTATCAATAAGATCGTCTTCGCCCTTCTCGCGATCACGACCGCCACGATCTCCGCCGCGATCACGATCACGACCGCCACGTTCGCCGCGCTCGCCGCGCCCGCCGCGTTCAGATTTTTCCGCGCCTTGGGGTGCACGTGCCATCTTCAGTAATCCTTCTTCGTCTCTCGATCTCGATTAGAATGTCAGCCCAGCTTCGCGTGCCGCATCGGCCAAGGCTTTAATGCGCCCGTGGTAGATGTAGCCGCCGCGATCAAACACAACTTTTTTCACGCCAGCTTTGGTCGCACGATCAGCCAAAATTTTGCCAACAGCCGTGGCAGCATCTTTGCCAGTACCCTTTTTCACCTGAGCCAAAACATCGCTTTCAACCGAGGATGCGGCCGCGATGGTTTTGCCATCGGTGTCTTGGATAATTTGAGCATAGATATGCCGACCCGAGCGGAACACGCACAAGCGTGCCTGACCCTGAGCGCTGGCCTTGAGTTTGAAACGGTTGCGCGCCTGGCGGCGTGCGAAAGTCGATGTATTGCCGGTCATTGTATGTGTCCTTGAGCCAATCGGCTCTATTACTTCTTCTTGCCTTCCTTACGCAGGATGGTCTCGTCGCTATATTTAATGCCTTTGCCTTTATAGGGCTCGGGCCGCTTGTGGGCGCGGATTTCAGCCGCGACCTGGCCGACACGTTGGCGATCAGCCCCAGAAATTTCAATTTGCGTGGCCGTTGGGGTTTTGATTTCGATACCTTCCGGCACCATGTAAACCACGTCGTGAGAGAAACCCATGTTGAGGTTAAGTTTCTTGCCCTGAGCTTGCGCCTTCAAGCCAACGCCATTGATGTCGAGGACTTTTTTGTAACCTTGGCTAACACCCACAACCATATTGTTCACAAGCGCGCGGGTGGTGCCCCACTGCATGCGCGAACGCTTGCTGTCATTGACGTTTTTTACCCAGACTTTGCCGTCCTTCACTTCGGTCAGAACGTCACTGGTGATGTTCAATTTCAGCTCGCCCAGCTTTCCTTTGATCGCCAAGACGGCGCCACTCAACGTCACGGTGACGCCGGTGGGGATAGAGACGGGGTTTTTTCCTACGCGCGACATATTTTTTTCCTCACTCGCGAGCCGGCGAACCGGCTCCGGGCGTACCCTTCGTTAGAATACCTGGCAGATGATTTCGCCGCCGACATTGGCTTGACGAGCTTCGCTATCAGACATGATCCCGCGGGGAGTCGACAAAATCGAAATCCCAAGGCCGTTGTAGACTTTCGGCAGGTCTTTGATTTTCGAATAGACGCGGCGGCCAGGTGTCGAGACCCGCATGATCTGGCTGATCACGGGCTCGCCCTCGCTATACTTCAGTTCGATTTTCAACTCGTCCACACCTTCACGCTGATTGGTGCGCTCGAAGCCACGGATGTACCCCTCGCGCTCGAGCACGCGCAGTACGTTTTCACGCTGCTTCGAAGCAGGAGCGAGGATGCTTGATTTTCCGGCTTGCTGACCATTGCGGATACGGGTCAACAAATCGCCGATCGGATCGGATAGAGCCACTGTCGGTCCTCCCTACCAGCTCGACTTAACCATGCCGGGGATTTGGCCTTTGTTGGCCAATTCCCGCAGCTTGTTACGAGCCATCTTGAATTTACGGTATACGGCGCGGGGGCGCCCTGTCAGTTCACAACGGTTTTGACGGCGGATCGCTGCGCTATTGCGTGGCAATTCGGCCAACTTCGTCACCGCCTCAAAGCGCGCTTCGTCTGAAGTGTCGCGGTCCATGATAACGGCCTTCAGTTTCGCGCGACGCGCCGAGAACTGTTTGGTCATCCGGATGCGCTTCTTGTTGCGCTCGACTGTGCTTGTTTTCGCCATAGGCTTTAGCTCCGCTCTCAATTCTTCTGGAACGGCAGATCAAAGCCTTCGAGAAGCGCAAAAGCTTCTTCGTCGGTCTTGGCTGTCGTGCAGATGGTGATGTTCATGCCCCGAACTTTGTCGACTTTGTCGTAGTTGATTTCGGGAAACACGATTTGTTCTTTGAGACCGATATTATAGTTGCCCGAGCCATCAAACGCCTTCGGGGGCAAACCACGGAAGTCGCGCACGCGAGGCAGCGCAACGTTAACCAAACGGTCGAGGAATTCGTACATGCGGGATTTGCGCAACGTGACAGTACAGCCAACAGGTTGACCTTCACGCAGCTTAAAGTTCGCGATAGCCTTGCGAGCGCGCGTGATAATCGGCTTCTGGCCGGCAATCGACGTCAAGTTATCAACGGCGCCTTCGATCTTTTTACGATCTTGCGACGCTTCGCCAACGCCCATGTTGATGACGATCTTCGTCAACTTCGGCACAGCCATGACATTTTTATAACCAAACTTGGTGACCAAGTTGGCTTTAACTGTCTTTTCGTAGTGTTCACGCAAACGCGACATTGTCGTTCGTCCTTGCTCTAATCGATGACTTCGCCGGACCGCCGTGCAAAGCGGACCTTGGTGCCGTCTTCGAGAGTTTTGAAGCCAATACGGGTCGGCTTGCTATCTTTCGGGTCGACGTGCGCGATGTTGGAGACGTGAATCTTCGCCTCGCGCTGAATAATTCCGCCTTGCTGTGCGGTCGATGGTTTGGTGTGGCGCTTGATCATATTCACACCCTGCACGATCACCTTATTGTCGCGCGGGAATGCCTTGAGCACTTCGCCAGTTTTACCTTTGTCGCGACCGGTCAATACAACGACCTTGTCGCCCTTTTTGATTTTTAGCTTGGCCATCACAACACCTCTGGGGCCAAAGAAATAATTTTCATGAAGTTCTTTCCGCGCAACTCACGAGTAACGGGTCCAAAGATACGCGTTCCAATGGGCTCGTCTTGCTTGCTGATCAGAACGGCGGCATTGCGGTCGAAGCGAATGGTCGTGCCATCTGCTCGGCGCAACGGGAAGGCCGTGCGAACGATGACGGCACGATGCACGTCGCCCTTTTTCACGCGACCGCGTGGAATAGCGTCTTTCACTGAGACGACAATCACATCGCCGACACTGGCGTATTTGCGCTTCGAGCCACCGAGCACCTTGATGCACATGACGCGCTTGGCACCCGAGTTATCGGCTACATCGAGATTTGTTTGCTGCTGAATCATTGTTTCGATCCTTCGTTGAGGGACGTCACGCCAAAGTTAGGGCGCTATTTCGCCTGCTCCTCAACCAGTTCCCACCGCTTCGACTTCGAGATCGGGCGGCACTCGCGGATACGCACCACATCACCGACTTTCCCGGTATTCGCTGGGTCGTGAGCCGCATATTTTTTGCTGCGACGAATGAATTTTTTATAGATCGGGTGCATGATGCGGCGCTCGACACTCACGACAACTGTCTTGTCCTGCTTGTCGCTGACCACAACACCCTGAAGAATACGTTTCGGCATCGCTTTACCCTTTCACTCGCGCACTATTTAGACGCAGATCGGCGGCGCTCGCCGATCACGGTCTGAACTTGCGCTATCTCTTTGCGCGTTTCGCTGACCTGCGCGGTGTTCGTAAGCTGGCCCGACGCCTTCTGAAAACGCATGTTGAATTGCGCCTTCTTCAACTCGCCCATACGTGTGGCGAGCTCATCGTCAGTTTTGGCTCTCATATCCGCTGCTTTGGCCATCGTCGTCGTCCTAAATTAATTCGTCTTAGCCGCCGATACGGGCGACAATTTTAGTTTTGATTGGCAGCTTTGCAGCCGCCAGCGTAAATCCTTCGCGTGCGATCGCTTCCGGTACGCCGTCTACCTCAAACAGAATACGGCCCGGCTTTACACGGCACACCCAGTACTCTGGCGTTCCTTTGCCCGAGCCCATGCGTACTTCAGCAGGCTTCGTTGACACCGGCACATCGGGGAATACACGGATCCAAACGCGGCCCTGACGCTTGAGAGCACGCGTCAAAGCACGACGCGCCGCTTCGATTTGGCGAGCCGTCATACGATCGGGTTCTAAGGCTTTCAGGCCAAAGGTTCCGAAGTTGAGCGAAAAGCCGCCTTTGGCCTTGCCCTTGATGCGGCCTTTAAAGGCCTTACGGTATTTGGTTCGTTTCGGTGACTGCATGATCGTTGCTCATAATCTCGGTGCGAGGATCGCCCCGGGTTACGTGTTCCTTAGGTTCTGGCTGGCGATGAGTTTTCGGCCAGGCGCTTATCTTGAGCCATTGGGTCATGTTCCATGACCTCGCCCTTAAACACCCAAACTTTGACGCCGCATGTGCCGTATGTCGTAAATGCGGTGCCTTCGCCATAATCGATGTCGGCGCGAAGCGTGTGCAAGGGCACGCGGCCTTCGCGATACCATTCGATGCGCGCGATTTCAGCGCCACCCAAACGGCCCGAGCAATTGATACGAATGCCTTCTGCGCCAAGGCGCATGGCCGCCTGCACGGCGCGCTTCATGGCGCGACGGAACGCCACGCGGCGCTCGAGCTGCTGAGCAATGTTTTCAGCAACCAGTTGGGCATCGATTTCAGGCTTGCGGATCTCGATGATGTTCAGGCTGACTTCATTGCCCGTCATCTTCTGCAGATCCTTGCGGATCACTTCGATGTCTGCGCCCTTTTTGCCGATAACAACACCGGGACGAGCCGTGTGAATGGTCACGCGCGCCTTTTTAGCAGGGCGCTCGATCACGATGCGCGCCACGCCGGCTTGCGCCAAACGCTCACGCAGGTAATCGCGGATCTTCAAATCTTCGTGGAGCATTCTGGCGTAATCGTTACGCCCTGCGTACCAGCGAGAATCCCAGGTCCGGTTAATGCCCAGGCGAAGACCGATCGGGTTGACTTTCTGACCCATTAGGCACGCTCCTTAGATTCAGTCTCGCTCTTTTCGCGCACAACGATGGTCAGATTGCTAAATGGCTTCACGATCTTACCAACGCGGCCACGCGCACGTGGGCTAAAGCGCTTCATAATCAACGATTTGCCAACGAAAGCTTCCGAGACAAACAATTGGTCAACATCAAGCTGATGATTGTTTTCAGCATTGGCGATGGCCGATTCCAGCACGGTCTTGACCACGCGCGAAATGCGGCGCGGCGAGAATTCCAACTCGGCCAAGGCTTTGTCCGCCGACTTGCCGCGAATGCTTTCGGCAACCAAATTCAGTTTGCGCGGGCTGATGCGGATCGAACGACCGAAGGCACGCGCTTCAGTATCACCGACACGACGAGGAGCTGCTTTTTTGCTCATGACTTAGGCCTTCTTCGCCGCAGGAGCCGGCGACGCCTTCTTGTCGCCAGCCGTGGCAGCCGTGTGGCCGTGGAACGAGCGAGTTGGCGCAAATTCACCAAACTTATGGCCGATCATATTCTCGGTCACAATCACGGGCATGTGTTTGTGGCCATTGTGCACGCCAAACGTCAGACCCACGAACTGGGGCAGAATAGTCGAACGGCGTGACCAAATTTTGATCACTTCGTTGCGACCCTTGCCGCGCACGGCTTCTGCTTTCTTCAGCAGATAACCGTCGACGAACGGGCCTTTCCAGACTGAACGAGCCATTAGAGTCCTCCGCCTTAAGCTTTTTTCGCAACGTGACGGCTGCGCATAATCAGCCGTTGCGTGCGTTTGTTATTACGTGTGCGCTTGCCCTTAGTCGGCTTGCCCCACGGCGTGACCGGATGACGGCCGCCTGAAGACTTACCTTCGCCGCCACCCAACGGGTGATCGACCGGGTTCATCGACACGCCGCGGTTATGCGGCTTGAAACCGAGCCAGCGCATGCGGCCGGCTTTACCAATGCTAATGTTTTGGTTGTCGGGGTTTGACACCGCGCCAACCGTTGCTGTGCATTCAGCGCGAACGATGCGCACTTCGCCCGACGACAAGCGCAGCTGAGCATAGCCAGAGTCTTTACCGATCAACTGGGCATAGCAGCCCGCCGAGCGTGAGATTTGACCGCCACGGCCTAACTTCACTTCGATGTTATGGACAATGGTGCCAACCGGCATGTTCTTCAGCGGCATGGCATTGCCAGGCTTAATGTCGGCTTGTTCAGAGGCCACAACCTTGTCGCCCGCTTTCAAACGTTGCGGTGCCAAAATGTAAGATTGCACGCCGTCTTCGTACTTGATCAAAGCAATGAACGCCGTGCGGTTCGGATCGTATTCGACGCGTTCGACAACAGCAGCCACATCGCGCTTGGTGCGCTTAAAATCGATGATGCGATACTTGTGCTTATGACCACCGCCGCGAAAGCGCGACGTGATGCGGCCTGAGTTGTTACGACCGCCGGTCGAGTTTTGACCTTCCGTCAGCGACTTAACCGACTTGCCTTTGTAGAGTTCGCTTTTATCAACCAGAACCGTTCCGCGCAGAGAAGGCGTGACTGGCTTATAAGATCTTAATGCCATGGCTTAGAGTCCCGTCGTCACGTCGATTGACTGACCTTCGGCCAGTGTCACGATCGCTTTTTTCACATCGCTGCGGCGGCCTGGCAGGCCACGGAAGCGTTTGGTCTTTCCCTTGGTGATCAAGGTATTTACGGCTGTGACGTCGACTTTGAACAACGCTTCAACCGCACGCTTGATGATCGGCTTGGTAGCCGTCAACGGCACACGGAACATCACTTGGTTATACTGCGATGCCATGGTCGCCTTTTCAGTGATCATCGGCGCGCTGAGCACGTCATACAGCGCCGGATCAATCGGGCCGTCTTTCGGCGTCACTGCTTTCTTGGTTCTTTTTCTCATGACAGGCGTTCCTGTAACTTCGCTACGGCAGCCTTGGTCAGCACCAAGGTGTCGCGGCGCAGAATGTCGTAAACGTTGGCCCCTTGGCTGGGCAGAATATCAATGCCTTTGATGTTGCGGGCCGCTTTGGCAAACGCGTCATCAATTTGCGGGCCATCGATGATCAACACCGACGTCCAGCCGAGCTTCTTGAAGCTGCCAACCAGGTCTTTGGTCTTCGATTTGGCCAACTTGGCTTCGTCGAGCACAATCAGCTTGCCGTCTTTAGCTTTTGACGACAGAGCCGACATCAAACCCAGGCGGCGAATGGCTTTGGGTAACGAAAATCCGTGGCTACGAACCACTGGCCCAAAAATGGTTGCACCACCACGGAACTGCGGCGAGCGCATCGAACCTTGACGGGCACGACCGCCGCCCTTCTGAGCGAACGGCTTTTTCGTGGTGCCGCTGATCTCGCTTTGGGTTTTGGTCTTGTGCGTACCCGCACGGCGCTTGGCCAACTGCCAATTCACAACACGGTGCAAAATATCCTTCCGGACTTCCACGCCGAACAAATCGTCGGGCAGATCAATCGAACCGGCGCTCTTTTTATCGAGCGTAATGACATCGCATTTCATGACGCTAGCCCTTCTTCTCGGCATCGGCTGCCGCAGCTTTGGCCTTCAGGCCCGCTGGCAGTGGCAGCTTCTCGGGCAGCTTCTTCTTCACGGCATCGAACACCATCACGTAGCCGCCTTCGAAACCAGGAATAGCGCCCTGCAGGAACACAAAGCCTTTGTCGTCATCAACCGAGACGACTTTCAAATTTTGCACAGTCACGCGCTCGACACCCAAGTGACCGGCCATCTTCTTGCCTTTGAACACTTTGCCGGGGTCTTGGCGTTGGCCGGTTGAACCATGCGAACGGTGAGAGACCGAAACGCCGTGGCTGGCTTCCAAACCACGGAAGTTCCAACGCTTCATGGCGCCAGCAAAACCCTTACCGATTGTGGTACCGGCAACATCGACGAATTGACCTGGCACGAAGTGTGAGGCGGCCAATTCGGCACCGACATCGACCATGTTCTTGGCGTCAACGCGAAACTCAACGAGCTTTTGCTTCGGCTCAACCTTCGACTTGGCATATTGGCCACGCAAAGGCTTGCTGACGCGCGATGGCTTGCGTGCTCCAATGCCCAGTTGAAGAGCGGTGTAACCGTCCTTCTCCTGTGTGCGTTGAGCAACAACCTGCACACCGTTCACATCCAGAACGGTCACCGGCACTTCGTTGCCTTCTTGATTAAACAGGCGGGTCATACCCACCTTCTTTGCGACGAGACCCGTGCGCATGTGAATCACCTTACAGCTTAATCTCGACGTCTACGCCGGCGGCGAGGTCGAGTTTCATCAACGCATCAACGGTTTGCGGCGTCGGGTCGACGATGTCGAGCAAACGGCGATGCGTCCGAATTTCAAATTGTTCGCGCGACTTTTTGTCGACGTGCGGCGAACGGTTAACCGTGAACTTCTCGATCCGTGTTGGCAGCGGAATTGGTCCGCGCACTTGTGCGCCCGTACGCTTCGCCGTGCTCACGATCTCCTTAGTGGATTGA
The DNA here is from genome assembly GCA_947476925.1 of Rhodospirillaceae bacterium. Taxonomy (GTDB): domain Bacteria; phylum Pseudomonadota; class Alphaproteobacteria; order Rhodospirillales; family Rhodospirillaceae. The sequence goes on along the minus strand of CANJSF010000009.1, from coordinate 21,336 downwards.
TCGAGCACGCGATGGTCGAACGCCTTCAGGCGAATGCGGATGTTTTGACTATCGATCATGACGTTAATTCCAGCCGGGTATGTCCAAACTCAGATATTCGAAGTTGATCGGCATCCCTGCGGGCTACGCAGGGATGCCGGTCTTAGTCTTACTCAATAATGCTAGCGACGACGCCCGAACCGACGGTGCGGCCGCCTTCGCGGATGGCGAAACGCAAGCCTTCGTCCATACCAATCGGGGCAATCAGGTTGACCTGCATGGTGATGTTATCACCAGGCATCACCATCTCGGTGCCAGCCGGCAACTCAATCGTGCCGGTGACGTCGGTGGTGCGGAAGTAAAACTGCGGACGATAGTTCGAGAAGAACGGCGTATGGCGGCCACCTTCGTCCTTGCTCAGGATGTAGCATGAGCACTTGAACTTGGTGTGCGGCGTAATCGAGCCGGGAGCAGCCAAAACTTGGCCGCGCTCGACGTCTTCACGCTTCGTGCCGCGCAACAGCGCGCCGATGTTGTCGCCCGCTTCGCCCTGATCGAGCAACTTGCGGAACATTTCAACGCCGGTCACGACCGTCTTAACCGTCGGCTTCAAACCGACGATTTCGATTTCTTCGCCAACCTTCACGATGCCGCGTTCGACACGACCCGTGACAACTGTTCCACGGCCCGAAATCGAGAACACGTCTTCGATCGGCATCAAGAACGGCTTGTCTTTAGCGCGTGCGGGCTGGGGAATGTACTCGTCCACCGCCTGCATCAGCTTCAAGATCGCATCATGACCAATCTCAGGAGTCTTGCCTTCAAGGGCGGCCAAAGCCGAACCCTTAATGATCGGAATGGTGTCGCCGGGGAATTCGTACTTCGTCAGAAGTTCGCGAATTTCCATCTCGACGAGTTCCAGCAGTTCCGGGTCGTCAACTTGGTCAACCTTATTGAGGAACACGACAATCGAGGGAACGCCAACCTGGCGGGCCAACAAGATGTGTTCGCGGGTTTGGGGCATCGGGCCGTCAGCAGCCGAGACCACCAAGATCGCGCCATCCATTTGGGCGGCGCCGGTGATCATGTTTTTCACGTAGTCGGCGTGACCGGGGCAATCCACGTGCGCGTAGTGGCGGTTTTTGGTGGTGTACTCAACGTGCGCCGTTGAGATTGTGATCCCGCGTGCCTTTTCTTCTGGCGCCTTATCGATTTGGTCGTACGCTGTGAACGTCGCACCACCCGTCTCGGCCAAAACCTTCGTGATCGCTGCCGTCAGCGATGTCTTGCCGTGGTCAACGTGACCAATCGTGCCGACGTTGCAGTGCGGCAAATTACGGTTAAACTTTTCCTTACCCATGGCTCTCTCCAGACTAGAACAGTGTTAATGCGACAGTAGTTTGACGGCTTAGCCCGCCATCTTGGCTTTGATCTCATCAGATACGTTGTTTGGCACCTGTTCATAATGGTGGAATTCCATTGTGAACTGGGAACGGCCCTGGCTCATGGACCGCAGCGTGTTGACGTAACCAAACATATTGGCCAACGGCACCATGGCGCTGATGACGCGCGCGTTACCGCGGCTGTCCATTCCACCAACTTGGCCGCGACGGCTGTTCAAATCGCCGATGATGTCGCCCATGTAGTCTTCCGGGGTGACAACTTCGACCTTCATGATCGGCTCGAGCAATTTCGGGGACGCATGCGGAATGCCTTCGCGAAAAGCTGCGCGCGCTGCGATTTCGAATGCCAGCGCCGAAGAGTCAACGTCGTGATAGGCGCCGTCGTGCAAGGTTGCCTTGAAATCAGTGACTGGGAAGCCGGCGATGACACCGTTACCAATCGAGGCCGCTAAGCCCTTCTGAACGCCAGGAATGTATTCACGGGGCACCGAGCCGCCGATGACCTCATTCTCGAACACATAGCCCGAGCCAGGTGGCAGCGGCTCAAAGCGGATTTTAACACGGGCATACTGGCCCGAGCCGCCTGATTGCTTTTTATGAGTGTAGTCAACGTCGTAAACGCGGCTGATGGTTTCGCGATAGGCCACTTGCGGCGCGCCAACGTTGGCTTCAACCTTAAATTCGCGCTTCATGCGATCGACGATGATTTCAAGGTGCAGTTCGCCCATTCCCTTGATGATCGTTTGACCGCTTTCTTGATCGGAAGTAACGCGGAACGAAGGATCTTCTGCCGCCAAGCGCGACAGCGCGATGCCCATTTTCTCGACGTCGGCTTTGGAATTTGGCTCGACAGCGACTTCGATCACGGGCTCGGGGAAAATCATACGCTCGAGGATGATCGGCTTATCCACATCACACAGCGTATCGCCAGTGGTGGTGTCTTTCATGCCAACGAGGGCAACGATGTCGCCGCAGGTGGCCGATTTGATTTCTTCGCGGTTATTGGCATGCATCAACAACATACGGCCAATACGCTCTTTTTTGTCTTTGATCGAATTCAGCACGCCCGTGCCACTTTCGAGCTTGCCGGAGTAAATGCGCACGAACGTCAAGCTGCCGACATACGGGTCGGTCATAATCTTGAAGGCCAAACCAGCGAAGGGCTCGGACGGGTCGGCTTTGCGGCTTGCTTCGGTCACGTCGTCGAGCAACAGCCCTTTAACGGGCGGCAGGTCGAGCGGAGATGGGAGATAGCGAACAACGCAATCGAGCAAAACTTGAACAGCTTTGTTTTTGAATGCCGAGCCGCAAATGACGGGAACGAATTTTTGGCTAATCGTGCCTTTGCGAATACAAGCGTGGAGCACTTCTTCAGATGGCTCTTTGCCATCGAGGTAAGCTTCCATGGCCGCATCATCCAGCTCAACGGCCATATCAACCATTGTCGTGCGGTATTGCTTTGCCTTTTCAAGAAGGTCGGCCGGAATTTCGACTTCGTCGAATTTCGCGCCCAAATCTTCGCCCTTCCAGATCAGGGCTTTCATCTTCACGAGGTCAACAACGCCCGTGAATTCGGCTTCAACACCGATGGGCAGTGTCAGCACCATCGGGCGAGCGCCAAGGCGGTCAACAATCATGTCGACGCAACGGTAGAAGTTCGCGCCCATGCGGTCCATCTTGTTGACGAAACACATGCGGGGAACGTTGTATTTGTCGGCCTGACGCCACACCGTTTCAGATTGCGGCTCAACGCCAGCAACGCCGTCAAACACTGTGCAAGCACCATCAAGAACACGAAGGCTGCGTTCAACTTCAATCGTGAAGTCGACGTGGCCAGGAGTATCGATGATGTTGATGCGATGGTCTTTCCAGAAGCAGGTCGTAGCGGCCGACGTAATGGTAATTCCGCGCTCTTGCTCTTGCTCCATCCAGTCCATGGTGGCTGCGCCATCGTGAACTTCGCCGATCTTGTGCGAACGACCGGTATAATAAAGCACGCGTTCCGTAGTCGTGGTTTTCCCGGCATCAATGTGGGCCATGATGCCGATGTTGCGGTAACGCTCGAGAGGAGTCTTTTCGCTCATTGTAAACTCTAAATGGTCCGGAATTCGTTACCAGCGATAGTGCGAGAAGGCGCGATTAGCTTCAGCCATGCGGTGTGTGTCTTCGCGCTTTTTGACAGCGCCGCCGCGGTTGGCAGAGGCGTCCATCAGCTCGGCAGACAAACGATCAATCATTGTCGATTCGTTACGCTCGCGCGCATATTGAACCAACCAACGGAAAGCCAGGGCTTGGCGGCGCTCGGTGCGCACTTCAACGGGCACCTGATAAGTTGCACCACCAACGCGGCGCGAACGCACTTCAACAGTCGGCTTAATATTCTCAATTGCGTCGTGGAACGTTTTCAGAGCATCGCCGCCTGCTTTTTTGCTCAGCTTATCGAGCGCGCCGTAAACAATAGTTTCGGCGACACCCTTCTTACCGTGCATCATGACGGTGCTGATGAACTTCGCGATGACAAAGTCACCGTACTTGGCGTCGGGCAATTGCGGACGTTTATCTGCTTGGCGGCGGCGTGACATGGTGGCGACTTGCTCCCTTCTCGCGTCTTATTTCGGACGCTTCGCGCCGTATTTCGAACGGCGCTGGCGGCGGGCAGTGACACCTTGTGTATCAAGCGTACCGCGGATGATGTGATAGCGAACGCCCGGCAAATCTTTCACGCGGCCGCCACGGATCATGACAACAGAGTGTTCTTGAAGGTTGTGACCTTCGCCGGGAATGTAGCTGGTGACTTCGAAATGGTTGGTCAGGCGAACGCGCGCGACTTTGCGCAGCGCTGAGTTCGGCTTCTTGGGGGTCGTTGTATAGACGCGCGTGCAAACGCCACGTTTTTGCGGCGAGCTTTGCAAGGCGGGAACCTTATTACGGTTAACCGGACTTTGGCGGCCCTTGCGGACCAACTGGTTGATTGTCGGCATCGACGTCTAACCCTTTTGTTCGTTCTGTCGGCAGCATCTCAAGCGCTAAGCTTCACATCTGGTCACGCGCGCAAGCCAACCGGCGCGTAAACACCCGACGCGAAAAAACCGGAATACACGGGCCACAACGCCGGGCCCATTCCCGGTAACAACAGGTCACGAAGACCTAATTTTTTCTCAGCTAATCGACTACGTTCCTCGTCTAGAGCGCAAAGTCGGCTCTACCACCGGACGCCTTCGAGTGCCGGTGTTATAGTGAGGGGGTATTGGGGCGTCAAGCGCGGTTAATGGCATTTTTTGACAGTTTTTCAGGGGCTTCGATCTCTGAATCTCGCAGTATTGCAAAATAAAAGGGGGCCAAAGGCCCCCTTTTACGAAATATAATTTCTCAACCCCTACTCGGCAGCAGGCAGAGCCACCTGTTCGACCGGTGTCTCGGGCTGAAGCTCCTTATCGCGAGTGGCGGCAATGATCTTCAGGCGATTCATAAGGGCACCCGTGCCGGCCGGAATGAGGCGCCCGACGATGACGTTCTCTTTCAAACCAACGAGTCGGTCGTTCTTGCCGGTGACCGCAGCCTCGGTCAGGACGCGAGTCGTCTCTTGGAACGAGGCGGCCGATACAAACGACTGAGTTTGCAAGCTGGCTTTGGTAATGCCTTGAAGCACCGGCAACGCGCGCGCCGGCTTGCCGCCTTCAGCCTTCACCTTGGCGTTTTCGGCATCGAACTCCATGCGATCGCAGAGTTCACCCACCAGGAATGTCGATTCGCCAGGCTCGACGACTTCAACTTTCTGCAGCATCTGGCGAACGATCACTTCGATGTGCTTATCGTTGATCTTCACACCTTGCAGGCGATACACGTCTTGGATCTCTTTGATCAAGTAATCGGCCAAAGCTTCCACGCCCATGACGCGCAAGATGTCGTGCGGCACCGGATTTCCATCCATCAGCGAATCGCCGCGGCGGACATAGTCGCCTTCCTGAACGGCCAAATGCTTGCCCTTCGGAATGAGATACTCGGATGGCTCGCCGTTCTCCGGGCGAACGATGATCCGGCGCTTGGACTTATAGTCCTTGCCGAATTCAACGCGGCCCTCGATTTCAGCGATCACCGAATGATCTTTCGGCTTGCGAGCTTCAAACAACTCAGCAACACGCGGCAGACCGCCGGTGATGTCACGGGTTTTGGAGCTTTCGCGCGGAATACGTGACAGCACATCACCAGCGTGAACTTTCTGTCCGTTCTCGACCGACAAGATAGAGTCGACACTCAGGAAATAGCGCGCCTCGGCGCCATTCTCGAGCTTCAACACTTTGCCGTCGGCGCCACGAACTTCGATGCGCGGCTTCAGATCAGCACCACCACGTTGTTGCTTCCAATCGGTGACGACTTTCGAGGCGATACCCGTGGACTCATCCATGGTTTCGCGGATCGAAAGACCATCAACAAGGTCAACGTAATGCGCCAAGCCACTTTGCTCGGTGGTAATCGGCAAGGTGTATGGGTCCCATTCGGCCAATCGCTGACCCTTGGTCACCATTACTTTGTCATCGACCAACAACTTCGCACCGTATGGAATGCGATGGCGGGCTTTCTCGCGGCCGTTTGCATCTTCCAGCACAAGTTCAAAGTTGCGCGCCATGACAATTTGAATCTTGTCACTGTTGCGCACGATGCTCTTGCTGAGCAATTTCACCTTGGCATCGAAAACCGCTTCGACACTTGACTGTTCAGCGCCACGTTGCGCCGCACCGCCAATGTGGAACGTACGCATCGTCAACTGCGTGCCCGGCTCACCGATCGACTGAGCAGCAATCACGCCAACTGCCTCGCCGACGTTCACGGTCGTTCCCCGTGCCAGATCGCGTCCATAGCAATGGCCGCAGATGCCGTTGACCGTTTCGCACGTCAGGGCCGAACGCACCTTCATTTTGGAAATGCCGAGCTTATCGATCACTTCCGCATCGGCTTCGTCGATGAGATGGTTTTTCTTCAGCACCACTTTGTTGGTTTCGGGATGGATAATGTCTTCACCGGTCACGCGACCCAGCACGCGTTCAGCCAACGAGACAATAATGTCGCCACCCTCAACCAACGCTTGAGCTGTAATGCCTTCGTTGGTGCCGCAATCGTCTTCCGTAATGATCGCGTCTTGCGCCACGTCGACAAGTCGACGCGTTAGGTAACCCGAGTTAGCGGTTTTCAGCGCGGTGTCGGCCAAGCCTTTACGGGCACCGTGTGTCGAGTTGAAGTACTCGAGAACCGACAGACCTTCTTTGAAGTTCGAGATAATCGGCGTTTCGATGATTTCGCCAGACGGCTTGGCCATCAACCCGCGCATACCCGCCAGCTGTTTCATCTGAGCCGCCGAGCCGCGCGCGCCAGAGTGCGCCATCATGTAAACCGAGTTGATGGGTTTGCCAGCTTCGATCTTCGAGATCTCGGCCATCATCGCGTCGGCCACAATTTCGGTGCAATGCGACCAAGCGTCGACAACCTTGTTGTACTTTTCGCCGCGCGTAATCAAACCATCTTGATACTGCTGCTCGAACTCTTGCACTTGCGCTTCGGTATCCTTGACCATCTTGATCTTGGATTTCGGAATGACCATGTCGTCCTTGCCGAACGACAAGCCAGCGCGCGTGGAGTACTTGAAGCCGAGAGCCATAATGTGATCGCAGAAGATCACGGTCTCTTTCTGGCCGCAGTGACGGTAGACCGTATCGATAACTTCGGTGATTTCTTTTTTGCGCAGAACGCGGTTGATCACCGAGAACGGCAGCATCGGGTGCAATGGCAGTTCCTGCGCCATGATCATGCGACCAGGTGTCGTTTGCACAACGATGGTTTTGGGATTGCCCTTCTCATCGACCGTTTTGTAGCGGCAGCGAATCTTGGCTTGAATCGACAACACGTTGCTTTGCAGCGCATGCTCAATTTCAGCCACATTCGAAAACACCATGTTTTCGCCCGGCTCGCCGGGGCGTTCGATGGTCATGTAGTAAATGCCCAAGATCATATCTTGCGTGGGCACAATGATCGGCTTGCCGTTCGCGGGGCTGAGGATGTTGTTCGTCGACATCATCAGCACACGAGCTTCCAGCTGCGCTTCCAGCGACAACGGCACGTGAACAGCCATTTGGTCGCCGTCGAAGTCGGCGTTGAAAGCGGTGCAAACCAGCGGATGGAGTTGAATCGCCTTGCCTTCAATCAACACAGGCTCGAACGCTTGGATGCCCAGGCGGTGCAAGGTCGGAGCGCGGTTAAGCAGGACGGGATGTTCGCGAATGACTTCTTCCAGAATGTCCCACACTTCGGGGCGTTCTTTTTCCACCATGCGCTTGGCGGCTTTGATGGTGGTCGACATACCGTAGATTTCAAGCTTCGAGTAAACGAAGGGCTTGAACAACTCGAGCGCCATCTTTTTCGGAAGTCCGCATTGATGAAGTTTCAACTCCGGACCGACGACAATGACTGAGCGGCCGGAATAGTCGACGCGCTTGCCGAGCAAGTTTTGGCGGAACCGGCCTTGCTTGCCCTTCAGCATGTCGGAAAGTGATTTCAGCGGACGCTTGTTGGCACCGGTAATCGCACGGCCGCGACGGCCGTTGTCGAACAGGGCGTCGACCGACTCCTGCAACATGCGCTTTTCATTGCGAATGATAATGTCGGGTGCGCGCAGTTCGATCAGACGCTTCAAACGGTTGTTGCGGTTGATGACGCGACGATAAAGATCGTTGAGGTCAGAGGTGGCAAAACGACCGCCGTCCAACGGCACCAAGGGACGCAGTTCTGGCGGAATGACAGGAATAACTTCCAAGATCATCCACTCAGGACGGGCGCCAGACGCCATGAACGCCTCTACCAGCTTCAAGCGTTTGACCAGCTTTTTACGCTTGGCTTCAGAGCCGGTTTCTTTCAGGTCGACGCGCATCGCATCGCGCAGTTCTTCCAGCTTAATCGCCGTCAATGCTTCGCGAATGGCTTCAGCACCGATGCCGGCGCGGAAGCTGTCGTCACCAAATTCAGCCTGGGCTTTTTCGTATTGGTCGTCATTGAGCAGTTCAAACTGCTGTAACGGCGTCATGCCGGGTTCGAGCACGATGTGATTTTCGAAGTACAAGACGCGCTCAAGATCCTTCAAAGTCATATCGAGCAACAAGCCGATCCGGCTTGGCAGTGATTTCATGAACCAAATGTGCGCAACGGGCGCGGCCAATTCGATATGGCCCATGCGCTCGCGGCGCACTTTCGAAAGCGTCACTTCAACGCCGCATTTTTCGCAGATGATGCCTTTGTATTTCATCCGCTTGTATTTGCCGCACAAGCATTCGTAATCTTTGATAGGTCCAAAGATACGCGCGCAGAACAGGCCATCACGCTCGGGCTTAAAGGTGCGGTAGTTAATGGTTTCAGGCTTTTTGATTTCGCCGTAAGACCACGAGCGGATTTTCTCCGGGCTGGCCAGCGAGATGCGGATTTGGTTGAACGATTCCGCGTTAGTTTGGACTTGCCCGAAAATCTTCGTGAGTTCGTTCATATCGCTTGTCTCCTAAAGGAGTTCGCTTGTTCCAGCGCGGCACCCCGAAGGGCACCGCGCAATTCTTAACCGTAGCTCGACGTTTATGCTTCGCCCGTGTGGCTGAGTTCCGTATCCAAGCCCAGTGACCGCATTTCCTTCACCAAGACGTTGAAGGACTCGGGGATACCAGCTTCGAACGTATCTTCGCCACGCACGATGGCTTCGTAGACTTTTGTGCGGCCTGAAACGTCGTCGGACTTCACCGTTAACATTTCCTGCAATGTGTAGGCCGCGCCATAAGCTTCGAGCGCCCACACTTCCATCTCTCCGAAACGCTGACCGCCGAACTGCGCCTTGCCGCCCAACGGCTGTTGAGTGACCAGCGAGTAAGGACCAATCGAACGTGCGTGGATCTTATCGTCGACCAAGTGATGGAGCTTGAGCATATAAATGTAGCCAACCGTGACCTTGCGGCTAAACGCTTCACCGGTCATGCCATCATGCAGCGCGACTTGGCCTGAGGAGTCCAAACCCGCTTTATCGAGCATTTCCACAATATCTGCTTCATGCGCGCCATCAAACACGTGGGTGGCGATAGGAATACCCGGCCGTAAGTTCTCGGACACTTCAATGAGCGTCTTGTCGTCGAGATCTTGGAACTCGGCCTTGTAGGCTTTTTCGCCATAGATTTTCTTTAAGGTTGAACGCAAATCGCGGTCAGAACGCCCCGCATTGTGCGCATCGATCATTTGACCGACTTGCAAGCCCAATGCGCGGCAAGCCCAACCCAGGTGGGTTTCCAAAATTTGACCGACGTTCATGCGCGAAGGCACGCCTAGCGGATTGAGCACGATGTCGACAGGCGTGCCGTCTTCCAGATAGGGAATATCTTCAATGGGGACGATCTTCGAGATCACACCCTTGTTGCCGTGACGTCCGGCCATTTTGTCGCCCGGCTGAAGCTTGCGCTTCACGGCCACAAACACTTTGACCATTTTCAGCACGCCCGGAGGCAGCTCGTCGCCGCGTTGCAGTTTCTCCACGCGGTCTTCGAAGCGCTTATCGATGAGGCCAACCGAATAATCGATAGACTTCTTCATCTCTTCGATTTCTTCCATGGCGCCGTCGTGGGCAATGACAAATTGTTTCCATTGGCCCTGCGAGTACTCGGCCAGCAGCTCGTCAGTGACTTTGCCGCCGCCCTTCAAGCCTTTGGGACCCGAGACAATCTTACGACCCATCAACAATTCTTTGAGACGATCATAAAAGCTGCGCTCCAAAATCGCCTTCTCGTCATCGCGATCTTTGGCCAACTTCTCAATCTCGGCGCGTTCAATGGCGAGCGCGCGCTCGTCCTTATCTACGCCGCGGCGGTTAAACACGCGCACTTCGACGATGGTGCCTTGGGCACCCGGCGGAACACGCAAGGACGTGTCACGCACGTCTGAGGCTTTTTCACCAAAGATCGCGCGCAGCAGCTTTTCTTCAGGCGTGACAGGCGACTCACCTTTTGGTGTGACCTTACCAACCAGAATGTCACCAGCCTTCACTTCCGCACCGACATACACGATGCCGGCTTCGTCCATGTTCTTCAGCGCTTCTTCACCAACGTTGGGAATATCACGCGTGATTTCTTCTTGGCCAAGCTTGGTGTCACGGGCCATGACTTCGAATTCTTCGATGTGGATCGACGTAAACACATCGTCACGAACAATGCGTTCAGAGATCAAAATCGAGTCTTCGAAGTTGTAACCGTTCCAAGGCATGAACGCGACAAGCACGTTACGGCCAAGCGCCAGCTCACCCAGCTCAGTCGACGGACCATCGGCCAAAATATCGCCCTTCGAGACGATATCACCGACCTTCACTAACGGACGCTGATTGATGCAGGTGTTTTGATTCGAGCGTTGGAATTTTTGCAAACGATAGATATCAACGCCCGGCGTGGTTGTCGACGTATCGGCTGTCGCACGCACAACAATACGCGTGGCATCGATCTGCTGAATAACGCCTGAACGACCTGCGACAACTGTCGCGCCGGAATCGCGGGCAACCGCTTCTTCAACTCCCGTGCCGACCAGCGGCGCTTCACTGCGGATCAATGGCACCGCTTGGCGTTGCATGTTCGAGCCCATCAACGCGCGGTTAGCGTCATCGTTTTCCAAGAATGGAATCAGCGCCGCAGCGACCGAGACCAATTGCTTGGGCGAGACGTCCATGTAGTGAACTTCTGCGCCAGGGATGATGACGAGGTCGCCGGAGTGACGGCATTGCACGAGATCATTGACAAACTTGCCGCGTGGATCGAGCGGCTCGTTAGCTTGCGCAACGTTGTAGCGGCCTTCTTCCATCGCCGAGAGATAGACGACGTCCGATGTCGCGCGGCCGTCTTCGACTTTGCGATAAGGCGCTTCAATAAAGCCGTATTGATTGACACGCGCATATGTGGCCAGCGAATTGATCAATCCGATGTTCGGGCCTTCGGGTGTTTCAATTGGGCAAATACGGCCATAGTGCGTGGGATGCACGTCGCGGACTTCGAAGCCCGCGCGCTCACGCGTCAAACCGCCTGGTCCCAAGGCTGAAAGGCGACGCTTGTGCGTGACTTCCGACAACGGATTAGTTTGATCCATAAACTGCGAGAGCTGCGACGAACCAAAGAATTCGCGCACAGCGGCTGCCGCCGGTTTCGCATTGATCAGGTCATGCGGCATCACGGTGTCGATATCTACCGAGCTCATACGTTCGCGGATTGCGCGCTCCATACGCAGCAAGCCAACGCGGTATTGGTTTTCCATCAACTCGCCCACCGAGCGCACGCGACGGTTACCCAAGTGATCGATATCGTCGATTTCGCCTTTGCCGTCCTTCAGGTCGGTCAAGACTTTCACGATGCGCAATACGTCGTCTTTACGCAGCACACGCGTGGTATCGGGCACATCATCGTTGGTTAGGTTCAAACGCGCGTTCATTTTCACGCGGCCAACGGCCGAGAGGTCATAACGCTCGCAGTCAAAGAATAAACCTTGGAACAACGCTTCGGCGGTTTCCAAAGTCGGCGGTTCACCGGGGCGCATCACGCGGTAAATGTCCACCAACGCTTCGTCACGATTGGTGTTTTTGTCGAGCGCCAATGTGTTGCGGATGTAAGGGCCAACGTTGACGGCGTCGATAAACAGCGTCTTGAAATGATCGACGTCGTTTTCATCAAACACGCCTACGGTCTCGGCGGTGATTTCCTCGCCCGCTTCGATGTAGATTTCGCCGGTCTTGGTGTTGACCACATCTTCGGCAGCATAACGGCCAACCAGTTCTTCAGGCTGTACGCGCAGCTCTTTCAAGCCTTCTTTTTCCAGTTTCAGCGCGACGCGCGGCGATAACTTTTCGCCAGCTTCCACCTTCACGCGGCCCGAATCAGCGTCGATCAACGGGAACAGCAGCTTCATGCCCTTCATTTTTTGGGCATCGAAGGCCGTGACCCAGCCTTTTTTATCGCGCTTAAAGCTTTGCGCTTCGTAGAAGTAGTTAAGAATTTCTTCCGACGACATCCCGCGCACTTCAGTTATGTCGACGGTCTTGCCTTGCTTGGCGCGCTTGACGCGCAAATCTTCGGTCTCGCGGCTTTCCAGCGCATAAAGCAATGTCGTCACCGGCAGTTTGCGGCGGCGGTCGATACGTACATAAACAAGGTCTTTGGCATCGAATTCGAAATCGAGCCATGAACCACGGTACGGAATGACACGAGCAGCAAACAGGTATTTGCCCGAGGAATGGGTTTTGCCTTTGTCGTGATCGAAGAACACGCCGGGCGAACGATGCATCTGCGACACGATCACGCGCTCGGTGCCGTTAATGATGAACGTGCCGGTATCTGTCATGAGCGGCATGTCGCCCATGTAAACGTCCTGTTCTTTAATATCACGGATCGAGCGAGCACCCGTCAGTTCGTCGATATCCCACACGACAAGGCGCAACGTGACTTTCAGCGGAGCTGAGAACGTCATGCCGCGTTGGCGGCACTCTTCCACGTCATACTTCGGCGCTTCGAGGTCATAGCCGACAAATTCCAGCTCGCCTTTACCGCTAAAGTCTTTAATCGGGAACACGCCCTTGAACACGTCCCACAAGCCAGACTTCTGGCGCACATCAAGTGGCGCTCCGGGCTGCAGGAACTTGTCGTAGGAGCTTTTTTGCACCTCGATCAAGTTGGGCATGGGGGCGACAATATGAATCCGCCCGAAATCTTTACGTACGCGCTTACGACCGCTCAAGGATTTGGCCATTACGAATCCTCGCTTTTTATCAATACAAAATTCTGCCGATGAACCTGAAATAAGATTCACAAACAGAACAAAAAACCCTCAGCATCTCTTGCAATGCTTTGGCGACAGAAGCGCATCGATGTTGCGCTGCTCTCGACAAAACACCGCGATGCGCTTCGGTGATGGCCGTGATGGCCACCACCGAATGCATCACGAACGTGAATTACTTCACGTCGACTTTGGCGCCAGCGTCTTCCAACTTCTTCTTGAGAGTCGCGGCTTCGTCCTTGTTCACGCCTTCCTTCACGGTCTTCGGCGCGCCTTCGACGAGGTCCTTGGCTTCTTTCAAGCCGAGGTTGGTGATTGCACGAACTTCTTTGATCACGTTGATCTTGTTCGCGCCGGCGTCTTTCAAGATCACGTCGAACGTGTCTTTGACTTCAGCGGCAGGGCCAGCAGCGGCAGCAGCGGCAACAGCCACAGGTGCAGCAGCGGAAACGCCCCACTTCTCTTCCAACATCTTGGACAGTTCGGCGGCTTCAAGGACCGTCAATTTCGAAAGGTCGTCTACGAGTTTGGCTAAGTCAGCCATGGTGGTTCTCCTGATTTATTCTACGGTTTGAGTGATATCGACATTGCGCTACGCGGCTTCGCCTTGCTTGGCGCGGGCTGAAAGAACACGAGCAAGCTGACCTGCCGGAGCTGCCAGAACGCCAGCGATTTTGGTCGCAGGTGCCTGCAGTAATCCGACGATCTTGCCACGGAGCTCGTCCAGCGACGGGAGCACAGACAGGGCTTCGATGCCTGCGGTGTCCATCGTCTGACCGTCGAGCGAACCGCCGACAATGATCAGTTTGTTGTTTTCTTTTGCGAACTTCGCACAGACTTTCGCCGCGGCGACGGGGTCCTTCGAGAATGCAATTCCCGTTGGGCCTTTGAGCAGCGCACTCAGTCCTTCGAACTTCGTTCCAGCCAGAGCCAGTCGCGCGAGCCGGTTTTTCGCAACTTTGAAGCCGGCACCGGCTGCTCTCATTCTCTTGCGCAGTTCCTGCACCTCGGCGACCGTCAAACCTTTGTTGACTGTCACGGTGAGGAGCGTTTGCTGCGTTAAGAGAGCGTTGAGCGAGCCAATCAGCTCCTTCTTTTGCTCTCGGTTCACGGGTATCTCCGCTTCTGAGGACCGCCTCGACAATGGACATTGATCCATCGCGAGATCGGACCGGTTACAAACTCCGCCCGATGTAAAAACTTACATCGACCGGTTCTTTCGTCCTGCCCCAGAAGCTCAATCCGCCGTGGTTCGATGATCACAAACCAAAACGTCTTGCGACTCCCGTCTGTGGCGGTGGGTTGCCCCTTTATGCGTCACCCAAACGTGGGATCGGCACCACCGGTCTCGGACAGGTTCAATCCTGTTTCGCAAAACGTGCGATCGAGGACTGATTTGACCGCGCGACTTTCATCGCTCGATCAAAATTCAAACTCCCTTAGCGAGCAACCGCTTCGCCGGGATTAATCTTCACGCCAGGCCCCATCGTGGAGCTCAGCGAAATCTTTTTCACGTAGGTGCCTTTGGCGCCTGTGGGCTTGGCTTTCATGATCGCGTCGACAAACGCTTTTACGTTGTCGGCGATCTGCGCCTCGGTGAAGCTCGCCTTGCCGATACCAGCGTGCACAATGCCGGCCTTTTCGACGCGGAACTGCACTTCACCGGCTTTGGCATTTTTCACGGCCGTCTTCACGTCAGCAGTGACTGTGCCAAGCTTCGGGTTGGGCATCAGGCCGCGCGGGCCTAAAACTTTACCCAGCTTACCGACAACGCCCATCATGTCGGGCGTGGCGATGACACGGTCAAAACCCATTTCGCCGGCGTTGATTTTATCGGCCAAATCATCGGCGCCAACCAAATCTGCACCAGCTTCGGTGGCTTCTTTGGCTTTGTCGCCTTTGGCGAACACGGCCACGCGCATCGACTTGCCGCTGCCATGTGGCAAGGCCACAACACCACGCACCATTTGGTCGGCATGCTTGGGGTCAACGCCCAAGTTCATGGCGATTTCAATGGTTTCATTGAATTTTGCCTTGGCGCCGTTTTTCACAAACTTCACGGCTTCGACAACAGAGTAAGTCTGATCGCGGTCAAGACCGGCGATTGCAGACGTCATGCGTTTTCCTAAACGTGCCATGTGCGTTACCCCACCACTTCCAGGCCCATTGCGCGGGCCGAACCTGCGACTTGAGCAATGGCTGATTCAACGGTTGCGCAGTTCAGATCTGGCATTTTCTTTTCGGCGATTTCACGCAGCTGAGCTTGCGTCACTTTGCCGACGAAGCCACGGCCGGTTGTGCCCGATCCCTTCTCGATCTTGGCTGCCTTCTTCAAGAAGTAGCTGACCGGAGGGGTCTTGGTGACAAATGTAAACGTGCGGTCCGAGTAGACCGTAATGATCACGGGCGTAGGCACGCCGGGATCGCTCTTCTGAGTTGCAGCGTTAAACTGCTTGCAGAATTCCATAATATTGACGCCACGTTGGCCCAATGCAGGACCGACCGGCGGCGACGGGTTAGCTTTGCCCGCTGGGATCTCCAGCTTGACGTAGCCTTCGATTTTCTTAGCCATCTTAATACCTCAGCATCGTTACCAGTAAGCCACTGGCGGGCCGGGTCCGCGGTACGGCTGCTCCTGGTCTTTGGAACAGTGCCTCCCGCGTTGACGTTGCTCCGAACCCGGTTCGGAACAACGCTGACAGTCAGATCAAAGCTTTTCGACCTGGCTGTATTCGAGTTCAACCGGGGTCGCCCGGCCGAAGATCGAAACGGAAACTTTTATGCGCGCTTTCTCTTCATCAACTTCTTCAACCGTGCCGTTGAACGAGGTGAACGGACCATCGCTGACGCGCACCTGCTCACCGATTTCGAACACCACGCTGGGCTTCGGACGCTCAATACCCTCTTGCACCTGCTTCATAATGCGCTGGGCTTCGGCTTCCGAAATTGGCAGCGGTTTATTCTGCGTTCCTAAAAACCCTGTGACCTTCGGCGTGTTCTTGACCAAGTGCCAAGCACCGTCCGTCAGATCCATTTTCAACAATACGTAACCGGGGAAGAATTTGCGCTCGGCGTTGACTTTCGCCCCGCGGCGCACTTCCACCACTTCTTCCATCGGCACCAGAACTTCTTGAATTTTCTCGGCCATGCCCTGCTGAACCGCTTGCTCGCGGATCGACTGGGCGACCTTATTCTCAAAGCCCGAGTAAACGTGCAGCACGTACCACTTCGCAGCCATCGTCCCTCAAACCCCGAAAATCAAAGACACGCCAAACGTCAGCAACTTATCAACGACCAAGAAGTACAGACCGATGACCGTGCAAAACACGAACACCAGAATCAGCGACATCGTGGTCTCCCGACGGCTAGGCCAGGTGACCTTCGCCATTTCCTGACGGACTTGGCGGACAAACAGGCCGGGACTTATTGAAGCCATCGAATACTTTCGCCACAACTATATAAAGCGCGCCGCACAACACCGAATCCGGGCGAAACAACAGACAAAACAGGCTCTGCTAGGACGGCGTATTGTCCTGGCCAAGGCACCGATTTCCGATTTGGCAGGGGCGATAGGGATCGAACCTACAACCCCCGGTTTTGGAGACCGGTGCTCTACCAGTTGAGCTACACCCCTAGATCCTGCCGTAAGTCTTTGTTTCTAATAACAAAACGTTTGAGCGATTAAGTGATCGTCCAATTGTTTTGTTTTCTGTCACCGCCGCCCGCTGATTCGTTGCCGTTAGGCAACACAAAAGTACCGGTCGAAAACGGACTCTCGACCGGCGCAGGGTCTATACCCCGTGCTGGTTAACTGAATCAAGCCCTTAAAAACAATATCGAAACAGGGGGTTAAGTCCTGGGTTCCGCGGGCTTTTTCCGAGACGCACAATATCGATAAAGTTGATGCCCGTATGGGAGGGAATCGAATGTCGAGCGCATTGCGCGACCCGTCTTCGCCCTGCGGGCATTGGCAAGGCGCCAGCTTTTGTAAGTTCGTTATCGCTCACAAACAAAAGCAAAGCTTGGAGCGGGTGAAGGGAATCGAACCCTCGTCGTAAGCTTGGAAGGCTTCTGCTCTACCATTGAGCTACACCCGCGACTCAAGTCCTATGCGTCGTAACAGTAATTTAAACAGAGGCTTTGATCACCAGTAACAAACCTCAATTTAACCGTCGGACTGATTTACTCAAACAGCCTGCCGCCCGAAAGCAATTGCAAAGGGTGGTGGAGGGGGAAGGATTTGAACCTTCGTAGGGCGAACCCGCCAGATTTACAGTCTGGTGCCATTGACCGCTCGGCCACCCCTCCGGAAACCCTCGACGCCCCTTGAGCAAAAGCCAGGAAAACCAAGGGTGTGCAGGCTTTCGCGCGCGGCAAGGGGGATAGGAGGGATAGCCTGGCTTGTCAACGTCAAACAGGCAGTTTACGCCCCACCTTTATATTGGAGCACCCCACCATGAGATCGCCCCCACCCCGCGGCCAAAACCGCGAGCGCAATAATCGTAGCGACCGCAATGACCGCAATGACCGAAAGGGCCCGGATCGCGGGGCAGCAAAGTTTGAGAAGGGCCGTAAGCCCTTTCGCAAGGATCACAAAAGTAAAAGCGCGCACTTTGATGTCGCGCGAAAGCCCGCGCCAAAGCCCAGTAAAGTTTACGAATCACCGTTAAGGGCCCGCCCCTCGCCTGCCTTGCAGGCCAGCCCAAAACCAATCCAGGCGGCGCAACCTGCTGAGCGCCCGGCCGGTCGGCCCAGCAATGCGGCTGCGTCGGAAGTGTGGCTGTACGGTTATCACGCCGTTGCAGCGGCCCTGGCCAATCAGGAACGGCGCATTTTGCGTCTGCTGGTCACCAGCGAAGCCTTGGATCGTTTGCGAGCCGATGCCTCGGTGCCGCAGCCAGCCTTGGGTCGCGCGCATACGGTGGGCCGCAGCGACATCGACAAAGTTGTGGGCGAGCAAGCCGTGCACCAAGGCATTGCCATGTTGACGCGAAGCATCGAGCATCATTTAGAAGATGTGCTGGCGATCGCTGAAGCGCGTGAAACCTGCTGCGTCGTGATGCTGGACCAAGTCAGTGATCCTCATAACGTTGGCGCTATTATCCGATCGGCTGCGGCGTTCGATGCGTCTGCCGTCATCACGCTTGATCGTCGTGCCGCAGCCGAAACCGGTGCCATGGCCAAGTCTGCCTCGGGCGCGCTCGACCGCATTGCATTCGTGCAAATCACAAACTTGGCGCGCGCTATCGAAGTTCTGAAAGAACACAACTTTTGGGTCGTGGGTCTGGAAGCGGACGGTGAGAAAACCGTCTCGGCGATTGATCTGAAGGGTCGCGTGGCCTTTGTGTTGGGAACTGAAGGCGAAGGCCTGCGCCGCCTTGTGCGCGAAAGCTGCGATGAAATTGCCCGCCTTCCCATCAACGCTGCTGCTGAAAGCCTGAATGTGTCGAACGCAGCGGCTGTGGCACTTTATGAGCGGCGCCGTCAGATAGAGACTAAATGATCACCCAGCGGGCTTACTTTTTTGTTGGCATGGACCACGCAAGTCCCTTCAACAATTATAGATAATCGCAAAGCCTGCGGGTAGCTGCGGCAAGCCGATTTCAAGCGAGGGGAATTACGATGACGTCAGATATTTACGCAAAGCCAACGCCACGCCTTTTTCTAAAAGCAATTCTTGGCTTGTCGATTTGCTTGCCATTCGCGGCTCTGGCGCAACCTGTGATCGATGAGATCCTTGTCACGGCGCGTAAGTCATCGGAGTCATTAATCTCGGTGCCCGTCGCCATCTCGGCCATTACGGCAGAATCAATCCAGCAGCGCGGGATCACGGGATACAATCAACTCAACGATTTTGTTCCGGGCTTGCGCTATGAAAACTCGGCTGCAAACCGCAACGACCGTGGCTTTCACACATTCACGATGCGCGGCATGTACCCGGGTGACTCGCCAAATCGCCCAGGCGTCACTGCCTTCGTCGACGGCGTGCCCATTCCTGGCGGCGCGATTCCTGGCCTCAATGCCATCGAGCGCGTCGAAATCGTCAAAGGCCCTCAAAGTGCCTACTTCGGCCGCTCAACATTTGCCGGCGCGATCAATTTCGTAACGCGTGAACCAGGCTACAAATTCAGTGGCGGCATTGACACGTCGGTCGCCAATCATGGCTTTGTCGAAGTGAATGGTAATGTCGAGATGCCCTTGGTCGCGGACAAAGTCGCGACACGCATTTCGACGCGCTATTACAAAACGGGTGGACAGTACGAAAATTTCGGACGCGGCGGAAAATTAGGCGCGCAGAAAACGTGGTCGGGGGCGCTTAATCTCGTTGCGCAACCCAATGACGATCTCAAAATTCGCGGGTTCTTCACGACCTGGAGTGACAATGACGGGCCATCAGCACAAGCCGCGCTGACGGAGGCCGATTACAACTGCGCTGCAGGCGGCAATGGCCGCGCCGTCAATGGGTTAAATTACATTTGCGGTGGTATCGGTGCAGCGCCCCTCAATCGCATTGCGCAAAACACGACCCCGCCAGTTGCCCCTGGCGTCGTGACCTCAGGTTTGGTCGTCGAGCCGGATGGTTTTATCACCGAGCTCGGACTTCGCCGCAAAGAGTCCCAAGCCAACCTGATCGCTGACTATTCAATGGGCGACTACACACTCAGTGCTTCGGTCGGTCAGAACCATAACCGTTGGGCCGCGTTGACAGACACTTATAATCGGCCGCCCGATGCGACCGGCTACTATTCGACCGTCTACCTTCCCTACAATATCTACAATTGGTCGAGCGAAGTTCGCCTCACCTCGCCTCAAACTGAGCGCTTCAAATTCATGATTGGCGAGAACCACTACAACGAAAGCATTTTCTTTCAGGTCCGAGCCTCGCGTCCTCCCGCCGGCGGTCCGCTCACAACTCTGACTGTCCCAACCGACTACATTGCCCATACCGATGGGGTCTTCGGCTCGGCGAGCTACGACATCACCGATGCCCTGACGCTGAACGGCGAAGCGCGCTATCAGTGGGATAAAATCAAACACATCCAGCGCATCGCAAATGGCTTCTTTGCCGAGAAGACCTTCAAGTCATTCTCACCGCGCGTCATCTTGAACTATGAGATCGACGACAGTTCGAGCGCTTATGTGTCGTTTGCGCGCGGCACACGGCCGGGCACTTTCAACATCAACTTCTTGTCGCTCAATGCATTCCAGCAAGCGCAAATTACGACACAATTGCCTGTGCCTTTGGCAATCCCCGAAGAGTCCCTGAAAACCTATGAGGCTGGCCTAAAGGGCGATTTCATGGATCGTCGCTTGCGGGTTCTTGCTGCCGCATACTACGGCCAATGGCGTGACCGTCAGATCAACCAAAACTTCCTATACTTCGCCACCCCGACGGCAACGACGTCGTCTTCAATTACATTGACCCTTGCCAATGGCTCGACAAACCTTTGGGGCCTTGAACTTGAAAGCACCTTCAAAGCCACCGAAAATTTGACGTTTGACGCAACATTCAATTGGGCTGAAACAAGTATCCGCCGCACTGCTTGCGCCGAGTGCGTCGCCATCAGCGGCGTTCTCAACCCTTTGGGCAATCGCATGGAGCGCTACCCTGCCCTGAGCGGAACTTTGGGTACAACATATGAACAACCCATTTCCGGCGATTGGAGTGGCAAGTTCCATATCGACTACGTTTATACCGGAAAGCAATTCGCCACCGCAGCCAACAAGGCGTGGTTAAAACCATCCAGCCGCTTCAATGCCAGAATCGGCGTCACCGATGAGATCTTCACCGTCGAACTCTACGGAAAGAATATTTTCGATAATAAGGTCCCATCGAATATTTTGCGCAACGCCAACCCGAATGCGCTGGCAACCCAAGGCCTCAATTTAGTCATCTTGGCGCCGCCAGAAACCCAAACATTCGGGGCTCATATGGCGGTGCGATTCTAGCCTAAAAGACAGCTCGTCCCGGGCCTTAAATTACCCGCCCGGGCGGCTGTCTAGGTATCTTGCCCTTTGGCGGGACGAGTCTTATGGTCCGGCGCATTGCGCCCCAGGGCGCATGCCTGTCAGGCCCGGCGCCGGATTAGCTCAGGGGTAGAGCAACCGCCTTGTAAGCGGTAGGTCAAGTGTTCGA
>CANJSF010000008.1 GCA_947476925.1 Rhodospirillaceae bacterium | reverse complement strand
TTCAAGGTCGCCACCTCGACTCGCTGTTACGCGAGAAAGTCTAAAAGCTCATTTGAGCAGAGTCAGGAGATTGCAGATGGCCGAATTTATGTCCCGCCGCACTGGCTTGGGGTTTCTTGCAGCGTCAACACTCATGGCATCAGGAATAGCGCGAGTCGCTCGGGCTGATGATGTTATGGATGCGCGCCACATCATGGATCAAGCGGCGATCACGGTTGAGCGCGTGCGCCAAGGTCAGAAAACCACGGCGACCATGGACGACTTCTTGCGCCAGTCGAAGGGCGTTCTTGTAATCCCCAGCTACTACAAGGCCAGTTTTATTCTGGGTGGCAGTTACGGCGATGGCGTTTTGCTAAAGCGCCAATCTGAGTCGAGTTTTGGTGACCCGGCGTTTTACCGCATGACGGCCGGGAGCATCGGTTTGCAGGCGGGCATGCAGTCAGCCGAGATTGTGTTCATGATTTTGACCGACAAGGGTTTAGAAGCGGTACTGAACGATGAGTTCAAAATCGGCGCCAATGTCGGCATTTCAGTGGGCTCGTTGGGTGCCGGGGCTGAAGCTGCAACCACAACCAATGTCGGCAACGACATCGTGGCTTATTCATTGAATGCTGGATTGTTTGCCGGAGGCAGCTTCGAAGGCGCCATCATTAAGCCGCGCAAAGATTGGAACGCGGCCGTTTACGGCGTGAACAACGACGAGCCGCGCGTGATCGTCGAGCGTGGTCAGCTTCAAGCCGCGCAGACGCTGAAAGACTCGTTAGCCAAAAACGTTTATCCAGCTCAGCCGCAAATGAACTAGGAATCATCGTACTGAGAATTGGGGTCCGGCTTTCGGCACAACGAAGCCGCCAAAAAAACGGAAAGCAAGCTGACCAGTTGAATATGGGCAGATTGCTCTAAAACCCAACGTCTGAGAATGCTGTCGGAGCCGCGCGGACGACTTCGGTCCCATCGCGGTTAATTTGCATGATCGCAAAGCTGCGGTCAGACAAACCATTGGGCCGAAATCGAAAGATTCCATCAACACCCGAAAAGCCCGAAGGGTCTGTCAGGGCCGAGGCACGAAACGGGTCGGTACTGCCGGTGCGAATCAACACTGCCGCCAACGCTACGGCGTCATAACCATGATTGGCGAGCGGCCCTGGCGTTGAACCAAACGCTTGACGATAGCGGTTGGCAAAGTCGCGACTGGTCTCGGGCGCAGGCGCGGGATAGAGGCCGCCGATAAGCGCCGGCTCGCGGCCAAGCCCACGTGTCGACCACAGCATCGTACCTAAAAGCTGAACGCGGCGGGTGTCGATGTCGAAGAAGGGCAGCAGCGTTGCTGCCTGTGTCAGCCGCGCGCCCTGTTCAGGGATGATGATCGCGTCGAAATCAACATCGCCCCAAGTTTCAAGTTGCTCAAGTCGCTTTAATGCCAATTGTGAGGCTTCATCCTGTGCTGCCGATAGTGTGTTTCGCTCTTGTGTCAGAGCCGCTTTGCGCTTGTCGAAATCGGCAAGTTTACGAACCACATCTTCCAAGTTGTTTCCATTGGGGTCAAAGTACACGACGCGCTTGACCTCGCCACCGCTGGCCGGAACGATGGTGCGAACGGTATCGGCGACGGTTTGGCCATAAATCGTGTCGGGCGCCAGAACAGCAAAGCGCGATAGCTCTTTGCTGCGCGCATAAGCCACCATCTCGCGCACTTGGGCCTCAACCAAAAAGCTTAAGACAAAAACGTTGTTGCCCGCGACTGACGGATCGGTCGAAAACGCCACAACATTGACGCCGGCAGCCTGAGCTTGGGGGGTGATGGCCTTCACCTCGGCGGCAAAGACCGGCCCCAAAATAAGCTGCACGCCTTCTGCGATCGCCTTTGTGGCGGCCGATAACGCACCATCGGGGGTGCCTTGCGTGTCATACACTTGAAGTACGAGCCGTCCATCGGCCATTTCAAATAGCGCTAACTGGGCCGCATTCAAAATGCCTTGCCCGGTGGGTTGCGACGGGCCAGAGAGCGGGATTAACATGCCCACGCGAACAGGCGCATCAGGATCAACTGTCCGGCGCGGCGCGCCCGCGATAGCCGGGGCGGGGACGGGGTTAGGCGTGCTAATCAATGGCGCATTTTGCTTCACGGCAGCGGGGGCAGCTACAACAGGAGCTGCAGGGGCTTTGGCGGCGGGCTTGGACGGTGTTAAATCTGGACTGGCGCAGGCGACCAGCGCCAGCATGACCGCAAATGATACAATCACAGAGCCGATGTTTTTGAGCATTGGTTTGGTTCAATTGAAGGGCGACATTGTCACGTTCACATAAAGCATCGGCGGCCGTAACGCCACGGCCAGAATCGCCCGACACGAAAGCGGGGATTGGCACGCTTTACATTGTGGCCACGCCCATTGGAAATTTGGGCGATCTCTCGCCCCGCGCAACGAAAACTTTGATGTCGGTCAACACCATCGCGTGTGAAGACACACGTGTGACCGGCGGCTTGCTACATCGCTTTGGCATTTCAACGCCCATGGCTGCCTATCACGAGCACAACGCCGAACGCATGCGGCCCCAAGTTTTGGCCCGACTGCTGGCCGGTGAATCATTTGCCTTGGTGAGTGATGCGGGAACACCATTAATCTCCGATCCAGGATATAAATTGGTGAAAGATTGTGTTGAGAGCAATGTGAACGTGGTGCCAATCCCCGGACCGTCCGCGCCACTTACGGCATTAATGGCTGCCGGATTGCCGACAGACCGATTTTATTTTGGCGGGTTCTTGCCGGTTAAAACAAAGGCCCGGCGTGAAGCATTAGCAGATGTCGCAAACTTGAAGGCCACCTTGATCTTTTTTGAATCACCCCATCGGATCGCTGCGGCCCTGAACGATATGACGGCCGTCTTAGGTGAGCGCGAAGCGGCTGTGGGACGGGAACTAACCAAAATGCATGAGGAGTTCAGGCGCGGCCGCCTGAACGATTTAGCGCAGCAGTTCGGCAGCACCCCAACCAAGGGAGAGCTTGTCATTGTGGTGACTGGCGCCCCCGAGATTGACTCAGGCCCGGCGATTGATGTGGATGCCGCTTTGCGGGATGCATTAAAAACCATGTCGGTCCGCGATGCCGCTGATGAGGTCGCCAACGTTTCGGGTACCGCGCGCCGCGAGGTTTATGCGCGCGCGCTGGCTCTGGCCAAAGCGCGTGACAGCTGAACAAAAAAAGATTCGCCGTGGACGTGATGCAGAGCACCGCGGCCGCTGGGCTGAAATGTTATGCTTGGCGCACTTATGGCTGACGGGTTGGCGCGTTCTGGCGTACCGTTTATTAGCAAAACGCGGGTCTGGCTTAGGCGAAATCGACATTGTGGCCAGGCGTGGCCGGGTTTTGGCCTTTATCGAGGTCAAGGCGCGCGGATCTGAAGCCGACGCGCTGGAGTCGATTCAATCGACACAGCGTCAGCGCATCGAGAATGCCGCGAGCGCTTTTCTGGGCCGGCATCCAGCGTTAGCCGTTTGTGAGATCCGTTTCGATGCCATGATCGTTTCAGGCCGGCTGTGGCCTAAACATATCCAGGATGCCTGGCGACCCAGATAGGACAAAGCGGTTTCCACTTCGGCCGAAAACGCGCTAGAGATTCACGATCATGACGGACATCGACAACCGAAGCGCCCTGCAACACATCGCCGAACAAGCTGACGAAGCCATTGATTTGGCCGAGGCTGCGTTATTGTTCGCCGCGCTGGATTTGCCGACATCGGACGTGTCATTTTATCGTGACCATGTGCGCGCCATCGGCGATGCCGTGGGCGACCACATATCAACAAAGAATATCGACGAAAATGTTTCGCCTGAAGATATGGCCGAGGCCTTAAACCATACTCTTTTCGAGAAGTTTCGTTATGCGGGCGATGACAAAACTTACGACGACCTTGACAACGCCAACCTGATGCGGGTTATCGACCGCAGGCGGGGTTTGCCGGTGGCCTTGGGAATTTTGTATCTGGCGGCGGCGCGCGCTCAGGGCTGGGCAGCCGCCGGGTTAAATTTTCCCGGGCACTTTTTAGTCCGACTGGAGAGTCGTGATGGGCGACGCTTGATTATCGACCCCTTCCATCAGGGCCGCGTTATGGGCGCGCCTGAGTTGCGCGATTTATTGAAGGTCGTTGCTGGGCCTGGCGTAGAACTCGAAGCCTCGCACTACCGCACGGTCAGTAGCCGCGATGTGCTTATCCGCCTACAAAACAATGTAAAAACACGACGCCTGGATCGCGGCCTTATCAAAGAAGCTGTCGATGCCATTGAGAATATGATCTTGCTGGCCCCCGATAGTTTAGCTCTGTGGCGCGAGGCAGGTGTCTTGCACATGCGCGCCGGACACCTGAAACGCGCGATTGAGTCGTTTGATAAATTTGTATCATTGGCGCAAGACGGCCCTGACCGGATGAAGATCGCCAAAGTCGTGCAAGAATTGCGCGAGAGAATCAACTGACCTCATTTTTCTAGCCCGCACGTAAAGGATGCTGTGTCTACGATGAGTTTGACCGTTGCCATTCAGATGGATCCCATTGAGTCCATCAACATTAACGGCGATAGCACGTTTGTACTGGCCCTTGAGGCGCAAAAGCGCGGCTACAAATTGCTTCACTATTTGCCTAAACATCTGTCGTTTCGCGAAGGCAAAGTGTTGGCGCGGACGCGGGCGCTGCAGCTCCGCCGCGAGGTGGGCAACCATTTTACCCTTGGAGATTATGAGTCGGTCGACTTAACCGCGGTTGACGTTGTGTTGATGCGCCAAGACCCACCCTTTGACATGTCTTATATTAGCGCTACGCATATTCTCGAGCACATTCATCCAAAGACTTTGGTGGTTAACAACCCAGCCAGCGTGCGCAACGCGCCGGAAAAATTGTTTGTCACGCATTTTCCCGGCGTCATGCCGCCGACACTGATTTCTTCCGACACCGAGGAGATCAAGTCGTTTCGTGCCGAGCACAAAGACATCATCGTCAAGCCGCTGTACGGCAATGGGGGCGCGGGCGTGTTTCACATCAAGCCCGATGACGAGAACTTAAATTCGCTGCTCGAAATGTTCACAACGATGTGGCGCGAGCCCATTATCGTTCAGCGCTATGTGCCCGAGGTGCGACAGGGTGACAAGCGCATCATCTTGATAGACGGCAGACCCGCTGGAGCGGTCAATCGCGTGCCGGCATCGGGCGAAGCGCGTTCGAACATGCATGTGGGCGGACGGCCGGAAAAAAGTGCCTTGAGTAAACGCGAGCAGGAGATTTGCGAAATCATTGGCCCCGCCTTGAAAGAGCGCGGACTAATTTTCGTAGGCATCGACGTGATTGGAGATTGCCTGACCGAAATCAACGTCACATCACCGACTGGCATTCAAGAAATCAACCGCTTTGACGGCGGCGCCCTGGAAGCGCTGGTGTGGGATGCAATCGAATCCAAGTTGAAGTAGAGCGCGATGGACCCCCTCAAGCTCGATCAAGCTGCTCTACAGATCCAACTCTCTCGCTTCGTTGAAACGGGGATGCAGGTCGGTGCGACGTATGGCCTGAAGGTCTTGGGCGCGATTGTGATTTTGATTGTCGGCTGGATTGCTGCGGGCACTGTTAGCCGGGCGATTTTGCGGGCCTTTGGCAGATTTTCCCGCATCGACCAAACCATTGTTACCTTCACTGCGTCGACCGCTAAATATGCAGTGTTGACGTTTACCCTCATTGCCGTGCTGTCGAGCGTGGGCGTGCAAACCACCAGCTTTGTCGCCGTGATGGGCGCGCTGGGCTTAGCGGTAGGCTTGGCGTTGCAAGGCACGCTCAACCACGTCGCGTCGGGATTGTTGTTGGTCATTTTCCGCCCCTTCAAGGTGGGCGATGCGATTGAAGCGGCAGGTGTGGCCGGTGCAGTGAAGGCCATCACATTATTTACCACCGAACTGGCAACCCCAGATAATGTCCGCGTCGTGGTACCGAATGGGGCCGTATGGGGCGGCATTATCACAAATTTGTCCGCGCACACTGAGCGCCGTATTGATATCGAGATCGGCGTTTCCCATCAGAACGATATCGAAAAAGTGATTGCGCTGCTTCAGAGCATTGTCGACGCAGAAGCGCGTGTGGCCAAGCAACCTGCGCCGGCAGTCATCATTGCCCGCCTGAATGATTCCGCGGTGGTGTTGGCTATTCAGGCGTGGGTCAAGACGGTCGATGTGGCTGACGTTCGCCCGAGTTTGAACCGAGCGATCAAAGATACTTTTACCGCCCAGGGCGTTGCGTTCCCAGCCCCTCCGCCCGGCCGCGCGTAACGGCGACATGAGCGCAAAAATTCGCACAGTTGCGTTTTCCGGCATCGATGTTCTTCCTGTCGATGTGCAGGTGGCGATTGGTAGCGGTTTGCCCAGCTTCACCATCGTGGGGTTGCCTGATAAGGCCGTGGCCGAATCGCGCGAGCGCGTTCGTGCCGCCCTCAGTGCGATTGGTTTGGGCCTGCCACCCAAACGCATCACCGTGAATTTGGCCCCCGCTGACGTGCAAAAAGAGGGCAGCCATTTCGATCTTCCCATCGCCTTGGGCGTGCTTGTGGCCATGGGTGTTGTGCCGCTCGACGAGATGAGCGGCTATGTGGCCCTGGGCGAATTGGGGCTTGATGGTTCGATTGCCTCGGTGGCAGGTGTGTTGCCGGCCGCTATTTCGGCCAATGCCGACGACTTGGGGCTGATCTGTCCGGGAACGCAAGGCGGTGAGGCGGCCTGGGCTGGCGGGTCGGGCGTGTTAGCACCGCGCAATTTGTTGGAGCTGATCAATCACTTCAAAGGCGGTGGCATTTTAGGCACACCGACGCCGGCACCGTTGCCCGAAGCTGCAAGCGCGCCCGACTTACGAGACATCAAAGGCCAGGAAACCGCTAAGCGCGCGCTGGAGATCGCAGCTGCGGGGTCGCACAATCTACTAATGGCTGGGCCACCTGGCGCGGGCAAGTCAATGTTGGCACAGCGACTAGCGGGGTTGCTTCCGCCCATGACCGCAGCAGAAGCGCTGGAAGTCAGCATGATTCATTCTGTCGCCGGGCAGTTGCCCGGCGGGGCGATTTTGCGACAGCGCCCGTTTCGCGATCCACACCACAGCGCATCGACGGCAGCATTAGTCGGCGGCGGATTGCGCGCCAAACCTGGCGAAATATCATTGGCACATCGCGGGGTTTTGTTTTTAGACGAACTGCCCGAGTTCAATCGGCAAACTTTGGAAGCTTTGCGCCAGCCCCTTGAGACTGGAAAAATTGTGGTGGCACGCGCGAATTCTCACGCAGCCTATCCGGCACGATTTCAACTT
Organism: Rhodospirillaceae bacterium; assembly: GCA_947476925.1. GTDB lineage: Bacteria > Pseudomonadota > Alphaproteobacteria > Rhodospirillales > Rhodospirillaceae. The sequence goes on along the minus strand of CANJSF010000008.1, from coordinate 126,792 downwards.
GTCGCCGCCATGAACCCCTGCAAATGCGGATATTTAGGCGACCCACAATTAGCATGCAGCAAGGCGCCTCGATGCGCCGAGGACTACCAAAGTAAAATATCCGGGCCGATGTTTGATCGCATCGATATTCATATCGATGTCCCGCCGGTGGACCCATTGGATATGTCGGCGCCGCCGCCCACAGAAAGCAGCGCTACCGTTGCTGCGCGTGTGGCCAAGGCGCGTGCGATTCAAGTGGAACGCTACAAGCCCGAAGCCCTGAACAGTAATGCCGAAGCGGACGGAGAATTATTGGAAAAGGTGGCCGCGCCCGACGGCGATGGCCGAGCGTTGCTGACCCAAGCTGCCGAGAAAATGCGCCTGTCGGCACGCGGCTATCATCGAATTCTCAAGGTCGCCCGCACGATTGCAGATTTAGACGGCGCGCCCTCCGTTAAACGGGCGCACATCGCCGAAGCTCTATCCTACCGGCGCCTCACACCGGGCCGAAGCTTGATTTGAGCATTTGCTATTAGCCGTCAGAGATGGGACCTGATCGCGTTAGCGACCTCCATCGAGTTTAGGGGCTTAAAAAAATGCCGCGAATTCTGATTTCTTTGATGTGACGCCGAAACTCGGGATGGTCCAGCACTCCGGTAAACAAAAATAAAGGCAGCGCCGGTTGTATCGAGCTGACTCGCGTTAGAAAACTCAACCCATCCATTAGCGGCATTTTCCAGTCGCTCAGAACGGCAGAGAACTTTTGCCCGGCACAAATTGCGGTCAGCGCTTCGTGAGGATGCGTAAACGAAGTGACTGTGAATAGGCCATAGGCCTGCCGTTTGAAGGCGGCAGCAACGCTAACGTCATCGTCGACAACGAGGACGTTAGGCTTTGCTTTCAAAAGATTGAACATTAGGTTTGCCGCGTTGTTGAAGCGACGCTGACCCTGAAACATTCGATGCCACACAAGAAGTCGTGGGCGGCAAGGCTATCGGCGGGCCCTCGCCGAGGGGCGGTGATAGTTGCGCCTGTTAATTTCTTTGCCCGGTCGCTTTGGAAAACTGATAAAGCGCGTATGAATTAATGAGAGAGGTGACGGCGCAGATCCCAAGCAAAAGAGCTTCGCCAGAGATTGTATGAGCGACATCCGTGGCAACAGTGTTGGACGGCAGACTGCCCATCGCGACAATTGTTAGGCTGCCGATTGCGGTACACAGCGCAGCAAAAATTGAAGCGTTGATCCACGTGTTTGCATAGTCATAGCGTGGTGACTCAGATTTAAAACTTAGATCCATGTCGAGACTCATGATGAATTCCTTTCGGGTTTTTGCATCTCAATGCTGGCCACCGCACGTTGCCGGGCCTGATTAAATGTCGTCCAAGCGGTTATCTTTTGCCCGCCAACGAAGCCGAATGATGCTGGGGAAGCGCTGAACGCCATATCCCCAAATGAGGGTAAGTTGAGCCCTACGTTTAGATCGGCACTGTGTTTACATTATAATTGAATAGCCCCAGGCGTGTTTCGCCAGAGCTTTGGCCGCGCATACTGGCGGGGTTGTCGGACTGATAGAGCCCGGCTTGCTTACGTGAGTTGAGCAGCACCATGGTGGTGCGCTCTTTGCGAGCGGCCTCGTAGCGTGACAATGCTTCTTCAATAGTGCTCGCGGCTTCAAAACAGCGCCCCATAATTGCGCCGTCTTCCAAACCCATGGCCGCGCCCATACCGAGGAAAGGGAGCATTGCGTGGGCCGCATCGCCCAGCAACGTCACACGGCCCTTGGTCCATTGCGCCAACGGGTCGCGGTCAAACAACCCCCACTTGAACAATCGACCGGGAGGCGTGCTTTTAATGATGGCGCGCGTGTGTTCGTTAAAATCGCCGTAAACCGAGAGCATTTCATCGACGGTGGCTGAAATGCTCCAGCCTTCTTCTTTCCAAGCATCGGTGCGAGCGATGCCAACAAAATTTACGAGCTTTCTATTGCGCACAAAGTAGCGCGTGAAAATGCGCCCCGGTCCCAAAGCGGTGGATGATGGCGTTGGCACAATATGCTCGCGCACCGGATCGGCATCGACCAGCCCGCGAAACGCGACTTGCCCCGTAAAGCGAGGATCTTGAGCGCCAAACAATTCAGCGCGTACCACCGAGCGTACACCATCGCAGCCGACCATGGCATCGCCCGTAAAATTTTGGCCGTTGGAAAATGTTGCCGTAACCTTACCACCCGACTGGGAAAAGCTTTTAAAGGTATGATTGAGGTGAATTGCGCCAGCGTCATTTGCGCGCACAGCATCCGCTAGCGCACCATGCACATCGGCGCGGTGAATCTGGTAGTACTCCGCCCCAAACTTGACGCGAAATTCGCTGTCACGTTGTGTGTAGTAAAGCACTTCGCCAGTTTGGTAATGAACACTGGCCCCTGTTTCTGGCCGGTCTCCGTGCTCGGCCATGTAGGGGCCAAGGCCCACATATTCCAGCGCGTGGGTGGCATTGGGGCTGATTGTTAAACCAGCGCCGACCTCGCCCAATTGCGGTGCGGTTTCAAACACCGAGACTTTGTGTCCCACCCTTTGCAACGCGAGCGCGGCTGTGAGCCCGCCAATGCCCGCCCCGACAATCAAAATATGCGCGTTTTTCATAAATCTCGTCACAACAACAATTAGAACGTCGTCTACCATAGAAAGCGCGTCAGGCGAGGGCAACCGCCCAGAAGCCCCCAACCGATGTATGACCACGACGTGGGAGCTTTTTCTGATTGAGTGCCGCGCCCGGAACCGCCAATCTGGCGCAATGGCAATGAAATTGACCACCCGCTCATCTTTGACGCGCCGGCAAGTCCTCGCGGCAGCCGGTGCAGGCGCATGGACATTGTCGCTGAGCGCACGAGCGCAGGGACCTGCAACAGCAAAGCTAAGGCGAATCAAGATGGCGACTGTGGCCGTGGCCGACGTTAGCCAGGCAGCGCTGTGGTATAGCACTTGGCTGTCTTACGTTCCCCGGGGGCGAGGCAAGATTTCAAAGGATTTAGCCCTTGCCTGGGGAATGCCCGCAATGGCTGGCCGTGAGCAAATTTTACTTCAGCCCGAGAGCGAGGCGGATGTTTTTGTTCGCCTGATCAATATTGATGCGGTGCCCGACTATGTTCCTTTGCGCAGTTATGGCTGGAGCGCGATTGAAATAGCTGTTCAAGATGTCGACGCCTTGGAAGCTGCATTTGAGAAAAGCGATGTGCGCATCATCGGACGGGCGGCGGCCTTAGCGCCCGGATCGCCGATCCGCGCAATGCAAGTGGTGGGTCCGGGCGGCGAAGTTGTCTATTTGACCAGCCATACGGGCGATCGCGCCGCTTCGAATCATCCCGAGATCACCACGCCCATTGATCGCCCATTCATCATGGTTCTGGCAGGCCCCGACCTTGCTGCGATGAAAACATTCTATCGCGATACTTTTTTGCTGGGTGATCAAGGCGACTTTTCTTTGCCCGTGCAGGTACTTTCAGATGCTTTGGGCCTGGCCAATTCACATGTCTTTACGCTTTCGGTATTGGTTATGGCTGAGCGCGGCAATAAACTTGAGTTCGATGGTTTGCCGCGACCGGGTACTGTGAGGCCCCGCAACCCAGGCCAACTGCCGCCAGGCGTGGCAATCACCAGTTTTTCGGTGGCGTCTTTAGATGATATCGCGGCACCATTTATCGCACCACCACGCGCCTTATATGGTTCAACCCGCGCGGCAAGTTTGATTGGGCCCGCAGGCGAAATCATTGAGTTGATCGAGGATCGCCGCGGTTGATTTTGCCCTTCATTCGCCACACGATGAGGGCATGATCAATTTTATGAAAACAATCGCCCTTGCGGCTAGCCTTTGTGGCGTCGTGCTCAGTTCAGCGCTGGCGCAAATGACCATTCCCCAACAAAAGCCGCTGTCAAACGAGCGGCTGGCCATGCCCTTGTTTCCGGCCGGGTGGAAAGATGTGACCACCAACAGGGGCAACATCGAAGTTCTAGACTATGTTCCAAACGGCGAAACCGTAACAGCGTGGCGCAATAAAATCACACTTGAGGTTTATCACGACCTAACAACCCTGCCGTTAGATGCATTGTATCGGCGCATGCAAGGCCAAAACCGCGATGCTTGCCAGGGGACCGTTGAAGGGAAATTTCAATCGGGCCTGAACAATGGTTACCCCAGTGCGTTCTGGACGCTGGGCTGTAAGAAGAACCGCGAAACCGGTGTGGGCGAGACCCGCTACACAAAAGCCATTCAAGGCGATGCGCGGGTTTATATTCTCACGCGCGCTTGGCGCACTCCGGCATATGGTGAACAAGGCCCCGACATGCCGCGCCGTGAGTTGGAAGACGCCATGGCGTTTTTGACAACCGCCGTCGCCTGCGTCGATGGCGACGCCACACACCCGTGCCCAGCAACATCCGCGCCCAAAAAATGAGGTCTATTTTCGAGACAGCATGGGCCCCAAGGGCTGACCGCCGACAACGTGAACATGCAGATGCGGAACTTCTTGGCCGCCATTTAGACCGTTGTTGGTAATCAGGCGATACCCGCCCGCTTGCAGGCCTTTGATCTCGACGACTTTCAACACTGCCCGACTGAAGGCCGCCAACTCGGCATCGCTAGCCTTGGCCGCAAAGTCGGTCATGGACACATATTTGCCTTTGGGAATCACAAGCGTGTGAACCGGCGCTTGCGGATTGATGTCTTCAAACGCCAGCGTATGAGAGTCTTCATGAACTTTTTTGCAGGGAATTTGGCCGCGCAGAATTTTGGCAAAGATGTTATTGTCGTCGTACATCATTTGGTTGAACTTTCATCCGCCGCTTTTCTTGCGAGCTTCCTTGACCGCCAGACCCGATGTTCCAAATCGCTTTTCCAGCTCGTCCCAGACGAGTGTGGGCTTGATGCCCCGGTCGGCCCACATGACGAGCAAGTGATAAAGCACATCTGCACTTTCACGGATTAGGCGCTCTTGGCTTTCAGACACCGCCGCGACAACAGCTTCGATTGATTCTTCGCCAAATTTTTGCGCAATCTTTTGCGTGCCTTTGGCAAACAGGCGGGCAGTGTATGACGTTTCAGGATCGGCGGTCTTGCGACCTTCGATTACCTCGAACATCTCCAGCAGAATTTTTTCTGTAGCAGGCATCTTTTTGTCCCAGCGCGAGAGTCGCGCAAATGATTATCGTACCGGCAAACCGGCGGAGCTCAAATGATCCTTGGCTTGGCGAATCGTATATTGTCCGAAGTGGAATATGGAAGCGGCAAGTACAGCGGTGGCGTGTCCTTCGCGCACACCGGCGACTAAATGATCGAGATTGCCCACCCCGCCCGAGGCGATGACCGGCACCGAGACGGCATTGGCCACGGCCCGAGTGAGGGGAATATCGTAGCCAACCTTGGTGCCATCCCGGTCCATGGACGTGAGCAAAATCTCGCCCGCCCCAAAGTCAGTCATTCGTTTGGCCCACGCAACAGCATCAAGCCCTGTCGCGTTGCGCCCGCCGTGAGTGAAAATCTCAAACGTTCCGGGTTTTGTTTGCTTGGCATCCAATGCCACGACAATGCACTGGCTGCCAAATTTTTCAGCCGCCTGCTTTACGAATTCCGGGGTTTTGACGGCGGCCGTATTAATCGACACCTTATCGGCCCCGGCCAAGAGAAGTTTTCGGATATCCTCGATGGTGCGCACCCCTCCTCCCACCGTGAGAGGCATGAAACACTGTTCGGCAGTACGCGCCACAACATCAAACAAGGTATCGCGGTTTTCATGGCTGGCCGTGATGTCCAGAAAACACAATTCGTCGGCCCCCTCGCGGTCATAGAGGCGAGCTTGTTCGACCGGGTCGCCCGCATCTTTAAGGTCGACAAAATTCACGCCTTTGACGACGCGGCCATCTTTGACATCCAGACAGGGAATAATGCGAACTTTGAGCATGATTGATGTCTTTATATGTGGTCGCATTTTCCGCGCCAAGTGGAAGCCCACTGTTCGGGAAAATACTCGCTCACCCTCTCAACACGGCAATCGCGGCGCCGATATCGAGGCGGCCATCATAGATGGCCCGACCGGCAATCACACCCGCGAGACCTGATGTTGCTTCGGCCTTGACCGCTTTGATGTCGTCAATCGACGACACGCCCCCCGAAACGATGACGGGGATGGGCATGGCGCGGGCGAGCGATGCCGAAGCGGCGACGTTTGCGCCGCCAAGCAAACCATCGCGATCAATATCCGTGTGTATAATGGCAGCCACGCCCGCATCGACAAACCGATTGGCGAGATCTTCGACCGCAAGGCTTGATGTCTCGGCCCATCCTTCGGTAGCGACCATTCCTGCGCGCGCGTCGATGCCGACAGCGACTTTGCCCGGAAAAGCCTTGCAGGCTTGGCGCACAAGCTCGGGGGTTTTTACTGCCACCGTGCCCAAAATGACCCGCGCAATCCCAGCATTCAGCCAAGCTTCAATGGTCGACATATCACGAATGCCGCCGCCCAATTGAACGGGTACTTTGGCAGCGGCAATGATGGCGGTGACCGCAGGCGCATTGAGCGGCCGTCCGGCAAAGGCGCCGTTTAAATCGACCACGTGAATCCATTCCGCGCCTGCCGCAGCAAATTTTGTCGCCTGGTCGGCAGGATCGTCGTTGAACACGGTCACCTGCGCCATATCGCCCTGCTTTAAGCGCACGCAACGACCGTCTTTCAGATCGATGGCCGGGAACAAGATCATGGTTTCCACGCAAGAAAATTAGCGATTAACTTTAAACCAGTGGCTTGGCTTTTTTCTGGGTGGAACTGCGTGCCCACCATGTTGTCGCGACCAATCAAGGCGGTGATCGGCCCGCCGTAATCAACGTCGGCCAAGACATGGTCCTGGTTAGCGCAGCGCATGTGATAGCTGTGAACAAAATAAGCATGTGCGCCCGCTTCAATTCCGCTGATGACAGGGTGACTGCGGGAAAATCGCAATTCGTTCCAGCCCATATGGGGAATGCGAAAACCTGCACCACCTGGGCCTTGTTGTTCTGCATTTGGCGGCGTAACGAGTGCGACGACATCGCCAGCCACCCAGCCAAGGCCCGGTGTTTCGTGATGTTCGAGACCGCGCGTCGCCATCAATTGCATACCCACGCAAATCCCTAAGAACGGCTTCCCGTGTGCTATCACAGCCTCGTTGAGCGCAGAGACCATTCCGGGCACAGCATCAAGCCCCCGGCGGCAATCGGGAAAGGCGCCAACGCCCGGCAGAACAATATGATCGGCCTTGGCAACAACTTCGGCATCAGACGTCACGGTCACAGCACCGGCATAGCCAGCATCGCGAGCTGCGCGCTCAAAGGCTTTTGCTGCCGAGCGCAGATTGCCCGAGCCGTAATCGATTATTGCAACGCTCATCGAAATTTAAAGGCTTCCGCCCAATACGCCCTTGGTTGATGGGACCGCGTCGGCTTTGCGCGGATCAATTTCCACCGCTTGACGCAAAGACCGCGCCAATCCCTTAAAGCAAGATTCGACGATATGGTGATTGTTTTCACCGTACTTGTTCCCGATATGCAGGGTCGCGCCAGCCGATTGTGAAAAGGCCTGGAACCATTCTTTGAATAATTCGGTATCCATATCGCCCAGCTTCGGTTTGCTAAACTCGACCTTCCAAATCAGATATGGCCGATTTGATAAATCGATGGCCACTTCCGTCAGCGTTTCGTCCATCGGAATAACGGCCGAGCCATAGCGGCTGATGCCTGCGCGATCACCCAAGGCCTTTGAAACGGCCTCGCCGATGCAAATGGCGACATCCTCGGTCGTGTGGTGGAAGTCGATGTGCAGGTCGCCCGAGGCCTCGATCTCAAGGTCCACCAGGCTGTGCCGCGAGAGCTGCTCCATCATGTGGTCGAGAAAACCGATGCCGGTTTGGATTTTATAAATTCCTGTTCCGTCGAGGTTAAGGGCCACCCGAATCTGGGTTTCCTTGGTCTTGCGCTCGACGGCGGCACGGCGTGCTAAGGCGGATTTTGACATGGGAAAATAACCCAATCGGATATCGACACTCGCTGGACTGAGCCGAACTCGGCTAAGTCCATGGCCTTGTAGCAGCTTGAACCAACCGAGGCCAACCAGGATTGCAGGCCTTTGTTGAGTTATTGCTCACCACGTCACCTTCGCTGCACGAGCGATTCGATACGAAAGATTTGGCCGATCATCATGTCTTGAGTACATCTGAGAGGCGACAAATCGGAGGCGGTAGCCTAGAATTTGTTGTCCGCTGGCGAAAGATCAGCGGTGATCAACAAAATACAATGGAATATGGAATTGGCAGTCATCGCAATGAAAAGTCGTGGCAGAGGTCGGCAGACCAGTGCTCGGGGCGGCGGACCTGATCCCGTCGATATTCACGTCGGAAAGCGCATTAAGTTGCGTCGGACATTACTGCACATCAGCCAGGAACAACTGGCCGGTGATGTGGGCGTGACGTTCCAGCAAGTGCAAAAGTACGAAAGTGGGCATAACCGGGTGAGTGCGAGCCGTCTGTTTGACATCTCGCGCGTGCTGAGTTGCCCAATCTCGTATTTCTTCGAGGACATCAATCAGGATACGACGGGCGAGCGGCATACGCCGTCGGCACGGGCGCCTGAAGGCTTAAGCGAAGCAGCTGAAAGCTACGAAAACGATCCGATGCAACGCACCGAAACTTTGGAATTGGTGCGCGCGTATTGGCGTTTGCATAACGCCGAGCTGCGTCAGAATGTCCGCGATTTGTTGAACAACGTTTCGCGGCGTGAATAGAACTTACGCGTCTTAAGGGTTGAGACGATACCCCCCGGGCTCGGTCATCAAGATCGAGACCTGGTCGGGGTTGGGCTCGATTTTTTGCCGTAGTCTATAGACGTGCGTTTCGAGCGTATGTGTGGTCACCGCCGCGTTATAGCCCCACACCTCGCCAAGCAAAGTCTCGCGCGAAACGGTTTTGTTTCCGACTCGATATAGATATTTTAGAATCGCCGTTTCTTTTTCAGTCAGACGAATTTTCTTTTGGCCATCAGCCAAGGTCATCATTTTGGCTGCCGGCTGAAATTTATATGGGCCGATGACAAAAATCGCGTCGTCCGATTTTTCGTGCTGGCGAAGGTGAGCCCGCACACGCGCCAGAAGCACCGCCATGCGAAACGGCTTGGTGACATAATCATTGGCACCGGCCTCTAGCCCGGTGATCGTATCATTATCAGAATCCGCTGCTGTGAGCATTACAATGGGCGAGCGAACCCCATTTTGTCGCAGCTGCTTACAGACATCGCGCCCATCCATGTCAGGAAGGCCGATATCGAGCAAAATCATGTCATAGACCTTGTTCTTAGTTTGGACCAAGGCCTCGGCCCCATTAGCTGCTTCATCGAGAAGGATAAAATCCTCTTGGGCAGCAAGCTGCTCTTTCAGCGCACGACGCAACAGCTCATCGTCTTCAACAATCAACAACGAACGGCCCGACGACATTGGCATAGCCCCCAAATTGCGCTGGTAAATGGTCTAACACAGACCGAGATTCATAATCAAAACGAAGGGGTTAACGGGAGCCGCGCCGCGGGTAAAGAACCCGTGACCCATGGTCCGGAGCCGTGCAGCAGAGTATATATGCACCATGACCACCATGATCCCCGATAAAGACAAAAGCCAAGACGCCGCAAATCTAGTGGCCCTAGACGCCCTTGAAGGGGTTGAGCGGGCGTTAGCGGAATTGCGTCGGGGCAGCGCGGTGGTTGTTTTGGGCAACGGCGAGGCCGCTGTGGTGAGAGCGGCTGAAACTGTTGATGCCTGGCCACTGCCCTTTTTTTCACGCGATGGCGTTGGCGATAGAAGCTTGATTGTGACCGGCCGGCGCGCCGCGATTTTAGGTTTAAGCGATTCCAACGTGCGTGCGGTTGTGCTGAACCATTCCAGCGATTGGACGCAACAACGCATTGAGCCGATCATCAACCCCGAAGCACAGGGCCCCGTGCCGCCCCCCGGAGTCACGGCAAGCCCAGCAGCCGCGGGCTGCGTTGCCGACGCCGCCATCCGTTTGATGAAGATGGCGCGCCTGTTACCGGCTGCATTATTTGCCCCCCTGACGAGCGAGGACGCGGCCGCCTGGGCGCGCGCGCATGGGCGCTGGAGCATCAGCACACAATCCATCGATTCGTTTGAACGGCTGCAAGCAGAAGATTTGCGTATTGTCAGCGAAGCGCGCGTGCCCTTAGCTGATGCCGAGAACACGCGCATTGTGGCGTTCCGGTCGCGCGATGGCGGTGCGGAACACTTAGCTATTGTGGTTGGCACGCTCGACACCACCAAGCCCGTGCTCACCCGGCTGCATTCGGAATGTTTCACTGGTGATTTGTTAGGCTCACTGCGTTGCGACTGTGGCGAACAACTTCGCGGGGCCATTCAAGCCATCAGCAAAGAAGGCGCAGGGGTCTTGTTGTATTTGGCGCAAGAAGGCCGAGGCATCGGGTTGGTCAACAAGTTGCGCGCCTATCGCTTGCAGGATTTTGGCTTCGACACGTTAGATGCCAACGAGCAGCTGGGGTTTGACGACGACGAGCGCGTGTATTTGCCCGCCATGCAAATGCTGCGTCAGCTGGGCATTGGCCAAGTGCGGCTGCTGACAAATAATCCAGCTAAGGTTGGCGCGCTTGCCCGCCACGGCATCGATGTTACCGAGCGCGTCGCCCATGTATTCCCGTCCAACGAGCACAATCGCGGGTATCTCCTGACCAAAGCCAAACGCAGCGGTCACTTGTTTTAGGGGCATTTTGGCCCGGCAAAAAGTGCCGCCGCCGCGAGTCGGCGGCCCCTGAGACCCATACAAGCCATTGATATATCATGTTTTATTTGTGGCCCCATTCTTGCGAGGGGTCTTGCAAAATAAAACACGTCCAAGGCCATGACACCCACAGCGTCCATCGGCGCACCACAGCTTCAACCGCTCATTCAGCGGGCGGGCTTGCCACGCGCACCGCAGCTTGATGACAGGGTCTATGACCCTGTGCTGGACCCTGCGTATCAAACGAGCGCGGGGCCTGAAGTTGTCGTCACGGCCAGAAAGTCAGTGAATAAAGCCGACGATGAGCCGTTTAGTTTTTGGGATCTGCTCGACGTAATTAATCCGCTGCAGCACATCCCGGGCGTCAACACGATCTACCGCGAGCTGACGGGCGATGAGATCAAAACCCCCGTCAAGTTGATCGGCGCAACAGTTCTGGGCGGGCCCATCGGCTTTGCTGCGGCCATGGCCGACAGCTTGATTGGTGAAACGACCGGTAAAGACCTTGGCGAACACGCGATGGCGATGTTCAAGGACGGCGCGCCCGCGTCGACCACGCCCACACAAACTCAGATGGCGACAACCCCATCTATGCCGGCGGCCCGAGCTGCCGCGCAGTACGCCGCCGCACAAAGCTATGTGCCGCAGGCGGCGAACCCAGCCGAAGAGTTTGTGCCCGACCCAGCGCTGGGCGCCGCTGCGTCACAACAAAAGACACCAAGTGAGGCGGAGGCGTTTGTGCAGGCCGCGCAAATTGCTGCGCAAGCCAATGTCTTTCCGACATTCAAGCGTACTGGTGGAATTGGTGGAGCAAGCCCCGCTGACAAAGCTCAATCGCAAGAAAAATTGGCGGCCGTACAGGTTGCTAATGCTCATGGCCAATCACGGTTCATGCCCCTCCAGCGCGATGGCGGCACAAAGCCAGCCACAGCCTCTGCGCGCCGAGATGGAGCGGTCAACACGGTAAGTGAGCTAAAGGCGCGCAGCAAGTTTGCGCCGGGACCACGCGGCACGGGCTCTGCTGAGATGTCACCGGTTGCACTAGCCGCGGCGACGGCGGCAAAGAATGAGGCTGGCGAAAAGGCGCGCCTGGCCGCCGCTGCGCAAACCAATCCGCCGAGCGCAACAGATGCTTATAATTATGGCCGACAAGCAGCCAGTGGGGGAAAGCCTGCTGAGATGCCAGTATGGTTTGACCAGGCGATGCTCGGAGCCATGGATAAATACAAAGCCATGCAAGCCGCCAAATAAGGCGGTATCGTCGGGGCACGATGACCCTGGTTGTATGTTCTGACCCTCAACACCCTTCACGCGGCACGCTGACCTGCGGAGCGAAAACTTACCCCTGTGCGTTGGGGCGCGGGGGTGTTTTGACAAACAAAGTTGAAGGCGACGGCGCAACGCCTGCAGGTACGTTTGTGCTGCGCCAGTTATTTTACCGCACAGATCGATTGATCTTGCCGCAGATAAAACTGAAAAGGCGCGCGATTCAGAAACTCGATGGCTGGTGCGATTCCCCCGGCGATGCGCACTACAATGAACTTGTGACGATGCCCTATGCCGCCAGCGCAGAGAAGTTATGGCGCGACGATCACGTCTACGATTTAATTGTTGTCATTGGATATAACGACAGACCTGTGATTTCAGGCAAGGGCAGTGCGATTTTTATGCATGTCGCTACGACTGACTACGCACCAACAGCAGGGTGCGTGGCGTTATCTCAACTCGATTTGCTTGCTGTGTTGAAAGACTTGCCAGAACACCCAACCATCACGATTGAGAAATAGTCTCGCTGATATTTGGGCGCTGGCCAAAGATTGCACTTCCCACACGCACGTGAGTTGCCCCCAGCCGGACGGCCAATGATGCGTCGCCGCTCATGCCCATGCTGAGGCCTTTCAACCCATGACGGCGCGCGAGTTCCCGCAAAAATGCAAAGTGTGGCGAAGGCTGATCCGTGACGGGGGGAATGCACATCAGGCCCATCACCGGAATTTTCAGTTGATCGCGACACAGGGTGATGAAATTGGCAACGTCGGCCGGATCAACCCCTGCCTTTTGAGATTCGCGGCCCGTATTGACCTGAATAAAGCAAGGCAGGCGGCGACTTTGCTTGGACATTTCATCGCTCAGTTTTTCGGCAAGCTTGAGGCGGTCGAGGGTGTGGATCACGTCAAACATCGCCACGGCGTCTTTGACCTTGTTGGTTTGCAGCGGGCCGATCAGATGCAGCACAAGGTCAAGGTTGCTAGTTTTGAGGGCAGGGAATTTTGCTTCGGCCTCTTGCACGCGGTTTTCGCCAAAGTGTCGCTGACCCGCCGCTAGGGCCGCCTGCACGGCATCGGAGCCGTGGGTTTTTGAGACTGCAATCAACGTCACGTCCGCGCTTGTGCGGCCAACGGCGCGGGCAGCTATGGATATGTCCGAGCGCACGGCTTTGAGTGCGTCAGAAATACTGCTGGCGGTGGGAACTATTGTCGATTGTGCGCTCATCATTGCTATGATGCCCAGATGTTGCATCGTCTCTCAACTGCTGTGGCGGCGTTGACCGCCAAAGCCCGCCGCAAAAAACGCCAATCCCCACTGCCCTGGCTGTGGGTCCTGAGCGATGCGGCGCGGCTCATTGACGTTTCATCCATTATTGCCGCCTTGCCGCCGGGCGTGGGCATCATTGTTCGCCACCCCGACCCCCGGACTCGCGCTGAGCTGGCAACGCGCGCGCTGCGCGCCCGAAGATCATGGCGAACGAGGGTATTGATTTCGCAAGACTGGCGCACGGCGGTAGCGCTGGGCTGTGATGGCGTGCACATCCCTGAGTCAATGAGCCGTTCGATTCCAGGAGGCTTGCGACTTTGGTGTAAATCAAAAAACCGCGTCCTGACGACCTCGGCGCATGGTTGGCTTGGGTTACGTCGCGCGTCGCAGATGAAAGCTGATTTGGTTTTTCTCTCACCCGTGCTGCCGACACCAAGCCATGTGGGTCGCCGAGGCCTGGGCCGCGTAATGTTTAGCGCTATGACGCACACCAGTAAAACCAACGTCGCCGCTTTGGGTGGTGTTGATTTAGCGACATTGCCCAGCCTGAATGGATCGCGCACGAGCGCCGTGGCGGGAGTCAGCTTTGCGATCTAAAGAGAAAACAAATTAGAAGCGCAGTTGTACACCGACGCGCGCGCCGGTGCCTTGTGGAGCACTGGTGCCAGGCGCAGCAGATGCAACACCCGGACTGACAAGGCGCGTGCCGACGAAAGCATCGGCATTAAAGCGAATGCCCGGCGTGAACTGGTACATGCCGCCCAACATCCACTGCGTATTGTCGAATCTGCGGCCCGCGAAGGCCGGCGTAGATTCGCCAACGGCATAAGTCAGCCGAACATCAAAGGCAGCGCCGCCGTATCCCAGGCCGGCCTGAACGGACTGCCATGACTGCAGACTGCGCGCGAGGCTGTTGTCATTCAGGCCCGCGACCGCGCCTTGAAAATAAAATCCGCCATATCCAACCGAGGCCCCGAGATTAAAAGCCTTGGAGGAGTCGGTGGACAAAAACACTGGACGATCAGAAAAGCGGGCGAAAACCCCGACCTGACCACCATAAATAGAGGTTGAATACCGCGCGGCAAAATCTTGCCCCAGCGCGGCACTGGCAACAAATTCAGCCTGAATAGGATCGTTGGCAGAAACCGGCAGCGTGATCATGCCGTAGACCGGGCTCAGTGCGCCAATGGTCAGGTTGGGCTCTGATTTACCCACCGCTTGATTGCCGACAAGACGGGTTTCCTCGGCGCGCAAGGGTGTGGCCGCCAAAAGCGCCATGGCACCAAAAATCACAGCCGTTGATTTCAAAGCCGTTTTCATTGTCGTACTAACCGTGGCCACCCTACCCCCCCCTTTGGGTTGGCGGCAAGCAATGGTGCCCCATAGCACTCACGCTGCGAAACAATGTGACAAATAGTCCACAAATACAACGATTTCGGGGCTCAAGTGTTGCAGGAATACCCCGGAATCTTTGCGGTTTTGTGGCGCTCGCGGACACATGAGGTGGTCAGAGCGACTCGGGCCACATGAGCGCGCCCAGATCTACCCTTCGCCGCGTGTTTTGGTTTTGCCCGGCTCGGCATTTTTCTCGAGAAACTCGATAATCATGCCCGCGATGTCTGTGCCGGTGGCCTTCTCAATCCCCTCGAGCCCCGGCGTAGAATTAACCTCCATGACCACCGGTCCGTGGTTGGAGCGCAACATATCGACCCCGCAAACATTCAAGCCCAAAATTTTTGCCGCGCGCACAGCCGTTGAGCGTTCTTCGGGCGTGATCTTGATGGAACTGGCCTTGCCGCCGCGATGAAGGTTCGAGCGAAATTCGCCGGGCGCACCTATTCGCTGCATCGATGCCACAACTTTTCCGCCGATGACAATTGCGCGGATATCTGTGCCGCCAGCCTCTTTGATAAATTCTTGTACCAAAATGTTGGCTTCCACGCCGCCGAATGCCTCGATGATACTTTTGGCCGACGATGGCGTTTCGGCCAACATCACGCCAATACCTTGCGTGCCTTCCAACAACTTAATCACGACCGGCGTGCCGCCAACCATGCCGATGAGATCTTCTGGCTGATTGGTCACATGAGCAAAGGCCGTGACCGGCAAGCCGATGCCTTTGCGCGACAGCAACTGTAAGCATCGCAACTTGTCACGCGAACGGCCGATAGCCACCGATTCATTGAGTGGATAAACACCCATCATCTCGAATTGGCGCACGACCGCCAGGCCATAAAACGTGATCGATGCGCCGATGCGGGGAATGACGGCGTCAAACCCCTCGAGTGTGCGGCCCTTGTACTTCACCTCGGGGCGGTGAGCGGCGATATTCATGTAGCATTTGAGGGTGTCGAACACCTCGATATCGTGACCCCGCGCGCGGGCCGCAGCCACCAAGCGTTGGTGGGAATACAGACCGGCATTGCGCGCCAACATGGCCAGTTTCATCGCGGCGGTTCCCGTTACGGCTTATATAAAGTTGCAGGATCTTGGTTATTTGCGCCTCGACCATACCCGTTAGGCCCCCCAAGGCAAGCCCCCCTCAGGGTGAAAACGCTTTATTTCACAAGGCGTTAACGGATCTTAAGGCGCGCTCTACTTTTGCGCTTCTTGCGAATCACGAACGATCGGGAGGGGTCGACCAAATACCGCCGCCGCAGGGCTTGGCGACCCAGCAACATGCGAAAACCCATTTGGTCGCGGTTGGTCAAAGTCAGTTCGATGGGATAGCGAGACTTTCCAATTTTCAGGACGGTGCGAATCACCGGGCGCTCTTCGCGTTTGCCGCCTGAGTCGGTGATGGTGCGGTGATCAATCACAAGCGCTACGCATTTGACTTCAGGCTTATTTTTGCGCTGAAGCGGATGAACATAGAAGCGCACGTATGATGCCCCGTCTTTGGTGAAGGGCGTCACGCGAAAGGCATGCAGCGCAGACGTTCGGGCGCCGGTATCAATCTTGGCCTTGATTTTCAAAACTTTGAGATCGGGCAATTTGACCCATTCGCGCCAACCAATAATTTTCTTTTTCTTACGCGGCGGCAGCGGCGACGGGGCAGCTTTTTTGACGCGGCGTTTCATCATGCCGCAGCGCCGTCATTCATAAAAGTTTGCACCAGCGTGCCGGTCGCGACGAGTTTATTATCTTTTTCACGACTGAGGCGAACCTCAACAAATGCTTGCTTGGTACCAATGCCACTCAACACAACATCTGCAATGATGCCGTCGCCGGGTTTTGCTGCACGTAAAAAGCTGACCGACATTTGCGCCGTGGCAAAATTACGCTTGGCCGCGCCAAACCACGTCGCCACACCAGCCGCATCATCTATCATGGCAGCCAGATAGCCACCAAGAATTGTGCCGTTAGGGTTTTGTAAATCGACACCTGGAACATAGCGCACGCGCGCTGTACCTGTGGCATCATCAACGGCGAGCACCCGACCACCCAACACTTCTCGGGCGCGCTGGTGTGGCAGACCATCGACATTCACTGCCGTCATGGTGTGGCTTTGGCTTTCTCGTAGCCCAACTTTAACTCCGCCACCAATTCGGCCGCACTCATCACGCGTTTGATGGCGCGCGTGCCTTGGCCGGCCGACCAAATATCGCGCCACGCTTTGGTTTCCTGATTTTCGGCCCCACGGCTGTCGAATTTCTTTTCCGCGCGCACGCCGAGCGACTCAGGATCGATCCCCGCCTTGATGATGCTGGGTTTGAGATAGTTGGCCTGTACGCCAGTGAAATGCGCGGTACAGATGATGTCTTCCTCGGTGGTGTCGACGAGCATTTGCTTGTGGCCTTCGGCAGCAATGCTCTCAGTTGTGGCGATAAAGCGTGTTCCGATATAGCCAAACGTCGCGCCCAGCACTTCGGCGGCACGCACGCCAGCACCATCGACAATGCCGCCGCCCAGTACGATAGGGCCGGAAAAGAACTCGCGGACCGCTGGCAAAAATGAAAATGCGCTGATGGGGCCCGTGTGACCGCCAGCGCCTGCCGCCACAAGCACCAAGCCGTCAACTCCCGCAGCGGCAGATTTTTTGGCATAGGCGACCGAGTTCACATCGGCAAACACCAATCCGCCGTAAGCATGGACCCCCTCGATCACATTGGCGGGTGTGCCCAATGCTGTGATGACGATTTCGGGTTTGTATTTTAGGACCATCGCCAAGTCTTCCGCTGCGCGCGGGTTTGACCGATGAACGATAAGGTTGGCAGCCCAAGGCGCAGGCTTGCCGCCAGCCGCCCTGAAAGCTTCGAGTTCAGTTGTGATGCGCTGAAACCATTGTTCCAGCGCTTCAATGGGCCGTGCATTCAAGGTGGGGAAGGAGCCGATCACGCCCGCTTTGCAGGCCGCGATGACGAGATCGGGGCCAGAAACTAAAAACATCGGGGCGGCAATCACCGGCAACGCCAAGCGCGATTTGATGTTCGCGATTTTGGCAGCGACAGATTGTTGTTCACCCATGTTGGCCTCTCAATTCGTTTTTTAAAACTTTGCCTTGGGCACTTAAGGGAAGCGCCTCGACGACGACAATGCTTTTTGGAATCTTGTAGGGTGCAATTTTTCCCCGACAGCGCGCTAATAACTCCGCAGGGTCAATGACATGACCTGGCCTGGGCACAACAACGGCGCGCCCGACCTCGCCCCACGTGGGGTCGCGCACGCCAATGACCGCGACTTGCGCAATTTCAGGGAAATCCGACAAGACGTTTTCAATCTCGGCGGGGTAAACGTTTTCGCCGCCCGAGATGAACATGTCCTTCTTGCGGTCCACAAGAAACAATATGCCGTCGGCGTCCATGAAACCCATGTCACCGGTTCGAAGCCAACCATCAATGAAGGCCTCGTGCGTGGCTTGAGGTTGATGCCAATAGCCTGGTGTCACGCCGGGGCTTTTGATTTGGATTTCGCCGACCTGACCTGCCGATATTAGCGCCCCCTGTTCAGAAGCGATGCGAATTTCTGTCATGGGCACTGCGCGGCCCACGGCACCAAGTTTTTTGATGGCTTCATCGTGGGGCAGATTAGCCCCACCGAATACCTCGGTCATTCCATAACCGGGCGCCAGCCCGCAGCCCTTGGCAGCCCAGGTTGTCATAAGGTCTGCCGTGGGCGGTGCGCCGCCAATGGCGGCAATCTGGAGCTTTGGGAAACGCGCGTCGGCAAATTTTGGATGTCGTGACATGGCCAAAAACTGAGTGGGCACGCCCAGCGTGTGGGTCACGGCCAAATCAGGATCGGCCAAAGCGTCGAGGCAGCTCTCGGGTGTCCACACCCCCATCACAGCAATGGTTCCGCCGGCATAAAGCGTGGGCGTCGCATACGAGTTTAATCCGGCCGTATGAAACAGCGGCGCGGCCGTGAGCGTAACGCAACCAGGGCCTAGGCGCGCGGTCAGCGCTGATTGCATCAGCATGGTCAGCGTCATCCGCCAGTTGCCGATCACACCCTTGGGCCGCCCGGTGGTGCCCGATGTATAGAGCAGCAAGTTCATGTCATCGAGCGATTGCCCACAAAAACAATGGTCGGGGCTGGCTGCAGATATGGCCCGCTCATAGTCAGATGCGGGCTCACCAGGTCGGCGCAATAAAACTTTTGACAACGATATGTCGATACTCGTGGAAAATTCCTTATCGACCACAATAAGCGTCGGTGAACCATCGCGCTGGATTTCGATCAGCTCTGGTCGCGCTAGCCGCCAATTAATGGGCATAAAGGCAACGCCCATCCGCCAGGCAGCAAACATCATCTCGTAAATATCCGTGGAGTTGCGAGCCACGGTCATGACGCGATCACCTCGCCTGACGCCCAGCGCCGACCAGGCGTTTGCCAACCGGCGCACGCGATCAAAGAGTTGGCGATAGGTGAAGCGCCGCGATGTTGCTAAATCAATGAGTGCAAGGTGGTCGGGGTAAAATCGCGATGCATGCGCTAAGACATCGACGATCAGCGGCTCGTCCGCGCTAGATTCGGTCATAATTTGATCAAAACGCCAACTTCGCGCCGCCAAGCATGCCAAGGCCATCCCACGTTTGGCCTGCCGCATCGCGCTGTTCGCCGTAAAATCCAGCGAGCCCTAAATTAATGCCGGGGCCGATACGATAGGCGCCCTGCAGGGTGGTGCGGTCGAGCTTTTCTTTCACACGCGCACCAACAAACGGCTCGCGTTTGGCCGACATGTGATGGGCCGATATTTTGTAGGGGCCAATGCTGTACAAGGCGCCGGCTGTCCACGACCGTTCGTCGCGACTATCGGCCGGGTTTGAGATCATGTACGTGCCGCCCACGTCCCAGCCGCCGTACGAGATAGCGACGTTTGCGTTCCAGGCCTCGTTTCCGTCGAACCCCCCAACGCGTGAGTCTGAGTGAAAATAACCAACCGCCACCCGGTACTTGCCGCCGGTAAAGCGGCCCTCGTAGCGGCCCGACACATCGACAGCATTGTGGGCGACAATGGCTTTGTCAAAAACCCCTTCTTGGTCGGTCACGTTTGGGTGGTACGAAACGGCAAACTTAACGCCGGGAATGATCGCTGGTGTTTCGTACGACACCCCCAAAACGTCATTGGCATAGCGTTTGAATGTAAATGCATCTTTGGTGGTAATGCCGGTGCGCGGACGAAGCACATCGCCAATAATTTCTTCGTCGGTTGTCAAAAAAGCCTGGGGCGCGGGCTCGTCAATAATCGAAGCATTAAAGCCTTCTTTCTCGCCAAGGCGCAGCTTGCCCAAGCCAGAGACAAAATCGACATAAAGCTCGTCGGCATTTCGGTCAAAGCGGGTTTCAGCCTCAAGCTCGATGACCGCGCGAACCTCGACCCCATTATCGAGAATGGTTTTGCCGTCGAAATAGACCTCAGCGTCGGTGAACATTCCTGTGTTGCTGAGCTTTTGGCCGCGGCCATTATCTTGGTCTGCGACAAAAAAGAATTGGCGCAGTTTACCGCCAACGCCCAGCGTAATGGGTTCTGCTGCTTGGGCCCAGGGCGATGCCAACACAACAACCGACGCTATAGCCGCACTTAAGTAGTAAATCTGCCGCATTCCCAAACCCAAAGGGCCAACACTGGGAACAGCATATGACATGGCGCGCTTTGAAATCAAAGCACGGCAAAGAAAAAGAGGCGGCTTTTAAGGCCGCCTCTTGGGAGGTCGCCCTGCTGGCGATTGGGGAACAGCAGGGTAGAGGGATTGGCAGTAGATCTAAGGTCTTAGAACATGACCTGGAAGCGGCCACCGATGGCGTCAACCTTTAAGCCCAGCGGAATTGGCGTCACGATGGTCGCGGTACGGGGATTTACTTTGTCGTAGTCGGTGTGGATGTAGTTGAACTTCCACAGCATATTTGAGTTCCAGTACCAATTCAGACCCAAGGTGTAGTTGGTTTGTTTGCCGCCATTAACGGCGTTGAAGTTGGGGCCAACGGCACCAACGGCACCAATCTGTGTTGGGTCGAACTGAT
The DNA here is from genome assembly GCA_947476925.1 of Rhodospirillaceae bacterium. Taxonomy (GTDB): domain Bacteria; phylum Pseudomonadota; class Alphaproteobacteria; order Rhodospirillales; family Rhodospirillaceae. The sequence goes on along the minus strand of CANJSF010000008.1, from coordinate 105,996 downwards.
CAACAAGATTTGTACGGCTGATGCGTGCGGCGATTTCGAAAGCGCCCATGTCGCCCTTCAGCGGGCTAAAGGGGGCAACAGGGTTCACGCCGCCGTAGCAACCGCAGTTTTGGGTATACGCCCGGCGTCCGCCAAACGTGTAGCTGGCTTGGGCGTACCAGCCATCTGTCTTCGCATCGGTTTTACCGCGACGCTCGACATTGTATTTGAAGTATTCGCCTTGCGTGTAGAAGCTGCCAAAGGCAGCGGCCGCTTCAGCATTGTATACTTGAACGCCCGTGACAGGGTTGGCCAGAGTCCCCAGCGCACCGGTATTCAAAATAACAGTCGGATCAGCGCGGAACTCGGCGCGGTCGCTCATCGTAAATGTGTTGGGCGTGCCCACGCCGCCATTGGGAACATCAAACACTTGAGCAGAAGCAACGCCCACGTGAATGTTGTTCAAGCCTTGATCCATGACTTGGAAGGTAAAGCGTTCATAAGCGCCAAGTTGGCGGCGGGTCAGAGCGTGCGTGGTGTTTGGCTGTGAGAATGTCAGATAAGCGCCTGCCCACCAGCGCGATTCCCATGTGCGGAAACCGATTTGTCCGCGCGGATCGGCCGCATTGAAGGACGCGGCGATGTTGGCCGGCGAAGCGCGTTCGATAAACATAATGTCGTTCGAGCTGGTTGTTTCATCCATCGTGAAATACGAAGGGAAGTAACCTGCTTCAAGAAGGGTGTTGCGAATCCCGGTGTAAGCGATTTGCAATTGATTGATCGAAGCAGTCGCATCGGTTGCGCCGCCGGCATCAAGAATGATTGAGTAGGTAAAGTCGTTGTTGGCGCGACCGGTTACACCCAAACGAGCGCGACGGGCATTGATACCACCGGTTAAACGACCGCCAGCGACCGTACCAGGACCAGTGGTGCCTTCAGGTTTTTGGTTGAGGTAACCACCGAAGTCCATGTGAATGCGTCCGGTCGGCGCGATGGTCCAGGCATTGTCGGCGCTGGAAAGGGTGAAACGGTTCGTGCCCGACTGAACCACCTTGGGGTTCGAGCCGACCACCAGTTTGCGCTGGCCTTCGGAAAACACCACGTTGGCACCCGATTCAATGGCGTATTCACGAACCATCTTTTCCGAGGCTTCGCGGGCTGCTGTTTCTTTTTCGATTGCGTCTTTGGTCGCCTGCTCGTTGGCTTTCAGCTTTTCTTGCATTTGACGCAGCTGATCTTGCAGAGCTTGCATCTGGCGGGTGAGATCTGCCGTGCTGTCTGCGGCCATAGCCGGCCCGGCCAAAAGTGCCGTTGTGGCAAACAAAATTGATGTCGCAGCCAATAGCTTTTTCATCACGCGCTCCTTGAATTCTTTCAGTTTGTTGGCCCCAACCCTGCCGAGGACGGCGGATTTGCTGGGCCATGACCCCTTTTAATCGCGGCGCACCATATGAAGCGTGTGTGACTGTTTTGGTGACAGTTCGGTGACGGTTTTGTGAAAGGGAGGGTTTTAAGGACTCGGCCGATAGCCCCCGCCACAATTGAAAAAGACTTTTGTCCCAGAGGCTTAACGGGGCTTCGCAAGGCGCTTATGCTTGGCTATAACAGCCCGCCTATTTCAGCCCCATTCACCTCACTTTTTATCAAGAGACGAGTCGCTGACATGAGTTCACAGACGCGCGGCGCGATGGTTCGAAATTCGGCCTGGCTGATGGCCGGGCTGCTGGCTGTTGTTTTGGCTGGGTGTGGCAGCGACAAGTCGACTGCCGACAGCTATCGCACTTCGCCCGATTACAAAGCCCAAAACGCCGCCGAAGCTGAGAAGAACGACAAAATCGGTTTGCCGGGGATCAACCTGTTTGGCAGCGACAAAGAGGGTCGCGATGGTGCGGTTGCCGTGAACGCGTTCTTGTGGCGCGCATCTCTGGACACAGTGGCGTTCATGCCGCTCGCTTCAGCCGACCCCTTTGGCGGAGTGATCATCTCGGACTGGTACGCGCCACCCGAAACACCCGACGAGCGCTTTAAGGTCAACGTTTACATCCTGGGCCGGACATTGCGTGCAGACGGACTAAAAGTGTCAGTGTTCCGGCAAACCCAGGATCCGCAAGGGCGATGGGCCGACGCTCCGGTGGGCGCGGATGTGGCCACTGAGTTTGAGAACGCCGTTCTGTCGCGCGCGCGTCAGCTTCGACTTCAAGCCGTGGCAGAGAACAAAGGTTGAGTCGCACACGCGGTTGCTGCGTCTCTCTCGAACTTTAAGCTGACAAGAAACAATGAGGCGCGCGCATCGAAAGATGCGTGAGGGTAATTAAATGGCGGCTGTGGAAGAACGTTACAACGTTCGTGATACTGAAGCGAAGTGGCAAAAAATTTGGAGTGAGCGCGGCTGCTTTAAAGCCGAGCGCCACTCCCAAAAGCCCAAATACTACGTGCTTGAGATGTTCCCGTATCCGTCGGGGCGCATTCACATGGGGCATGTCCGTAACTACACATTGGGCGACGTGGTCGCACGTTTCAAAAAAGCTCAGGGCTTCAATATTCTGCACCCAATGGGCTGGGATTCGTTTGGATTACCTGCCGAAAACGCCGCACTTGAACGCGGCGTGCATCCCGGAAAGTGGACGCGCGAAAATATTAATGTCATGCGCGCCCAGTTCATGCCGCTGGGGTTGTCACTGGATTGGGACCGCGAGATTTCGACCTGCGAGCCCGAATACTACAAACACGAACAAAAAATGTTTTTAGACTTTGTGAAGGCGGGTTTGGCCTATCGCAAAGAATCTTGGGTGAATTGGGACCCCGTCGAGCACACGGTGCTGGCCAACGAACAGGTGATTGACGGCAAAGGCTGGCGCTCGGGCGCGCCGGTCGAGCAGCGTAAGCTCAATCAATGGTTTTTAAAAATCACCGCATTTTCGCAAGACTTGTTGCAAGGTTTAGACGGCCTGGAACGTTGGCCCGACAAAGTGCGCTTGATGCAGAACAATTGGATTGGGCGATCCGAAGGGGCGCGGGTGTTTTGGCCGCTGGTCAATGCAGACGGCAAAGATCGCGGCGAGACTTTGGAGGTGTTCACCACCCGCCCAGATACTTTATTTGGCGCATCGTTTTGCGCCATCTCGCCGCAGCATCCGCTGGCGGCAAAACTGGCGGAGAACAATAAAGCTCTGGCCGACTTTATTGCTGAGTGCTCGCGCGCCGGCACCTCAACCGCAACGATTGAGGCGGCGGAGAAAAAGGGGCTGGCCACCGGCCTGACGGCGAAGCATCCGTTTGCCGCTGGCGTCAGCGTGCCTGTCTATGTCGCAAACTTTGTTCTGATGGACTATGGCGCCGGCGCGATTTTTGGCTGCCCGGCCCATGATGTGCGCGACATGGAGTTTGCGCGCAAATATGGCTTGAAGGTCACGTGTGTTGTGGCGCCGAAGGGCGAAGACGCCGCGACGTTTGCTGCAAAAATTGAAGCCGGCAACGACGCCTTTACCGACGACGGCGTGGCCATCAATTCGCAGTTTCTTAATAATTTAAGTGTCAACGACGCCGAGTCGCGTGCCATTGCCGAGTTGGAAAAATTATCGCTGGGCAAGGGAACGGTGCAGTATCGATTGCGCGATTGGGGTGTGTCGCGCCAGCGCTATTGGGGCTGCCCTGTTCCGATTATTCACTGCGATGCGTGCGGCCCCGTTGCCGTGCCCGACAAAGATTTACCTGTTACGCTGCCCGAGGATGTGACATTCGACAAACCGGGCAATCCGCTTGATCGCCATGCCACATGGAAGCACGTTAGCTGCCCTACTTGCAAAAAAGCGGCCGTTCGCGAGACAGACACCTTTGACACATTCATTGAGTCGTCTTGGTATTTCGCGCGCTTCTGTTCGCCCACCGCGACCGACAAGCCCTTCGATAAATCTGAGGCCATGAGATGGTTGCCGGTCGATCAATATATCGGCGGCGTTGAGCACGCTGTGCTGCACTTGTTGTACTCACGGTTCTTTACACGCGCGATGCAAACTTGCGGGTATCTGGACTTGAAGGAACCGTTTGCCGGTTTGTTTACGCAGGGCATGGTCTGTCACGAAACCTACCGCACCGCCGAAGGGGCGTGGGTTGAACCGGGCGATGTCCGCCGCGAAGGCGAAGCTGCATTTCGCGTTTCAACCGGAGCGGCCGTCACAGTTGGCCGCTCGGAAAAAATGTCGAAGTCCAAAAAGAACACGGTGGACCCGCAAAACATAATTGATACTTACGGCGCTGACGCCGCACGGCTTTTCATGTTGTCAGACTCCCCGCCCGAGCGCGATTTGGAGTGGACGGATTCGGGCATTGAAGGCGCGTGGCGTTACATCAACCGGCTGTGGCGATTGGCGACAACCGCGCGCGACATCGGCGCCGTTGCAATGCCCGCCTTTGACTCATTAAACGCGGCCGCGCAAAGCGCTTTGCGGGCTTGCCACAAAGCGATTTTGGCCGTGACTGAAGACTTGGAACGATTCCGTTATAACTCGGCGGTTGCGCGGATTCGCGAGCTGTCCAACACATTGGAGGCTGTTGACACTCAACTGCCTGGCGGCGCGCCGGTGTTTCGTTTTGGCGTGGAAGTCATCGCGCGATTGGTTGGGCCCCTTGTGCCACACATCGCCGAAGAGGCATGGGCGACGCTGGGGCACACAACAATTCTGTCAGACACACCGTGGCCGGTAGCCGATGCGGCGCTGGCGGAGGACGACACCATGACCGTGGGCGTTCAGGTGAACGGTAAACTGCGCGGAACAATTAACGTGAAAAAAACCGACGATCAAAAAGCCTACGAAGCCTTGGCGCTGGCGCTGCCAACTGTCCAAAAGCAGTTGGACGGCAAACCTGCGCGCAAAGTCATCGTTGTGCGCGAGAAGATCGTCAATATTGTCGCTTAAGTTTGGCGTTATTTCGGTCTTTCGAACAACTCAATCATAAAGCCGTTTGGCGCGTCGACAATGATTCCGCGGCGACGTCCAAGATCGCCAATGTCGATCCAGGAATACCCACCACCGATTTTTAAGCCCGCCGCTTCAACGCGCGCGCCGATTTGATCGATGCTCGGAACTTCAAAGCTCCACATGGCCATTCCGCGATTGGGCAGCGACGGCTTCACGCCGGTTCCTTTCTCGGTATCTTTTGGCTCATAGGCCGCCAATGCGACGTGGCCGTTTTTTGCCCCTTTGGCATAAATGGTCACAAAACGAAACGGCACCTCGTAAGCCTTCCAGATTCGATCGGTGCGCGCCTCCATATCCAACACTTGGGTGAAAAACTTCACCATGGCATCCATATCGGTGACAACTTGGGTTGCATAAGCCGGGCCACCGCGCCCGGTTTTTGGATCAAGGTCGCCAACCTGGCCCATGCCATCGCGTCGGGAAATGGCAATGTTGCGCAAAAATTCTGGCCCATTGAATGTCGCCTCTAGCACGTCGTAGCCCGAGCCATCGGCGCGCTTGAGCGGAAAGCGCTCGATCTCCGGCGTGGCGCGTTTAAAGCCCAACGCCGCGATATGTTTGTCCCAAGCCGGAACATCGTTGGTGGGAAAGCCCATACCGTAAGGGCCTGGCTCTTGGCGGCTCCAGCTTTTGCGGATCGATGGTGTGGCTGTTTTGGTGACAATGACGCGGATTTGACAGGCGAGGGGCACTGTCGGGCGGCGCAGCATATACAGGTCCCACTTCACATCTTTGGGGATTTTCCAAATCACGGCCAACAATTGCCGCATTTCGACATCAACCGTCACCGGGCCGCTGAGCTGCATGCCCATGCCGTCGCGGTACATTTTGGTGATGGCCGCAAGATCGGAGGTCACGATGGTGATCGTATGCAACGGGCCCAGCATGCCCTTTTCATTGGGGTCTTTGGGCATAATGTGATCGGGCACTGTTTGGGCAAAAGCTGGTCCGGCGGCCAAAAGGGCGGCGGCCGACAACACATCGCGACGTTTCATGCAGAGCTCCATTAATACAACGATATCAACTTTATCATGACAACAACTTGACACCCTATTTGGATGTGCAATTCAAGAGCCATGATGTCGATATCAAGTTTTTCATCTTTCCGGCGTCGGGCTTTACTTCGTTCTGGCATTGGTACGGCCATGGCCGGGCTTTTGGCGGGTTGTGGGTTTCGGCCCCTTTACGGCACGTCTGGCGTATCCGCCAGCCCTGCTGTGCTAAGTGCCTTGGCCCAAACCCGTATTCGGCCCATCGCCGACAGAAGCGGGCAGCGCTTGCGCCAAATTTTGAACGAAAAGATTTACAGCAATGGCCCCGCTGAAGGCAGCGTCTACGATCTGGAAATCGTGCTGAACAAGCAGATTGTCGAGTTGGGCGTACGCCCAGATTCGACCACCTCGCGCGCCAACCTGATTTTGACTGCAACCTTTTCACTTTATGAGGCTGGCGCGCGGGCGTATGCCGACGTAGCGCAAGGTGTAGTGAGCTACAACATCTTGGATGATCAGTTTGCCACGGTGACGTCTCAGTCAGACGCTGAAGACCGCGCCTTGCGGCAATTGGGTGAAGACATCAAAACCCGTCTTGCGGTTTATTTTGACCGCAAGCTGAACCCCCGCAAAACCGGCCGCTAACCCGACACATGAAAATTACGGCCAATCGCGCTGATGGATTTTTAGCCCGGCCGGGCGACGTGAAAGCGGTGTTGCTGTTTGGTCCCGACGGCGGGTTGGTGCGCGAGCGCATGAACGCGCTGACAAAACTGATTGCCCAAAGTTTGGATGATCCCTTTCGTGTGGCTGAGTTTTCAGCTTCGGTATTGCGTGATGATCCCGGTCGGCTGGGCGATGAGGCGGCGTCGATGAGTTTTGGCGGTGGCCGTCGCGTGGTGCGCTGGCGAGATGCAGACGCTGATGGTCGGCTAGAAACGACAGTTGCCAACGCCTTTGAAGCTTTTTTTGAAAACCCCATCGGCGATTCATTCATGATCATCACCGCGGGCGATATCGGCGCGCGTGCAAAGTTGGTCGGTGTGTTTGAAGCTTCTGATCATGCCGCTGCCATTGCCTGCTATGCCGATGATGCGCGGACCCTTGAGGGCGTGATTCGCGACACGCTGAAAACACAAGGCCTAACTGCAACGCCAGATGCTTTGGCTTGGCTGAGCGAACGCCTCGGCGGTGACCGCGAGGTGAGTCGTCGCGAGATGGAAAAACTAGCGATGTATAAGGGCGGCCCCGGCGCAAAGGATCGAACAGTCAGCGAAGATGATGCGCGCGCCTGTATTGGCGACACGTCTGCTTTCGAAATGGATGATCTCATCTACGCCGTAGGCGATGGTGATCATGGCGCTGTGCAGCGTGTGTATGGGCGATTGATGGGCGAGGGCGCCTCACCCATTACAATATTGAATGCCGCTGCGCGGCACTTTTTGCGCCTACATGAAACCCGCGGGCGATTGAACGATGGTAAAAGCCTTGAGCAGGCGTTGATGGCGTTGCGGCCGCCGTTGTTTTTCAAAGTCAAACCTCGCTTCCAGCATCAGGCCGGGACGTGGTCTGAGGCTTTAATTGTCCGCGCGCTTGATCTCTTGAATGACGCTGAGCTGCAAGCCAAGTCAACCGACCTTCCCGCCGAGGCCATTACCGAGCGTGCCTTAATGCAAATTGCTCAGGCTGGCGCAAGCGCGCGGCGGGCAAGATGAAGACCAAATCAAATCGCGATGGTGTTTTAAAAAAGCTGCGCGGCTTGTGTTTGGGCCTGCCTGAAGTGACCGAGGGCGTTAGTTTTGGTAACGTCGCCTTTCGCGCAGGCAAGCGCCCGTTTGTGGTTCTGGACAACTACAAAGGCGTTGATTGCGTTTTTTTCTATGTTGACCCTGGTCAGCGTGACGAGCTGCTAAGTGACAAGCGTTTTTTCAAAGCTCCGTATGATCCGCGCGAAAAGGGCCTGTGTCGAAGCTTGGCGGCGATCGACTGGAAAGAGATGAAAGCTTTGATTGAGACAAGCTACCGACAGGTCGCCATCAAGCGCATGTTGAACGCTCTCGATTCTAAGCAGGAACGCTAAACCCTGCTTTGCGAATCGCTTGTTCTAATTGTGCCGCGGTCACGAGAGCGGAATCAAATTCAACGCTGACGTTTTGGTTCTCGAGCGCGGCTTTGGACGCAACCACGCCTGGTTGATTGCCAAGCGCCCGCTCGACGCTTTTCACGCATCCACCGCAAGTCATTCCGCCGACAGAAATAGTAATACGATCCATCTTGATCTCCTTGTTGAGTTTAATCGGTTGCGAATGAAGGACGCCAGCGTTTCAGGCGCAGCGCGTTAGTGACAACACTCACGCTCGATAATGCCATGGCCGCACCTGCGATCGCGGGGTTGAGGAAACCAAGGGCGGCAAGTGGCACGCCGATAAGGTTAAAAACAAAGGCCCAAAATAAGTTCTCGCGAATAATACGCCGTGTGGCGCGGCCGATATCGATGGCGGCGCCGACCAGTCGCGGATCCGGGCGCAACAACGTGATCCCCGCGGTGGCCATGGCAACATCTGTGCCGCCGCCCATGGCAATGCCGACATCGGCCGTGGCCAGGGCCGGAGCATCGTTGATGCCGTCGCCGACCATAACAACGCCCTTGCCGAGACTGCGGATGTTTTCAATTTCACGGGCTTTTTGGGCGGGCAGTATTTCGGCCATCACACGACCAATTCCTAACTCTTGCCCGATCTTTTCTGCGACCGCCTTACGATCGCCGCTCAGGAGCCACGTCTCAAAGCCGGCCGCATGAAGGGCAGAGATGGCCGCTTTGGATGTGACGCGCAATGAATCAGCGATCGCAAAAATGGCCCGCGCTTTCCCGTCAACGCCAAGAATGGCGATTGTTTGATCTTGGACGTCGCGTGGGATGACGAGTTTAATATTGTGTTCGCGTGCAAACGCATCGTTGCCCATAAACACGACGCTCTGATCAATGCGCGCCTCCACGCCACGCCCGGGATGAGCTTTGAAGTCCGTGATGGGCGACATTTGTGCCGAACGCGTTTTAGCAAAGCCCAACACGGCCTTTGCTAAAGGATGCTCGCTGGCATTTTGCAGGCTTGCAGCCAGCGAGATGTTTTCTCGCTCATCGCCGGCAAGCGTAATCATCTGTGTCACCGTTGGCTTTCCATTCGTCAGCGTTCCGGTTTTATCAAAGACGATTGTGGAAACGTCATGAATGCGCTCGAGCGCTTCGATGTCTTTGATCAAGATTCCCGCGCGCGCGGCAGCCCCCAACCCAGCAACCAGCGCTGTGGGGGTCGCCAAACCCAGCGCGCAGGGGCAGGCGATCACCAACACAGCAACGGCTGTAATAAATGCATACTCAAGCGTTTGGCCAACGAGCAGCCACGAGGCAAAAGTTGTAAGCGATGCAAGGATGATGACGGGCACAAAAATAGCGCTGATGCGGTCAACCAGTTTCTGCACTGGGGCCTTGCCGGTTTGCGCGCTTTGAACAATGGCAATGATTTTTGCGAGCGTTGAGTCTTCGCCGACGGCTGTTGTTCGCACCATTATAAGACCCGCGCCGTTCATGGCGCCGGCGATAACACGGTCGCCTGCAACTTTATCAACGGGAATGCTTTCGCCTGTGACCAGAGATTCATCGCACGTGCTATTGCCCTGGGTGATGATGCCGTCCGTTGGGATTTTTTCACCCGGTCGAATCATCACCACATCATTCACCAACACGTCCGAGACCGGAATTTCCTGTTCAAGGCCATTACGCAAAACGCGCGCGGTGTCGGGCCTGAGCTTCATCAACGCTCGTATCGCATCGGTGGTGCTGCGCTTAGCGCGAGCCTCTAGCCATTTGCCCAGAAGCACGAGAGTGAGTATGACCGCTGAGCTTTCAAAATAAAGATGGCCTGTAGCATTGGCGCCCGAGCGCCAAACTTGTGCGAGAGAAAAGAAATATGCTGCCGATGTGCCCAACGCCACCAGCACATCCATGTTGGGAGCGCGCGCCTTGAGGGCGCGATAACTGCCCGCATAAAAGCGCGCGCCTAGAATAAACTGTACGGGCGAGGCCAGCGCCACTTCCGTCCACATCGAGAGATGAAAATTAAGATTGACCGTATGAGCAATCATTTGCGCCACTAACGGCGCGGTGAGCGCGGCGGCACAAAGAACAGCAAGGCTGTCGCGCCAGGTACTGGGGCTGTCTTCAAGCCGTGTTGTTATCGTCGGCAGAAGAGTGGCGTCAAAGCCTGTGTCATGGATCACGCTGATGACAGCCTGGCTGTTTGTGCGCGCCGGATTGATTGTGACTTCCGCTCGTTCGAGCACCAAATTGACATTGGCCGCCATCACACCGTCGAGGGCGCATAATCCGCGCTCGATTCGCCCCGCGCATGCGGCGCACGTCATACCGCCAATGGCTAGTGCCAGGCTTCGAGTCGCCAGGGGTTTGTTGTTTGCTTCAGGAGAGGGGGCGGTGGTCATGAATGTCTTTGTCCCTACACCTTCCACGTACTGGAAGGTCAAGGGCTCCGGACACCTATAGACAAAATAGCACAAGCGCGACTTGATATTAATCAGACCGCAGCCACATCGGCGCCATTTGGCGCAAAGACTCGCTTTGCCTTCCATAAGCGCTTGCCTTTGCGCGGCGGCGACATGGCCAGCAATTCGCAGTTGCCTGTTTTGATAATCGCCCCACCCAGCGCCCACCGGCGCACGGCATAAAACACCCCGCCGTGAGAAACGATTAAAACCGGACCGGGGTGCTTCAAGCATTTGTTGATGGCGTTGCGCGCGCGCTCGAGAAAACCTTCGTAGGTTTCGCCGCCCGGAAGTTCTGCGCCTTTGATCCACGCTTCTCGCCACGGCCCGCTGGGATGACCCTCCTAAGAACCGAAGTTTGATTCCACCAATCCGGCGACGGTAACGATAGATGAGGCAGATGACTTTGCCGCGATCAGCTCTGCAGTTTGGCGCGCACGTCGCAGGGGACTCGTGCAAATCGTCACGACCTTGCGCTTGGAAATAATTTGCGCCGCCGCTTCAGCTTGAAAGATTCCTGTGGAATTGAGGGGCGTGTCTGTTTGCCCCTGCATGAGTTTCAATTTGTTCCAGTCGGTCTCGCCGTGACGAATAAAATAGAACGGGGCAGGCGTCAGCGTCGGTTCATCAACCATAACGACCTCGACGTCCTATTGCTGCGTGTCGATCGGAGCCGTTACGTTGTCGCTCGCAAGCTCGCCGCCGTCGATCGATTCATCGCGGGCCAACAGTTCTTCGATGTCGACGGTGCCCGCGTCTCGCGCCTCATCTGTCTTCGGACGTTTGCCGCCCGTTGAGAGCCGCTTAACGATGTCATCAAGTTGCTCAAGGCTTGAGTAACTAATCAAAACCTTTCCGCCGCGCCCATTGAATGTGATGTCAACGTGATATCCTGTTGCATCTTCCAGCGTTTGTTCGAGCGCGCGCGTGTCGGCATCTTTATCGGTACGCAAGGGTAAGCGTTTTGTCTTGCCGTAGTTTTTGGCCAGGCGTTCTGATTGGCGCGCGCTCAGGCCACGTCGAGATATGGTGAACGCAAGCGCCTCGGCATTTTTCAAACCAATCAATGGGCGCGCTTGGCCGACGTTGAGTTTGCCATCATCGATCAAGCGTTGCACGCCGTCGGGCAACTGCAACAAGCGCAGCATGTTGGCGACGTGCGTGCGGCTTTTGCCAACGATCTCGGCGATTTCTTCTTGCGTGTGTGAGAAGTCGTCGATCAGTCGTTGATAGCCCTTGCCTTCTTCGACGGCCGACAAATCTTGCCGTTGCAAGTTTTCGATCAGCGCGACTTCAAGAACTTCAGCGTCTGAAAGCTCGCGCACCAACACCGGCACGTTATGAATTTGTGCGCGTTGCGCCGCGCGCCACCGGCGCTCGCCTGCGATGATTTCGTAGTGGCCGGCTCTGTTCGGATCGGCACGAACCAGAAGCGGCTGAAGGATTCCTTTTTCTTTGATCGAAGCAGCCAGCTCGTTCAGCGCGGATTCATCAAAATGTTTGCGCGGCTGCAGCGGCGAGGGCGCCAACATTTCTATCGGCAGCGTGTCTGACGAAATGGTGGGCGCTTCTGGCCCAGCTTCAGGTGTATCGTCTTGCTCGCCGAACAGCGCGTTCAATCCGCGTCCGAGCGTTTTACGTTTGGGCGTCTCTGCGTTCATGCCGCCAGGCCTTGCTCGCGCTTGAGAACCTCGCCCGCTAAATTGAGGTAGGCTTGCGCGCCCTTGGAAGCAAAATCATAAAGCAGAATCGGCTTGCCGTGCGAGGGAGCCTCTGAAATGCGAACATTGCGTGGAATTACAGTGGTATAGACCTTCTCACCAAAATAACTGCGAACGTCGCTTTCGACCATTTCCGATAAGTTATTTCGCTTATCAACCATGGTCAGCACGATGCCTTGAATTTCCAGGGTTGGGTTATAACCCTTCCGAATCCGCTCGATGGTGCGAACCAGGTGGCTGATCCCTTCCAGCGCCAGGAACTCTGCTTGCAGTGGAACCATAACAGCATCGGCCGCCACGAGCGCGTTCAAGGTCAGTAGGCCCAATGATGGGGGACAGTCGATCAGAATAAAGTCGTACTCTTGGGCTTGTTCAGTCAGCGCCATCTTTAACCGCGCATGACGATGCTCGACATCAACCAACTCCAACTCGGCAGCGGCCAGATCGACGCCCGAGGGAATGACAAATAGATTTGGCACTGAGGTTGCGACGATAGCTTCGCTCACCTTCGCGTCACCAACCAGCAAATGATATGTGTTGATGGTGCGGTGCTTGTGATCAATGCCAAGGCTGGTTGAAGCGTTGCCTTGCGGATCAAGATCGATCACTAAAACTTTTTTATTTACTGCGGCCATGGCGGTTGCAAGATTGACGGCCGTGGTTGTTTTTCCAACTCCGCCTTTTTGATTGGAGATGGCCAGGGTGCGCGGCCGAGAAGCCACGACAATCTGTTGGGCTTGAGGGGACTCGTACTCAGACAGAATTGACATTGCTGACCTCGCGCACGCGCACCACTGAACCAGACGGATCAGATCGGCTAGGCCGAAGATCCACCTGCATTATCCACATTTTGTGAGCTTGCGTCAATTCAGCATCTATATGTTGGCCCTTTAGGAAAAGGCACTCTGTTTTTGGACCAAGGAAGGGCCGGGCGTGGGCTAAAAGGTCGGAAAGTGGCGCCAGGGCCCTGGCCGTGATCACGTCGACAGTGGCGGGGGCAAGGGTTTCAATCCGCTGGTTTATGATCTGAGCTTCGGTTTGGGTGATCCGGGCAGATTCTCGCAAAAAGGCACACTTTCGGGCATCGGATTCCACAAGCCTTACGCCCTTCACGCCCATGATGGCCAAAACCAAACCAGGAAATCCCGCGCCAGACCCGAAATCCATAAGGCTGGAACAATCCCGGGGAATGAGGGGATAAAGTTGGGCAGAGTCGAGGATGTGCCTTTTCCATACCTCAGCCTCGGTGTTTTTCGAGATCAGGTTGATCCGTTTATTCCAGGCGAGGAGAAGGTCGACATATGCTGACAATCTCGAAATTGTTTCACGTGAAACATTTTCGCCCTCGCCGAACTGCTCCGGACCATATTTTTGTTGTTTCGGGTCGCTCGATTGTTTCACGTGAAACAATTTAAGCGGCGGAAGCCGCTTCCTTTAGGGGGGCGCCCTTCTTGACGTGCCTTAATAGGGCGGTAAGGGCGGCCGGCGTAACCCCAGGAATCCGCGAAGCCGCCCCTAAGGTGGCGGGGCGTGACTTTGCTAGTTTCGTACGAACTTCTGTCGAAAGGCCCCCAACTTCTGAATAGTCAAGGTTGGCGGGAAGCGTCATGGATTCATCTTTGCGGAACGCCTTAATGTCGGCGTCCTGCCGTTCGATATAACCCCGGTAGCGCGCCTCGATCTCAATCTGCTCAACAACGTCCTTACGAGTTTCACGCAGCTCTGGCATCACGCGGCATACAGTGTCCCAGCTTTCGCCCGGCAGCGCCAGAAGGTCAAATATGGTGCGACGGATTCCGTCCATATTCACCGTAAATCCATGCGCCTTAAGTTGCTGGGGCGTGAAGTTCGTTGCGGCCACAGCCCGTCTGGCGCGATCTAACGCTTCCCGCTTTTGGGAAAAGTGATTTTGCCGCTCCGATCCTACGCACCCCGCGCCAATCCCCAGCCCCGTCAGCCGCAGGTCAGCGTTGTCGGCGCGCAACAAAAGCCTGAACTCGGCCCGAGACGTAAACATGCGATAGGGCTCCACTGTCCCCAGCGTTGTCAGGTCGTCGATCATAACGCCGATGTATCCCTCGGCCCGATCAATCGTGATCGCCTCAGCCTGGCTGGCTCGCCGGGCAGCATTGATCCCGGCCATCAGGCCTTGAGCTGCGGCTTCCTCGTATCCGGTGGTGCCGTTAATCTGTCCGGCTAGGAATAGCCCCCCGACCTTTAACGTCTCCAGCGCAGACGACAACTCTCGGGGGTCGACGAAGTCGTATTCGATGGCGTACCCAGGCTCGAGAATTTTAGTCCGCTCGAGACCCGGAATTGATTTCACCAATTGGTCTTGAACGTCTTCGGGCAGCGAGGTCGAAATCCCGTTGGGGTAAACCGTGTGGTCATCGAGACCCTCGGGCTCCAGGAATATTTGATGCCGGTCGCGGTCTGAAAATCGAACAACCTTGTCTTCAATTGACGGGCAGTAGCGCGGACCCGTACTTTGGATTTGACCGTTATACATGGGCGCACGGTGCTTATTGGCCAAAATGAGTTTATGGCTCTCGACCGTCGTATAGGTGATCCCGCAGTGGACCTGCGGCACGTCTATCGTATTGTTCAAAAATGAAAAAGGCTCGGGCGGGTCATCGCCAGGCTGAAGCTCTAATGCGCCCCAATCAATGGTTCGACCATCGAGCCGCGGCGGGGTGCCCGTTTTCAGCCGGCCAAGATTAAAGCCAAACGATTCCAACGTCTTAGAGAGCCCCATGGCCGGGGCCTCGCCAATCCGACCGGCCGGAATACGCAACTCGCCGCGATGGATCAAACCACGCAAGAACGTGCCCGTGGTCAGCACCACGGCGCCACAGCCAATGCGTTCGCCTTCAGCTGTGATAACGCCCTGAATTTTATTGGTTTTTCGATCAATGACCAGGTCTTCAGCGGCGGCGGCCTTAATCTCGAGGTTTGGCTGCTCGACCAGAATCGTCTGGATTGCTTTCTTATAGAGCTTGCGGTCGGCCTGGGCGCGGGGGCCGCGCACCGCCGGCCCCTTAGACCGGTTTAACATCCGAAACTGAATGCCCGCCCGGTCGATGGCCCTCCCCATAATGCCGTCCATGGCATCGATCTCGCGGACCAGGTGGCCCTTGGCCAACCCGCCAATGGCTGGATTACACGACATCTGGCCCAGGGTGTCGGCGCGGTGGGTCAGTAATAATGTGCGCGCGCCAACGCGCGCCGACGCCGCAGCGGCTTCACAGCCCGCATGGCCACCGCCGACCACAATTACATCGTATGAGGAACCCGCCATCATGATTGGGCGGATATATCATGAAGTGGGTGTTTTTACAGCCCGGGCGATTCGCCGTCTTTATTTCCCGATACAAAACTCGCGAAAGACAACATCGAGAATGTCTTCCACATCGACTCGACCGGTGATTCGGCCCAACGCCCGCGCCGCCAATCGCAAATCCTCTGCCGCCAGCTCGGACAGCGTCGCCTTTTGCGCGCGTCGCAACGCATCACAACATTCATCCAGCGCTTTGCGATGACGCGCGCGCGTGACCGCCACTGACGATGTGCCATCGAATTTGTGTTTAATTGTTCTCTCTAATCTTTGCAGGAGCGACAACAACCCAAATTCTGTTTTCACCGAAATGAAATGAGTGGGCTGCATATCGTTGGCCATATCCAGCTCAACTTCGCGCTCTTGATCCAGCAGGTCGGCCTTGCTGATGACACAGATCGTGTTTTCATCCACCAGCGCTGCCGTTGCTTCATCGCGCGTCGGATAAACAGCACCATCAAATAACGCGATGCGAACATCGGCAAATTCGGCCCGGCTTCGGGCGCGTCGCATGCCTTCCTGCTCAATGTCATCATTGCTGACACGAAGCCCCGCAGTATCGGCCAGTGTCACGGCATAGCCACCAATATCCAAATGCACTTCGATCACGTCGCGCGTCGTGCCGGGCGTGGCAGACACAATCGCCGCCTCGCGTTTTGCAAGCGCGTTGAGCAAGCTCGATTTTCCGGCATTCGGCGCGCCGAGAATAGCAATCGACAATCCTTCTCGAATGCGCTCGCCGCGATGCGCATCATTCAGAACCGTTGTAATGCGCGCGTCTAAATCGCGCACCTCGCCCCACACTTTGTCGGCAATCTCGGGTGGTAGGTCTTCATCGGGGAAGTCAATCACCGCTTCCAAATGCGCTAACGCCTGGACAAGTCGAAGCCGCCAATCTTCTGTGAGCTCTTTCAGTGCGCCGCCCATTTGCGCCAGCGCCTGGCGTTGTTGGGCACGGCTTTCAGCATCTACCAAATCAGCCAGCGCCTCGGCCTGGGTGATGTCCATCTTATCGTTGCCAAAGGCGCGGCGAGTGAATTCCCCAGCCTCGGCGGGCCGCACGCCGCCGACCGAGGACAACGCCGCCATCACTCCATCAATCACGGCGCGACCGCCATGGATGTGAAGTTCGGCCACATCTTCGCCGGTAAAGCTGTGGGGCTGTGGAAACCACAACACCAAACCATCGTCTAAAAGTTCTTTCGTGGTGGGATCAAAAAGTTTGGCGCGGGTTGCTTTGCGCGGCGCTGGGATATTGCAGCCCATCCGGCTCAGCGCTTTGCCTGCTTTGTCGCCCGACACGCGAATCACCGCAATCCCGGCGCGCCCGGGGGCTGACGCCAAGGCAAAAATAGTGTCGGCGCTCATGTTGATGTTGCTTTATCCGCCGGTCTTGGTGAATTGCGACCAAAAGGCTTTTTGCATATCCGCAAGGTTTTCTGGGCGAATGGGGAACAGGGCTTTCATCACCGATTCCGGGTCCATGGACTGCGTCGCCTTTTCCATGTTGGCCTGCATTTGTTTCATCGCGGCCTCTTGCATCGGCGCAATGTTCGGCAGGCCTAAAAACGCGCGCGCTTCGTCGGGTGTGCAGTCGACAGAAATGTTCACTTTCATGGTGCGGCCCTCACTCTTGGTTTAGACTTCAAGGTCATCGGCCCCAAGTTAGGGACTGACATCGTTTCTGTCCACGCAACAGGATACCCGGCATGCCGCAACTCACACTTCATTCCCCCGTCGGGGAAATTACACTCAGCGAGGAAGACGGTGCGATTGTTTCGCTCGATTGGGGCCGGTCGATGGAGAACAAATCCACCCCTCTGCTGCGCAAAGCCAAAGGGCAGCTTGATCGCTATTTTGATGGCAAACTCAAAGACTTTGATTTGCCGCTCAAACCTCAAGGCACCGAGTATCAAAAACGAGTTTGGCAGGCCATGTGCAAAATTCCCTATGGCCGCACCAAAACGTATGGCGACCTCGCTGCCGCATTGAAGTCGGCATCACGCGCCGTCGGTGGGGCCTGTGGGGCAAACCACATTCCCATCATCATTCCTTGCCACCGGGTCTTGGCAGCCAACGGAAAGCTTGGGGGCTATTCGGGTGAGGGCGGTTTGGATACAAAGACCGCGCTTTTGCAGCTTGAAGGCGCAATTTTAAGTGGGATCTAAAATATGACCAAAGCCATCGTTTGCCGCGAGACCGGCGGCCCTGAAGTTTTAAAACTGGAAGCCGTCACCGTGGCGGAACCTGGCGACGGTCAGGTCAAAATTCGCCAAACTGTGGCAGGGGTCAATTTCATCGACACCTATCACCGTTCCGGACTTTATCCAGTTCCCAAACCATTTACCCCCGGTCTTGAGGGCGTTGGAATTATCGACGCCGTGGGCGCTGGTGTAATCGACCTCAAAGTTGGTGACCGTGTGTGTTATGGTAACGGACCTTTGGGTGGCTATGCCGAAGAGCGCCTGATCCAGGCGGCCAGTGTCGTAAAAATGCCCGCAAAGCTAAAAGACGAGCAAATCGGTGGGTCTCTCCTTCGCGGACTGACCGCTTGGTATCTCCTGCGCAGCCTTCACACCATCAAAGCCGGCGAAACCGTTTTGTTTCATGCGGCCGCCGGTGGCGTCGGGCTGATCTTTTGCCAATGGGCAAAGGCGTTGGGCGCCATCGTTATCGGCACGGCGGGTAGCAAGGAAAAGGCAGAGCTTGCCAAGGCCAACGGGTGCGCACACACGATTCTCTACAAAGAGGAAGATTTTGTCGCGCAAGTGAAAGCGATCACCGGCGGCAAGGGCGTCTCGGTGGTTTACGACGGCGTCGGCAAAGACACGTTTTTCAAATCTCTTGATTGCTTGGAACTGCGTGGGTTGATGGTCTCATTTGGCAATGCGTCCGGGCCGCCGCCCGCCATCGAGGTTGGATCGTTGGGCCCAAAGGGCTCGCTTTTTATCACGCGCCCCACACTCGGCCACTATGTCGGCGCACGCGCCGACTATGGGCGGGCCTGCAAAGAATTCTTTGATGTCGTTCTTAGCGGCGCCGTTAAACTTGAGGTCGGCCAGTCTTTCAGTCTTGAACAAGCCGCGCACGCCCACAAAGATTTAGAATCACGCCGCACCACGGGCTCTACAATTCTGACAATGTAAATAAAAAGGCCGGATTAAACTCCGGCCTTTTTTTTACTTATTCATGCGATCAAAGAACTCGTTGTTGTTCTTGGTCTCACGCAGCTTGTCGAGCAAGAACTCCATGCCGTCTTGAACACCCATGGGGTCGAGAATGCGACGCAGCACCCACATCTTCGACAGCTGATCTTGGCGAACCAGCAGTTCTTCTTTGCGCGTGCCAGATTTTGTGATGTCGATGGATGGGAACACGCGCTTATCAGCAAGCTTGCGATCCAGAATAATTTCCGAATTGCCCGTACCTTTGAACTCTTCGAAAATCACTTCGTCCATGCGGCTGCCGGTATCGATCAGTGCCGTTGCAATAATGGTTAGCGACCCACCTTCTTCAATGTTACGCGCAGCGCCAAAGAAGCGTTTAGGACGTTGCAGGGCGTTGGCATCAACACCGCCTGTCAGAACTTTGCCCGAGCTTGGCACAACAGTGTTGTACGCGCGCGCAAGACGCGTGATCGAATCAAGCAAAATCACGACATCGCGCTTGTGTTCCACCAGGCGCTTGGCTTTTTCAATCACCATTTCCGCAACTTGCACGTGGCGAGACGCTGGCTCGTCAAATGTCGAGCTGACCACCTCACCTTTGACTGTGCGCGCCATGTCGGTAACTTCTTCCGGGCGCTCGTCGATTAACAAGACGATCAAGTAAACTTCGGGGTGGTTGGCCGCCACGGCGTTCGCGATATTTTGCAGCATGATGGTTTTGCCGGTGCGCGGCTGGGCCGTAATCAGCGCGCGCTGGCCTTTACCGAGCGGCGAGACAAGCTCAACAACCCGACCGGTGAGATCTTTGTTTTTGGTGTCTTTCATCTCTATCTCCATCGACAATTTCTTGTCGGGATAGAGCGGCGTCAGGTTATCGAAGTTGATGCGATGGCGGATTTTATCGGGGTCTTCAAAATTGATGCGATCAACCTTGATCAGCGCAAAATAACGCTCCCCGTCTTTGGGGCCGCGAATCGTGCCCTCAACGGTATCGCCAGTGCGCAAACCAAAGCGCCGAACCTGACTGGGCGAGACATAAATATCATCGGGGCCGGGAAGATAGTTGGCTTGCGCCGAGCGCAAAAAGCCGAACCCATCCTGCAAAATTTCCAGCACCCCATCGCCTTCGATGGATGTGTCTTTTTCAGCCAGAACTTTCAATATGGCAAACATCATGTCCTGCCGACGCAGGTTTGATGCGTTTTCGATCATGAGCTCTTCGGCAAATTTCAATAATTCTGCCGGTGGTTTGCGCTTTAGTTCAGAGAGATGCATGGATTTGGCAATCAAATAGGGGGGAAAGAACCAGAGACCAACACCAGGTTTGCGCACGAGGGAGTTTAAATGTGGCGGCTTGAAAGAAGCGCGCGTGGTGCCGGGAAGACGAACTCGATCAGAACGACCGAAGATGATGAGAGATATTTACTAGAGCTTTTTGATAAAGTCAAACGTCGCTAAAGCCGATGGGATAACCTTCCTAACACTATAAGAAAGATTTCTTTAGGTAGTGGTAGATAGTAGGACCCCTGAGTTATGGGGATTACCGACAAAACTTAATAAACCACAACCCCTTGTTATTCGTTTTTGGTGTTGGAATTATAGAATGAGTCATGGGGATTGAATCATAAAAGGCCTAAATTACGAGACCAAAAATTTGTATCGATGATGATAGAATTGTTATTTGATAGTTCAGCTCAGAGATATTCATGAAATTTTGCATTGGTTTTCACGATGTCCCCAAGTTGACAAGATCGCCATTGCTGAAAGGCCGTCGGAGATAGAATGTAGGCCCAGCCCAAAAAACCTCACTTATCCCCGAAAAACTTTCTTTATACCGCCGTTGAAAAAGTCCTTTTATGAACGAACCACAACCGTTCAATTTGCACATGGTCAGCGACTCGTCGGGCGAGACCGTAACCAACATCGCGCGCGCGTGTTTGGTGCAATACGCTGGAACACCAGTGGTTGAACATGCGTGGTGGTTGGTGCGGACAACCGGCCAAATGACACGCGTTATTGACGGCATTCGAGCCGCGCCTGGGCTTGTTATTTACACACTGCTGAATTCCGATGTCCGCGGTTTGCTCGAGCGCGCCTGTCGCGAGATGAAAATTCCAGCCGTCTCTGCGCTTGATCCCGTGATGCAGGCACTGGGTCGGTACTTCAAACGCGAAGCTTCGAGTGAAATTGGCCGCCAACACGTATTGGATGATGGTTATTTCCAGCGTATCGATGCCATGCACTTCACCATGCAACATGACGATGGCCAATCGATTGAAACGATGGTCGACGCAGACATTATATTGCTCGGGGTCTCGCGCACTTCAAAAACGCCGACGTGCATGTATTTGGCCAACCGCGGCTACAAGGTCGCCAATATTCCGTTGGTTCCGGGAATTGTATTGTCTGAGGATATTATTGCTGCGCCCCGCCCTTTGTTTGTCGGCCTGACGCGCGAGCCCAAAAGCCTGAGCGATATTCGCCAAAGCCGCCTCAGGATCATGAACGAAACGCGCAGTGAAAGTTATGCCGACGTTGAGAATGTACGTGAAGAAGTGGCAGAATCGCGCCGACTATTCACAAAACACGGCTGGCCCGTCATCGATGTCACGCGCCGGTCGATTGAAGAAACCGCCGCCACCATTATTCAACTGTATAACCAGCGCCATTCTGTCAGCCCGCATATCTCATGAGCGCGAGCCTCATCTTGGCATCGGCAAGCAAAAGCCGCGCCACCGTACTTCGCAACGCCGGCGTGAGCTTTATTCAGCTGCCCTCGGCGGTCGATGAAAACGCAGTCAAAAACGCCTTGCGCACAGGTGCAGCCAGTGCCGCCGATTGCGCGAACAAGCTTGCCGAATTAAAGGCGATCGAAATATCTGCCAAAAACCCCGCCGCTTATGTCGTAGGTTGCGACCAAATGCTTGATTGCGCCGGCCGGTGGTATGACAAACCCACAGATATTGCCGCCGCGCGACGCCAACTGCAGGAATTGCGCGGCCTTCGGCACCAGTTGTTCAACGGCATGGTTGTCGCGCGAGCCGGAGTGTGTGTCTGGCGCCACAGCGATGTTGCCACACTCGAAATGCGTAACTTCAGCGACGCGTTTCTGGATGACTATTTCGCTCAGGTGGGTGATCACGCGCTGTGGTCGGTTGGCGGTTACCAAATTGAAGGGCTGGGCTCGCAACTTTTTTCCGCCATTACCGGGGACTTCTTTTCTATTTTGGGCCTGCCCCTCCTTCCGTTGCTGGCGTTTCTGCGCGAACATGGCGCGATAGATAGTTAGGCCATCATGAACTCGCCGTTGCACACCATCACCGGGCGCGCCAAAAAAGCAGGCATAATGGGCTGGCCTGTCGGCCACTCTAAATCCCCTGCGCTTCATGGCTTTTGGTTAAGCCGTCACAACATCGATGGGGCCTATGTGCCCATGGCGGTCAAACCGCAAGATCTCGCGCAAGCGCTAAAAGCGCTGCCAGCGTTGGGGTTTGCCGGGGTTAACCTGACAGTTCCACACAAAGAAGCGGCCATGGGACTTGTCGATGACATCAGCGACGTCGCCAAGACAGTTGGGGCGATCAACACGATTATTGTTCAACCCGACGGAAGACTCCACGGGACCAACACCGATGCCTTCGGTTTTATCGAAAACCTGCGCCAAAGTTTTTCGGGGTTTGATGCAACCAAGGGCCCATGTGTTGTATTGGGGGCTGGGGGCGCTGCGCGCGCAGTATGCGCGGCGATGAAGGCTGCGGGCTGTCCCGATATCCGTATCGCTAACCGCACAACAACGCGCAGTCAGGCGCTGGCCGCCGATTTTGGGCGGGCCGTCAAAAGCATTGAGTGGAAAAATTTAACCCACGATCTGGCGCAGGCCGCAATTTTGGTAAATGCCACGTCTTTGGGCATGACTGGTCAACCCGCGCTTGAGGTTGACTTGTCAACGCTGCCTCAAACCACGCTTGTAACCGATCTCGTCTATGCACCGCTTGAAACATCATTGTTGATGGCGGCAAAAAACCGCGGAAACCCCACCGTCGATGGCTTGGGTATGTTGCTCTATCAAGCCCAGGCCGGCTTTGAAGCTTGGTTTGGCATTAAGCCCGAGGTAACCCCGGCCTTGCGTGCCCACGTTCTGGCGACCTCATAGGGTATGACGCGCACAAGAGCTCATCGTCGGGCCCGCCCACGCGCCCCGCTAATCATTGGTCTCACGGGCTCGATCGCCATGGGAAAAACGACCGCTGCAAAAGTGTTTCGCGAACTGGGCGTGCCGGTGTTTGACTCCGATGCCACCTCACGCGCGCTCAGCGGCCCGAACGGCGCGGCTTTGCCTGCCATCGCCAACGCATTTCCGGGCCTTGTTATAAACGGCACGCTTGATCGCAAAGCCCTGGCCAATCTGGTTTTCTCCTCCTCCCAAAAGCTCCGGCAGCTTGAGCAGATTCTTCATCCCCTGATCAAACGCGCACGCGCCAAATTTTTGAGCGCCGCAAACCGCCAGCGCCGCAAAGTCGTCGTGTTTGATATTCCGTTGCTGTTTGAAACCAACGCCACCGATCAATGCGACGCAGTTATAGTTGTCAGCGCGCCGGCGTTTTTGCAGCGCCAGCGCGTACTGGCGCGTCCGGGCATGACTGCGGAACTCTTTAAATCGGTTTTGGCGCGCCAAATGCCCGATTACCTTAAACGCGTCCGGGCCGATGTTACTATTCCCAGCGGCCTCGGACGAGCGTTCGCGCGCCAACGCATCAAAAAATCCATCTCCACTCTTATATCAAGTTGAAAACACCATGCGCGAAATCGTTTTAGACACTGAAACCACGGGGCTCGACCCGCTGGTGGGCCACCGCGTCATCGAAATCGGCTGTGTCGAACTGATCAATCACATTGCTACGGGCAACACGTTTCAGACCTACCTTGACCCCGAGCGCGATGTTCCAGCCGAAGCGGCGGCGGTGAGCGGCCTGACAACTGAGTTTGTGAGGGGCAAACCGAAATTTGCCGAACGCGTTGATGACTTCCTCGCCTTTGTCGGCGACTCACCCCTCATTGCGCATAACGCCAACTTCGATTTGGGTTTTATAAATGCCGAGCTGACCAAAGCGGGACGCCAAAAACTTCCCGCCGAGAATACTATCGATACAGTTCTGTTGGCGCGCCGCAAATTCCCGGGCGCACCCGCCAGCCTCGATGCGCTGTGCCGCCGATTCAATATTGATTTGTCAGGGCGCGTGAAGCACGGGGCGCTGCTTGATGCGCAGTTATTGTCGAAAGTTTATCTGGAACTCATTGGCGGCCGCGAACCCGGCCTGTTGCTGGGCGCGGCGGCCGCCAACCGCAGTGATTTGCGCCCCACAGAGGTGCGCGAGCCGCGGCCAATTCGCCCTCATGCGCCCACGCCTGACGAAATTTCGGCGCACCAAGTGTTCTTGAAAAAAATCAAAAACCCGATTTGGCTTAAAACACCGGCGGCTAGTTAGCGGCAGCAGCGCGCTCGATGGTCTGCGGTTGATCGCCAAACTTGCGGCGATAGAGCTCGAGGAAATCAACCATTTGCAACATCAGCGGCGGGAAGCCGCCGCCCACGGTTAAATCTCCAACAATTTGGCGAACAAACGGGAATAAATACCGCGGTATTTCGATCAGTAGCACCGGGTGCAGTTGGTCTTCTGCCACGGCGCGAGGATCAACTTCCACCATTCCTGCATAAGCCAACTCAAGAATGAAGGCGGGCGTTTCGCCGACACTGGCCTGCAAAGTCACATTCAATGTTACTTCAAAGGTGTTGCCACCCACATGCTTGGCGCCAATGTCGAAACTGACGGGAATATCGGGCGCACGCTGGCGCATAGCGTCGAAAATTTCCGGTGCGTGGGGCACCTCGAACGACAGATCGCGAACGAACTGTCCTAAAAACCGAATGGGCACCAATGCCGCTTGTTGCGCTGCCGCCGTGTTATCGCTCATGAAACGTCATCCATAAATCAGGCCCCAGGACATCAGGCCGGGGGCTATCGTGAATAATCAGTCATCTTGCTGTTTGCACACCCAACGAATTTGAGCAATTGCAACAAGGCGCGCGGACCTAACATGCCCGCCATAGCGTTACAAGCATGGGCCGCTGGCGGCAAGATGCCACAGCCCGATGTAACCGCCCCTCGCCTTGCCCTTTAACCTCCAACCGCCTATGTTGAACCATCGGTACCAATGGTACGTAACAACGACACCTACCCCGCAATCCGCCGCGCCATAAACCCGACGAAAGACGCCATGGAAGGCTTCCAGTTTATCGACATAATTCTGCTAGCCATGGTTGCGGGCTTTATTGTTTTGCGCCTCCGCAACGTTTTGGGTCGCCGCACCGGCCATGAGCCTGGGCGCGATGGTCCAGCGCCGGTCCGGCCCGCCGCTGACAATGTCGTCAATTTACCGCCGGGCCTGTCCCGCAAAAACACCAGCCCACAGAACCTGGACATTGAACCGGCCTATCTTGGCACGCCGCTTGAAGCGGGCATGGTCCAAGTTAAAATGGCTGACCCCTCGTTTTCGGCGGATGCCTTTTTAAAAGGTGCGTCCAAGGCATTCGAGATGATCGTCTCAGCCTACGCCAAAAACGATCTCGATTCTTTGCGTCCTTTGCTGAGCCCAGAAGTCTATGGCCAGTTTGCCAATGCGGTCCAAGAGCGCGAGCAGCGCGGCGAAACCCTGATCAGCGAATTGGTTGTGTTGAAGCCAGCAAAATTTGAATCGGTCGAAATGCGCGGCTCGGCAGCTCACATTGCTGTGATCTTTCAAAGCGAACAATCCAACGTCGTGAAAAGCAAATCCGGCGAAGTGATCGAGGGATCTGCCGATCACGTTGAAAGCGTCACCGACGTTTGGACTTTCTCGCGCGATACTCAATCTCGCGATCCAAACTGGATGTTAGTCGCCACCCGCAGCGTCGAGTAGGCGGCGGCGGGCCAGGGCGCGACCAGCCGTGACGCTCAACCCAAAATTTCGCATCGCGGTCGTTTTTCTTGCTGGCGTGCTGCTCGGCACAGCGGCGACCTTAGTTCTGATGAGGCCCACGCCGGTTGTTCAAGTGCTAACCCCAGCACCGATGCCGCCGCCTCAAGTTGCATACGAACCACGATCATTCAACGACCTTGCGGGGTGGGATGACGATCGCTTGGCCGACATTTTGCCCGCGCTTACAAAGTCATGCGCTCGCATTGCCGAAGGCGACGATATCCAAAACATTGGAAAAATCTCGGTCACTGCGGCTGACCGGAAAGCGGCGTGTCAAAAAGTTCTTGATCCGTCACTCAACAAAAAAGATCTGCGCGCCGCATTTGAAGCCGCTTATCAACCCTACGCGGTAATTGCAGGCGGCAAGACTGAGGGGACCTTCACGGGCTACTATGAAGCAACGCTGAACGGTTCTTTACATCGCGAAGGCCCTTACCAGTTTCCGCTTTACGGGGTCCCTAAAAAACTCATCAACGTTAACCTGAAAGATTTTGTCTCGACCTCGGCCCTTGATGGCAGCGACATTCCGCGCACGATCGTCGGACGCCTCGATGGCCAACAGCTCAAACCATTTTATACGCGCGAAGAAATTGACCTCGAAAACGCCATCGCCGAGGACGCCACCGTTGTGGCCTGGATCGACGATGCGGTTGATGTACACGTTCTGCACATCCAAGGCTCCGGCCAAGTGAAGCTGCCCGATGGCACAATGATGCGCGTTGGTTTTGCTGGTCACAACGGACACAGCTTTCGCGGATTGGGGCGGATTCTGATTGACGAGGGCGCACTTCCACAAGGCACAGCATCGATGATCGCCGTGCGCGACTGGCTGAAACAAAATCCAAAGCGCGCCCAAGAACTGATGGTTCAAAATGCGCGCTACATTTTTTTTCGTAAAATCGAAGGCGACGGACCAATCGGCGCTTCAGGCCTGGCCCTCACGCCCGGCCGCTCACTGGCGGTCGATCCGCGCTATATCCCGTTGGGTTCGCTGTTGTGGCTGCAAACCACCGATCCCGACCGCAATGCCTTGCGCCGACTCATGGTCGCCCAAGATACCGGCGCTGCCATTACCGGCGCGGTGCGCGGGGATTATTTTTGGGGCGCGGGCGAGCCGGCTTTTGCCAAGGCCGCCCGTATGCGCAGCCCCGGACGCTATGATATTTTGGTGCCTAAACCCGCCCCGCCCCAACCGTGACCGACAGCATAAAATTTAGAATCGGGTAAGGTTTTGGCTTTAGGCTACCGCCAACAGCCGCGCCATCAGGGCAGCGGCGCAGCGACGTGGGATAATCGGGCCTCGGGATGAATACCAAGCCCACCGAAAAAAAGCGCGATCGCGCACTCTATGGACGGCTGGTGGAATCCTACCAAGCCGACCGTATTGGCATTTTTGTCGACTTCGACCGCCTGAATCATCCGAAGTCACCGATCTGGAGCCCGTGGGAAAACGTCGGGCCCCTGTTGGTGATGTTGATCCTTTCGATCTCGGTGATGGTCATGATCAATTTGCTGCTGGGCACGGCCATTATGGTCACCGGCGTCTTCTTTTATTTGTTCGCCATTCGGCCGTGGATTTCGCAGCGCGTGTATCGTCGCGCCATCGATGCAGCCATGGACAATCTGCACAACTGGAACATTTTATGGAAACTGGGCGGGCTCGTGGTCACGCTCAATTACATGAACAAAACGCGCTGTGTATCGCCCGAAGGCGATTGGAAAGCGTTTGTCACGCGCTACCTGCCCGAGATGGAAATGGAGGGCGTTGAAGTTTATAACGCCTTCAAGCAGGGCGTTTCTGAAAAAGATAAAGCAGAACTCACGCCCAAAACCATTGGCGACATCGAAATGTAGCGCCTCATCTGGCGCAAAGACAAAGCGCTGGATAATTATCGAATGCGTAAACTCACACCTGAAGATCGTCGCCTGTGGGAGTTTGTCACTCGTAGCGTCACGCCGCTCAAGCCCCGCCATGCAACCAGCGACAACGCCGAACCAACGCCAACACCTCAGCTGCGCGCTGCGGAGATCGTCAAATCACCTACAGTGACTCATCGCCAAGCCCATCAGCAACCGCTGCATGTCGGGCGTTTGGTTGACCTTGATGCGGCCACGGCTAAAAAGTTTCGTAAGGGCCGTATGCCCTGCGACGCACGCCTTGACCTTCATGGCCTCACATTGGCGCAAGCACACAATTCCTTGGTGCATTTCATTCGTAATCAGTCCGAGCGCGGCGCGCGCAGCGTTTTGGTGATTACGGGCAAAGGTGCAATTGACCCCACGACGGAGCGTCCGCGTGGGCGCATCAAGGCCGAGCTGATGCACTGGCTCAATGCCGCGCCATTGCGTCATGTCATTCTGGCGGTGACCGAGGCCAACCCCAAACAATCAGCCGGTGGGGCCGTTTACATTTTGCTCAAGCGGCGCGAACGACTCTCGATGTTGTAGTTTATGGCAGCCACGGGCGGTCGGGGGCACGAACCGAAACTCGCGCAAGGCCGTGCCGCTCATACATTCCCCGCACCCAATTTGATCCGGCGTGGTTTGCCAGCGGCGAACACCCGAACAGCTGATTTGGTATCCACGACCGGCCCGCCCACACCCAACCTTCATGTCGGGCGATGGGGGCCAGCACGGCTGCTGCCGTTATATCTGCCGAACTCAACTGATCGCCCAACAAATAACCGTGCCGATTTGTCAGCCCCACAACCAGGTCCATGCCGCGGGTAATGGAATTGTGCTCGCCCTTGCCCAGAACGGGCTGAAGCAAAAACCACATCACACAGGGCGCGATCTCGTTGCAAAACCAGCGTTCCAGCGCGGCTGCGCGCCGCCGCACGGCGTAATTGGCGGGAATCAGAGCCGGTTTGGGCCTTAAACGCTCGATCTCCCGCAGTGCAGCATTGATGCCGATGGTCGGGTTGGCGAGGGGCTGCAAAAAACGAATGCCCAGACGGCGCGCACGCGGCACCGGAGCAACGGTGCTATAGTCCAAGCCCTTGATATATAAAGACCAATAAAGGCGCTCGAGCTCAAAAGCATGAACGAGTTCGGGCGGTAAACTGCGCCTTGATTTAGGCGTCAGAGGGCCCTGCGTACCGTGGCCTGACTGCGCCATAAAATCTTGCGCACCCTCCATCGACATCCCCCTTGGTTATTTATATATGATAGACAACATTATATATGACAATAAACATACAAAGCTGTAACTCAGATGCCCCTATCCAAAGGTCACAAAGAAAAAACCCGAACCACCATCCTGACGTCCGCCGCTGATCTGTTTCGCGAACACGGATTTGATGGCGTGGGCATCAACGACATCATGGCCAAGGCAGGCCTGACGCGGGGGGGCTTTTACGCGCACTTCAAATCGAAGGCCGATCTGTTCGCCAACGTTCTTAATATGGAACCCGCATTCAATCGGATGTTGGCCGAACGTCAAACCGGCAGTCGCGAGGCGGCACAGAATGGCGCGCTTGACGTGCTTGCGACCTATTTGGACCCCGACAACATCAATTACGTCACAGCGACCTGCCCCATGGTCAGCCTGGCGCGCGATGTTGATAAGGCCGGTCCACCAGGTCGCGTGGCGCTGAGCAAGGTGATCACCGATCTTATCGCGCTATTCAAAAATGGAATGGCAGGAGCAAACGCGCAGCAGCTCGATGCCCGCGCACTATCGATTTTGGCATTGTCGATCGGCGGCGTGACCATGGCCCGCACGGCAGACAACCCAGCGTTGGCCGCGAAAATTCTCAATGCTTGTGAAAGCCAGGCGCAGCGGCTGCTTACAGAATAAACTTACTCAGGTCGCCCTTCTTGGCTAAATCGCCAACCTGAGCCTTCACATACGCCGCATCGATTTTCAGCGTTTCTCCGGAGCGATCGGTGGCCGTAAAGCTGATCTCTTCCAGTAGTTTTTCCATGACAGTGTGTAAGCGCCGCGCACCGATGTTCTCAACGCTTTTATTGATCTCTGCGGCCAGATCAGCCAACGCTTCAATCGCATTATCACTGATATCGAGCGTTACATTCTCGGTTCCGATAAGCGCTTTGTATTGCTTAATCAGGCTTGCTTCTGTTTGAGTCAGAATGCGCACAAAGTCGTCACGATTCAGCGCTTTCAGTTCTACACGAATGGGCAGGCGTCCTTGCAACTCGGGCAAAAGATCAGACGGCTTTGCTAAATGAAATGCGCCCGACGCAATAAACAAAACGTGGTCGGTTTTGACGGGACCGTGCTTGGTGTTGACGGTTGTGCCCTCAATCAGCGGCAATAAGTCGCGCTGCACGCCTTCGCGGCTGACGTCAGCGCCTTGAGCGCTGCCTCGACCGGTAATTTTGTCGATCTCATCCAAGAACACGATCCCATGGTTTTCGACAGCCGAAATGGCTTCGCGCGTGATCGAGTCTTGGTCCAAAAGTTTGTCCGACTCTTCGCGCACCAACACATCGTACGACTGTGCCACAGTCATTTTGCGAGCCTTGGTGCGCCCACCCATCATACCGCCCAGCATTTCAGAGAGATTCACCATGCTCATTTGTGCGCCGGGCATGCCCGGCACATCGAAACTGGGCATAGATGCCCCAACAGACTCTTGGACCTGAATTTCAACTTCGCGATCAGCTAAGCTGCCTTCGCGCAGCATTTTCCGAAACTTTTGGCGCGTCTCGGGCGTGGAGTCTTTCCCCACAAGTGTATCCAGCAACCGTTCTTCCGCCGCCAGTTCAGCCTTCGCTGTCACTTCTTTGCGCAGGCGATCACGGGTCATGCCCAAGGCGATCTCGACCAAATCGCGAACAATACTTTCGACATCGCGACCCACATAGCCCACCTCGGTGAATTTCGTGGCTTCTACTTTTAAAAACGGCGCATTGGCCAGCTTCGCCAAGCGCCGCGCAATCTCAGTTTTCCCAACGCCCGTCGGCCCAACCATCAAAATGTTTTTAGGCATCACCTCTTCGCGCAAGCCCTCGGGCAACTGCTGGCGGCGCCAGCGATTCCGCAAAGCAATGGCGACGGCGCGCTTGGCGTCGTTCTGGCCAATAATGAAGCGATCTAATTCAGAGACAATCTCGCGGGGGGAAAAAGCACTGATCGCCATTTACAGAGATTCCAAAGTCAGTTCGCGGTTGGTGTAAATGCAAATATCAGCCGCAATACCCATGGCTTTGCGGGCCACCGACTCGGCATCGAAGGACTCAAGATCAATCAGTGCGCGCGCGGCCGATAATGCGTAAGCACCGCCCGATCCAATGCCAATCAGGCCGTCAGCCGGCTCCAGCACATCGCCCGTTCCCGTTAAAATCAGCGACACATCTTTATCGGCCACGGCCATCATGGTCTCCAAGCGGCGCAAATAACGGTCAGTGCGCCAGTCCTTGGCCAATTCCACGCAAGCACGCATTAATTGGCCGGGGTGCTTTTCCAGTTTCGATTCCAGGCGTTCGAACAAAGTAAAGGCGTCGGCCGTCGCGCCAGCAAATCCCGCCAAGATTGAACCATCGCCTAAGCGGCGCACCTTGCGAGCATTGGATTTGACCACGGTGTTGCCAAGGGTGACCTGACCGTCGCCGGCAATAATCACGCGGCCATTTTTGCGCACCGATAAAATCGTAGTGCCATGCCAATTTGTGGGGTCGTCAGTGGCCATAATGAAAAACAAATGTTGTTGTGATTGCACTCAAGATGGGGTGTTTAAAGCGATGATGCAAGGGCAGGCATTTTCAGCACAAGCGTGACGCGGTTTGGCGCTCCGCAAATGCCACGCGTAAAATGACTACTGTTTAAGTTTCACGCCCTCGTAACGAATAAAACCAAAGTCCATCGGGAAATCCACCACCCGCGCCGACAGGCCTGTGAACGATACGGTCTCATACAAAAACAAGGCCTGCGCAATGTCGTGCGCGCGCGCCATCACGTTACGGGTTAGTTCTGTACGCCGTGCCGTGTCGCCCTCGGCCAACGCGGCGCTGACATCGTCTGTAAACGCCTGGTCACAGAACCACGGTGTATGCCACAGGCACGAGTATTGCCGCAGTGGGTACAGCGCATCAAACATCGGCGATGAAAACGGAATGGCAGCGGCTTGGCCACGCCAGCCTCCGGTTTGAATGTTCTCGTAAATTTTTTGCTGCGGAATTGTCAGCACGTTCATGCGCACGCCGACCTTCGCTAAATCCGCTGCGATGGCCTGAAACACGTCTGGGTACGACACCGCGCCCGTGGGGATCTCCAAATCAAAACTCAGGCCGTCTTTATATCCGGCTTCGGTCAACAACCGTCGTGCCAACTCTGGGTCATAGGCCAGTGGCGTCACGGCAGCGTTATAGCCGAACCAAGCGCGACCTGCGGGCTGGCCCGCGACGCGCGTTTTGCCACCCATGATGGTGTCGACCAAAACTTGGCGGTTGACGGCGTGTGTCAACGCGCGGCGCACGCGCGCATCTTTGAAGGGTGCAAAATTCTGCGTGTTGAATGCCATGGCAACGACAGCGGGAACGCGATCAATCAACACGCGCCCGCCTTCGGCTTCAAGCGATTCAAAATCCACCGGCGCCATGGTGCTCAGCGCCACTTCAACGGCACCCGTACTGAGGGCGGCGCGGCGCGCGGCAGGTTCGGGCAATATCAATTGACTCACATTGTCGACGCCCGCCTTGCGCCACGATGTGGCCGAGCGCTTTAAGTCAACGCGGTTGGCGGTGATCGTTTCAAGCACCAGGGGCCCGGTGCCAATGGGGCGGCGTGCAAATTCATCGCGCCCCAACGCTTTCCATGCGTCAGGTTCGGGCACAGCCAATAATGACAAACGATACGGCAGCAGCGGGTCGGGCACGCGGGTGGTAATGTCTAACGTCAAGGCATCGATCACGCGCGTGGACGAAACGTCGACCAGCTCACGGCTGATGGGCTCGCGCAAGCCGGCGGCAGATTTCAAGTACTCGAACGCGGCTGCGACAGCACGTGCATCCAATGTCGCGCCGTTGCTGAACCGCACATTGGCCCGCAAGGTCAGCCGCCATTCGGTGGGGCCGGTCCTCGTCCATGCGGTGGCAAGCCAGGGCTCTAGTACACCATCAGCATTAATATGGGTGAGCGGGTCGAACACGGCCGACTGCAATGGATAACGCGTGTTCGATGTCGAGGCGAAGGGATTGCCCCAGGCGTCCGGGATCGAGGCGGTTGTAATACGTAAAGAGGACGCTTCGACTGAGCCGGTCAACAAAAAGCTAACCGCCCATAATGCGAACTGGTACGCCGACCGGCCTTTGCGTTTTGGTTTCATCGGCGCATTATATACACACGATTTTGAGAACTGGAGGTTTTCATGCCTATTGTCGACGCCGATACCCATGTGGTCGAAGCCCCATGCATCTGGAACTATTTGGCCAAATCCGACGAGATTCACCGCCCGGCCGTGGTCAGCATGGACGAAGTGCCCGAAGCGTACAAACAGCGCATGATGGCGGGCCGGCAGTTCTGGCTGATTGATGGTAAAATGTATGGCATGGGCGGCTTGCCCACCGATATGTATGCGCCCGGCACGCGCGACCTCACCGATGTGCCGGCACGCCTCGCGCACATGGACCGCCTCGGGGTTGACACTCAAGTCATTTATCCCAGCATTTTTCTCAACCTCGTGCTGAAAAACCCCGCCACTGAGTTGGCGCTGTCCAAAGCCTATAATCGCTGGTTGGCCGATGTCTGCGCACCGACCAAAAACCGCATGCGCTGGCTGGTCACACCCGCCCCGCGCCTCATGAGCGAAACCCTCAGTGAAATAGATTGGGGCCAGGCCCACGGCGCTTGCGGCATTTTGCTGCGCGGTTACGAAGGCGACAGCACGCTAGATGATCCCGATTTGTATCCGCTGTATAAAAAAGCCCAAGATTTGAACATGCCGATTTGCGTTCATATCGGCACCAACAGCCCCTCGTACCATTCCATTTCGCACGGCACAGGTTTTCGCGGCAATATTGTTGCCACCATTTCCCCCACGATGGTGGCCTTCAGCGCGCTGATGGCCAGCGAAGTGCCCGAAAAGTTCCCCAAGCTTCGCTTTGGCTTTATCGAGGCAGGCTCAGAATGGCTGCCCTACGCCATCAACAAAACGCGCCGTTGGGCCAAGCGCTTTGGCGGCAAAGAACACAGCGAAAAAATGTTGGCTGACTTGCGCTTTTATATCACCTGCGAAACCCACGAAGATTTGCCGCAAGTCTTGCGCTATGCCGGGCCCGACAATCTTATGCTGGGCACCGACTATGGTCATGCCGACACATCCACCGAGCTGGGCGCACACAAAGTGTTGTTGGCCCGCACAGACATCGCACCGAACGTGGCGAAGAATATTACCGAAGTGAATGCCGCCAAATTTTACGGGCTTTGATGATCTGTTTTGAGGGTCATCATCACCGGCGCGTGGTCGGACGGCGGGGTCCAGTGGCGCACGTCCACTAAAACCTCGGCCGTGTGAATGTTGTCTTTCAGGCCCGGCGACACCCAAATGTGGTCTAAGCGCCAGCCTTTGCTGTCGGTGCGGAATTCCGACTGCCGGTAACTCCACCACGTAAATACGGGGTCGTCTTGCGGCACTACCTCGCGCACCACATCAATCCAATTCAACGAACGTCGCAAACGGTCCATCGCCGCAATATCAAGGTCGGTGTGCCCAATGCGTTTTTGCATTTTGTGGTGGTCCCACACGTCGCTGGGGAGTGGGGCAATGTTCAAATCACCCGTCAGCACAACCGGATCACGAAATCCGTATGCAGCCGCAAAGTGATCTGCGGTGTCATCAATAAACTTTAACTTGTCAGCAAACTTATCATTGATGCGCGGGTCCGGGGCTTCGCCGCCTGCAGGCACATACAGCGAGTGAACTGAAAACGCGGCACGATCTTTCGGCGTTACTATCGCGCTGATGTGACGACCATCGGCCTTTCCCCGCCGTGTGTGTTGTTCAACATTATGCAAAGGGTGTCGCGACAAGATCGCCACGCCATTGTATCCACCAAAACCATATGTCGCGCGATGTGCGAACCCCAAACTCGCCACAACATCATGCGGAAACGAAAGATCGCCGACTTTGGTTTCCTGCAAGCACAGCACATCGGGCGCATAGTCATCAGCGATGCGCTTTAATTGATCGAGCCGCTTGCGGATCGAGTTGATATTCCAAGACAGGATGCGCATGTGACCAGTGTTGTCGTCGACTTTGCGACAAAGCGCAAAAAAATAACGCCCGGCGTTTGGGGGAAACACCGGGCGTATTTTCTTTGGCCAGTCGCGGTAGGGGGATACCTTGACCGGCGCACCGACGCCATTGCGGCGGCGGTGGTTATGACACTGATATGGGAGCGATTGCGCCGATCGCAAGTCGCGGCCGGCAAATACCACCGCCGCTCGCGCCGTTGTGAACAGCGCCTAAAAAGTCAGGTGAATCAATACTTTAGAACCATTCAAGACTTAATCTGCACGCCGGTCGGGGTCACGTTTATCAACCGGCTTGTCGTATTCGAATAGTTTTTTGTCCAACACGCCGCCAAAGCGCGGCTCGAACAACGTCACGGCCACTTCTTGGTTCTGCGCATCAACCACGCGCCATTGGCGCAACTCGAACGGTGAATCAGAAAAGACGAACGTCAATTTTCCTAACGCCGGGTCCTTGGCTTGGCTGGCGGTAATTTCCACCGTCCCTTTCCCCAACTTCACGCCGCGCAACTTCACCGACTTATCTGCAAACGACATATCAGGCTTTAGCAACAGGCCGGCCGGCGTATCGTTCAGGTCCAGGTAGCTACTCTCGTTGACCTCTTTGTCGACATAAATCAGCCATTTACCATCGGCCACCACCAGCATTTGCGCAGGCGGGTCATAGTTGATGCGCATTTTGCCGGGCCTCGCCACAAACAACTCGCCCTCGTGCGTGCTGCCGTCGGGGTTCACCTGTAAAAACCGCGCCTGCATATTGCCCATGCCGTTGAGATAGGTCTCGGCGCGTTTCAGCGCGGCGGCCTCGTCATCGGTAAGTGCGAAAGCGCTGCCGGAAAACAAAACCAGCGCGGCAACAAAAGCGGTGAGTGATTTCATGAGTTGCATGGTGGCCGGAAAGTATGGCGACGGTGAGGCAGAGTCCAGCGGCTTGGTTGTTTTCGCGTGGCGATTTTCACCCCGACCTCTGATACAATTGCCCTCCTTGCGTAAACCACCCCAAGTCGGCGTGATGATGAACAAACAAGATTGGGACAACGCTGAAGCTGCCTCGCCCCAATTGTTGGGCATCACGCGGCGCACCCATTTAACAACGATACTTCCAGGCTTTTTGGTCTACGCCATGATCGCAGAAGTTCGCGCAGCTGTTTCCGACCACGGCGGCAGGACTGAGCGATGGATTGATCGCCAGAACGAGATCGGAACCGCGCTGATGCACGGAGAGATTAAGCCGGGGCAGTGGGCCATGGCGATCGAAAGCCTCGCCGCAGAAATCGACATATCCGAACTCATGGCGACAATCGCGCGCTCCAAAGTTTCGTCTGCAGGCGATCCAACCACCAACGATCCCCGTAAGAGATTCGTGCAATTTCTCGACGACCAAGGCACCCCGCGTAAGTTATCCTATGGGGCTGCACTTTTCGACTTTGAGCCTCAAAACGTCATCACCCCGCACGGGCACAAAAACATGGTGTCGGCACATCTGGTGACGCGTGGCCAATTCCGCATCAGAAACTTTGATCGTGTGCGCGACGAAGACGGCGCAATGGTTGTGCGCCCGACGTTAGACTATGTCGCCAAAGCAGGCGACATTTCGACAATGTGCGCGGAGAGAAACAACATCCATTGGTTCGTTCCGCAAGGCGGGCCCGCGACAACGTTTGATGTGGTGATTTCTAATCTGGATCAAACGCAGCAGTCATACGAGATCAAGGCCATCGACGTTGTTGGCGGGCAGAAACTGTCTGATGATCTCATTCGTGCGCCGATGATGTCGTTCGAGGGCGCGTCAGAAAAATATACGGCCAACATCTAGGCCATCGCGCCGATCCTCCTTCGCTGCTACGCAGCTTCGGCGGACTGGCATACAGACCCGCCGTAGCCTTGGCGAAGGTGGGAAAGTGGACTTCCGATTTTCGGCGCAAGCGCTGCCCGCACTCAAGCCCACAGACTTCCTTATACCGCAGCGGTATATGGCGACCACGCTATGGCCGGTATAGCCAGTAAAAAACCGCGTTTAACTGGTGGAACTGGTGAACGCCTACATCATCCCCACTGGCTCGGGCAGCAGCACTTCGCGCTTACCCACATGGTTGGGCTTGCCCACCATGCCTTGGGCTTCCATGTCCTCGATAATGCGTGCTGCGCGGTTATAGCCGATCTGCAAATGCCGCTGGATGAAGCTGGTGGACGCCTTGCGCTCGCGCGCCACCACGGCAACGGCCTGGTCGAACAGCGTGTCTTCGCCGCTGGTGTTACCGCCAACGTTCGCGCCAGCAAAGCCCGGCACGTCGCTTAAGTCGGCTTCTTC
This sequence comes from Rhodospirillaceae bacterium, assembly GCA_947476925.1. Taxonomy (GTDB): domain Bacteria; phylum Pseudomonadota; class Alphaproteobacteria; order Rhodospirillales; family Rhodospirillaceae. The sequence goes on along the minus strand of CANJSF010000008.1, from coordinate 68,725 downwards.
CGTTACTTCTTCCAGGTAATTGGGTGTTGCTTGATCGCGCAAATGGCCCGTTACCTTTTCTACTTCTTTGTCCGACACAAACGGCCCATGCACGCGCGTGATGCGCCCGCCGGCGGCCATGTAAAGCATGTCGCCCTGGCCCAACAGCTGCTCGGCGCCCTGCTCGCCTAAGATGGTGCGGCTGTCGATCTTGCTGGTGACTTGGAAGCTGATACGTGTGGGGAAGTTGGCTTTGATCGTGCCGGTGATGACGTCCACACTTGGTCTTTGCGTCGCCATGATCACGTGAATGCCGGCCGCGCGGGCCATTTGCGCCAAGCGTTGCACGGCGGCTTCAACGTCTTTGCCTGCGACAATCATCAGGTCGGCCATCTCGTCGATGATCACGACGATATAAGGCAGCGGCGTGAGGTCGAGGTCTTGCTCTTCGTAAATGGGTTTGCCGGTGCCGGGGTCAAAGCCCGTTTGAACGGTTTTCTTGATCACCTGACCTTTTTTGGCGGCATCTACGAGGCGTTGGTTATAGCCGGCAATATTGCGCACCGAGAGCTGAGACATCGCGCGGTAGCGGTTCTCCATCTCGCGCACAGTCCACTTCAGCGCCATCACGGCTTTGCCGGGCTCAGTGACGACGGGCGAAAGCAAATGCGGAATGCCGTCGTACACCGACAATTCCAACATTTTTGGGTCAATCATAATAAATCGCACGTCGGCCGGCGTGTTGCGATACAGCAGCGACATGATCATGGTGTTGACCGCCACCGACTTGCCTGAACCGGTTGTGCCGGCAATCAGCAAGTGGGGCATGCGCGACAGGTCGGCCATGATCGGCGTGCCGCCGATATCTTTGCCCAGAGCCAACACCAACTTGCCGTCAGACTTTTCAAACTCGTCGTTGGCCAACATCTCGCGGAAGTAAACCGTCTCGCGGGTCGCGTTTGGCAACTCAATGCCAATCACGCTGCGACCGGGCACCACCGCAATACGCACGGCCACAGCGCTCATGGAGCGCGCGATATCATCAGCCAGTGACACAACGCGTGATGTCTTGGTGCCTGGGGCGGGTTCCAACTCATACAACGTCACCACAGGGCCGGGTCGCACTTTGGTGATCTGGCCCTTCACGCCGAAGTCTTCCAACACGGTTTCCAGCATGCGCGCATTGCTTTCCAATGCCTCAGTGCTGGGACCTTTGTTGCGGTGTTCAACGAGCGGCAATGCCAAAATATCAAGCGGCGGCAGCGAAAAGCCCTTGTCAGAAGCTGCGGGCAACAAACTTCCTTGCCGAGCAGCGAGGTCGCGCTTCGTCGGTTTGGATGGCTTAGCGCGCTGCACGACCACGTCCTTGGCTTTGGGCGCCGGCGCTGCAGCTTCAAAATCCTCATCATCGCCGTCCACATCAACGGCAGATGCATCGGGCGCGTCGATGCTGATGGCGCTGCGCTCAATCACGGGCCCATCTGACGTTGCGCCCATTGTCGGCTCGGTGCGTTCGCGTTTGGCTTTGCTGGGCTTCACTTCCGGCGCGGCGGCAAACCGTGCGCTGATCGTGGTGCCAAAGGCCTGCAGGCCTGCACCACATCCGCGGAGCACAGTCATCACGCTGCTCATGGTGGCGCTCATGCTCACGGTGGCGGCCATAAACATCAGCCACACACCCACCACAGCTGAAATGCCCGCAACGATGAGTTTTTGGCTGGGGTCGATCCACACAATGCCGGTCTCAAACGTGGCCAGGTTCATCACCACGTGCCCGACAGAGCCGCCAAAGCCTGCGTCGATCGGCCACATGTGCGGCGCGGGCAGTACGGCTAAGGCGGTGGCCAACAAAATCATCGCACCAAGCGCCGACAAGGTGCGTAGCCAAAGCCACTCCACGTGCTCGCCACGAACTAAACAAACGCCCCACGAGCTGACGGCAAACACAATCGCCGCAATGCCTAGCCCGGCGATCTGCAACATCAGGTCCGCGACCACAGCGCCCGGTCGACCCAGCGCGTTTTGAACGCTGGCACTTGAGGCGGTGTTGAGTGATGGGTCTGTCGGAGAATAAGTCACCAGCGCACTGAGCACCAAAGCCACTGCGATAAGAACAACGACACCCGCTGCAGACAGGGCGCTGCGTTTCAGCAATGCGGCCCAAGCGGGCGGCAAAAACGGAACATGTTGGGCGCGGGCGGCGGTGGTCATGGCTAAATCCTCAAGGTCATCAAAGTGATGTTTCTAAAATACGGCGCATGCGTTGTAGGGCTTCGGCCGTGCGGGGGCGGTCATGTACCAACGCCACGCGAATATAGGGCTGGCCCGGGTTGCGGCCTGCGCTGTCGGGGCGTGCCAGGTAGCCACCCGGCAGAACTTTGATCCCGCCCTTAGCCCATAAAGCGTGCGCGGCTTTTTCGCCATCGCCCACATCCAGCCACAAAAAGAAACCGCCGTCTGGGCGATAAAATCCAAACCGTCCGCCTAAAATTTGTGCGGCATCATCGAACTTCGCGCGGTACAGCGAACGATTTTCGCTCACATGGCTTTCGTCGTTCCACAACGCGATCGACGCATTCAAAACCGGAACGGGCTGCACCGCACCGCCATGGGCGCGCAGCTTGTTGAACTTCGCAATCAGGTCGGCATCACCGCACACAAAGCCAGAGCGCAAACCAGGCACGCTCGAACGTTTGGACAATGAATTGAATACCAACACATTTCTTAAATCGCCACCCAACGCCGCGCAGGCTTCCAACGCTCCTGCGGGGGGCTTATCGTCATAGATCTCCGAGTAGCACTCGTCCGAGATGAGCACGAAGTCATGCTTGCGGGCCAATTGAATGGCCGCTTTCAATTTCTCTAACGTCGCCACAGTGCCTTGTGGATTTGCCGGCGTGCAGAGGTAGGCCATGGCCGCGCGATCCAAGGAATCGCTCGAGGCGCTGGCGTAGTCTGGTTGAAAGCCCGTGTCCTTGGTCGCAGGCACAAACACCGGCTCGGCACCGTTCATGACTGCGGCGCCGAAGTATACTTGGTAGAACGGGTTGGGCACCAACACGGTTGGTGTTTTGCCATTCTTTTGCGGCGGTACGCACAGTTGGGCCGCCATGAACAATGCCTCGCGGCTTCCTGCGACAGGCAGCACATGTTTGTCGCCATCGATCATGGTTGTGGGCAGGTGGTAGCGGCGCGTGATCCAACTTGCCACAGCACCACGAAACTCTGGCGTGCCCGGCGTCGGCGGGTACTTGCCCCAGTCCAAGGGATTTTGCGCCAAGGCCGTGTGGAGCAAAGCTGGCGGTGTGTGTTGCGGCTCGCCAATCGACATGGCGATGTGCTGGCCGACAGGCAGTTCGGGCGTGGCCGTGGCTAGCAGCGCATTCAAGCGCTGGAACGGATACTCCGTCAGCCCGTCCAGTCGGGTGTTGTGCATGCCTGACCGCTTTTATTGTTGGGGGCGCCCAACCTCGAGCAACCCCGGGTATCCCAAGTTTTGCAGCACAGTGTAAACGAATCCTAAACAAAAGGCAAAAAATGACTATTTTACAGTCATATCCAGCGCTTTCCTGATTCTTTGATCAAAGCGTGGTTGCGGTTTAAAAAGCTACTTTTCATGCACGACCAGGGCTTTATGGTCGCCTCCTTCGGTGGTGGTTGGGTTCAAAAATGTCGCAGAAATCAATTTTACTCCTTGGGGCCACGGGCGGCACGGGCGCAGAAATTTTGAGTCAGGCCCTGACGGCCGGGCACCTCGTAACAGTCGTGGCGCGTAACCCCGCTAAAATCACGACCTCGCACCCTCACTTGCGCGTTGTCGCCGGTGATATGGCAGACCCCGAAAGCTTACTGCGTGCGATGGACAAACCTTACGACGCGGTGATCTCGGCTTTGGGTGTTTATATGAAAGAACCCGGCACCCTCCTCACCGACGGCACAAAAAATATCATCGCCGCGATGAAAGCCAAAAACGTGTCGCGTTTCATCGTGGTCTCGTCCATCGGCGCATCTGATACCAAAGGCATCGGCCCATGGTGGGTGAAGGCTGTGCAGCATTTCATTTTGAAGAACACGCTGGTCGACAAAACCGGCCAAGAAAAAGCGATTCAAGATGCGGGCTTGCAATGGACGTTCATTCGCCCACCGCGGCTGATGACCGGCCCTCAAATTGGCAATTACGTCACATGGATTGGTCGCGAACCACCCAAGGGCGTGAAACTGAAATGGCAAGTTAATCGCGCCGATGTGGCGGCCGAATCGTTGCGTGCGCTTGGCGATTCATCGACCATCAACCAAGCCTACCAGATCTCATATAAAGCCTGATTTTATTACGTTCTAAGCGGCATCGTGGGCAGCGGCGACCTCGCGCAAAATGCGCGCGAATGCCGTCATGGCGGGTGTGTGCGTGCCTCGCGCCCGCCACGACAATCCAACCTGATATTCAAAATTAAGCTCGGGTACCTTCAAGGCGATAACTTGGTTGTTGCGCAGCTCATCCGCCATGACGTGATCGGGCACCACGGCAGGCAAACCAAAATCCATCACAGCCGCTTTCATGAAGCTCATGGACGAGGTGTTGATCTTTTGCACCGGCCCGTCGAACCCCGCCGTGCGAAAGGCATGCTCGAAGCGATACACTAACGACATCTGTAGTGGGATCGCCCACTCGTGGTTGACGGCATCGCGCAACGTCACGCGCTTGAGTTTTGCCAAGGCATGATCGGCGCGCACATAAGCTCGCGAAAAACTATCAAACAACGTCTCGCGGCGAATATGTTCGCCGGGGGCCACTTCCAAATTCGCCGGGTTGTCGAGAAACTGCGAGAAGACAATGTCGAGCTCGTAGCCGCGCAGCATCCGATTCAAGTTCTCATAGGTTTCCGAGACCAAACTCACGGTCACGCCGGGGTAAATCGCAAACAGTCGTTGCACCGCTTCGGGCACCAGGTAGGAGACAAAATTGGGCGAAATCCCCACCCGAACGCGGGCTTTCTCGAGACCGCGAAAGGCTTTTAGCTCCTGAGATGCTCTGGCGGCTTCGTTCACAATGGCTTTGGCGTAGGGCAGGTAGGTTTCGCCATAGGCTGTCAGCACAACGCCGCGCGGGCTGCGTTCCAGCAGTTTGCCGCCAATTTCAGCTTCAAGCCGTTGAAGGCTGCGCGTCAGGGCGGGCTGGGTCATGTTCAGGTCTCGACATGCCTGACCGATTGACCCGCGCCTGGTCACACTCAAAAAATGACGTAAATGCTCGATATCCATCTCAACATCTCATGCAGATAAGGCATGACTATACATAATATAAGCATGACGTGGCATGAGGTAAATTGGGGCATTGTCAGCCATCGTCGACAAATATTTGGAGTGCTCAAGATGGTTGCAGCCCCGGGCCTTGGGGCCCCCAAAGAACGCGTCTGGGTGGCCAAAGGCAAACAGCCCCGCTTTCATGATGATCGCGCAGTCGATCAACTCATGGCCATGGTCACGGCGCTGACCGCCGAGGTGGCAATTTTGCGCGACCGGCTCGATACCCACGAGCGCATTGCCGAAGGACGAAAGCTTTTCAGCCGTGATGACGTCGACGGTTTTATTCCAGACGAAGGCATCATGGCCGAGCGCTCGGCGCAACATCAGCGTATACTGCGAAAAGTATTTCGCGTGCTGAAAGAAGATCTGGCTCGTCACGAAAAGCCTGCGGACGACGCTGAGCTAGAGCGCCTTGCCGCCGAAATCAACGCTGCCTAATCGGGAGAACAACATGACGATCCCCAACTCGAACAACCTGGCCGAACCGCATCCGATGATGCCCAAGGTCAATCATGATGAAATCGCCGAGCAGATGTTCGTCTCTGACTTGAAAACGTTCATTGGCCGCGAGTTAGAACCTGGCCAATCAAAGTTGATGAACAATAAGGTCATTCCGCAAATGACCAAAGCGAGAGGAAAGGCGCCCGCCAATCACATCGAAGTGCGCGGCGAGATGGAAAAGGAAATTGATTACCAAGCCTGGGCCACGCTGACACGGACAGCCCAAGAAATGATGTGGGATAGTGTGGCGACCTGCGTTGATCGCCAGCTTGATAAGCTGGTGGCCAAAAGCGACGTGAAGAATCCCAAAGGCTCCCTCACTGTTAATCCTGATTTTGTTGTGCCGCGTTACATCGACGCATTTGATATTCATTGCATGCCGGGAAACTATCACGCCGTCACCCGCGAGAACGATGTCCGCCAAGGCGCGGTGTTTGACCGCGCCGCTGCCATCTATCACATGGGCCGCAACGGCGGGTTCATGAATGATATTCGTGGCCACACAGTTGTTTCTCACTATTTCGAACGTTGGCCTGAAGCAAAGCCGCAGCGGATTCTCGATATTGGTTGCACCGTCGGTCATTCAACGGTCGCTGTGGCTGAATACTTCCCACAAGCCGAAATGCACGCCATCGACGTCGGCGCGGGCTTGCTGCGGTACGCCTGGGCGCGGGCCGAACATGTGGGCTCTGCTATTCACTTCTCGCAACAAAACGCCGAAGCGACTAACTATCCCGACAATCACTTTGACTTAGTGTATTCGTCCGCTGTGCTTCACGAAACGTCGCATGCAGCCCTTCCTCGCATCATGGCCGAGTGCAAACGTATCTTGAAACCCGGCGGCGTGATGGTGCATTTGGAAGTGCCTGGCCATTACAGCCATCTCGATACTTGGGGCCGCATTCGCGGCGACTTCGAGATTTTCTATAACAACGAGCCCTTCTGGCGCGGCGCGCTGACAACCGATTTCAAGAAACTAGTAGAAGATGCTGGTTTTAAGGATGTGAAGTCAGGCTTTCAGGACGCCACAAAGCAGGCAAAAAAAGGCGTTCAAGGGTTCTTCGAAAAGTCAAAAGGCGTTCACGTGTCGTGGTTTATGGTCTCGGGCGTTAAGTAGCCAACATCTGACGCAAGACCTCATTTAATGCTAAACGGCCGCTGGGGGTTGCAATCCAGCGGCCGTTTTGCTGTTGCAAGAAGCCCTGCTCGATTAAACGCGCGCACACCGCAACGTTCACCATGCTGTCGATCGTCTTGCCGGTCAGCCGCTGGAAGCGCGACGCATGTACGCCTTCACTTAAGCGCAAACCCATCATCAGCAATTCTTCGCCGCGCGCGGTGTCGCTCAGTGCTTCTTGTTCCTGAGTCCCATGTCCCTCTGCGGCGACCCTTTTGAGCCACAAAGCCGGCGCTTTGATTTGTCGTGTAGCGACCGCCCCATCGTTGAGCGTCAGTCGCCCATGGGCGCCGGGGCCAATACCGACGTAATCGCCACCACGCCAATAAATCATGTTGTGGCGGCACTCTTGGCCGGGCGCGGCGTGGTTTGAGATTTCATAGGCCGGAAACCCTGCGGCAGCACACATCTCTTGGGTTGCGTCAAACATATCACCGGCGGAATCTTCACCGGGCAGCGTAAAGGCTTTGCGCGCATAGTCAGCGGCCATCGCAGTGCCATCTTCCATGGTCAACTGATAGAGCGATAAGTGCGAAATACTGTTATCGCCCACTTCCCTCAACGCCTCACGCAACTCCGTTTTCCAAGCCGATAAATCTTGATTGGGCCGGGCATAAATCAAATCAAACGACACGCGTGGGAAAATCTTGGCAGCCGCGCGCCAAGCTCTGCGCGCTTCCTCAACAGAATGTTTGCGCCCCAAAAAGCGCAAGTCATTGTCATTCAATGATTGCACACCCATGGACAGCCGGTTCACCCCAGCGGTGCGAAAGGCCGCGAACCGATCAGCATCCACTGTTCCGGGGTTGGCTTCCAACGTGATCTCAATGTTTGCGTCGGCCACCCAATGTTTGCGCGCAGCCTCAATCACGGCGTGCGTTGTTTTCGGATCCATCAGTGAGGGCGTGCCGCCGCCAAAGAAAATACTGGTTATCACTCGGTCGGGCGTTTGGGCCGCAAAGTACGAAAGCTCCCGCAAATACGCGTCATGCCAGGAGCTTTGTTCAATGCGCTCCACTACGTGGCTGTTGAAATCGCAATAGGGGCATTTCGACACGCAAAAAGGCCAATGCACATAAAGGCCAAAGCCTTCGTCACGGGGGTCTGCTGCGGCGGTGATTATCGTCATTGCGCCATTCTATAACAGGCCACGCGTTGAATGTGACTTGAAACCTGCGGCTGATCGAGAAATGCTGTCGCTCACTTCAGGAGAATCGCGATGGCTCGCCCCCTCATTGAGTTTTTGTTCGCACAGCATTTGCCTTGGGCCCCCGGCTTGCCGGGCAATGCGCGCGATGACGTTGACGCTAAAATTCTCAGCCAAGATGCCGAGACGGGCGAATTCACCGCCATTGTGCGCTATCCGGCAGGCTGGTCGCGGCCCGAGACCGAAGCCCTGGCGGCGGAAGAAGAAATGTATTTGCTCGACGGCAGCATCACGATCAACGGCCACCATTATAAGCGCGATAGCTACGCCTGTTTGCCGAAGCACTATCGCCGGGCTTCTGCGGAAAGTGCTCAGGGCTGTGTCGCATTGGTGTTTTTTGATGGCGCTGCCGAAGAATCAAAACCCGGGGCGGTTCACGACCCCAAAGCACCGCTGATTGAAGGGCTCGATGTTTACGCCATGCGCTGGGACGCCAAACCGGCCGATCCATCACTGGAATGGATGGGCAACCGGCGCAAAGTGCTGCGCATCGATCCGGTCTATAATCAAAAAGCCACGTTTATAATTTCAACGCCGCCGCATATTTATCCCGAGAACTGGGCGTGCCCAACCCTCACCCACCCCTGTGTGGAAGAATCGTTTATGCTCGCGGGCGATATGACAGGCCCCCACGGCCGCATGACTCCGGGCGCCTATTTTTGGCGCCCCGCAGAGATAGCCCACGGTCCGTTTGGCACGCGCGATGGCGGTATGTGTCTCATTCGGTTTCGTCACGGCCCGCATGTGAACGTCTGGGGCCCTGACCAGATTCCCTATACATATGACTCGGCTTACAAACCGGTGTTACCGCCCGCGTTTAAAAAATTCGCAACCTTCTACGAAGGCGCGGCGCGGTATTAGTGGACACTCTTGATCTTGTTGTGATTGGCGGCGCAATCGTCGCGGGCTTTGTCCAAGGTTTATCGGGCTTTGCGTTTGGCTTAGTTGCCATGGCGGTGTGGGTGTGGTGGCTCGATCCGCACGTGGCCGGGCCGATGGTGATCTTCGGTGGCCTGCTGGGGCAAATCCTGTCGCTGGGGACGATCCGCGCAACATTTAAACTCCAACGCTGCGGGCCTGTTATTTTGGGCGGTGCTTTAGGTGTGCCCATTGGGGTCGCGCTCCTGAACACTATTCAACCCTCGGCATTCAAACTTTTTGTCGGGCTTGTTTTGGCCATCACTTGCCCGCTGATGTTGGCGGCCAAACAAATTCCCAAAGTGTCAGCCGGCGGAAAGTGGGCCGATGCAGGTGCTGGTGTCATCGGTGGTGTGATGGGCGGGCTTGGCGGGCTGTCGGGACCAGCGCCGACATTGTGGACGGCCTTGCGCGGCTGGAGTCGCGATGATCAGCGCGCGGTGATTCAGTCATTCAATCTCGCCATGCAAACACTGACGATGAGCGCTTACATCTACAGCGGTATCATTACAGCTGAAATGGTGAGGTACTTTGCAATCATTGCGCCTGCAATGCTAATTCCAAGTTTAATCGGCAACCGGTTGTACTCAAGGCTGGGCGACGATACGTTCCGCCGCATTGTGTTGGTGTTGTTGACGATATCGGGCCTCGTTATTGCGCTGAACGCAGGCCCGCAACTCTTCGCCGCTTAAGTTTTTTTGAAACAGGCCGCCACAAGCTGCGCAAAAGCATTGGCGCGGTGGCTCATGGCGTGTTTGGCCGCAGGTTCCATTTCAGCAAACGTGATGTTGAAACCATCTGGCACAAAAATCGGATCATAACCAAAACCTTTGATGCCGCGCGGCGGGAAACTGACAGCGCCGTGAACTTCACCCTCAAATGCCTCGCAATGGCCGTCGGGCCAACACAACGCCAATGCGCACACAAACTTTGCGGCGCGGTCGGATTTGCCCAACATTTCTTTTTCAATTCGGGCCATGGCCAAGTTGAAATCTTTTGAAGGCCCCGCCCAGCGCGCCGAATAAATGCCCGGCGCACCGTCAAGGGCACTTACGGCTAAACCAGAGTCGTCTGACATTGCGGGCAAACCGCTCGCTATTGCGGCGGCTAACGCCTTCAATTTTGCATTGCCGATAAACGTGTCTTCAGTTTCGTCAGGTTCAGGTAAATTCAACTGGCCAGCGGAAATCACATCGGCGTTAAAGGGGGCCAGCAATTCACGAATCTCGCGCACCTTGCCTGGATTGTGACTGGCGACAACCAACCGTTCGCCTGTAAACGCCCGTGCCATCGGGAAATGACCCTAGCCAACGATCTTCGCAATGGCCGCGTTTTGTAACGCCACCAGTTCAGCAACACCTTTTTTGCCTAGCGCCATTAGTGCGGCAAATTCAGAATCTTCAAACGGGTGATGTTCGGCCGTACCCTGCACTTCGACAATTTTGCCCGAAGCCGTTAGAACAAAATTCGCGTCGGCCTGAGCATTGGAATCTTCCGGGTAATCTAAATCCAACACCGGCGTGCCTTTGTATAATCCGCAACTCACGGCAGCGACGTTTTCGCGCAATGGGATTTTTGCAATAACGCCCATCGTCTTCATTTTGTGAAACGCTTGATACAACGCTACGTAACTTCCCGTCACGCTGGCGGTGCGTGTGCCGCCATCGGCTTGCAGCACATCGCAATCCAGCCGGATTTGCACCTCGCCAAAACCGCGCATGTCGGTCACCGCGCGCAATGCTCGCCCGATCAGGCGTTGAATTTCCTGGGTGCGGCCCGACTGCCCGCCTTTAGCCGCCTCGCGCTGGGTGCGGGTGTGGGTCGAGCGCGGCAACATGCCGTATTCGGCCGTGACCCAACCTTTGCCGGTGTTTTTCAGGAATGGCGGCACGCCTTCTTCGACGCTGGCCGTACATAAAACATGAGTATCGCCAAACTTCACCAGGCACGAGCCCTCTGCATGCTTGGCAAAGCCCACGTCCAGGCTCACAGCCCTTAAGGAATCTGGGGCGCGGCCTGAGGGGCGTTGCGCAGGTCCCGGCGCGGAGTGTGAAGACGACATGGTGAAGTTCCTTAAACGCGGGCCTGATTGCGATGCGTTGGGCCATGTATCACCGCAAACCCTTGAGTTTCAAGCCTCCCAGGCGGCGGGCCGCATTGACGCTGGGGGTGCTGATGCTTAGATAACCGCCAGGAGTTCACACCATATGTCCCCGTCGCTTCCCCCGCTGGCCAGCGATGCCCACAGTGTTGTGGCGCTGAACGAGCGCAGCCGCGAGATTTTTAAGCATATCGTTGACGCCTTTGTGGAAACCGGCGAGCCGGTGGGATCGCGCACGATTGCCCGCAAACTCAACGGCTCGCTGTCACCTGCCACTATCCGCAACGTGATGTCGGACCTGGAACTTTCGGGCCTGCTGTATGCGCCCCACACCTCTGCCGGTCGGTTACCGACCGATGTCGGCTTGCGCATGTTTGTCAGCGGACTGTTGCAAATGGGTGGTTTAGACACCGATGAGCGCCAAGCCATCGAGGCGCACTGCCAAGCCGCAGGGCGTTCAGTCGAAGAGGTGCTGACGCAAGCGACCTCTATGTTATCGGGGTTATCGCAATGTGCGAGCCTAGTGCTGGCCCCCAAAATGGAATCGCCGCTCAAGCATATCGAGTTTGTCAGCCTCAAGCCCGGTCGCGCGCTGGTGGTGATGGTCAGTGAATCGGGCGTGGTCGAAAACCGCCTGGTTGAAGTGCCCCCCGACCTTCCAGTCTCGGCGCTGATCGAGGCGGGGAACTACTTGTCTGCGCGTCTGGCTGGAAAAACGCTAGTGGAAGCGCGCGGCGACATATTGAATGAAATCGAAAACCGTCGCGCGCAGCTTGATGAGCTGACCGCCAAGGTGGTGCAGGCGGGTTTAGCCACTCGCACCGGCGGATCTGCCAATGACGGTTCGCTGATCATTAAGGGCCAGGCGCATTTGCTCAATAACATCACAGCGCTTGAGGATTTGTCGCGCATCCGCTCTTTATTCTCAGCCCTTGAGACGCGCGAACACATGCTGCGCTTGGTTGATTTGGTCGGGCATGCCGACGGCGTACAAATCTTCATTGGTGCGCAGAATGAATTGTTCGGAATGGCGGGCTGTTCCATGGTCGTCGCCCCATTCGTCAATGCCCGTGAGCAAATCGTCGGCGCCATTGGGATTGTCGGGCCGACACGAATCAATTATGCCCGCATTATTCCGATGGTTGATTACACTGCAAAGTTGGTCAGCCGAACGCTCGGCCAATAAACTTCCATTCCTTAAGATCAAGTAGACTCACATGAACGAACCGACACAAAATCCAGATTTCCCAACCGAAGCAGCATTTGAATCGACGCCCGAGCAAACCTCGCCGGAAAATGTTGGGGCCATTATCAATGCGTTGCAATCGCACATCGAAGACCTCGACAAACAAATCGAGCAGCTGAAATCTGATCGCCTGTTGGCCTTAGCCGAGGCTGAGAACTCGGCCAAACGCGCTGACCGCCGTATTTCCGAGAACGCCAAATTTGCCACCTCCAACATTTGCAAAACTCTATTGCAAGTCGCCGATAACCTCAGCCGCGCATTGCTGGCTGCGCCGGCTGATCAGCGTACGGGCAACGAGCCTTTAAAAAACTTAGCGGTTGGTGTGGAGCTGACCGAAAAAGAATTGATCAAAGTGTTAGAAGACCAGGGCGTGAAAAGAATTGCCTCGCTCAATCAACCCTTCGATGCCAATTTGCACAACGCAGTCCAAGAGGCCGAAAACACCTCCGTGCCGTCGGGCACAATTGTTCAGGTGCTGATCGAAGGGTACACTCAGCACGAACGCTTGCTGCGTCCGGCCATGGTCATTGTCTCTAAGGGTGGGCCCAAGCGTGAAGCGGCAAAACCCGAAGCCACTGCGGCGTCAAGCGGCGTAAACACCACAGCATAGCAGAAGGCCTGCCCCATGAAGCGGTTTGAAATTTTACCGGCGGCGTTACTTTGTGTACTGACCAGCGCTGCTGTGGCTCAAACCTTCGAGCAAGCGCCGGGCACTAAAATCAAAGTCGATTTGTCCGCACTCCCGGTTCCATATTCACCGCCAAGCCCGGCCAATCCGTCGCGCAACATTCCACGACCAGCAGGCGCCATGCCCAAAGCCATGGACGGCTTCCAAGTGAATTTGTTTGCCGACAATTTGCCCGACGCGCGAAACTTATTAACAGCACCCAACGGCGATGTGTTTCTGGCCGCTCAAGGCGAGGGGAAAATTCTGGTGCTCCGCGACGCCGATGGCGACGGCAAAGCCGAGAAGGTTGAAACGTTTGCCGATGGTTTTGCCGGGCCATTTGGTTTGGCCCTGGGCAAAGACTTTGTGTTGGTGGGTGACACTGCGGCTGTTTGGCGATTCCCGTATAAAGCCGGCGACATGAAGGCCACGTCAAAGGCGCAACAAGTCACCAAAGACGGCGCGCTGTCTGATCCTGGCGGGCATTCAACACGCGCCGTCACGCTGCATCCCGATGGTTCGAAGTTTTATGTTTCGATTGGTTCGCGCGGCAACATCAATGAAGAGCCCGAGCCGCGCGCCACGATTCAAGAATTTAAGCTCGATGGTTCGGCGCAGCGCACCTATGCCACTGGTTTGCGCAATGCTGTGGGCACGGCGTTTTACCCAGGAACCAACGACATCTATACCGTCGTCAATGAGCGCGATGGCTTGGGCGAAGAACTCGTTCCCGATTATCTCACCAAAGTTCTAGACGGCGGATTTTACGGCTGGCCCTACAGCTACATGGGCAAAAATCCCCAGCCGAAATTTGGCGATAAACGCCCCGACCTGGTCGCCAAAGCCATCGTGCCCGACACACCCTTGCGCTCACATTCCGCGCCCGTGGGTCTTACATTCTCGACGGGCACCTCGTTCCCCAAAGAATTTCAAGGCGGCGCTTTCATTGGATTGCACGGATCTTGGAACGCCGCCCAAGCGCGCGGATATCATGTGGTCTATGTGCCGTGGGTAAACGGCAAACCGGCCGATTACTCCATCGTCTTTTTGTCGGGCTTTTGGAGCCAAGGCGAAAAGAAAGCCGAAGTGTGGGGCCGCCCTGCGGGCGTGGCCATGGCCAAAGACGGCAGTCTTCTCGTCGCAGACGACGTCGGGAACGTTGTCTGGCGTGTCAGCAAAGCGAAGTAATCATTATGCCCACAGTATCCGCTCCCACCGACCCCGCCGCACTGGCGGCATTTTGGCAAGCCGTTAAAGCCGCCGTGCCAAACTTTGTCATCCCACAACGCTTTGCCATACGCTGCATTGGCACCACACCCGAGATGAACGCGACTATTTTGAATCTGATCGCCCGCGGCGAAAAAACGGGCACGTTTCCGCTTCCGTTCCAACTTGAAAAACTTGGCGAAGCATTGCCGCAGCCAGGTGATCTCACGGTCCAGGTGAAGATCGATGGAACGCCGCGCGCGTTGGTGCGCACGACCTCAACGGAACTCGTTGCGTTTAAAAATATCACCGAGCAGCACACAGCCATCGATGGCCCGTCGGTTCGCACTCTCGAGACCTGGCGCAAAATCCACATCCCGTACTACACCAACATGATGGCTGGGTATGGTGCGACCTTCAGTGAAGACATTCCACTGTGCGTTGAACGCTTCGAGTGCATTTATGCCACGCCGTAATGCTGCGCCTTTTTTCGCCTGCGGATCAGCCGGCTCTTGAAACTTTTCTATCGCAGCGTCATTACGCGAGTGCAAATCTAAAAGCGCACAAAATTGATCTTGTTGACTGAAACTCGCAATGCGGCTGCGAAAAGTTTACGCCGCACTGGGATTTCAACAGGTCGGTGATTATGGATTGGTGGTGTAGGCACAATTTCGACTACAGCGCCTTTCGGAACGTCAAGCTATAGCGCCCAGCAATGTTGGGCAGCGGACTTGTGCCCGGATAAATTTTGCGAATGCCGTGAAAATACAAACGGCCTTCGCCGCCCATGATCATCGCATCGCCCGAGCGCACAACCACAGCCGCGGTCTTGTCAGAGCGGTTGGGCCCGCCCACAAGAAAGTCTGCATCATCGCCCAGGCAAATTGTAATGATCGGCTGGTTGAAATCTTTTTCATCGCGGTCTTGGTGCAGGCCCATCTTGGCCCCAGCCGTATAGAAGTTGATCAGGCAGGCATCGGGGCTAAACATCGGCCAGGGTGATTGGCGAGCGGCCAGTTTTACGGCCGTCCAAAACACATCGGGCATTGGCGGCCAGGGGGCAGCCGTTTGCGGGTCGCGCGTTTCATACCGATAGCCTTTGGCATCGCTCCACCAGCCGGCCTGGCCACAATTGGTCATGGCGGCCGACGTGAACTTGCCGGTTTTGGTCATCAGCCTTCTTAGGGGTGCCGCGGCCTCAATGTCCTGGATTGCGGCCCAAACGGCATTTTGGGTGGCCAAATCGAGGCAATTTGGACGCAAAATGAATCCGGAGGGCAAGATGGGGCCAAAAAGATCGCCCGGAACCGGGCTGCCAAGGCCATGGTTTGGCTGTTTGGGGACCAACATCGTCGAACCTGAGTGTTTTAGCTGCAAATACCCTGGGAAAAGCCCCAAAAACCGCACTTGCGCTGTTGCGGGGGTCAGAGCCCCCCTTATATAACCCCCGATCTTCTGGGAGGCGACCCAACGTCGCTTCCCACGGAATGAACCTGAAAGCCAACCCCCGGGGACATCCGCGAACGCCAACCAGGGTTCCGGGCGTCTGCCACTGCGAAAGGAAAAGTTATGGGCAAAGTTATTGGTATCGATCTCGGCACGACCAACTCGTGCGTCGCCATCATGGAGGGCAAGAACCCTAAGGTGATTGAGAACGCTGAGGGCGCGCGCACCACGCCGTCCATCGTCGCCTTTACCGAATCGGGCGAGCGCCTCGTGGGCCAACCTGCAAAGCGTCAGGGCGTCACCAACCCCGAAGCAACTTTGTTTGCCATCAAGCGCCTCATGGGTCGTCGCTACGAAGATCCCATGATTGAGAAAAGCAAAAAGCTTGTTCCATATAAAATTGTCAAAGCCGACAACGGCGATGCTTGGGTAGAAGTGCGCGGCGAAAAGCACGCCCCAAGCCAAGTCTCGGCCCAGACTCTGATCAAGATGAAAGAAACTGCCGAAGCCTATCTCGGTGAAACAGTTACCGAAGCGGTGGTGACGGTTCCGGCCTATTTCAACGACAGCCAGCGCCAAGCCACCAAGGACGCGGGCAAAATCGCAGGGCTGAATGTTCTGCGCATCATCAACGAGCCCACGGCCGCTGCGCTTGCATATGGGCTGGACAAAAAGAAAAACGGCACCATCGCAGTCTATGACTTAGGCGGCGGCACCTTCGACGTTTCCGTGTTGGAAATCGGCGACGGCGTTTTCGAAGTGAAATCCACCAATGGTGACACCTTCTTGGGCGGTGAAGATTTCGATGCGCGTATCATCGATTACCTCGCCGACGAATTTAAAAAAGAAAACACGATCGATCTCCGCAAAGACAAGCTGGCGCTGCAGCGCCTGAAGGAAGCGGCCGAAAAAGCCAAGATCGAGCTGTCCAGCGCGATGCAAACGGAAGTGAACTTGCCGTTCATCACCGCTGACCAAAACGGTCCCAAGCACCTCAACATCAAGCTGACTCGCGCGAAACTGGAAGCATTGGTTGATGACCTGATTCAAAAAACTATTGAACCCTGCAAGCAAGCTTTGAAAGACGCCGGCCTGAAGGCCAGCGAAATTGACGAAGTCGTGCTGGTGGGCGGCATGATCCGCATGCCCAAAGTTCAAGAAGTGGTGAAACAATTCTTCGGTCGTGAGCCCCACAAAGGCGTGAACCCCGACGAAGTTGTGGCTATTGGCGCGGCCATTCAGGCCGGCGTGCTCAAGGGCGACGTGAAAGACGTTCTGTTGCTCGACGTCACGCCGTTGTCGTTGGGTATTGAAACATTGGGCGGCGTGTTCACACGCTTGATTGAACGCAACACCACCATTCCGACACGCAAAAGCCAAGTGTTCTCGACGGCTGAAGATAATCAAACGGCCGTTACCATTCGCGTATTCCAAGGCGAGCGCGAAATGGCGGCTGACAATAAACTGCTTGGTCAGTTTGACCTGGTGGGAATACCGCCCGCGCCCCGTGGCGTGCCGCAGGTTGAAGTGACGTTCGACATCGATGCCAACGGTATTGTCAACGTCTCGGCCAAGGACAAGGCGACCAACAAAGAACAACAAATCCGCATCCAGGCCTCGGGTGGTCTGTCGGACGATGACATCAAGAAGATGGTGAAAGACGCCGAAGCGCACGCTGACGAAGATAAAAAACGTCGCGAAGCGGTCGATGCCCGTAACCAAGCCGACAGCTTGGCTCACACCACCGAGAAAAACCTTAAAGAGCATGGCGACAAATTGCCGCCTGCCGACAAGGCTGAAATCGAAGCGAAGCTGAAAGACGTGCGCGACGTGCTTGATTCCGGCGATGCCGAAAAAATCAAGACGGCCACTAACGCCCTGATGCAAGCCTCAATGAAAATGGGCGAAGCCATGTACAAGTCTGACCCCGCAGCAGCGGCGGCAGGCGAAGCCGGCCCCAGCGGTGATGCGGGTCCTAAGAAGGACGACGTGGTCGACGCTGATTTTGAAGAAGTCGATAAGGACAAGAAGTAAATACGTATCGGTCTCCCGATGCGGTCGGCGTTCTCAACCCATATGATGATGGCATCGCTCGGTTTATCCGGGCGATCCATCTTTCAGCTTCTTTGATAAAAGCTCATGGCGAAGCAGGATTTTTACGAACTGCTCGGTGTTGCGAAAGGCGCGTCGCTCGATGACGTGAAAAAAGCCTATCGCAAGTTGGCCATGCAGCATCACCCAGACAAAAATCCGGGCGATAAAACGGCAGAAGCGAAATTTCGCGACATCAACGAAGCCTACGACGTTCTGAAAGACGAACAAAAGCGCGCGGCATACGACCGTTATGGCCACGCAGCTTTCGAACAAGGCAATGGCGCCGGGGCGGGCGGCGGTTTTGGCTTTGGCGGCTTTGCCGATATTTTTGACGAAATGTTCGGCGACATGATGGGCGGTGGTGGCCGCAGGGGCGGTCGCAGTGCCGCGCGCGGCCAAGATCTTCGCTACAATATGGAGATCACACTCGAAGAATCCTTCCACGGAAAAAAAGCTAAAATCACCGTGCCGTCGTCCATGGCCTGTGAATCGTGCAAGGGCTCGGGCGGTAAAGATGGCGCGGCGCCTAAGACCTGCTCCACCTGTCGCGGTGCGGGCAAAGTGCGCAGCCAGCAGGGGTTCTTTACCATCGAGCGCGCCTGCCCCATGTGCCAGGGCGCAGGACAGGTGATTTCTGACCCATGTCCCACATGCCGGGGTCAAGGCCGTACGCGCAAAGAAAAGGCGCTGGAAGTCACGATTCCGCCGGGCGTCGAAGAGGGCACGCGCATTCGTTTGGCATCCGAGGGCGAGGCCGGGCTCAACGGATCGCCGCCAGGTGATTTATACATTTTCTTGGCTATTCAGCCGCACCGCATGTTTCAACGTGACGGGGCCAACTTGTTCATGCGCATGCCCGTAGGCATGACGACCGCAGCGCTGGGTGGGGAGGTAGAGGTTCCCTCTATCGATGGCACGAAGGTCAAGGTGACCATTCCCAAAGGTTGCCAGCACGGCCACCGCTTTCGCCTCAAGGGCAAGGGCATGACCGTGTTGCGCTCCACCGCGCGCGGCGACTTTTTCCTCGAGGCCGCCGTCGAAGTGCCCATTAACCTGACTGATAAGCAAAAGAAGCTGCTGCAGGATTTCGAAAAAGAAAGCGACCGCAAGACCTACAGCCCGGAAACCCAAGGGTTCTTCGACCGCGTTAAAGAGTTCCTGGACGAGCTGGCGAAGTAGACCGCCTCTGCTGTCCCGATTTGTCTTGATTTCCGCGTTCGGTTTGTCGCAAGACCAATCACAGTAATTCTTGCAGGCCTCATGCGATGAACACGTTCCCTTTCAAGATCGGTATTGTCGGCTGCGCTGGGCGCATGGGCCGCATGCTTGTGTCAGAAGTTTTGGCGACGCCCGAGTGCCGGCTTTCGGGCGGCACCGAGCCTGTTGGGCCCCTGGTTGGCACCGATATCGGCCTCCTGGTCGGGCCGAAGTCCTTAGGAGTTCAGGTCAGCGCGGATGCTGCCGCCTTGTTTGCCGCGTCCGACGCGGTGATCGATTTCACAGTTCCAGCGGCCACACTTCATCATGCTGCGCTCGCTGCCAAAACCGGAAAAATTTTTGTTGCCGGCACCACGGGCTTAAGTGCCGACATGGTCGCGAGCTTACAAAAAAATGCAGCCACTGCGCCCATTGTGTTTGCGCCAAATTTTAGTGTTGGCGTCAATGTGTTGTTTGCATTGACCGAAAAGTTGGCGGCCACTTTGGGTCCCGATTACGACATTGACGTTTTAGAAATGCACCACCGCCATAAGCTCGACGCGCCCTCGGGCACGGCATTGGGCTTGGGCGAGGCAGCTGCGCGCGGACGGAACGTGAAACTGACAGATGTGTGGCGCAAGTCACGCGACGGCCACGTGGGTGCCAGACCCGCAGGCGAAATTGGTTTTGCTACCTTGCGCGGCGGCGATGTGGTGGGCGACCACACGGTGATATTTGCTGCCGATGGCGAACGCGTGGAGCTCACGCACAAGGCATCGTCGCGCAGTGGTTTTGCCCGGGGTGCGGTGCGTGCTGCCCTGTGGGCGCGTGGCCGTGGCCCCGGTTTTTATTCGATGCGCGATGTGTTGGGGATTTAGGTGAAGCCTGCCAACGTCGCGGAATTTTATCGCCGCCTGCGGGACCTCAACCCCGAGCCAACCACCGAACTAAAATCCGTCAATGCCTATACATTATTAGTGGCAGTCGTGTTGTCGGCCCAGGCTACCGACGTGGGCGTGAACAAGGCCACAGGGCCATTGTTCAATGTTGTTGATACGCCCGAGAAGATGCTGGCCTTAGGCGAGGCGGGCCTAAAGAATTACATCAAAACCATCGGCCTATTTAACGCCAAGGCTGCGAATGTCATCGCGCTCTCCAAAATTTTGGTCGACAAACATTCGAGCCAAATTCCACGAACGCGCGACGAACTGGAACAGCTTCCCGGCGTAGGTCGCAAAACGGCCAACGTCGTGCTGAACGTTGCGTTTGGCGAACACACCATTGCGGTGGACACCCACATCTTTCGTGTTGGAAACCGAACGGGCCTAGCTGCCGGCAAAACGCCGCTGCACGTGGAAGAGAAATTAGAAAAGGCGACACCGCCCGAATTTAAGCGCCACGCCCATCACTGGCTGATTTTGCACGGGCGCTATATTTGCAAAGCACGCTCGCCCGATTGCTGGCGTTGCGTGGTGAAAGATTTGTGCGCGTTTAAACCTAAAACACCCGCGCCTGATTCCGTCGAGGCGAAAGCTAAAAAGAAGATCAAGAAAAAGAGTTAGGCCTCAAGTATCGAGATGGTGCCTGACAGCTTGGCACCATTGGCGACGCTCACGCTCCGATACGAGATTGTGCCGTGAACTGATGCACCGCTCGGAATGTCCAAATGTCCGCGGACAATCAATTTTCCATTGAACGAACCACAAACGGTGGCGCACTCAACTTCGGCCGTACCCGCGGCTTTGCCACACGCGGCAACTTCCAACGCACTTACGCCGGTCATGACGGCATCAACTTCACCTTCAATGACCAGACGTTCGCAACCCGAAATCTCCCCGTTCACTTTAATGTGCTTGCCAATCGTAAGTTTCTTGCTGTCGGCAGCAGCATCAAGTGCACGCGCGGCATTGAGATTTGGAATCTCTGTTATCCGTCGTTGTTGCGGCGGCGTGAAACTCGTGGTCGGCGCTCTGACGCCCATGCGCTCGATAAAATTGCGATCACCGCTTTGGCGTTCCAGCGCGGCCTTATCGCTCATTGATTTTTCGGCTGAAGCCACGGCCCTGAAAAACGGCTTGGCCGGTGGGCGAGGGGTATTGGCCCGCATCGCAAAATGAGGCAACTGGCCTACGCTTGGTTTAGCCTGATCACTGGTCGTGGCCGACTCGGCCCGATCCGACATCTGCTCTGCCATGGGTCCCGCCCTGAAATTGCCTAAGCCATTGTTATTGGCCCATTTTTTTACGGGCCTTTAAGCGCCAGCAAACTAACATGCGACCGGTTAATTTATGGGAAACATGCACCATTCCGCTTGCCTGATTCACAGTCGCAGTGCGATGGCTATACTCCCGGCCTTACTTTTTAAGCGATTTAAAATAGGTTTTTCATGAACGATACCCGTTATGACGTTGTCGGCATCGGCAGTGCGATTGTCGATATCCTCTCGCGCACAGACGAGAATTTTTTGGACCGTCACGGCATGGTGAAGGGCACCATGGCGCTGATCGACTCAAGCCAGGCCAAAGCGCTCTATCGCGACATGGGCCGCACCATGAACATTTCCGGCGGCTCGGCCGCTAACTCTATGGCGGGCATCGCCTCGCTGGGCGGCCGTCCGGCATTCATCGGAAAAATCGGCGCCGATGAGTTTGGCGAAATTTTCAGTCACGAAATCAAAGCCTCGGGCGTAGAGTTTCACGCGGGCGCATCGGGAACCACCAAGCTGCCCACTGCCATGTGTCTGATTATGGTAACGGGCGATGCGCAACGCACGATGAACACTTATCTGGGGGCCTGCACCGAGCTTGGGCCCGCCGATATTGATGAAAGCATGATATCGGCTGCACACGTGACCTACATTGAAGGCTACCAATGGGATACGCCGCAAGCCAAAGAGGCTATTCGCAAGGCGTGCGTGACAGCTAAGTCCGCGGGTCGCAAAGTCGCATTGTCGTTGTCCGATCCGTTTGTGGTCGACCGCCATCGCGGCGATTTACTGCAACTGATATTTGATCACGTCGATTTGTTGTTCGGAAACGAGGAAGAAGTTTTCCGGCTATACGAAACCACCGACTTCGACACAGCCGTGCGCAAGCTGCGTCAATCCAACACATTGGCGTGCATGACGTTGGGTGCGCGCGGCGCGCTGGTGGTCGATGTGATGAGCACCGCCACGGTGCCCGCAGCTCCGGTTTCAAAAGTCATCGACACCACCGGTGCGGGTGATTTATTCGCGGCCGGCTTTTTATATGGCTACACCAATGGGCGCGACCTGGTGCGCTCGGCGAAAATCGGTGCGCTAGCAGCAGCCGAGATCATCAGCCACATGGGCGCCCGCCCTGAGGCCGATTTGCGCAAGCTAATGGTCAAAGAGGGGCTATAACCCCTCAGCTTGCTTTAGGGCCCTGAGACAGGTATAGAACCGCCCGTACAGAACGGGCAGCGGGGCAAAGTCACCTGCGCCCATTTTTGTTATCTGAAATCAATGACTTAGGACCTCGCAGACACCCATGAATCTGCGCAACATCGCCATTATCGCCCACGTTGACCACGGCAAAACCACCCTGGTCGACGCCTTTTTGCGCCAATCGGGCGCCGTGCGCGCCAATTCGCGCATGCAAGACTGTGCCATGGACTCCAATGATTTGGAGCGCGAGCGCGGCATCACGATTTTGGCCAAATGCACCTCAGTCGATTGGAATGGCATAAAAATCAACATCGTCGACACCCCTGGCCACGCCGATTTCGGCGGCGAGGTGGAACGCATTCTCTCGATGGTCGATGGCGTGGTTTTGTTGGTCGACTCGGCCGAAGGTCCATTGCCCCAAACAAAGTTCGTGCTGTCTAAAGCGCTCGATCTGGGTTTGAAGCCCATCGTCATTATCAACAAGGTCGACCGTGGCGATGCGCGCCCCCACGAAGTGCACACTGAAATTTTTGACCTGTTTGCTGTGCTCGGGGCGAATGACGAGCAACTCGACTTCCCAACATTATTTGCTGTCGGCCGCGAAGGCTGGGCGGTGCGTGATTTGGAAAAAGACAAGCCGGGCGATCTCACGCCGCTATTTGAAACCATTGTTGCCCACGTGCCTGCGCCGACGCGCAATCTTGACGCGCCTTTCACCATGCTGTGCACCACGCTGGAATACGATTCTTACTTAGGTCGCATTCTCACCGGGCGCGTGCAGTCGGGTGTTGGTCGCGTCAATATGCAAATCAAAGCACTTGCGCGCGATGGCAAAATTCTTGAACAAGGCCGCGCGACCAAATTGTTGTCGTTCCGTGGGCTTGAGCGAGTCCCGGTTGATACGGTCGAAGCGGGTGACATTGTTGCCATCGCCGGCCTGGAAAACGCCAACGTCGCCGACACGTTGTGCGCGCCGGAAGTGACACAAGCTATCCAAGCTCGCCCCATTGATCCGCCGACTTTGGCCATGACATTTTCCGTGAACGACTCGCCTTTGGCCGGGTTGGATGGCGACAAGCTCACGACCCGCATGATTGGCACGCGCTTGATGCGCGAGGCCGAGGGCAACGTGGCTATTAAGGTCAGCGAGTCTGACGAAAAAGACGCCTACGAAGTTGCCGGTCGCGGCGAATTGCAATTGGGCGTGTTGATCGAAAATATGCGTCGCGAAGGATTCGAATTGTCGATTTCGCGCCCGCGTGTGTTGTTCCGCGAAGATGAGAACGGCAAGAAAACTGAGCCCATCGAAGAAGTCGTGATCGATGTTGATGACGCTTATACCGGAATCGTTGTCGACAAAATGTCGCAGCGCAAAGCCGAGATGCGCGAAATGAAGCCCTCAGGCGGCGGCAAGACCCGTATCGTATTCCATGCGCCCGCGCGCGGGCTGATTGGGTATCACGGCGAGTTCCTCACCGACACGCGCGGAACCGGCATTATGAACCGGCTGTATTTCGGTTATGCGCCCTATAAGGGCGCGATTGCCGCACGCCGCGTTGGCGTATTGATCTCGACCGATGCGGGCGAGGCCAACACGTATGGCTTGCATAACCTGATTGATCGCGGGCCGCAGTTTGTCGGCCCCGGCGATCGTGTTTACACGGGCATGATTGTTGGCGAGCACACGCGCGACAACGACCTTGAAGTCAATCCACTCAAAGCTAAGCAGCTCACCAACTTCCGCACGGTCATGAAGGATGACAAGCAGTTCCTTCCGCCGCCGCGCAAAATGACGCTGGAAGATGCATTGGCCTACATTCAAGACGATGAGTTGGTGGAAGTGACGCCAAAGTTCATCCGTTTGCGCAAACGTCACCTCGACCCCAATGCCCGCAAACGCGCCTCAAAGCACGCGGCAGAGTAACAATTTCATCTGCTTGCAATAAAAAGCCACGGCCAAGCATGTAATGTTTCCTGATCTCAACTTCAGGAAAGGTTACTGTCATGAAACCATTGTTCACGGCGCATGCTTTGGCGACGGGCGGTCGTAACGGTCATTCCGAAGCTTCGGATAAATCAGTCGTTGTTGATCTCTCGATCCCTAAGGAAATGGGTGGCCCAGGCAAACCGGGCACGACGACACCAGAGCATCTTTTTGCTGTTGGTTATGCGGCTTGCTTTGGCAGCGCACTTGAGTTTGTCGCGCGCCAGAAAAAAATCTCGGTCGAAGGATTTTCAATTACCTCCCACGTCACGATCGGCGCCAAGGATGGCGGCGGCTTTCAATTGGCTGTGGAACTTGAAGCCTATGTGCCCGGGCATGCTCAAAGCGACGCCGCAGCGTTAGTTGCCGAGGCCCACATGGTTTGCCCGTACTCCAATGCCACGCGCGGCAATATTGAGGTCAAACTGACCACCCGAGTTTAAAGTCAGCGCTCTGCCCGCTGGGGATTCACAATCCCCAGCACCTATGCGACAACGGCGGCATGGGCAAAACTGACTCACAGGCCCCAGTTGGTGGGTGGCGCGCTGCGTTCGGAGTGTATCTCCAGCGGCAGACGCTGGTCATGGTGGCGCTGGGCTTTGCTGCCGGCCTGCCCAATTTTCTTATCTTCGACACGCTGTCAGCTTGGTTGCGCTCCGATGGTCTGTCGCTGGAGACCATTGCGTTCTTCAGCTTGGCGACGCTGGCTTACGCTTTCAAATTTCTTTGGGCACCGCTCCTAGACCGCACAACAATTCCGGGCCTGACGGCATGGCTGGGCCATCGCCGGTCATGGATGCTCGTCGCGCAAGGCGCAATTATTCTGGGGCTATCGTTAATTGCCTTATCGCGCCCGGCGGAAAATTTGGCATTTGTGGCGGCGCTGGCTGTGCTGACGGGCTTTTCTTCGGCATCCCAAGACATTGTCATCGACGCCTGGCGCATCGAAGCGGTGGGCAAGACCCAGCAAGGTGCAATGGCCGCAGCCTATGCCTGGGGATATCGCGTGGCCCTGGTTATTGCCGGCGCCGTTCCGCTGCTCTTAGCCGATCAATTTGGGTGGAGCGTTTCATATCTTGTGATGGCGCTGCTCATGGGAGTGGGTGTCCTGGCGGTTTTTTGGGCCCCTCGGGAACGCACACACCACATTCGCCCTATGCCAGAAACCGGCCGCCCCGCGCAGCCAATACTCGAGCGGATCGAGTGGGCGGCACGCTTAAGTATTCTTGTGATCGGCGCGGTGGTGCTTGGCTCGGGTCTTTCGGGCAAGCCCGATCTGCTTGCTGCCGTCGCGGGGCCCGACGTCGGCGCAGCCATTGGTGAAATGTGGCGCTCATCACCCGGTGGTACCTGGTTGCAATTGGCCGCCGTCATGACTGGTTTTGCCGTCATCGTCATGGCGGCCTATCCGCTGCCGGGCGCATCCACACGGCCGAGCTTGTATCTTTCGCATGCCTTTGGTGAACCGCTCATCGATTTCTGTTCACGATTTCAGGGCACGGCAGTACTGATCCTGGCCTTGATCTGTTGCTACCGCATTTCAGACTTTGTGTTGAACTTGATGAACCCGTTTTATCTCGATCTCGGGTTCACACTCACCGAAATTGCCGAGGTGCGAAAGATATTCGGCGTCGCGATGTCGATGCTGGGTGTGTTCCTGGGCGGCTTAGCCGTCGCGCGTTGGGGCTTGATGGGGCCTCTGCTGATCGGCGCCGTAGCTGGGCCTCTCTCAAATCTTGTCTTTGCGTGGCTGGCCACACAAGGCCCAAGTGTGTTCGCGCTCACCATTGCAATTGGTGTTGATAATGTCGCGGGCGGCTTTTCAGGCACGTGCTTGGTCGCGTATATGTCCAGCCTCACAGCGGCTGGCTTTACGGCAACGCAATACGCCCTGTTTTCTTCACTCTATGCCCTGCCCGGGAAATTCATTGCTGCGCTGTCGGGACGTATTGTTGAGGGCGCTGCGCGATCAGCCGAGGCTGGTGGATTCTTTTCTCCGCTGAATGCGCTGTTTACCTCATTGCCAAGCGGGGCGCTGACAAGCGGGGCGCAAAAAGCCGGAGTCAGCCCTGCAGCCTTGGGCGCGGGATATGTCACATTCTTTTTTTATACCTGCGCCATCGGCGTTATCGCGCTGGTTCTCACTTTCCTTGTGGCTTCGCGCCGACCTCAGGGCTAGTTGCCATCGGCAAGAAAACCGAGAACGTCGAACCTTTGCCAACCTCACTTTCAATCAGCAGAAGTCCGCGGTGTCTGCCAGTGATGTGTTTCACAATCGCCAAGCCCAATCCAGTGCCGCCCAGCTCGCGCGAGCGCGCCGTATCCACACGGTAAAATCGCTCGGTCAAGCGCGGCAAGTGCTCGGGCGCAATGCCTTCGCCATAATCGCGAACCGAGATTTTTAGGCATGGCCCTTGCCCAGGCATGGTCGGCGGGCGGGTTTCGACGGTTTGGGCCGTTAGTTCAACAGGGCCACGGCCCCCCCCGTATTTCAAAGCGTTGCTGGTCAAGTTGTAAAAAACTTGCCCCAGTTCTGATGCGTCGCCGAGGGCCAACGGCAAGTCGGGCGCCATTGTAATGTTGATCGCTGATTTCCGTTCGCGTGCTTGGACGTCCAATAGTTCAGCGGTCGTACGCAAGACCGCACCAACGTCAATATGGTCGGTCGGCCGCGTGTGTTCGCGCAATTCAATGCGCGAGAGAGATAGCAAGTCGTCAATCAGACGCGTCATCCGGTTGGCTTGCTTTAACATAATTACCAAAAATTTATCGCGCGCCTCGGTGT
Organism: Rhodospirillaceae bacterium; assembly: GCA_947476925.1. Classification (GTDB taxonomy): domain Bacteria; phylum Pseudomonadota; class Alphaproteobacteria; order Rhodospirillales; family Rhodospirillaceae. The sequence continues at coordinate 41,507 of CANJSF010000008.1, read as the reverse complement.
CGTCGCGGGCCGGGCCACGCAATGTTTCGACAAATCCTAAAATTGCCGTCAACGGCGTGCGAAGCTCATGGCTGGCGTTGGCAACAAAATCGGCCCTCATGCGATCCATTTTAAGCCGTTCGGTTTGTTCTTGCAGCGCGAGCATCAGGGCCGTGCCATCCCGTGTGCCCAGGCGCAGCGGGACAAACAATGCGCGAAAGATACGCTCGACAGGCACCGAAACGCTAAACTGCGCCTCCGTACGTTTGTTCTGAGCCAGAGCTTGTTCCACCGCTTCTAAAACTTTGGGATCGCGAATGACCCCCGCCAAATCCCGACCAACCAATTCCCGCCCGGTGCCCGTTGTGCCCGGCTCGCGATCAAGAAAGTCATGGGCGGCAGCATTGGCGCCGACAACACGCCGCTGTTGATCAAGCAGTAACAACGCATCAGGAAGACCATCGAGAATGTTTTGCCGCGCTCGTGATTGGGCCGCTGAATCACTGCGCTCATCAACCCACTTCCTTTGCAGTGTGCTGACCGCCGACATCAGGCGCTGCGACGTTTCCGACGACGAGGCGTCTGGTTGGCGAAGTGTAGGATTCTCGAGGGCTGCTTCTGCATATCGGGCGATGCGCTCGAAATCTGCGATGCGCGTGAATACAAGTGCGGCCATCAGTATCAGAGCGATTAAAACAGATGCCGCCGCTTCGGCGAGACTAAGGCGCTCAATCACGTATAGTACGAGGATGCCCAGCCAGGCCGGTAGGGAAAGCACAACCGACCAAAAACTTAAACGCCGGATCGATTGAATAGATAGCAGCGTCGGTTCGGACATATTCTCGTCACATCTTGCTGGTTGTGCTTGATAGCCTCTAGCACGAATCCGGTATTCTGCGCGGGTTCACCGGGCCTCGGCAATGGTTCGCGTAGCATGATTCGGGCCTGTCACAAGACTGTCATTGCCCCAGGATAGCCATGCTATAAAAACGCCAACATGAACAACGCTCACCCCAGTGCCGAAGCTGCCCAAGCCGCCGAAACCACACCGATGATGGCGCAATACCATGCCATCAAGGCAGGCTACCCCGATGCGTTATTGTTCTATCGCATGGGCGATTTCTACGAATTGTTTTTTGACGATGCGGTTAAGGCCTCGGGCGCACTCGATATCGCTCTGACGAAACGCGGCAAGCACAATGGCGATGACATTGCGATGTGCGGCGTGCCCGTCCACAGCCACGAGAACTACCTCTCTCGCCTGATCCGCAAAGGGTTCAAGGTGGCCGTCTGCGAGCAATTGGAAGACCCGGCCGACGCCAAAAAGCGCGGCTCTAAGGCCGTGGTCAAGCGCGACGTGGTGCGGCTGATTACGCCAGGCACGCTCACCGAAGACACCCTTTTGGATGCGCGGGCCAACAACTATCTGGTTGCCATCGCCCAGGTTCGTGCGGAGTCGGGCGATATGCTGGGCATCGCCAAGATTGATGTTTCGGTGGGCGATCTTAGCGTTGAAGCGGCGCCGGTACGCAGTCTCTCTTCAGTGTTGTCGCGCATTAATCCCGGCGAAGTCGTGATGGCTGACAGGCTAGCCGATGAAGCCGATATGAAACTACAGCTCGAGGGCTGGAAGGATACTCTCACCCTTTTGCCATCGGCGCGCTTTGATTCTGAAAATGCCAAGCTCCGGTTGCACAAACTTTACGGCGTCTCGACGCTTGATGCATTTGGCACGTTCACACGCGCAGAAGTGGCGGCCGCAGGTGCCCTGGTTGACTACGTCGAGCTGACGCAGAAAGGCAAGCTGCCGCGTATTTCGACCCTGAAACATCAAGCCACCGGGAGCGTGCTAGACATTGACGCCGCAACACGTCGCAATCTTGAACTGACGCAAACACTGGCAAACGAGCGCCGTGGAAGTTTGCTGGCAACCATTGACCTGACTGTCACTGCCGCAGGCGCGCGAGCGTTGGCGGCACAGCTCTCGGCCCCGCTCACCGACCCCAACGCTATCAACGTGCGCTTGGACGGCGTGGCATTCTTTGTTTCAGCCACAACCACCCGCGAAAACGTGCGCGCGGCATTGAGACTTTGTCCCGACCTTGAGCGAGCAATGGCGCGCATGGCCTTGGGGCGCGGCGGTCCACGTGACCTTGCTGCTATTAAAGATGCGCTATCGCAGGCCCCAGGACTGCGACAGACCGTTGACCAATCGCAAACAATTCTTTTGCCTCCGCCGTTGCGTATTTCTGAGGCCCTGGCAAACCTGGGCAATCACCACGGTTTAGTCGATCAGCTATCGCGCGCCTTGGCCGCTGACTTGCCGCTATTGTCGCGTGACGGTGGTTTTGTCGCCGCAAATTTTTCACCTGAACTCGATCAACTGCGCCTGATGCGTGACGACAGTCGTCGTCTGATTGCAGCGCTGCAAGCCAACTATGCTGAGCAAACGGGCATTGCGACCGTCAAAATCCGCCACAACAACGTCCTAGGCTACTACATCGAAGTGAATGCCAAGACGGGCGAAAAGTTGATGGAAGAAGCCCGTTTGGCCAGTGGTGATAAAATCAAATTTATCCACCGGCAAACGTTAGCCAACGTCATGCGCTTTGCTACCGTTGAATTGTCCGATCTTGAAGACCGTATTCGCTCTGCTGCTGATAAAGCGCTGGCCGTTGAGCTGCAAATCTTTGCCGAGCTTACAGCCAGCGTTCTCGCGCATGCTGATGCGATTTTAAAAGCGGCCAATGCACTCGCCGATCTTGATGTTGCGACAGCGATGGCTCAACTGGCAATCGATCAACAGTATTGCCGCCCTCATGTTGACCGAAGCCTCGCGTTTCATATTGTCGGTGGGCGACATCCTGTTGTTGAGGCTGCCCTAAAAATATCTGGCGCCTCGGCATTTGTGGCCAATGATTGTAACCTCGGAACTAAATCTGAAAATGGTGCAGGGCGCCTGTGGCTGATCACTGGTCCCAATATGGCAGGCAAAAGTACGTTTTTGCGCCAAAACGCGCTCATCGCCATTCTCGCTCAGGCAGGATGTTATGTGCCCGCCACCTCTGCCCACATCGGCGTGATAGACAAATTGTTTTCACGGGTTGGTGCGGCTGATGATCTGGCGCGCGGCCGCTCGACGTTCATGGTCGAGATGATTGAGACTGCGGCCATCCTTAACCAAGCCACACATCGTTCATTCGTGATTTTAGATGAAATCGGGCGCGGAACAGCCACCTACGATGGTTTGTCTATCGCGTGGGCAACGCTGGAACATCTGCACGATATCAATGCCGCGCGCGCTCTTTTCGCCACGCATTATCATGAACTCACCGCGCTTTCAGGCCGTCTGGCCGAGCTCGAACCCCACACGATCAAAGTGCGCGAATGGCAAGGCGACGTGGTGTTCCTGCACGAAATCGGGCCAGGCGCGGCCGACCGTTCCTATGGCATCCATGTCGCCCAACTGGCGGGCATGCCCGGTGCCGTTATCACGCGTGCCTCGGAGGTGCTTGATAAGATTGAGAAAAATGGCCAAGTCGGGTCTGCCAAAACCTTGGCTGCGGACCTCCCGCTGTTTGCCGCAGCCGAACGGCCCATCGCGGGCTGCACTCCTGTCGCGCGCGGCCCCACCGCATTGGAAGACGCGGTCGATGCCTTGCGCCCCGACGAGCTTAGCCCCCGCGAGGCGCTGGAAGTGCTCTATCAAATCAAGGCTTTGCAAAGCTCAAAAAAACCGGCCTGAATCGGCGTTGCGCCGCCAGTCTGATATACTCAGACCATCATTTTGCTTCCCTAGGAGACCCCGCCATGTTTGAGGTCGATCCCGACAAGCCCGACATTCCAGCGCTGGCCACCATTCAATTGTGGATGGGCGTGGTGTGCATGATTGGCGCAGTTATCTCGCTGCTTCTCGCATTCTCAGGCTACGAGTGGATCAATGATGTATTTGCGTTTGCCGGCGCCATTGGCGCTTTCATGATCGCGCTGCTGTTTATCGGCCAGGCCAAAACGCTTGAACTTCAAGCCGTCATTAGTGCACGTGTGAAATCTCGCTTTGCCATGGAGGGGGTGGCGCGCAGCATGGCCGGCCTGCCAACCTCAGCGGGCGCGGATCGCAAACCAGCCGTCATTCCGCAAAAACAAGTCGAACGCGTCATCAAGGTGTCTGAGAAAGACGCCCGTGATCAAGGCCTCACACTGCGATAACCAGGCAGGCTCGTGCGAACAATCCTTAAACCCCGCGACATTATCGACCGGCGCGCCGTTGCCGCCGCACTCGACGCCATCGCCAAAAGCGATGAGCCCGATACTGTTCGCCGCGCGAAATTTCTGGATGCATTGAAGGCGGCGCTTAAATCTGGCGACGACGAGATTCGCCGACGGCTCGAAGGCGGCAAACACGCAGGCACCGACTGCGTGTCTGAGCGGTCTTTCTTGATGGATCAAATTATCCGTGTGCTGTTCGACCATGCCATCGATCACCTGATTCGCCGCGGTGTGCCGACCACAGGTGAGCGCATTGCAGTCTTGGCCATTGGCGGTTATGGGCGCGGTGAATTGGCGCCACTGTCAGACATCGATTTACTTTTTCTACTGCCCTACAAAGAGACGCCGTTTTCAGAGCAGCTGGTCGAGTTCATTTTATATTCGTTGTGGGACGCGGGCCTCAAGGTCGGCCAGGCCGTGCGATCGATTGATGAAAACATTCTGCACGCCAAAGCTGACGTAACTGTGCGCACCTCGCTGCTTGATGCCCGTTGGATTTGGGGCGATCAGGCGCTGGCGGCCGAGCTTAAAGCACGTTTCCAAAAAGACATCGTCGAGGGCTCGGGCGCGCAATTTGTTCAAGCCAAGCTGGCCGAGCGTGATGCGCGCCACGAAAAAACCGGCGATTCAAGATACCGCCTCGAACCCAACGTCAAAGACGACAAGGGCGGCCTGCGCGACTTGCACACGCTGTATTGGATTGCGAAGTATCTTTACGGCGTTTCCGACGTTCGCCGTCTTGCCGACCTCGGCTTGATTGATGACGACGCAGCGGCGCGATTTGCTAAGGCGCACGAATTTCTCAACACCGTGCGTTGTCATCTGCACTATCTGAGTGGTCGGCCAGACAATCGGCTGACGTTTGACCTGCAGCGTGAGATCGCCACAAAAATGAACTTTGCCGATCGCGCTGGCTCGGTCGCAACCGAGAGATTTATGCGATACTACTTTCTGATTGCGCGTGATGTCGGAGATCTCACGCGCGTGTTCATTACGATGCTCGAAGAAAAGGGGCGTCGTAAACCATTACTGCGCCTGCCTACTGCATTGCGGCGACGGAAAATCAGCGGTTTTGTGGTCGAGGGTGGCCGCATCTCTTTGAATGAAGATGACATTGCCGCAAAGCCAATCAAGCTCTTGCAGATATTCCGCACGGCTCAAGTTCACAAACTCGATTTTCAACCCGACGCGTTGCGATTGATTGCAAGGCACGCCAAGCGCGCCGCCACGCTTCGCAATCATGAAGATGCCAATGCCATTTTCATGGATATTCTCACAGACCCTCAGGGCTCGGAAAACACGCTACGCTTAATGAATGAAGCGGGGGTGTTTGGGCGATTCATCCCCGACTTTGCCCGTGTTGTGGCGCAGATGCAGTACGATATGTACCACGTCTATACCACCGACGAGCACACCATTCGGGCCGTCGGTATCCTCAACCGGATTGAGCAAGGCAAACTCACCGAGCAATTGCCCATCGCCTCGGATGTCATTCACAAAGTGCAATCACGTCGCGCGCTTTATGTGGCAGTCATGCTGCACGACATTGCCAAAGGTCGCGGTGGCGATCACTCTGACCTCGGCGCTGATATCGCGCTTGAGCTGTGCCCGCGCTTAGGGCTAACGGGTGAAGAAACCGAATCGGTCAGCTGGCTGGTGCGCCATCACTTGTTGATGAGCAACACGGCTTTCAAGCGCGACCTCGACGACCCACAAACCATCGCGACTTTCGCCGACGCGGTGCAATCGCCGGAGCGCTTGCGCCTGCTGCTGGTCTTAACTTGCGCGGATATTCGCGCGGTTGGACCTAATGTCTGGAACAATTGGAAGGCCACGCTGCTGCGCGAACTCTATCATCGTGCCGACGAATATATGTCGGGCGCACAAAATACCGCCACGCGCGACGTGCGGGTGGCCGCCAGCCGCCAAGCGTTGCTGAACAGACTGGTCGATTGGCCGGACGATGTGCGCGAAAGCTTTGTCGCCTCGGCCTCGCCAGCCTATTTGCTTGGCTATGACATCGAAACCCAAGAGCGGCACATGCGGTTTATTCGTGCTGCCGAAGACAATGCCCAAACCATTGCAGTGTCGTTCGCCGTCGAGAACAAGCGCGACGTCACGTCAATGCTGGTTTACACGCCCGATCATCCTGGCTTGTTTGCAAAAATCGCAGGAACGCTAGCGCTATCCGGCGCGTCGATTGTCGACGCCAAAATTTTAACGCTGTCAAATGGCATGGCGCTTGATACGTTTTATATTCAAGATTACGACGGCGATACTATTGTTCAGAACGAACGATTGGAGCGCATCAAGGCGCGCGTGATTCAAGCGCTCGAAGGCCGCATTAAGTTAAACCAAGAACTGGCGCGCACGGCTGTGTTGCGTGTCCCGATGCGCGCCAAGGCGATGGAAGTTCCACCACGCGTATTTATAGACAACACAGCCTCGAAAGTGTGCACGGTTGTTGAAATCAATGGCCACGACCGTCCGGGCTTTTTGTATGACGTGACCAAAACGCTCACAGATCTAGGACTGCAAATATCATCAGCTCATATCTCCACCTACGGCGAGCGTGTGGTCGACGTCTTTTACGTGAAAGATATCTTCGGCATGCGCGTTGAAAACGAAACCAAGCTGCGCCAAATCCGCGATGCCCTGGGCAAAACCATTGGTGTGGCCGCCGGCGATGTCTCGGTTCAGGCCCCCGCCCGGCGCGAGGCCGTTACAGCGACGGCTGCCGAGTAGGCTATTTTTGCGCCACACCTCTGTCTCCGATTCACCTCGGGGCAAATTTAAGATACACCCAGCCCATGTCTTTTCTGCGTTCGGTCACGACTGTTGGTTCTTACACGTTGCTATCGCGCCTGACGGGTTTTGCCCGCGACGTGCTGACGGCCACGTTCCTGGGGGCGGGCGCCACAGCCGACGCCTTTTTCATCGCCTTTCAGTTCCCCAATCTATTTCGAAGTCTGTTTGCCGAGGGTGCGTTTTCGGCCGGGTTCGTCCCAATTTTTACGCAGATCTTGGCAAAAGACGGCAAAGAGAAAGCCAAGCAATTCGCCGACGATGCCTTTGCGGTTTTGGCTGCCGCCCTGTTGGTGTTTAGTGTCGTTATGATCATCGCGATGCCGGTGGTGCTCTATGTGATGGCGCCGGGCTTTAAAGACATCCCCGGCCAAATGGAGCGAACGACGGAGCTCGCGCGTATCGCATTTCCCTATCTGTTCTTTGTCTCGCTCACCTCGCTGCAATCGGGCGTACTCAATGCCTTTGATCGATTTGCCGCGGCATCATTCGCCCCCGTATTGCTCAACCTCACACTAATCGCGGCATTGCTGAGCGGCGTTGGCGCCAAGGGTGATCCGGCATTTTTCCTGGCCTGGGGTGTGTTTGCGGCCGGCGTCGTGCAATTCGTCTGGTTGGCACAAGACTGCAAACGCATTGGCATGCGGTTTAAACTCACCATGCCCCGTCTTACGCCCGAAGTGAAAACACTTCTGTCTCGTATGGCGCCGGTCATGTTTGGCGCGGGCATTTATCAGCTCAATCTTGTGGTCAATAAAATTGTCGCCACGCTTGTGTCGGCGGGCGCTGTGTCATGGTTGTATTACGCTGATCGTGTAAACCTGTTGCCTGTAGGCGTGATTGGCGTGGCCATCGGCGTCGCGCTCGTGCCACTGCTCTCACGTCATATTCAAAATGGCGATCACGCCGCAGCGATCTCTGATCAAAACCGCGCGATTGAACTCAGCCTATTGCTGACCGTTCCCGCCGCCGTCGGCATTGCGATGCTGGCCGAGCCCATCACATCCGTGCTGTTCGAGCGCGGCCAATTTGACCCGACGGATCGACAAGCCGTTGCCGCAGCACTCATGGCCTTCTCGTTTGGGCTTCCCGCCTATGTTTTGAACAAAGCACTCACGCCCAACTTCTTCAGCCGCAATGATACCAAAACACCCGTTCAAGCCGCCAGTGCAGCATTCATCGTTGGGATCGCACTCAATGTCGGGCTGATGAATGTGCTGGGACACGTCGGCATTGCGTTGGCGACTTCGGTTTCGGCGTGGATCAACATCGCGATTCTTGTGGTCGTCTTGCACCGACGAACATTTCTGATCCTCGATGATCGGCTCAAGCGCGGCATGCCCAAAATTATTTTTGCCGCAGTCATTATGGGGGCTGCTCTTTGGCTTGCGCTTGCAGGCGCCTCTCAGGTGTGGGGTCCTCTCTTTGGTGCCCCAGGTGCTGCTTCTGGTCCATTCACGTTGCGCACCCTGGTGCTTGTTGGTCTGATTGTGTGTGGTGCGCTTGCATATGGAATTGCAATACTAGCTACTGGCGCAGCAACGCCCGGCGATTTAAAGCGCCTGCGCCGTCGTGCTTGACCGCGCCTAACGACCGGGCTACCACCCAGCCACCTTAATTTGGCGCACGGGTCCATGCGCGCGCCGCAAACAGGAGGACGTCATGTCCACTAGCGGGTCCACACCGCTCGGTCACAAAGCCGGGCGCATCCTGTCTGGCATTCAGCCCACGGGCAATCTTCACCTCGGCAACTATTTGGGCGCAATCCGTAATTGGGTGGCACTTCAAAAAGACTACGAATGCCTGTTTTGCATTGTCGATATGCACGCCATTACCGTGTGGCAAGACCCAGCCGAACTCAAACGCACCACGCGCGAGGTCGCTGCTGGTATGATTGCGGCGGGCGTTGATCCTGTGACCAATGCCTTGTTCGTCCAAAGCCACGTGCCGGCGCACGCGCAGCTGGCGTGGGTGCTGAACTGCGTAGCGCGCATCGGCTGGCTTAATCGCATGACGCAGTTCAAGGACAAGGCGGGCAAAAACCGCGAGAACGCGTCGGTCGGTTTGTATGTGTACCCCAACCTCATGGCTGCCGATATTTTGGTCTACAAGGCCACACATGTTCCTGTGGGCGAAGACCAGAAACAGCATTTGGAGCTGGCGCGTGACATCGCGCAAAAATTTAACATCGATTTTGGCAAAGTCGTGTTCCCGCAGCCCGAGCCGGTCATTCGCGGGCCCGGCATGCGCGTCATGAGCCTGCGCGACGGCTTGAAAAAAATGTCAAAGTCCGACGAGTCTGACTACTCCCGCCTAAACATGACCGATGATCGCGATGCCATTGCGCTCAAGTTTCAAAAAGCTAAAACTGACCCATTGCCGTTACCGACCACGCCAGCAGAAATGGAAGGTCGACCTGAGGCGGCCAACCTCATTAACATCTATGCAGCCCTGACTGACAAATCAGCTGTAGAGGCCCTGGCCGATATCGCGGGCCTGCAATTCTCAGCATTCAAAACGAAGCTCACAGAAACTGCTGTCCAAGTCTTGGGACCGATCAATGCCGAAACCAAACGGCTCATGAATGACCCAACCGAGATTGATAAGGTCTTGGCGCGGGGTGCGGAAAAGGCCAATGGCATTGCCAGCGCCACACTCAAAGAGGTCTACGACGTGGTCGGTTTCCTGCCTCTGACATAGCTGTTACTCTTGTTGGGAGGCAGCCATGGAACTGAATCAAATCAAATATTTTCTGACGCTGTGTCGCGAGCTGAATTTTACGCGCGCGGCAGCGGCCTGTCATGTGTCGCAGCCCGCACTCACCAAAGCCATTAAAGTTCTTGAAGATCAATTTGGCGGCGAACTGTTTCGACGCGAGCGCGGCAATACCCACCTCACGGATTTGGGGTGCCTTGTCAAACCTCACCTTGAGCTAGTGATGTTGTCGGCCGAGACTGCGCAAGCCGAGGCGGGCGGCTTCAAGAGGGCCAAAAAGGTGCCGCTCAAACTCGGGGTCATGTGCACCATCAGCCCTCATGTGATTGTCGGCTTCCTGCGCGCCATCCGCGAAAAACTGCCATCGGTCGACCTTTCCATTGTCGAACGGCCTGGTCAGCAATTGCTCGACGATATGACCAAAGGCAAATTGGATGTGGCATTGGTGGGTATGCCCAATTTGCCCGCGCGGCTCGATCCGATTCCCCTTTATCGCGAAAGGTATGGCGTTGCTTTCCCAAAAGGTCATCGCTTCGAAAAACTCAATGCGGTGAGGGTCGAAGAACTCAACAACGAATCGTACGTGCAACGCACAGCGTGCGAGTTCGACGATCATTGGGAAGCTTTGGGCGTGGACCGTGATATACCGGTCAACATCATCTTCCGCAGCGAGCGCGAAGATTGGGTGCAAGCTATGCTGGCGGCGGGGTTTGGCTGCGCGGTCATGCCGGAATTTCTGCCACGCCTGTCCGGCGTTGTGCTGCGCCTGTTGATCGAGCCTGAAGTCTCGCGCACGATTTCTCTGGCGACGGTCTCGGGGCGGCAATTTACCCCTGCCACCAAAGCCCTGGTGCAGCTGGCTAAAAGCTACCGTTGGGACGTGATGTAGGGCTTGATAACTTCAGGTTATCGAAACATTCACTGAACGGTATTAGAAAGGCCACGCTTTCGCGCCTATGCCTATTGCCGTCGTGCAAGGGCTCAAGGCCCTGTGCCGACGGAATTCACACAGGAAGGAATTAACCCATGCTCACCGAAAAGTTTGCCCAAACAGCCCTCGTGTCTGCCGTTGTTGGCGCCGCTTACCTTGCCGTTGCCGCCGTATCGCCCACCAACGCTCAAACAGCAAAGCCCGCCGTTGAGAAGTGCTATGGCATTTCCAAAGCTGGCGAAAACAGCTGCGCGGCCGCCAATGGTTCGCATGGCTGCGCCGGCCAATCAAAAGTCACCTTCAGCGGTCAAGACTTCAAAGAAGTGCCAGCAGGCACTTGCGCCACCATGAAGGGCGAAGCCAAGCCATTCGAGGGCATGAATTCCAAAATGAAGGGCTAATCAGCCCCCTCTTTTGACTGACTATTCCATGACGGTTGATGGCGTGTCGCAATTCCACCCTCCATCCTCAGCACGCCGTCTCCGTCATGGCCCTTTCTATCACGCACCAACTTCTGCCCCAGGCTCGTCAGGTGTAACACTATCTGTTCAAGGGTCTGTGAGGGTTAAACCAATGGCATCTCAAAACGTCACTCAAAACATCGTCCGCATTTTTAAACCACTGCGCATCTTTCTCGAAAGCTACGGCGCACCTGTGCTTGATCTCGCCATGCGCATCTGGATCGGTCTGGTGTTTTTTCGCTCAGGGCTCGAGAAGGCGAAAGACTGGGATGCGACGGTGTTCTTATTCCAAGAAGAATACCAACTTCCAATTCTCCCCCCCGAAGTTGCAGCAGCCTTGGGCATGACGACAGAATTTAGCATGCCGATCTTTTTGTTTCTGGGCTTGGCGGCCCGTCTGGCCGCCGTGCCGCTGATTATTATGACGTGCGTCATTCAATTTGTGCTGGGCGCAGCAATGCCCGCCTACGATTCTCCCGAACACTTTTATTGGCTGTTTCTTTTGGCTGCCATTGTTGTGCGTGGGCCCGGGCGGCTATCGCTGGATCACTTAATCGCTAAACGTTTCGCCGGTTGAATTTACAAGACCTGGCAGGCCTTCTCGAACGGCAAGCGCGGACTGCGTGCAAAAACTTTGGCGTCATCGCCATAGCCGATGTTGCACAAGAAATTCACTTTAATACGGCCATCGGGCCAGAATGCGGCATTCACTTTGCCTTGGTCAAAACCGCTCATGGGACCGCAATCTAAGCCCAAGGAGCGCGCTGCAATCATAAGATACGCAGCTTGTAATGTTCCGTTTCGAAACGCGGTTTCCTGAATCAGAGCGGCATTGCCGTCAAACCACTTAGGCGCCGTTTGATCGTGCGGGAACAACTCCGGCAAAAGCTCGTAGAATTTTGTGTCATAGCCAATAATTGCGACCACAGGTGCGCTCATAGTCTTGGCCATGTTACCGCTCGACAATGCGGGTTTTAATTTCTCTTTGGCCTCAATGCTCGTCACAAAAATGATCCGGACCGGGCAAGAATTAGCGCTGGTGGGCCCCATCTTCATCAGGTCATACAGCCGTTCCAACAGCTCCGGCGCGACGGGCTTTGGCAGCCAAGCATTATGACTCCGCGCCTGGCGAAAGATTAAATCAAGACCCGACTCGTTCAGATGCTCTCGCGTCATGCCGTTCTCTTTTTTGTTGCTTTTGTCGATGCTACCCCAGCAAAACCTTCGGCCGCAGCAATTACGCCCTGCCAAAACGTTTTCAGACGTACGACTTGGCTTGCTTTCGCAAGTTTCTCATGTTGCACGACAACTTGCGTTTTGCCACTCGGCTTTGGGTAAAAATCAATCACGACACGCCCACCTTTAGGCCAGGCAAACCGCAACCTTTTCGCCGGAAGCCGAGTTGAAAAAACAATGTCTGTGCCAAGCAACGCACGGCGAATTTTAGGATCGTCAAAAATTTTAAAGAGAGTTTTGGCGCTTGCTGCGCATGTTTTGCTGACGCCAGCTGCAAAACCATCACGCTTCTGATAAAGCGCCCGCTTCCTGATCAATCGTTCATAGCCAACCGTCACGCCCTGCGCCCACCACCACGTAAGCTTGTACTTCGCAGCAAGAAGTTTGACGATGTCTGCGTGGTCCATGGTCTTGGCGCCAAGTTTGTCGAGTGCGGTGCGCCACCCCGTCCACGACCGACCTGTTTTTGCTTTCACGGCGGCATCGGTCATCCCCGGTGACTTTTGCGCTTTTGACATCGGCTTCATCCGTTAGGTCGCCGTTGCGCTGGTCGATCCAGGCTTGCCAAGTTGCGCTCGATCCAACGCTGACAGGTCGTTGCTGCGGATGATGGTGCGCAATGACGAGACGTATGCCTGCCCGCGTCCTGAATAGCGCGTCAGCGTGCCCGCCAACGCGAAGCCATCAAGTCGGCCGGTCGTATTCAACATGTTGGCTCGCACATTGCGAAACGCGCTATAGGCGCGGTGAGTATTCAGATTGTGTGCATAGGATAAAGTTGATTCATGAATATCACGAAAGGCGCGCACGCTGTGGGTTTGTCCGTCTGCCCGTGATTTCGGAATGATTCCCAGCCCATCGTTCCATACCCACTGGCCATATAGTGCGTTGCCCTCGGATGCAAAACGCGACAGGCCCCAAGCACTTTCCTCAGCCGCTTGGGCGAGGACCAGCGATACCGGCAACGGGGCTGCGCGCAGCATAAGCTCATCGATCAGATCGTTGGCGCTTAAGTCAGGCGGGGTTTTGTCGGCATCAGCGTCGTCGGTATCGTCAATGACGCGGTACACGCGCGCAAGGCGATTGAGCTCTTGCTGCTCCAAGAACGTCAAATCGCGGCCAAGGGCAATCTTCTCGGCCATCGCCTTAACTTCCACTCGCTCGGCGCTAATTTGCTCATTCACCGCGAGCGCCAAAGGCAACACAGCAGCCAAGAATAGGTCTTTGCGGCGATCAACCTCGGGCACTTGGCCTAGGTCATCAGGGATGGTGCGCACCAAAATCCGTGGCACGGCTTGTCCACGGCGAACATGGCTCACGTCGTAATCAAGTTTCGAGAAGGTGTCTTCAACGGCGGCAACCGGCAAGGGGTCGGCACTGACCTCAAAATCCCAATGGATGGGCTGCGGGGTTTGGGGCCCTAAACTTTGCCCCACCAAAACAGCCGCGATCGCCCAAAGGATCGTAGTGGATGCAACGGCTGCGCTGTTACGCACCAGGCACGCGCCGCTAATTGATCGCTTCGACTTGCAATACTTCGGGCACGTAGTGGCGCAACATGTTCTCAATGCCCATCTTCAGCGTCGCCGTCGAGCTGGGACAGCCCGCGCACGAGCCACGCATATGCAAGTAAACCGTACCTTCTTTGAAACCCTTATAAATAATGTCGCCACCATCCTGCGCCACAGCAGGGCGCACGCGCGTTTCGATGAGTTCTTTGATTTGCGAGACAATTTCCGGCCCGATACCGTCGTTGAACTCTTCGCTCTCGCCGGTCGGTGCCGCGTCGACAATCACGGGGTGGCCCGACGTATAATGATCCATGATCGCGCCCAAGATCATGGGTTTAAGTGTCTGCCATGACTTCTCGTCGCTTTTGGTAACAGTCACAAAATCCTGTCCCAAAAAAACGCCCTTCACGCCGGCAATACCGAACAGGATAAATGCAAGAGGCGAGCGCTTGGCGCCCTCGACCGACGTAAAATCAGCAACACCCGTCGCCATCACGTCCCGTCCAGGCAAAAACTTCAATGTCCCTGGGTTGGGGGTCTCTTCGGTTTGTATGAACATGGCACAAAATCCTTCGAGGGCAGATCGGTCCCAGGTGAAAGCCGAGTCGCGTATAAATAGGACTAAATCAGTCTGAAATCAAGTCAGGCCGTCCACCTGGGCGTCTGTAAGGTGGCCAGGGACAATGGTCACCGGGATTCGAATTTTGCCCGCAAGTTTACCCGAGAGCGCGCTGACCAAGTCGCCGGGCCCCTCGGGGCCAGTACCAGCGCCCAAAACAAGAATCGAGATCGAGCCATCTTCAGATAGAACGGCCAGCAGTTGCTCCATGGTATCGCCTTCACGCAACACCACTTGCGGATAGATGCCCATTTGGCGATGGGCATCGGCGGCCACAGCTTTTAGCACTTCTTCGGCTTCGCTGTGGGCTTCGCGCTCCATCAATTCACCAATGCTCGCGAAGTAGTGCGAATCGCGCTTAGGCACACACGAAAACAGCACAACGCTGCCGCCCGTATGCAGCGCTCGGCGGCACGAAAAGCGCACGGCAGCTTTTAACTCTGATGATCGATTGACAACCAACAGAAATTTGCGGGCGGCTTTCGCAGCCGAAGGTGCGTTTTCCGTCATGACTACGCCCGACGGAATGCAGCGCTGGCGGCCCATCCGGCGCCAGCCGCAAGAATGATCGCTATGATTCCGTAGATGGCACCAAAGCCATGAGCAAAATCATAAACATCAGCACCAAAGCCGATTTTACTAATGTTGAACGGCACAATCTCAGCCGCAGCCACCGTTCCGTTTCGGAACAAATAAACTTCGACGAAGTAAGTGCCGGTTGGCACGTTCGACGGGAATAAAATGCGCGTACGGAACAAACGATTAGATGTCGTGTTGACCGAACCCAACCCTTCATCATAAAGCGCGTCGCTGGTTTTGAGGCGCACGAGGGCTTTGCGATAATCGGCCAATTGCTCTGTGGTCATCGACATATTATCCGCAGTTTCTAAGCGAATATTGTCAGTGCCAATCTGGAATCGCGACAGCAAATTGGGCGGGGCGAACTCCTCTAGCGGCCTGCTTGATGCGATGCGGTAAAACGACGGAACATCGCGAAACGTCACCTCGTCTTGGTTCAACCAAACCGGCCCCACGCGCCCTTTTTTTCGCACTGTCAAATCGCGCAGCGGGCCCTTAACCACAATAGCGATGTCACCTGGCCCGTCTGTGGCTCCAAACAGCAAAACTTCTTTGCCTGTAAACCCTGTTGTGATGGCCACGAGGTTTTCGGAGACGTCTGCAACCAGCGGCGCCTCTTGCGCATGTGCCGCTCCATGACACCCCAAGGCCAGCAATCCCAGAGCCACAATAAACCGCGCGTGCACGCTCATTTCACGGCCCCGGTGAATGAGAATATTTCGTCAGGTTTAATAACCAAGTCTGCAGCCAAATTCACGGCCATCCCCAAGACCAGCAAGGCCAGCAATAACCGAAGCTGTTCGTTTTTTAATTTGCCAGCAATACGAGTCCCTATTTGTGCGCCGATCACGCCAGCGGCAAGCAAAAGAAGGGCTAAAATAACATCGACCGTTTGGTTAATCGTCGCCTGCAAGAACGTCGTGTTGGCGGTGACAAAAATAATCTGGAAAAGAGATGTGCCAATTGCGACTTGGGTGGGCATACCCAAAACATAAATCATGGCCGGAACCATAATAAATCCGCCGCCCACGCCCATGATGGCCGCCAGCAAGCCCACTAAAAAACCAAGTGTCAGGGGCATGATCGCCGAGATATAGAGCTTCGACTTGTGGAATCGCATTTTGAACGGCAGCCCGTGAATCCAGTTGTGTCGTCCCGGCCCACGAGCACCCGCCGTTGACGTTGCTGCCCCCAAACGCCGCTTCATGACGCTCGGCATACTTTCCCATCCCATCAGGCTGCCGATGATGGTCAGGAACACGACGTAACAAAGACTGATCACTAAATCGATTTGGCCGATCTGTTTCAGCAGCGAGAAAATCCACACGCCTAAGCCTGAACCGATAAAGCCGCCAACGGTTAAGACGGCGCCCATGCGCAAGTCCACGTTGCCCCGTCGCAACTGCGTGATAACACCTGACACTGACGTGGCGACAATTTCATTGGCTCCGGTGCCCACCGCGACAGGCGGCGGAACACCGATAAAAACCAGCATGGGCGTAATCAAAAATCCGCCGCCCACGCCGAACATGCCTGACAAAAAGCCGACCGCGCCGCCCATTCCCAGAATGAGAAACACGTTCACCGACATCTCGGCGATAGGCAGGTAAATCTGCATCAGGACCTAAATTTCACGCCACTGTTGTGTTCTAGGCCCTGCGTATGGGGCGATCAAGGCCGATATCACCCAGCGCCGTGATTGGCTTTGTACCAGGCATAGGTTTTGGAAATGCCGTCGCGCAGGTTGGTTGTGGCCTTCCAGCCCAGCGCGTTGATCCGCCCGCTATTCATCAGTTTGCGAGGTGTTCCATCGGGCTTAGTCGCATCGAAGGTAAAGCCCCCCTGAAAGCCAGTCACCGAAGCAATTGTCTCAGCCAATTCACGAATCGTGACGTCTGCGCCAAAGCCGACATTGATCGGCTCGTCGTGCGAGTATGATTTTAGCAAAAAAACACACGCCTCCGCCAAGTCTTCGACATAAAGAAACTCGCGTAAGGGCTTGCCCGACCCCCACAACTCGATGCTTGAGGCTCCAGCAACTTTGCCACGATGAGCCTTTACCAGCAGCGCAGGCAAGACATGGCTCGATGTCAGGTCAAAATTATCACCAGGCCCATACAGGTTTGTTGGCATCGCACTTATATAATCTCGGCCATACTGCCGGCGATAAGCTTGGCATAATTTAACGCCGGCAATTTTAGCGATCGCGTACCACTGATTCGTGGGTTCCAGCGGGCCAGTAAGTAAACTATCTTCAGTAATGGGTTGCGGCGCCAATCGCGGATAAATGCAGCTCGAACCCAGAAACAACAACCGCTCAACCCCAATGGCATGGGCGTTAGATATGATGTTGGATTGAATCAACAGATTTTGATTCAGAAAATCCACGGGGCGCGAATCGTTGGCTAGAATACCGCCAACAACCGCTGCGGCGACAACGACCACGTCGGGCTTGTGAGCTGCCATCCAGTCTTCAACGTCTTTTTGGCGCGTCAGATCAAGCTCCGCATGAGTTGCGGTGATGACATTGCAGTTCTCAGACCGCAAGCGTGATGTGACCGCGCCGCCAACCATGCCGCGATGGCCAGCCACCCAAACTTTTTTGCCCGCTAAAGAGAAAACCATGATCGCTTCGTTTTACTATTGCTCGTGACGTGCAAAGCGCGCCGCCTCAGTTGCCACGACATCTAGGTCACTTGCGACCATTTCCTTCACCAAGGCGCGCAATGTCGTTTTATGTTTCCACTTCAGAACGCGCTGCGCCTTACGGGGGTCGCCCAACAGCAAATCCACTTCTGTGGGGCGAAAATATCGTGGGTCAACGGCGACTAACACCTTGCCGGTTTTTTTATCGATGCCCTTTTCCTTGACCCCCTTGCCTTTCCACTCGATCTTGCGACCGACTTCAGCAAACGCGAGTTCCACAAACTCACGCACTGTGTGGGTTTCGCCCGTGGCCAAAACATAGTCATCAGATTTTTTTTGCTGCACAATGCGCCACATGCCTTCCACGTAGTCTCGCGCATGACCCCAATCACGTTTGGCGTCGAGATTGCCAAGATAAACTTTGTCTTGCAGGCCAATTTCAATCGAGGCGACTGCGCGCGTAATTTTGCGAGTCACGAACGTCTCGCCGCGCACCGGGCTTTCGTGATTAAACAAAATGCCGTTCGAGGCGTGATACCCATAAGCCTCACGGTAATTCACGGTGATCCAATAAGCGTATAATTTTGCAGCCGCGTAGGGACTGCGCGGATAAAACGGTGTGGTTTCGCTTTGCGGCGTTTCTTGAACCTTCCCATAAAGCTCCGACGTCGAGGCTTGATAAAACCGCGTTTTATCTTTCAAACCTAGAATCCGCATGGCCTCGAGCAATCGCAACGTTCCCAACCCATCAGAGTTGGCGGTGTACTCGGGCGTCTCAAAGCTCACCTGCACATGGCTTTGGGCGGCGAGGTTATAAATTTCATCGGGCTGCACTTCTTGCACCAACCGAATCAAATTCGTTGCATCGGTCATATCGCCATAATGCAGAAACAGCTTTACTCCGGCTTCGTGACTATCGCGATACAGGTGATCAATGCGGCCTGTGTTAAATGACGATGAGCGCCGCTTTACGCCGTGAACAATATACCCCTTCTTGAGCAGCAGTTCGGCAAGGTAAGCCCCGTCTTGTCCGGTCACGCCTGTAATCAAAGCAACTTTATTGGCCATGAAACCCAAAATCCTGAATTTAGTGTCTATGTCGTCCAGCCGTTCTAAACCCTATTGCCGCGTCGGAAAACCCTTCTGCGATTCGCCAAACCATATCCAATTAGGGTATGATCGACCTACAGCCCTTAAAGCCATGCGAGCCTCGTGAAAACACTGCTCCAACCCCGCAATTTTCTAGTTTACTGCCATGACGTGGGCATGGCGTACCTCGCATTTATTACGGCCTATGCGTTAAGGCTGGGCGTAGATGCATCCTCGTGGGACGCGCGCGGAGTCTATGCCACCGCAGCCGCGTTCGCAGGCGTGGCCGCCGTGGTCTACCTTTTCACGGGGCTTTACCGCCACGTCTGGGAATACGTCTCCACCAAAGATGCTATGAATGTTCTTCGTTCGGTGACGCTGAGTATTCTTGTCTTTCTGCCTGCGCTGTTCTTTGTCACGCGACTTGAAACGTTTCCGCGCTCTTTGCCCATTATCGGATGGTTGGTGTTGGTTCTGTTCCTCGCCGGGCCTCGACTTTTGGTGCGGCTGGCCAGCGACCGGCAGTTCGGCGGCGTGTGGCCCCAGTCTCAAGACGGCATACCGATATTAGTGGTGGGCGCGGGGCCAGAGGGCGAGCAGTTCGTTCGCGCCGTGCAAAAAAACCGCGCCGCGCCTTACATTATTTTAGGCTTCATCACCGCCAACCCCGGACGGGTTGGGCAGCTCATTCAGGGCGTCGAGGTTTTAGGCCTCGACCAAGATCTTTCGACGACCATCGTCAAGCTGGGCCGCCGCGGCATGAAGCCCGAAAAAATCGTCGTTGTGCGCGCTAAGGTGTCCGGGGCTGAGCTCACGCAATTTCTCGATATCGCGGATGCTCATGGCTGCGGTCTCGCGCGCGTGCCGCCACCGGCTGAATTGCGCGATTACGATGATGCCGCGCTGAAGCCGCGCGCCATTGCGATCAATGATGTGCTGGGTCGACCGCAAATGTCGCTTGATCGTGCAGCGATGGCCAACCTGATTGCCGGGCGGCGCATTTTAGTCACAGGCGCTGGTGGGTCGATTGGGGCCGAGCTCGTGCGCCAAATTGTTGCCATTGGGCCCTCTCATCTGGCGTTGGTCGATTTTGGTGAGTTCAATCTCTACAGCATCGACCGCGATATACGTGAATGGCGCCCCAATCAACCGATGAGCACCATCCTGGCCGATGTTCGCGATGCGGGGCGATTAAACGATGTTATTGCCAAAGAGCGGCCTGACATTGTTTTTCATGCCGCCGCGCTCAAACACGTGCCGCTGGTGGAAGGCAACGTAATTGAAGGGCTTCTGACCAACGCGATTGGCGCGCGCAATGTCGCCGAAGCTTGTATTGCGTCCCGTGTTCCTACCATGGTGCTGGTGTCGACGGATAAAGCCGTCAATCCAGCCAACGTCATGGGCGCGTCTAAACGCATCGCAGAAAATTTTTGCCAAGCCGAAGATGTGCGACAAACAGCCACTAATTTTATCACTGTGCGCTTTGGCAATGTCTTGGGCTCGGCTGGCTCAGTTGTGCCGCTGTTTCAGCATCAACTTGAAACGGGCGGGCCTCTCACGGTCACGCACCCCGAAATAGAACGCTTTTTCATGACGCCTCACGAAGCGGTCGAGCTGATCTTGCAGGCCAGTGCGCTGGGTATCGCCAAGCGTGATCACGGCGTGATTTATGTTCTCGATATGGGCCAGCCTGTGAAGATCATGGATTTGGCCAAGCAAATGATCAGGCTGGCTGGAAAAACCTTAGGCACTGATATCGACATTAAGATCACCGGCTTGCGTCCGGGCGAGAAACTCTTCGAAGAACTTTTTCACGGAGAAGAACCGCCGCTGCCTACAGGCCAGGACGGCATTCTACTCGCGCGACCCCGCGTGTCTGACGCTGGGCTGATTTCAGCCAAACTATCCGCACTTGAAAAAGCTTGCCGCGAACGAGACGAAGAGGGCGCATTGGCTATTGTTGCGTCGCTGGTCCCCGAAATGCGCCGCGCCCAAACGCCGCTGTCCAAGCCGCACTTGAGCATCGTTAAGTCATCGTCATAGCCAACTTCTGTCGCCGGAGTACTTCGCATGAATCCAATACCGTTGGCGGCACTGGCATTGCTCGCCGTGATCTCGAATGGCGCGCAGGCTCAGCAATCCCCAACAAGCGTTGACGACAAAGGCACGATCACCGGAGGTGTGCCGCCGGTTCCAGTGTCAAGCTTCCTCAGCGACGAGGCCAAGGCGCAGCTGACGCAAAAATTGCGCAATACACAATTGCCGTCGCTGAAAGATGGTATCGAGGCTGTGCGTAAAGGTTCAGCCGATTCGGCCAAAGCGCAACTTGAAGGCTGGTTGAAAATCCACCCAGCCACGATCACCGAGACAATGATGGGCGGCGTTCGCACCGACGTGGTGATTCCCGAAACAGGAATTGACCCCAAAAACAAAAACCGCGTTCTCATCAACGCTCATATGGGCGGCTTCTTCACCGGCGCGCGGTACGGCGGCCAGGTGGAGTCTGTGCCTTTGGCAGGCCGTGGCCGGATTAAAGTGATTGCGGTGGACTATCGGCTCTCGCCCGAGCACATATTTCCGGCCGCGAGCGAGGATATGGAGGCCGTTTATCGCGCCGCGCTCAAAACCACCAAGCCGGCAAACATTGGCATTTACGGCTGTTCTGCGGGCGGTACATTGGTCGCCCAAATCATTCCCTGGTTTTTGAAGAAAAACCTACCGCTGCCCGGCGCAATCGGCATTTTCTGTTCCGGTGCCATGCCGTCGTTCTGGTTTGGCGGTGATTCGGCCCAGCTCAGCGGTTTGCTCAATGCGACGCCTGTTCCGGGCGCGCGGCCGACGAATGCGCCACGCGACTACTTTGATGGCATCAACAAAAACGACCCGTTGGTCACACCCGGACTTTTCCCCGATGTGTTGGCAAAGTTCCCGCCCACATTAATCGTTACTGGCACCCGCGATATCGCCATGAGCAACGCCATTGTTACCCACGCCAGGCTTCTGGATGCGGGGGTCGATGCGCAGCTCTTTGTCCAAGAAGGCCTGGGCCACGGGCACTTTTTCGCATTTCCGGGCACGGCAGAATCTAAAACTGCTTACGACGTGATTTGGCGGTTTTTCGACGCGCATCTCAAAAAATAGATCTTCGGGGCGTTCCCCCCGATTCCTGATTATGCTACACGGCGCGCGAACATGCCTTAACGTCACGTTTTTGAGGTCTTGCAATGCCCGCCCCCGCCGTTCGCCGCGCGTTGTTTTCCGTATCCGATAAAACCGGCCTCGTAGACTTCGCTGAGTTTCTGCATGGGCTGGGGGTTGAGTTAATCTCCACCGGTGGCACAGCTGCGGCTTTACGTGCGGCAAAACTTCCAGTGCGCGAAGTGGCTGACCTCACGGGCTTTCCTGAAATGCTCGATGGTCGGGTGAAAACGCTGCACCCCAAGGTCCACGGCGGTCTGTTGGGCATTCGTGGCAATGCCGAGCACGAAAAGGCCATGGCCGATCACGGCATTGCACCCATCGATCTGGTGGTGGTGAACCTTTACCCCTTCGAGCAAACCATTGCCAAAACCACTGACTTCGACACTTGCATTGAAAACATCGACATCGGTGGTCCGGCCATGATTCGTGGTGCGGCTAAAAATCATGCGGGCGTGGCGGTGGTTGTGGACAGCGAAGACTACACCGCAGTCATCGAAGATATGAAAGCCAACAAAGGCGCAGTCAGTGATGATTTGCGCAAACGCCTCGCCGCAAGGGCTTATGCGCGTACCGCAGCCTATGATGCCGCTATTTCCACATGGTTTGCCGATGTTTTGCACGACGACTTCCCGCGTTATTTGTCATTCGGCGGCAAGGTTAAACAGTCGCTACGCTACGGCGAAAACCCGCATCAAAATGCAGCGCTCTACCTCACAACCGAACAGCGTCCGGGCATTGCCACGGCACAACAACTTCAGGGCAAAGAGCTCAGCTACAACAATATCAACGACACCGACGCTGCATTCGAGTTGGTAGCTGAATTTTCCGAACCGGCCTGCGCCATTATTAAACACGCTAACCCTTGCGGCGTTGCCCTGGGCACCTCGTGCCTGGATGCATACTCAAAAGCTTTGATTTGCGATCCTGTTTCGGCCTTTGGCGGTATCATCGCGGTTAACCGCCCCATTGATGGCCCCACGGCCGCCAAAATCAGCGAGCTCTTCACCGAGGTCGTCATCGCTCCGGGCGCAGATGAAGATGCCAAAGCTATTTTTGCCAAAAAGAAAAACCTGCGCCTCATGGTCACGGGCGGCATGCCCGACCCACGCGCTAAGGGCCGCGCCATTCGCAATGTCGCTGGCGGGTTTCTCGTCCAAGGCCGTGACAACGGTCACATCGGAGCGACAGACCTCAAGGTCGTCACAAAAAACAAACCGACTGACCAGCAAACTAAAGACCTATTGTTCGCGTTCACGGTTTGCAAACATGTGAAATCGAACGCCATTGTGTATGTGAAAAACGGGGCCACTGTTGGCATTGGCGCTGGGCAAATGAGCCGGGTCGACTCAGCGCGCATCGCGCATTTGAAATCGAAAGAGGCCGCTCAAGCCGCCGGCCTCACCGAAGCGCTGACGGTGGGCTCAGTAGTGGCGTCCGACGCCTTCTTCCCGTTCGCAGACGGCCTTTTGGTTACCGCCGAGGCGGGCGCAGTCGCCGTCATTCAGCCAGGCGGATCCATTCGCGATGAGGATGTGATCAAGGCCGCCGACGAAAAAGGACTGGCTATGGTGCTGACGGGGATGCGCCACTTCCGTCACTAATTTGCGGGTGTTCTTGCACACCGCGCAAGACCCACCAACCCGCGATTAAGAAGAGCATCACCGTCGCGAGCCCCCAGCGTTGCGATCCAGTTGCCGCCGTGGCCCAGCCAACTGCAACGGGACCACCAAAAGCGATAGCCTTGCCCGTAAGGGCGAATAGCCCAAACATTTCAGTGCGGATCTCGGGTGGTGCTAACCGCGCCATCATGGTGCGGCTCGCGGCCTGCACCGGCCCGAAAAATGTGCTCACGGTCAGCGCCCAAATCCAGAACCATGTTTTGTCAGGCGCACTCAAAGTGAGCGACCCAAACACAATCACGGCCAAAACGCTCAATGAAATAGTGCGCTTAGAGCCAAACTTATCATCTATCCAGCCAAATACGGCGGCACCAATGCCTGCTGTCACGTTCAGCGCAATGCCCAGCTGAATCACTTCGGCCACGGTCATGCCAAACGTGCCCGCAGCAAATATGCCGCCGAAGGCAAAGATGGTGTTAACGCCATCGTTGTAAAGCATTCGCGCAATCAGAAACCGTACAATGTTCGGGTATTCATTCGCCTTCTTCAGCGTATCACGAATTTGCATCAAGCCATTTTTTACCGCTTGGCCCATGGGTTGCGTGTGGGCGGAATCGTCTTTAACCCACAAGAAAAATGGCAGCGAAAAAACGCCAAACCAAACCGCGACAACCAACACCGTCGCACGCACGTGTTCGCTGTTGTCTTTATCCAACCCAAAAGGTGCCGGATCAGCCTGAATAAAAACGACTAAACACAACACGAGGCAGAGTAAGCCACCACCATATCCACAGCCCCACGCCCAGCCGGAAATACGCCCCAGCTTTTCAGGTGTGGCGACCGAAGGCAGCAGCGCATTGTAAAACACCTGCCCCACTTCAAAGCCAATGTTGGCAATAACAACCGCAACCAAAATCAGAACAACATGCGCGCTGTGGGGCTCGGCGAACCACAATAGTGCTGTTGTGCCGACGGTCAGCATCGAGCACCAAAACACCCACACCTTGCGCCGCCCGGCGTAGTCTGCGATCGTGCCAACCACGGGGCTCAGCAGCGCGATTAGCAGTGCCGACAACCCTTGCGCCGTGCCCCACCAGGCTGTGCCCTGCTCGGGTGTCGGCGCAACGCCTTGCGTGAAGTAGGTGGCAAAAACAAAAGTGATGATGACTGTGACATAAGCCGAATTGGCAAAGTCGAACATACACCAGCCCCAAACGCCGCGTCGCGCCGCGCTCATGGGCTGGGTCATGCCTGGCATCCCTTCATCTCATCAAGAATGGCCCACGCGACGCGCATCGTCGTCAGGGCATGTTGGGCGGTGACGCGTGGTGCATGCGAATTTCTCACTGCCCATAAAAAATCTGCAATTTCAGCCCGCAAGGCGTCGTGGTTTTGGATCGGCAACATCGCCGTTTGCAGTGTTGCGCGGTTCTGTTTTGCCACTGTGCGATTCATAAAATCGAGCAGGTAATCATGTGTTGTCGTGATCAACTGCAATTCACGAACCCGCTCATTGGCTTGGCGGTTGGCTTTCAAGTCTGCGCGTGTACCATCAGCAAATGTCAGCATGGATTGTGCATGATGAGCCGCAACCCCGTAACCTGTTGTCGAGGCGAGATCATGGCCCTTCAGTGCCAAGACAATGTCCAAATCATGGATCATCATGTCCGAAACCACATCCACGGGCACTTGGCGACCACTTGCGGGGCTGAAGCGCTGCACAGTTATAGATTGAATGGTCGCCGGTGAAATTTTTTCAGACAACAAGGCTTCTGTCGCTGGGTTAAACCGCTCCACATGGCCAACGGCCACCACGGCATTTCCTTTCGTGGCGGCGGCAAGTATTTCCGCGCAATCGCACTCAGTCATCGCTAGGGGTTTTTCAATCAGGCAGGCAATGCCAGCGTTCAGTAATGGCACCGCAGCGGCCGCATGAAACTCGGGCGGGGTCGCAATGGTGGCCACATCCACCTCTCCCACCAAGGCCGCAGCGTCATATAATGCATTGCAATTGAACGTGCTGGCCGTGGCATCTGCGCGCGCGCGGTCCACATCTACAACCGCGACGAGTTTTGTGTTGGGCATGTCGGCGGCCGCCCGCACATGATGCATGCCCATGGGCCCCAAACCCACCACAGCAGTTCGCAACTCGGCTGCGGGTGTGAACATGGGGTGCCGTTAACTGGCCGCGCGATGCACAGCGCCAGCGATGCGGTCTTGGTCAGATTCAGTCAAGTAAGCATGCATGGGCAGACTCACGACCTCGCGCGACAACTGCTCGGTCACAGGCAAACCGCCCTCGGCTTGTGGAAACGCCCGATAAGCAGGCTGCACGTGAATGGGCTTGGGATAAAACACCGAGGTGGGAATATTCTCCGCGCTCAGCAAAGCCACAATTTTATCTCGAGATGTCGAACGGATCGTATACTGCGCCCACACCGATGACCGATCGCCGCGCACCACTGGCGTTGTTACCACACCAGCCAGAATTTTGTTGTAACGTGCGGCAATGCGTTGGCGCGCCGCACACTCGTCGTCAAAGATCGCCAGTTTTTCTAACAGAATCGCGGCTTGAATCGTGTCTAGCCGCGCCGTCAGGCCAATGCTCACATTTTCGTTGCGGTCCTTGCCTTGGCCGTGAACGCGAATTTGCGTCATGCGACGGTACAAATCTTCATCGTCGGTGAATACCGCGCCACCATCCCCATAAGCGCCTAGGGGCTTGGACGGATAAAAGCTAGTGGCGGTCACTTCAGCCAAGGCTCCCACGCGCATGTTTTTGTAGTTAGCCCCATAACTTTGCGCAGCGTCGGCCAACACCCACACACCTTCTTTGGCGCACAGCGCGTTGATGTCGTCCATATCAGCGGGCTGTCCAAACAGATCCACCGGAATGACCGCGCGTGGTTTAAGGCCTAGGCGTCGTGCGGTGAGAATGCCGCGCGCCAAGCTGGCCGTATCAAGGTTGAAGGTGTCGGGATGCACATCAACAAAAATTGGCGTAGCGCCCGACAGGACGGCCACTTCAGCCGTGGCGGTAAAGGTGAACGAAGGCACAAACACCGCATCGCCATGCCCCACACCCTTGGCCATCAAAGGAATCAGCAAAGCATCTGTCCCGCTGGAACAGCTCAGCACAAATTTCGCACCACAGTGGGCGGCTAAACGGCGCTCGAGTTCCCCCACCTCGGGTCCCATCACAAACCCGCCGTGGGTTAGGACTTTTTGAATGGCGGCGTCGATGCGGGCGCTAATGCGGGCGCGCTGGGCCTGCAAATCGATAAACGGGATCGGCTTGGCAGCGCTTGCAGTTTGTGATGCGGTCTCGGCCATGGGTGCAGTCTTCAGGGTGGTCTTGGGGGCAACCTACTCGGGCGGGATGGTATTGAAAAGCCATAAGAAAAACGCCCAAAAACAATGGTAGACGCCCCCGGCCAGCCAGGGTTATCTCGGCCCATGATGTCTGATGAAAGCAAACCCCGCAGTGTGTGGCCCCGCCTCGCGCGAGATGCCGTGCTGCCATATTTCGGCCAGTTCCTCTTGGCTGGGCTTTGCATGATTCTTGTGGCGGTCTCAACGGCGGCCTTGGCCTGGCTCATGAACCCAGTGGTCGACAAGGTGTTTGTCGAACGCCGAGCCGAGTTGTTGTGGTTGGTTGGCGGCGCGGTGTTTGCCTGCTTCGCCGTCAAGGGTGTGGCCGCCTACGGCCAAACCATCATCATGACGCGCGTTGGCCAAACGATTCTCACTGATATGCAAAACCGATTGTTCGCACACGTTTTGGCCATGGACCTGGCATTCTTTGCCACCAACAAAACCGGCGCATTGATTTCTCGGCTGACGACGGACATCAATTCCATGCGCCAAGCCGTGTCGACTGCGCTGACCGGTTTAGGACGCGAGGCGCTGTCGGTGATTTTCCTTGTCGGCGTCATGTTTATCCAAGATTGGATATTGGCATCTATCGCATTCGTCGTGTTTCCACCCTCAGTGATTGGCGTCACGGGTCTCGGGCGCCGGCTGCGTCGCGTTACAGCCAACACGCAAGCTCACACTGGCGAATTCATGACATTAGCCGAACAAAGCTTCACCGGTATTCGCGTGGTCAAGGCCTATGGGCTCGAGGCCTACGAAGTCGCGCGCATTGCCAATATCACCACTAAGATTCGCGACCTCATCATCGGTGCTGAACGCATCAAAGCCATTTCTAGTCCTCTTATGGAAACGCTGGGCGGCGTCGCGGTGACGATTGTGATTGTGTACGGCGGCTGGCGTGTGATCGAGGGCATTACCACGGCGGGCGCGTTTTTTTCGTTCATCACGGCATTGCTGATGGCCTATCGGCCGATGAAAGCTCTCGCCAATGCGAACGCCGCTGTGAACGAAGGTTTAGCTGGTGCCGAGCGCTTGTATGCCGTGCTCGATCAACGCCCCGGCGTGGCAGACCGCGCCGATGCTCAGCAGTTGGTGCCCCGCGATGGCGCACTCAACATTGAAAACGTATCATTTTCATACGGCGAGGGTGTCGCGGCGCTCAACGGACTCACCCTCAACGCTAGGCCCGGCAAAACAACCGCGCTCGTGGGTCCATCGGGCGCGGGAAAAAGCACAGTTTTCAATTTGCTGCTGCGCTTCTATGAACCAGGCCAAGGTCGCGTCGTCATTGATGGCCAAAATATTTCCGAGGTCACTTTGGCCTCATTGCGACGCTCCATTGCTTTTGTTGGCCAAGACGTTGTGTTGTTCGACGACACCGTGCGCGCGAATATTGGTTATGGTCGCCCTGATGCCAACGAGGCTGCCATCATCTCCGCTGCACAAGCCGCAGGTGCGCACGACTTTATTTGCGCTTTGCCCAGCGGCTATGACACTGTGGTCGGCGAACGCGGGCAAACGCTGTCGGGCGGGCAAAGACAACGCGTCGCCATTGCGCGAGCTCTTTTGAAAGACGCTCCAATACTGCTGCTGGACGAAGCCACCAGCGCGCTCGACACCGAGACCGAACGCCATGTGCAAGCTGCGCTCGAGCGCCTCATGCAAGGGCGCACCACGATTGTCATTGCGCATCGGCTTTCGACCATTGCCCGCGCCGATCAGATTTGCGTTATGGATCAGGGCCGTGTTGTTGATCAAGGCTCGCATGACGAACTGATGACACGCGGCGGCCTGTATCGCCGTCTATACCAAATGCAATTCTCCGACGCCGCGAATCAGGAATAATGCATTGGTCACGCCGTCGTTTGATCATGCCATCCAGCAATACCAGGCGGGTAATAGCGCCGCGGCCAAGGCAACGGCGCATGCGCTGCTCGCCAGCAACACCAGCATTGGAGACGCAAACAACCTTCTGTCCGTGCTGGCGCAGGATGAAAAGAATTGGCCCGACGCCGAAGGGTTTGCCCGGCAAGCCGTCGCTGCCGAGCCAGACAACGCTATTTTTCTGAACTCCCTGGGCAATGCGTTGATTGCCCAAGGCCGCACCGACGACGCGATTGCGGCATTGTCTCGGGCCTATGCAGCCGCGCCCACCGAAGCCGATATCGCCTTCAACCTCGGCAACGCCTATCGCGAAGCAGGGCGGTATCTCGATGCGGCGCACCATTACGAAAAAACCATCGCGCTGCGCCGCGATCATTTGGGGGCGTACAATAATTTAGCAATGTCGTTACGTGCGGCAGGTCAGCCCGACAGCGCATTGACTGTTTTGATAGAAGCCATTGGCCACGCGCCAAGTTCTGCCGAACTGCGCTTTAACTTGGGCAATGCCATGCAAGCCATTGGTCGATGGGATGGGGCCGAGGCTGCATATCGACGAACGCTCGAGCTCAATCCAAGGCATACAGACGCCATGGTGAACTTGGGCCAAACACTCATTCAGTTGGGCCGCAAGGCCGACGCAGAAACTTGTTTTCGTCAAGCGATCGCGCTTAACCCAAATTTGACTCAAGCCTATGTCGGCTTGGCCGATCTAGTCGACGATGGGGCGGGCGACGCGATCGCCCATCGCCGCGCCGTTTTAGCACTAAAGCCGGACCTGGCGGCGATCCGCTCAAGCTTGTTGATGTGCATGCAGTACGATGCGGCCCTCACGCGCGCTGAAATTGCCTACGAGCACAAACAATTTGGGACCATTTTTGATCGAACCGGCCTAGCAGCTTTCGCCGCGCACAAGGTCGACTACTCGCCCGACCGTAAGCTCAACATCGGCATTGTCTCGGGCGACTTTCGTTTTCATGCCATGCTTTTCTTTGCCCAGCCCGTGTTTGCCGCACGTGACAAAAGCGTTTTCCATCTCACATGCTATTCCACCACCGTTCGCACCGACGAACATACGGCCACGTTTCGCGGCATCGCAGACCGTTGGCGCGACGTCCGGCATTTGCAAGTGGCTGATTTAGTGAGCCTCATCGTACGTGATGACATCGATATTCTCATCGATCTGTCGGGTCACGCGCCCCACAATCGACTTTTAGCTTTTGCGGCCAAGCCGGCACCCCTTCAAGTCGCATGGGGCGACTATGTTGACACGCGCGGTCTTACGGCGATTGACGTGCTGTTGGGCGATCGTATCCACATTCCACCCGCGGATGACAAATATTATGTCGAGCGAGTAGTGCGACTGCCCCAAGATTACGTATGTTATAAGCCCCCCGCATACATGCCTGCGCTCAGTGCCGCGCCGTGCTTGTCGCGCGGATACGTGACGTTTGGATGCTTCTCCGAGATCACGAAAATCAACGCATCAACCATCGCCCAATGGGCTGCGTGTTTGCGCGCCGTCCCGTCGGCAAAAATCCTCGTCAACAACACCATGCTCAGCGATGGTGCGCGGCAGGGTCGCATCCTTAGTATGTTGCTGGATCAAGGAATTGCAGCCGAGCGCATCCTTTTTCATATGGGCGGCGAGCACGCAGCGTTTTTGGCGCAGTATGCCGAAATTGATGTGGTGCTCGATACAGCGCCCTATTCCGGAGGTCTAACAACCTGCGAGGCATTGCTGATGGGCGTGCCGGTGCTCACGGTCACAGGCGACAGGTTTTGTGGCCGCCATGCTACTTCACACCTCGTTCACGGCGGCTATCCTGATGGCGTCTGCGCAAGTGTCGATGAGATGGTCGCCAAAGCCAAAAAAATAGCCAGCGATCACACCGCACTGAATATGCAACGCAAGTCTATGCGGGCAGCGTTCCTAGCCTCTGCCGTATGCGACGTGACGGGATTCGCCACGACGTTCTACGCCATGCTTCGGCAAGAGTGGCAAGCGCTCTGCAATAAACAGAGCGCCTAGCATTACCCCCCGATCATCGAGCTCAGTTGGCGGTTAGCGACGGTGAGCATGGCCAAATTCAACCCATCGGCCGAGCGGATTTCGCCGTACACGGCGTCATAGCGCTCGACGTTGGTTTTGTGGCCATCTACCCAGCCCTCGACCGCTTTCGCGCCGGTGAGCTTTTTGGCTTTAGCGGCACCAATCACGCGCTGCGCTAAATTGGTTTGATGCGCATAAAGCTCTTCCACCGCAGCTGATACCGCCAAGCGATCCCAGTGGCTGGCCCGCACCATTGTTTCGGTGCGCACACGCAACGCGCCCATTCCGAAACGCTCGCCGGTAAGGAAATAAATCTTCGCCACTTGCGCCACGGGCTGTTTAACGTTCTCAGCCAGCCGCAGAATGTCGTTTGCGGCGGCTAATCGATAAAGCGAAGCCACTGTAAATGCCAAGTCTGCAGGCACGCCTTTGGCTTTGTAAGCCTCGGCCTGTTTGTTCACGTAGCCCGCGACTTCATCAGACCACATGGCTTCGAAGTTTTCGCGCAGTGTTTTTACGGCCGGCTCTAACTTGCCGATCTCTCTGGCGATATCGATGGGCGCGGCCACATGGCGTAACAGCCACAGCACGCTGCGCTCAACCATGCGGTTGATCTCGATCAGCATGTCGGTTTGGGTTTCAGCGGCAATCTTATTGTCCAGTGCCTCAATGGCTTTCCACACCTCGCGCAAGCCAAAGGCCGTGCGGGTAATCACATAAGCCTTGGCGACATCCACAGGTCCGAGCCCTGTGCGGTCCATCAGTGTGGTCAGGAACGATGGCCCAACGCGGTTGATAAAGCTGTTCGTGGCCACAGTGGCGATAATCTCACGACGCAGCTTGTGCTTGCGGATGGGCTCTAAATATTTCTTGCGCAGCGCTGTGGGGAAGTAGTTGATCAGATCTTCTTCGGCCGACGGATCGTCAGGCAAGTCGCTGGCGACTAATTTGTCGTACAACCACATTTTTCCGTACGACAAGAACACTGCCAATTCTGGGCGCACCAAGCCGTGGCCTTTGCTCATGCGCTCTTGGATTTCTTCATCTGCCGGCAAGAATTCCACATCGCGGTTGAGCAATCCCTCGCGCTCGAACAGCTTCATGGTACGTTGCTGGCCTTCCAACAATTCTGGCGCGCGACGTTGCAGAATGCTGAGCGTTTGCGATTGCTGATAGTTGTCGCGTAGCACCAAGTGGCCGACCTCGTCGGTCATCTCGGCCAGCACCTTGTTGCGGTTGGGCAGTGTTAGTTTGCCGCTCATCATCAGGCTGTTGAGGAGAATTTTGATATTCACCTCGTGGTCGGAGCAATCCACTCCGGCAGAGTTGTCGATCGCATCGGTGTTCAACCGCACGCCCGACATTGCCGCTTCAATGCGCCCACGTTGTGTCATTCCTAAATTGGCGCCTTCGCCAATGACCTTCGCGCGAATCTGCTCGCCGTTGACGCGTATTACGTCGTTGGCGCGGTCCGAGGCATCGGCATGTGACTCGGCAGATGACTTGACGTATGTGCCAATGCCGCCAAAGAACAACAGGTCGACTTGCATGCGCAAGATAGCATTGAGAATTTCCGTGGGCGCTGCTTCGGCCTTGTTAATGCCAAGCATCTCTTTCATTTCGGCTGAAAGTTTAATCGTCTTGGCCGAGCGTTCAAAAATGCCACCGCCTTTGGAAATTAGTTTGGCGTTGTAGTCTGTCCAATTCGAGCGCGGCAGTTTGAACATCCGCGCGCGCTCCTCGTAGCTTTTGGCTGTATCGGGTGTCGGATCAATGAAGATGTGCAGGTGGTTGAAGGCTGCCACGAGCTTCGTCTTCTTAGACATCAGCAAGCCGTTACCGAACACGTCGCCGCTCATGTCGCCCACACCAGCGCACGTAAACTCTTGGGATTGGGTGTCCACGCCCATCTCACGGAAGTGGCGCTTCACGCACTCCCACGCGCCGCGGGCAGTAATGCCCATGACCTTGTGGTCATAGCCAACCGATCCACCCGATGCGTACGCATCGCCCAGCCAAAAATTGTATTCAGCAGAAATCGCATTGGCGATATCTGAGAATGTTGCAGTTCCTTTGTCGGCAGCCACAACCAAATAGGGATCATCAGCGTCTTTGCGGACCACGCTGGCCGGCGGAATGATCTCGCCATCAACCACATTGTCGGTGATATCCAGCAATCCGCGCTGCAGAGTTTGGTAACAGGCAATGCCCTCTTGCTGGAAAGCTTCACGACCGCCCGTTGTGGGCGGCCGCTTGACCACAAACCCACCTTTTGAACCAGTAGGCACGATCACAGCGTTCTTCACCATTTGGGCTTTCACCAAGCCCAAAATCTCCGAGCGGAAATCTTCACGACGATCCGACCACCGAATACCGCCGCGCGCTACTTTGCCACCACGCAAATGAATGGCCTCTACCCGAGGCGAGTAGACAAAGACTTCCACATTAGGGCGCGGCAGAGGCAAGTCGGGAATGTTCTTGCTGTTAAGCTTGATCGACACATATGGCTTGGTCGAGCCGTCTTTGGCCTTTTGGTAGTAGTTCGTGCGCAAGCTGCTTTCCACCAAGATTAAATAGCGGCGCAAAATGCGGTCTTCGTCGGCGTTGGTGACGGCATCAAGCGCTGTGGCGATTTCTGCCTTCAAGCTTTCGGCTTTGGCCGCGCTGGCTTTGGCCTTCGAGCCGGTGTTCAGG
This sequence comes from Rhodospirillaceae bacterium, assembly GCA_947476925.1. Classification (GTDB taxonomy): domain Bacteria; phylum Pseudomonadota; class Alphaproteobacteria; order Rhodospirillales; family Rhodospirillaceae. The sequence continues at coordinate 7,844 of CANJSF010000008.1, read as the reverse complement.
CCCGGATCAAAGCTGGTGACAAACAAGTCCACCAACAAGCGCGCCACACCGGGATGATTTCCAAACGCCGCTTCGATGTAGGTTTGTGAAAATGGGAATGCGACTTGGCGCAAATATTTCGCATAGGCGCGCAAAATCACAACCTCGCGCCACTTCAGGCCCGAGAACGTCACGAGCTTATTAAACCCGTCGCTTTCCATCTCGCCTTCCCAAACCCGGCAGAAGGCGTCTTCCACGGCATCGCGCACCGCAGCCATATCAAACGCCTTGCCGCCCATGACCGTCATTTGGAAGTCGTGCAGCCATACCGCGCTGCCTGCACCCTGCGGCGTGACTTGGTAAGGCTCTTCGCCAACCGCGCGGAACCCAAGGTTTTCTAAAACTGGAATCACGTCCGACAACGCAAGCACACTGCCGGCGTTATAGATTTTGATGCCCAGCGCGCCGGCATCGCCAGTTTCCGGCTTGTAAACATGAATGCCGACTTTTTTGTCTCTAGCGCAGCTCAGCACACGGGCGACGTCCCCCACAGCGGCTTCGGCATCGAATTTCTCGCGGTAGGCGGTTGGGAAGGCGTGGGCGAATTGATCGGCAATATCGCCGCCTTTGCCTTCGCCATGGGCTTTGATCAAGGCGTCTTTCAGGCCATCGCTCCAATCGCGCGCCGCTTTGGTGATCTTTGCCTCGATTACCTTTTGGTCGATCTTGGGCAGGGCGCCGGGCTTTGTGGCGACAATGTAGTGAATGCGCGCCAACGCCGAATCGGTGACTTGGGTATAGAACGACGACAGCCGTCCGTTAAACGCGCCCACCAAAATGTCGCCAATGGCAATACGCAGCTGGGTTTCGAATCGATCACGCGGCAAATACACCAAGCACGCGGCAAAGCGTTCGAATTGATCGACACGTATGAATACTGCAATCCGGGCGCGTTCTTGAAGGTGAAGGAGGCTTAATCCCACGTGCTGCAAATACTCATCTGAGCTTTCAAACAGCTCATCACGCGGCAGGTTCTCCATAATATTCTGTAAGCGTTTGCCATCGTGCCCCTGTTTTCGAAAGCCTACTTTGGCGCGAATGCGATCAATTTTGCGCCGCAGCACCGGCACGAAATTGGGGCTGTTGGTGTAAACATCGGCGGTGAACAGGCCGACGAAAATGCGCAATCCCGAAACTTTACCTGCGTCATCAAACGTTTTGATCGCAATCACGTCATAGTGCACACGGCGATGCACTGTGGCGCGCTGATTAGCTTTGATAATCAGCATCGTGTCATTGCTGTCGAGGAAGAAGGCAAACTGTGCCGGCACTGGTGCGCCGTCCGACAGGCCTTCGAAGACTCCAATCTGACGTTTCGTTAGAACGCCTAAGCTTTCGGGCTGGACAATCGAGACAATTTTTTTCCCGCCCTTGCCGTCTAGCGCGTAACGCCGAAATCCCAAAAAGGTGTAATGGTCGTCATGTAGCCAGCGCAAAAAGTCGCCGACTTCTTCAGCTTGCTCGCGCGATACGCCGGGTGACGGACCATCAAAATCGGCAGACAGTCGCCCCGCATGCCGGCGCATTTGTTGCCAATCGCGCACCGCCAATCGCACATCGTTCAGCACACTCAATACGTTGTCGCGTATGCGCTCCAGCATATCGGGATCGCTTTGGGGGCTGATCTCGATGTGCATAACTGATTCCACACATTGCCCCGCGGGGCCCGAGCTTTGCTCGTCATCACCCAAATCACGCAAAGCCGAAAGCTTGCCGTCCGCATCGCGCACTACCGTGATAATCGGATGAATAGCCAGAAGTGCCGGTTCTTCCATGCGCTCTAACTCGGCGGTGAGCGAATCCACCAAGAACGGCATGTCGTCGGTGACCACCAAAATTACCGTGCGGGCATCGCTCTGTTTGCTGCCGACAACACGGACTTTTGATGTGCCAAGTTTGCGCTCTTGCAGTGTCTCCCACATCGTCATGGCAGAAGCACATAGTGCCTCGGGGCTGCGGCCCTTCAGATCATCGGGCGGGCTTCCGGCGTAGAACTGGCCAATGAATTTTTTAATGCTGTCGCGTTCGGCGGCAGGCGCCTTTTTTGCCGCCACATCTTGTGCTTTTTTAATGATCTCGGCGATCTCGGTATTGGCCCACGTCACCATGCTCAGCGCTCCCCCACGTGCATGATCAAGGAGATCACGCACAATCAAAACCAAGCACGGCGTAAAGCGCCGCGCGCATTACGAGAAGCCTAACATACTCAGCGCGTTAGGGCAGGGTCAGGGGGTGAAATTTCAACGACATGCTGCAGTGCAGCAAATCCCAGTTTTTTTCACACCAGAATAACTTTATCGCCGATATCGTTCAGAGGTTCCGAGCCGTCCTTGGTGATCAAGGTCAGGTCTTCGAGATGCGACGAACCGCCGGCGCCTGATTCCAGCAATGGGCAATCGACGCTTAAAACCATGCCGGGTTCCAGGACCATGTCGCCGGGCGAGGGCAGGCCCGAACTGCCCACATGGTCGGCATGATACAGGCCCACGCTATGGGGCGTGAATGAGATATTGTAATTCACGCCCAGCTTTTTCAGGGCGGCCCGGCCGGTTGCCTGAATCTCGGAATACTTTACGCCAGGCTTAATGGTCTCGCGGATCATCTCCCACGCCTTACCGGTCGCGTCGGTCACTTTTTTCATTTCCTTTGTTGGCTCGCCAACATAAACCGCGCGCGCGTAATCGCCGTGATAGCCCATGTACTCACTGACGCAGTCAATCGAGAAGCACTGGCCATCGCGAAATTTTGCCTCGTATGTCGGCGTACTAACGCGGTCGACCACCATGAACACGCCGCGCATGCCGCGCAAAGCGACGGCCGCAAAATAACTTGCCCGCAATTCACGCACATCTGCACCCGCACGAACCGTCCGCGCGGCCTCTTTAGCGGCTTCGGCATTGTTGTAGGCGGCCTGACGCATCAATTCGATTTCCATTGCCGATTTGATCGGACGGATACGCCGCAACGCATCATCGGCATCCACCACCGTCGCATCGGGCAACGCTTCGGCAATTTCCTTGTGCACCAGCGGCAAGTCGACAGCGATGCGCCCTTTTGTGATGCCTGCATCCTTCAATGCTGCCCGAAGTGCCAACATGGCGCTGGCCTTGATCTCGTGCTGGCCCACGGTGCGTGTGACAATTTCATTGCGCGAAGATTCGATGAAATCCAATTTTGCAGCGCCACGATCGGCGAAAATTTCCAATTTTTGTGCGCCCGGCTCGCCCGCGATTTTCTGGCCGGGCATCGGCGCGGTGTAAACATACGCCGGATAAGTTTGATCGCGATGATCCAGGGCAATGGTGTAGTAATAGAGGAATGCTGGCGCGACGAGCGATAGGCGTTGCTTGTCATTGCGGGTGATTACAGCAAACACCACCGGGCCATGTCCCATCCGCGGCGAGGTCAGATCAAGGCCTGTGGCTTGGTATAAGTTTACGCCGCCTCCCACCACCAGCGCATCAAGACCCAGCTGCGCCATGACTTTGTCGGCCTGCACGAAATTCATGCGCGGGCCTAAAATCGGTTTTGGCAACTTCGGCGTGGTCGATAAAGTGGCTGCGTTTGCAGCCAGCGCGGTTGCTGTCACGCCAATGCCAAGCCCACCCAATGCTGAACGTCGACCAATCATCATGCTCTCCCGCGCAATGCGCTGCCCCGTTGATTTTGCCAGGCTAGCACCGTGCCAAAGGCAGTCAAACCGCACACGGCTCACCGGCAACCGCCCAAGCCCCGATTGCCGCAGACATCTTTGTTAAGACATTGATTTTATTGAAGAAAATGGAGCGGGCGAAGGGATTCGAACCCTCGACCCCGACCTTGGCAAGGTCGTGCTCTACCCCTGAGCTACGCCCGCGCTCCAGCGCGTCAAGGCCTTGGTCTAGGCCCTGAAAAGAGGGCCGGACTATAGCCATTTAGACTCGCATTGCAAGGGTGCAGCCAGCCGTACTTATGGGGCACGTTTTGGCCCCAAGCCCTTGCGTTTGGCCCGATTCCATCACATTTAACCACCACGAAACGCCGCATTTATGTAGGAAGGTTTCTCGATGTTAGTTGGACAATCCGGCGATGCCCCAACGCCCGCGGTAGCCGCGGGCGATCTGATCAAGGACGCCGACACCGCCTCGTTCATGCTCGATGTCATTGAAGCGTCGAAAACAACCCCTGTTATCGTCGACTTCTGGGCGCCATGGTGCGGGCCCTGCAAGCAACTCACGCCCACGATTGAAAAGTTGGTGAAGCAGTATGCGGGCAAAGTGAAGTTGGTGAAGGTCAACGTCGACGACAACCAACAATTGGCCGCGCAGTTTCGCGTTCAGTCGATTCCCGCAGTCTATGCGTTCAAAGATGGCAAACCAGTCGATGGCTTTATGGGCGCTATGCCCGAAAGCCAGGTGAAAAAATTTATCGAAAAACTCACGGGCCGTGGCGGCAACCCCATTGATGACGCGCTTGAAGAAGCGGCCGAGTTTTTGAAACAAAACCAGGTCGATGTGGCGCTGGAAATTTACCAAGAAATCCTTAGCCAAGACCCAACGCATATTAAGGCGGTGGGTGGCGCGCTGAAATGTTACATGGCGCTTGGCCAAGATGACGTCGCGCTCGAGACATTGGCCAATTTGCCCGAGGTGATGTTGAAAGACACCGAAATTGCGAGCGTGCGCACCGCCCTCGAGCTGAAAGCAAAAACGCAAGGGGCGAGTGGCGCCCTTCAAGAACTTGAAGCCAAAGCCGCCTCCAACCCAAAAGATATGCAGGCGCGGCTTGATTTAGCCATGGCACGTTTTGGTGCCGGCGACAAAGAAGGCGCGATGAACGAATTACTTGAGATGATTCGGGCCGACCGTAAATGGAATGACGAGGCTGCCCGCAAGCAGTTGGTGGAGTTCTTTAAGGCCTTCGGGCCGACCGACGCGTTAACCGTTCAGGGCCGTAAGCGCCTCTCGGCGATTTTGTTTGCATAAGGTACAATAGCGCCGTCATGCGCAGCCCCATCCAAACCAACTTCGAAGATCTGCCCCAAGAACTGGCGGTTTTTCCGTTGTCGGGCGCGATGGTCCTGCCATCGGGCCGCTTGCCGCTGAATATTTTCGAACCGCGGTATCTCAACATGGCGCTCGATGCTTTGAAATCTCAGCGCATCTTTGGCATGATTCAGCCCGACCAAACCAAGCTCAGCCGCGCACGCGCGTCAGCCGAGGCGGCAGGTTCAGATAGCAACATCATCACATTGCATGCCGAACCGCCGATTTATTCCGTGGGCTGCGCGGGGCGCATTGCCTCGTTCGAGGAAACTGATGACGGCCGCATCCTTATTTCGCTGAAAGGGCTGATTCGTTTTCGCGTCGGTCAAGAGATCGAGGGCCGCAAAGGCTATCGGCGCGTCAAACCGCTGTATGACGAATTCAAAGCGGATATGGAAGCTCCAGCCAAAATCGAACTGGACCGCGATGGCTTGCTTGACGTGCTCAAACCGTATTTGGACGCGCAGGGCATGAAGGTAAACATCGATGTCATCAAAAATTTATCCGATACCACGCTCGTGACCTCGCTGTGCATGATTTGCCCGTTTGATCCGCGCGAAAAACAAGCGCTCCTGGAAAGCCCCACGCTGCAAGACCGCGCCGAAACACTGGCGGCTCTGCTGCGCATGGGCGTGTTCGATGCCAGCGGCAAGCCCGACGGCCCTCGTCAGTAAACTCAAAGCCATAAATTGGTCGAAAGACTCAATATGCCAACCCCCAGCGATATCGATCCCAAGCTTCTTGAGATTCTGGTTTGCCCGCTCACCAAAGGCGCGCTGGAGTATGACCGCTACAATCAAGAGCTGATCAGCAAAAAAGCGGGGCTCGCTTATCCGGTGCGCGACGGTATCCCGATCATGTTGGTCGACGAAGCGCGCAAGCTCGACGGATAAACTGCTGTAGCAATGTCAGATCCTTGGCCGTCGTCCATCGACTACGACCCCGCCGCAAAATCATTGCGCGTCGCGTTTGACAATGACCGCATTTTTGATTTGCCCGCCGAGTATTTGCGCGTTGAAAGCCCGTCAGCCGAAGTGCAAGGCCACAACCCCGCCGAACGGCAGTTCGTGCCGGGTCGTTTGCATGTGGGCATTATGAATATTGAGGCGGTTGGAAATTACGCTGTTCGCATCGTGTTTGATGACTTGCACGATACCGGCATTTATTCGTGGCGCTATTTGTACGAGTTAGGCCGCGACTACGCGGAACGCTGGGCAACGTACCTTGATGGTTTGAAAACACGCGGGCTGAACCGGGCGCCATAGTTTTGGTGGCTGCATTTGCCATGCCAAGCGGTAGGTCACCACTCAGGCAAATGCTTTTAAAGACCAACGCCCCGCATCAATTTCGGTAAATCGCCCACCGTACCCATGGCATGGCGCATAAAAAAGCGTTTCACCGGCGCAATGTTGTTGATCACACCTAAGCCCACATCGCGCGCAAGACGCACGGCGGCGATGTCGTTAGAGAACAGTCGATTAAGAATGTCGGTGACGCCTGCCATCAATAGGTTGTCGGCTCGCCGCCAGCGTTCGTAGCGATCAAGCCCCGTGGGGTGCGCAGGATCTAAACCCAGATGAACGTTATCAACCAAAATCTCAACCAACGCGGCGACATCACGCAGGCCCAAATTCAAGCCTTGTCCGGCTATAGGATGAATGGCGTGCGCGCTATCACCCGTCAGCACCAAGCGGCCCTTCACGTAGCCGGCTGCAAACTGCAAGCCCAACGGATAACTAAAACGTGGGCCCACTAAACTCAGCTCGCCCAAAAAGGCGCCAACGCGCTCAGCGATTTCAGAAACAAAGCGATCATCACATAATGCCAAATAATGCTCGGCGCGCGATTGGGCTTCGGTCCACACCAGCGACGAACGATGGCCGCCTTGCAGCGGCAAAATGGCAAAAGGTCCGGCTGGTAAAAATCGTTCGTGCGCGATGCCATTATGCGGCGCTGTATGGGCAATGGTGGCCACAATAGCTGTTTGCGCGTAGTTCCAACCGGTCACACGTAAGCCCGCAGCCTCTCGCAAAGTCGAGGCTTTACCTTCCGCCGTAATCACTAACTTTGCAGTGATTTCGCGGCCATCTGCGAGCTCAACCACGGCGCTATCGGCAACTTGGTGAAAACCGCGCACGGTGGCAGGAGCCACGACATTGATCAGCGCAGAGTTTGTGGTGATCTCAGCTGCAATGGCTTCGCGCAAATGGCGGTTTTCAACCATGTACCCCAGCGGGCCTTCACCTAAATCGCGATGGTCGTAGTGCAAAAATAAAAGCGACGGCCCGTCGGACACCCGAATATCTAAAATCGGCTGGGCGCGGGCGGCCAAATGGGGCCATAGCCCGATGGCCGCTAATAATGTCTGGCCCGAGGCCGAAATGGCCGAGGCCCGCCCGTCAAACGTGGGGCTTATGCTGGCGGCGGGTGGCAGCCGGTCGACCAAGGTGGACTTCACGCCGTGTCGGGCTAGGCCCAAGGCCAAAGATCCGCCCACTAAGCCGCCACCGACAATCACGATGTCGGTCGCGATGGCTGTGTGGGTAGGGTTTGCGGTCATGGGCTTACATTAACGCAACTTCGGCGTTCCCCCAACCCATGCCAACCCACGCGAATCATTGAAATTCAAGCGGTTGCACGGCTTGCGCTTTGGCCCCGTTGCGCCTATTTTCCCGCACCTTTTTGAACCCCCATAGGTTTAAGCCGACGTAGCTCAGGGGTAGAGCAACTGATTCGTAATCAGTAGGTCCGCGGTTCGATTCCGCGCGTCGGCACCATTTT
>CANJSF010000007.1 GCA_947476925.1 Rhodospirillaceae bacterium | reverse complement strand
TTGTTCGGCCCAATAATCTTTGCGCGTATCATAATCCTTGCGCAGCTGTTTCAGGCGTTCTTGGTGGGCGGAAACTGACTTCGGATCTTGATAAGCAAGCGTGGCCTCAAGGTAGGCCTCAATCACGTAAGCCGGCGGTGGCAAAATATCGGCAATCAAGTCCTTCACGGTCACGATTCGATCGAAAACCGGACCGCCGACTTTAAGTTCGCGCATCCCATAATTAGCCGTGGCAATCGTGGCCACATATCCCGCCATAATGACAAAACACATCACCCATGAGATTTTAGAGATTGTGAGATTTGATCTCATGTCATTCACCTACTGTTATCGAAAAGACGCTGCGCTCGTTGGGACGCTTAAGCCATATGCATTCGTTGAACACGTTTAGAGCGCCGGGTTTAGTATACTGGTGCCCATGGTTGTGCACATACACGAAAGTATTGGTTTTTATCTTTTCATTTGGCGCATATTTTGTCGCCTACCGGAGTGGTCATGAAACAGGATGATGTGCCCAAGCTGCTTGATGTTGAGGCTGCCGCCCAACTTATAGGCGAAAAGATTGTTCGGACTCCGCTTCTCACTTCAGTTGCCCTGGACGCGCTTTGCCAGGGGCAGGTTTTGATCAAGGCGGAAACCTTACAACGCACCGGGTCTTTCAAAATTCGCGGCGCGCTGAACCGGATTATGCAGATGAGCCCCACAGAAAAGCAGAACGGTGTTGTCGCGTGGTCGTCGGGAAATCACGCCCAAGGAGTCGCAGCAGCAGCCGCGATGTATGGCGTTTCAGCAACCATCGTGATGCCCAGCGATGCCCCATCGCTGAAAATCGAGAATACGCGCGCGCTGGGCGCGGAGGTCGTGCTTTACGACCGCGCAACTCAAGACCGCGAAGTGATTGCGGGCGACATCGCCAGGCAGCGACACCTCGTTGTGATACCCTCGTACGACGATCCGCAAGTTATCGCGGGGCAAGGCACCATCGGTTTGGAGATTGTCGCGCAAGCCAATGAAATGGGCCTTACCGTCGATGATGTTGTGGTGCCCACAAGCGGAGGCGGAATGATTGCGGGGATCGCGCTCGCTATGCACGGCGCATTTCCGCAGGCGCGCATATATGCCGCTGAGCCCGAAGGTTATGATGATCATGGCCGCTCGCTTGCCCAGCAACGGCGTGTCAAAAACGCAAGCAAGGCCAACGCATTATGCGATGCACTACTGGCACCGATGCCAGGTGAGTTGACGTGGCAGATTAACAAGTCTCATTTGTCGGGTGGATATGCGCTCAGCGACGAAGACGTCTGCAGGGCAATGGCGTTTGCCTTTCGGCACTTAAAGCTGGTGGTCGAACCCGGCGGAGCGGTCGCATTGGCCGCGATTCTGAATGGTCGGCACATGACCAAGAATAGGACAACGGTCGTGGTGTTATCGGGCGGAAATGTCGACGCCCATACGTTTCAGCAGTGCTTGGGCAAAGCCGCAAGTGCAGCGGTATAACGCTATCCACGGTGGGAAATAACTAATCAAAATCAATATGTTGTGGGGTGAATGCCATATACAGGCAGGGGTCGGAAAATGCCCTTAAAGCGACGATTTTCGTAGATTCACGCACCCCAAGTGTTAACGTTGAGTCCTGTGGATATATCACTATAGTTCGGCCGCGAAACCAAGAATTGGTCTTTGGATGTTATCCCGTCATGTTGAATAACAAAGACAAAGAGAAAGAGAACTTAGGCCAGGACCGCCTCTCTGTGCTGGTCGTCGAAGATAACGAGTACATGCTCGATATCTTTATCACCGCCCTGAAGCGCATGGGCTTTACCCGCACGCAGCGCGCAAAAAATGCCAAGGATGCGGTCGACTACCTGCGCGCCAGCAGCAAAGGTTTTGCTGGAGGCGAGCTTGTTGACATCGTGATCTCGGATTTGGTCATGGGCACCATCAGCGGCCAACACCTGTTGCAATGGTTGCGTGACGACAAAGCCTCACCCAATCGCTTTATGCCGTTCGTGATGATTTCGGGCGCAGCAGACCGCGTAAACGTCGAAGGCGCGCGCGACAAAGGCGTGACCGAATTTATAGTTAAACCGTTTTCGGTCGAGAGTTTGTATAAGGTCTTGCAACGTATCATCGACACGCCGCGCCAGTTTGTGACCACGCAAACCTATTTCGGACCTGATCGTCGCCGTAGTTCCAAAGCAGGACCGCCCGGCGGCACCGAACGGCGCAAACCTGACGAATCACACGCAACAATCGTGTACTCCAAAGACCGCGTTGAAAAAGCCGCTAAGCCCAGCGATGTCTGGTTCTTCAAGCTGCCCAATTTTCTTAAGCAGAAAATGGGCTCGACGGCCATGCGCCAAGACTTCGTCATTCCACAAAGTGTGCTGCAAAACGCCGAGGCCGAGCTGAAGCGTGAGGCGGAAGGCTTTATCGGATGGGCGAAAGAATACTTGGAACGCCTATCGCGCCAAGTCGCTGCTGCTAAAAGCTTAGTAGGCGAGCGGACATCAAACTTCGAAGACATCAATCTCGTGGCGCATGAATTACGCGGCCAGGGCGGTACGTTTGGCTATCCGCTCATCACCTTATTTGCCAAGTCGTTGTATGAGGTGACCAAGCCGCCGTGCAATCAGGACGACGCCATGCTGGAAATCGTCAAGGCGCATATCGACGCCATGCGCGCCGTTATGCGCGAAAAAATCGAAGGCGATGGCGGCGAAATTGGCCAAGCGTTGTTTAAGAGCCTGAAGATGGCCATCTCGAAGCATGCCACGAAGCCCGCCGAAGCCGCTGTGACGACATAGTCATGGCGGCGGGGTCGACCAGAGTATGACCACCCCCATGCCCAATTTGCAGGGGACTGCAACATTGCAGCGCCTACGGCGCATCACCGTGATTCTATTTTTCGTTTTCTTGGCGCTGTTGAGCTTGGCAGGCATTTTTCATCTTGCTGAGCAGTACCGCTCGGCTGTGAGTGAAACCATGAGATCGGCGCGCGCCTCGGTTCGCACGGCCGAGTCATTTACCTCACGCACATTTACCGAAACCTATCGCGTGTTGGAAGGAATGGGCGATCTCTATCGCGAACAAATTAAGCTAGGCAAATACGACGAAGAGCAGCTTCACCTCGTCATGGCCGGGAAGATCGAGAAGCTTCCATTTGCATCTGCGATTTTGATCTTAGACACACAGCGTCGCAACATCGCCTCGGCGCGTATCTTTCCGACAAGCAAAGAGCGGGTCGACCAGGCACTGAGTGGCGCTGGACCGCCGGCGGACATTGGAGGCGGATTGCTGATCGGCAATATTTATACATCAGATAAATATGTGACGCAGGGTAGCCAATTTTACTTACCCTTAGGCGTGAAAATCGAACTCGACGGAAAAATCGTGGGGTACGCCGTGGCCATTCTAAGGCCCGAGTACTTCAACGCATTTTTTGCAAAAATCGATGTCGGACCATTGGGAACTGTTGAGTTGTGGCGTGACGACGGCACACTTGTTGCGACCGCACGACCATCCGCCATGAAAATTGGGGACTCCGACCCACAAGTTGTTAAGCACAACGAAGATTTCGGTCAAAAAAGCGAAGGGGCTCAGGAGCTGGTTTACGCTGTGTCGAATGGATACAGCCGGAAAATCCAAGCCACAGAGCGTGTCGCGAATTCGCCGATGTCGGTTTTCGTATCGCTGGATGGCCAAGACTATTTGAAGATGTGGCGTGAAAGCAGAAATCGCATCGGGTTTGCGATCCTAGCTCTCGTGGCATCGATGACGGGAGTTGGGTTTTTCATCTTTGTCCAACTTAAGCGGAGCGAATTAAATGAAACGGCCCTTCGGCAAGCCAAGGCCGCTGCCGAGGAAGCCAATGACGCCAAAAGTCGATTTCTGGCGCATATGAGCCACGAATTTCGCACACCGCTGAACGCCATTATGGGCTTTTCAGAGATCATCAAGAGCAAGGTTCTCGGTGATGGCGTGTCGCCGGTTTATGTCTCTTACGCAGATCACATTCATAAATCAGGCCAGCACCTTCTGAATATCGTTAACGATATTCTCGACGTCGCCAAAATTGAATCTGGGATTCAACCCCTCAATATCGAGAAACTCGACATCCTCGGCATCATCGAAGCCGCGGCTGCTTTTGTTGACCGCTTAGCGAGTGATCGCGAAATGCAGATCAGCATAAACGTTCCGGTGAATTTATCCCGCGTGAACGCCGACGAGCGCTATTTGCGCCAAGTCCTCATCAATCTGCTGACCAATGCGGTGAAGTTTTCAGCGCCCGGCCAAGGCGTGGTGATTGAGGCTCGCCAACACAACGCTGGCTTGGACATCATTGTGCGTGATCAAGGGCCGGGAATTGACGAATCGATCTTGCGGCGGATTGGCGAGCGCTTTTTACAAAGCAATCCGAGCGTCACGCGCGCCGGACAGGGCGCTGGTCTCGGGCTATCGATTTGCAAACAGTATATGGAAATGTTGGGCGGCGAGTTGCTGATCAGCAGCGATGTTGCCGCAGGTACAGCGGCAACCGTGCGCTTCCCAACCTCACTTTTGTCAGATCCTGCCTACGGCGAGAGTGCCGCTGCGCAATAGCGACTGCGGCTTGGCTTAACCTCGATATCCAGCGTCAGTAGCATTGGTAGCTGGCGCTGCCGCATGAAATAAATCCGGAGCCGAGCCTGACAAAAAGGCATGTACGACGCGAGCATAATCAGCGGCGCGCGCACCATCATGCAAAGGATGAGCGCCCTTGAAGGCGTGACCACGCGCCCCAGGCACCAGTCGCAGAACGTCAGCATGGCAGTTGGTCAAGGGGTCGGTCTCTGCGGTGAGGGCCAACACCGGCAACGACAATCGCGGCAACGCCAAATCAAGATCATAATTCTTGAGAGCATCGGATGTATCACTGGTGTCGCCCGCCAACAGGTTTTCCATCACGGCTGTTTTCAAGATTTCGGAAGTTGAATCTGTCAGCGTGAACGTCGGATCCCACATTTTGCGCAACCAGAGTGCCCGCTGCCAAATCCACGCGATATGATCGCCGCTATCAGACCAGCGTGGGGGCTCGGGCCGCGCATTGGCCAGCACCTTGGCGCGCATTTCGGCCGACCACACCGGCGAGCCGTCGAGCACCAACGCGCTGACACGGCTGGTGTGTCGCAAGGCCAATTCAACTGCAACCTCAGAGGAAAAATGCCCTCCCACGACGGCGGCTCGCGACACGTTCAGGGCCGCCATCACGTCGGCAATACTTTGAGCATAGTCAGCCACGCCCCATGCGTTGGGCCGCGCATCGGAAAAGCCAAAGCCCATATGGTCAGGCGCAATTGCCTGATAGCCGCGCGCGGCCAGTTCAGGCATCAGGTGTACATATTGACGCCCGCTGCCGGGCGTCCAGTGCAGCAACACGATGGACTGGCCGACACCGGCCACACGCACGTGGATCTGTCCGAGAGGTGTGTCGACGATAGAGCGGCGAATGCGATTGGGCATGGGCTAACAGCGCATTGAGTTCAAAAATGAATCTACAAAAGCAATAAGCATGGAAAGGATGATTTCGTTACTCGATCATCGCCGTTTATTGTATCGCACATCTGTCCGGCTGGCGTCATGCTATTGGTGCGGAAAGAGGGTTCAATGCGAGCATTACATCACATCGGGTACGGCGACCCCGCACAAGTCGTAAAGCTGGTGACACTGCCTGACCCAGTCCCCGGGCCCGGCGAGATCGTGGTTCGGATGGAAGCAGCCGCCATCCACATTGCCGACATCAAAAATTTTACCGGTGCGCGCGAAGGCGGCGAGAAGTCCTTGCCACGTATTCCCGGCTACGAGGGTATTGGGCGCATCACGGCCGTTGGCCCAAACGTAAGTCAGTTTAAAGTTGGCGACCGCGTGTTCCCGTGGTGGGGTGCGGGAACCTTTGCAGAGCATGTGTGCACGACAGCCGAGAAAGCGTTGCCGGCTCCCGAGGGCGATGCCGTTCAATTGTCGTTGATGTTGGTCAATGGCATGACAGCTGTGATTTTGTTGGAAGACTTTAGGCCATTAAAAGCAGGCGATTGGCTGGTTCAAAACGGGGCAAATTCCAATTGTGGCCGTTATCTCATCGTTTTGGCGAAAGAGCGTGGCATCCGGACGTGCAACATTGTGCGGCGGCCAGAGGTTGTCGATGAACTGAAAGCCCTGGGTGCCGACGCGGTCATCTTTGACAGCGACGACCCCATAGAGTTTGCCAAGCGCGTGAGGCTCGCGACACACGATGCACCCGTGACTCTGGGCCTGGATATGATCGCCGGAGCTGCGTCTGGTCGCATGGCACGATGCGTTTCGGACGGGGGCATTGTGGTCAACTACGGCTTTATGTCGGGGCAGCCAAGCCAGATTCCGTTTCATGAGATGTTCCAGAAAGACATTACGTTTGTCGGCATGAGCGCCGGGCGCGGCATGGCTAAGCGGAACATGGCCCAATTGCGCGACACTTACGCAAAGCTGGCGGCTATGATTGCCAAAGGACAGCTCCATGCGGCCATTGCGGGAACATACACGCTTGACCATGCCGCAGATGCGTTCGGTCATGCAGCCAAGACTGGCGCAGAACGCGATGGTAAAGTTATTCTATTGCCCAACGGATAACCAAGGACACCATTCCATGAAAGCATTGCAGCAAAACGCTTACGGCTCGCCGTCCGATGTGACGACACTGGTCGAATTGCCCGAGCCGGTGGCCAAAGCGGGCGAAGTTGTTGTTGAGGTCGAAGCTGCGGCGATGCATTTGGCCGACTTAAAGTTTATTCACGGCGATCCGGGGTTTCGCTATTTCACCTTTCCACGCATTTGCGGCCATGAAGGCATTGGCTATGTGACCAAATTGGGCGAGGGTGTGAGTGAATACAAGATTGGTGATCGGGTATTCCTTCCTATTGGTGCGGGAACGTTCCGCCAGCGACTAGCGGTGCCCGCAGCAGATTGCCCCCCTGCCCCGGCGGGAGATGCCAAGCAACTCGCCCTCACCGTCATCAACGGCATGACCGCCGTGATCCTGGTCGATGACTATGCACGCATCCTCAAGCGCGGTGATTGGCTGCTGCAAAATGGCGCCAACTCAAGCTGTGGCCGTTACATTATCAAGCTGGCGCACGACAAAGGCATCAAGACGTGCAACATCGTGCGGCGCGAGTCGCTGATCGCCGAGTTAAAGGCGCTTGATGCCGACCAAGTGATCGTTGAAACCGGCGACCCGGACAAAACCGCCGAGTTGGTGAAGTCAGTCACTGGTGGGGCGGCACTCAGCATTGGATTTGACTGCGTCGCGGCGACCGGGACAGAAACAATCGGACGCTGCTTGGATAAAGACGGCACGATCGTGAACTACGGATACATGACCGGCAAAAATTGCGAAGTCGCGTTCCAAGATCTGTTTCGCAAGCACGTGAAACTGGTTGGCATGAGCATGCAAAGCAACCGCACCAAGGACGAGCGCAAGGCCGTTTATGCAAAACTCGCCGCCATGATTGCCGATGGCGACTTGAAGGCAAAAATTGCGGCCACCTACACGCTAGATCAAATTCAAACAGCGCTTGCACACCAGGCCCGCACGGGCGACGACCGCCAGGGAAAGATCATCATTCTCCCGAATGGGTGAGCCTTACCTGGCCAGCGTACAATTCGCCTCGCCAAACGCACTTGTTACAGCGAGCCGCGTTGCATCTGCCGAACCGAAAGCGCCGACACGTTCAAACTTATTGTTCTCTTCTTTGGCGTACATCATCAGCGTCGGTCGCGCACCCGCCACGCGCGGCACAAGGTTGAGCATCCAGACATTGATTTTCAGCGGTTCTTTATGTTTGGTCGTGATCGTGATTTCGCCGCCTTGGTCGTTGATGGCCAAGTCGTTGTATCGCTCGTAGCCATTGGGCTGGTCAGGATTGCGCACGATCACGAAGCAATTAAACGGCCGCGCTTTGTAAGATACTTCGGGCAAGTTCAGGGCGTTACCTTGCACAAGCGAGCCATTTTTGCGCGTTATTTTGGTATTTGTGGTCATGGCTGCGGGGCTAAGCACAATACGATCAGACAGACGAACTTTTTCGCTCATGCCCGGCGGCGCGTAGGAACAGGTCTCAGCATTTTGTACGCCTTCAAAGCTGTCGCCTGCCGACTTCCAACTCACCGCGCAGCCATCGGGCAGCTTGTCCATGTTGGCGGGCGAAAAGCCGTTTAATTTGCTGGGGTCTTTGTACGCGCCCAACACTTTCTCAGCGTCTGTGCCGCGAAAGGCATAAATATCTGTGACGATACGGCTATTGGCCGAATCGGCGCGATGCACATAGATGCGCTGACGATAGACGGATGTGGGTGGCTCGCCCAAGTATTGTTCAACATACGTGACGTGAGGCCCAAACGCAGGCGCATCGACCTTTTTGAAAATCTTCAGACGTCTGGCTTCCCACGCCGTTTCGGGAATCTTCAGGCGCTCTTGTTCGTTGACTTGGTTCGCATTGTCGTAAACGCCATCCCACATCTGGGCCAATCGCCCGGCATCTTGTTCGAGCATCATCTTGGCGTCTTGCGCGAACGACGGCGAGACAAGCAGCACTGCGGCGGCGAGAAACAAAACTCTCATCACATCCTCAGCTTTCGGCCTGTTTTGTGGGCTACTTAGGTTTTTCGAAGAACATCAGATGTTGCCACGGGAGCGCATCATTGGTTTGCACCCAAGTCAGGCCCAGCGCCGCCATTTCTTTTTTGGCCTGACTTTGAGTCATTTTATGCAACTGCTTGATCGGGACATTATCATCTTCGGCGCGGTACTCGACCAAAGCAATGCGACCGCCGGGCTTAAGTGCGCGCACCATGGCCTGGCCCATTTCGCGCGGATAATTGAATTCGTGATAGGCGTCGACCATTAAAATCAGTTCGAGCGTGTTGTTGGGCAATTTTGGATCGGCCTCGGTGCCTAGCACGCCGATGATGTTGCTGCCCTGGCCCTGGGCTTTTCGTGCCGCGATGATGTCAAGCATCTCTTGTTGAATATCAACTGCATAGACTTTGCCCTGGGGCACTTTCGTCGCCAGACGAAAACTGAAGTAACCCGTGCCTGCGCCAATATCGGCCACCGCGTCAGTGGGCTTGAGAGGCAAGTTTTTAATCAGCAGTTCGGTGCCCTCTTCTTTCTCGCGCTCGCTACGCTCGAGCCATGATGCGCCTTGATGACCCATGACATGAGCAATCTCACGGCCCATATATACCTTACCGATACCATCCATTGATGCCGGTTTGGTCGTATAGGCGTCCTGCGCCGATGCAGCCGTAACCGCCAGCAACGCCGCAGTAACCAGTCCCCGCAAAAGGCTTCGCATATGAGGATGCTCCTGAACCGTCGGCCTATGGCAGCCGGTTCCCTCTCGGCTGTCAAGCGGTCTGCGTGATATACATGCGGCTGGGAGATCAGCCATGCAACAACATCATCAGCGCCGTGCGGTCATTGCCGGTTCGGCGGCAATCATGGCGACTGGATCGGTAGGGCACGTGCGCGGACAACCAAAGCCAAACGTCATTGTGATTGGGGCAGGTTTGGCGGGCCTGAATGCTGCGCTTCACCTGCAAGATGGCGGCGCACGTGTAAGCGTGCTGGAAGCATCATCGCGGCTGGGTGGCCGCATTCACACGCGACGTGATTTGGAAGGCGCGCCGGAAGGCGGCGCCAAACAAGTGCATGACAGCTACACGCGCACCCAGGCGCGCATCAGAGAGTTGGGTGTTGGCGTTTTTAAACGGCCGGTCTTGACCAGCGGCACAGCGGTGAACATCGGCGGCGTCAACGTGAGCGCAAAAGAATGGCCAACGGCGGCGATAAACAAGCTGGCGGGTGACGAACGCGGCTTACCGCTGGCAACTCTACGGTTCCAAGTGCTGACCAAGCTCAACCCCCTGACGGACTTACAAGCATGGCGTCAGCCCGCGTTTCAGCAGTACGACGTTGCATTTAAACCGCTGGCTCGAAGCTTGGGCATCTCTGATGAGGCGTTGCGCATCATGGAATTTGCCGCGACCAGCATGGGGCTTGATGATGTCTCGGCCCTGCATCTGTTTCGCCGGCATAAGCAATCGCAGGCCGCCGAGTTCGGCAGCACCGCGCGGTTCTTTACCGGCGGCACGTCAAGCCTGCCCGATGCGATTGCGTCGAAGCTAACAACGTCAGTGTTGTTCGGAAAACAGGTCAAAGGTATCACGCAAAGCAAATCAGGTGTCGAGGTTCGCTGCGCCGATGGCACGACACACACGGCCGACTTTGTAATGTGCACAATTCCATTCCCGGTGTTGCGCGATGTGGCGCTCGACCCCGCTCCTTCGGGCGGCGTTGGTTTGGCAATTCGCGCGCTGCCCGCCGTGCATGCGACACACATTCACCTGATCGCGCGCGCACCATTTTGGCATGACGATGGTTTTCCACCGACAATGTTCACCGACAGCCCGCTCGAGATGGTGTCCAAATTGTTCGACGAGCCAGGTCACGAGAGCGGCAGCTTGTTGTTGGAACTGCGCGGGCGCGGCTGCGCGCGATTCGACTCACTGCCCGAGGCTGACAAAGGCCCAGCGATTTTGACAGAGTTAGCGCGGCTACGCCCGGCCTCAAAAGGAAAGGTGGATTATTTGGGAATCGACTCCTGGGCCACCAACCCTCTGTTCAAGGGCGGTTATCACTACTTCAGACCTGGGCAAGTCACGGCTTTTGGCGCAGCAATGTTTAGCCCCTGGGGGCGCGTACATTTTGCGGGCGAACACTTGGCCGAGATTGGCGTGGGTCTCGAAGCGGCGATGGAATCGAGCGAGCGAGAAGCCCGTGCGATCTTGACCAAGTTCTAGGCGATTACATTTTTGGCAGTGCGATAAACTCGGTTTCCGTGGGCGGCAATTTGAAGCGACCGTTCTCGGGAAAGCTTTTCTGCACAGCATTGGCCCAGTCGATGCGCGCGGATTCAAGCTTGGCCTGATCGCTCGCGACAAAATTCCACCACAGCAAGCGCGGGCCATCCAAGGGCTCGCCACCCAACAGCATGACCCGGGTATTATCTTTGGCCGTCATGGTCACAGCCAGGTCGGGCAGGAAGGTGGCCATGGTGCCCGCTTCGATCACTTGGCCTGAAATTTCGACCGCGCCGGTGACAACATAAATCGCACGCTCGGCGTGGTCGGGCGCCAGTTCCATTGATGCGCGCGGTGCCAGCATGGCATCGGCGTACATCATATCGCTGAACACATTGACTGGAGATTTCAAGCCCATGCCGCGGCCCAAAATCATGCGCACATTAAAGTCACCGCGATTGATCATGGGCAACTTAGCGGCCGGATGATGGGCAAACGTCGGCGCAATATCCTCGTGCGACTTCGGCAGCGCCAACCACAACTGGATGCCGTGCAACGATGAGCCTGCTCGCCGGAGCTCGGTGCGTGTGCGTTCAGAATGCACGATGCCTCGGCCCGCCACCATCCAGTTCACATCACCGGGCTTTATCGCTTGCGACGTACCTAAGCTGTCGCGGTGCATGATCTCGCCTTCGAACAGATAGGTTACTGTCGCCAGCCCCACATGCGGATGAGGACGGACGTCGAGCCCCTTGCCCGCTGCAAACTTGGCCGGGCCCATGTGATCGAAAAACACAAACGGACCAACAGTACGTTGTTCGGCGCTGGGCAGCGCACGGCCCACTTCGAAACCGCCAATGAGGTCGCGGCGGCGGGGTTTGATAATTTTGGAAACAGCGCTGAACACGGGTTAAATTCTCATGAGAAGCAAACAGGAACCGACTGGTTATCGTTTAAAGTTTACTTCCATGTAAACGCCGTTGGGGTCAAACATCGACATTGTTCGTAGCTTGATCGGCGGGCCGCCGTTAAAGCCGGGCACTTCCCAATCTGTCGGCGGGGCAACGATGGTCGCACCCTTTTCCTTGGCACGGCGATAGACACCATCCACATCTTTGGTTTCGAATACCAACAAAGGATCGCCCATTTGCACTTTGGTGCGCCCCTTTTTCACGCTCGCGTCAAACGGCTGGTCGAGATACTGCATCAGCCCCAGCATGCCGATGGTTGGATCATCAGCTTTCATGAGGATCAGGTGGCACGGCGCCCAAGGCGGGGCGGCCGGCGGAAAGGCTTCGTGGACGGCAACTTTGCTGTCGTACCACTTCGTCATGCCAAAGACGTGGCCATAGAAGGCGGCTGCTTCTTCAGCATTGGGCACCAAGAATGTAGTGCGTTTGAAAATCGCGTCGGCCATGGCTTCTCCGTTTTCTCAGTTTGGTTTTTTCAGAATCTCGTTGAGTTCAATCTTGATACCATTGGGATCACGTAGGAACATTTGTTTGGCAGCGCCCGTGCGCGACAATTTTGGTGGGTTAAGAATCTCGTAGCCGCCTGCCTTCGCGCGTTCATAAATGGCGTCGACGTTCTGCACCACATGAACAAGAATGATATCGTTGTACGCATTGTTGGTGCCCGTTGGGCGCTGCAGCAACGGCATTGTTTTGCTGTCAACGCCCATCACGGCCACATAGGCGCCGTCGCGCGACTTCATGTATGTCATGCTGATCACGGCATCGGGCGGCAGACCCAAGGGGTGATCGGGAGGCAGCTTGATGTCCGTTGCCGTTGGTTCTTCGGTGTAGCCCAGCACGTCGCGGTAAAACTTCACCGTCGCCGGGCGATCCTTCACCATCACCGCGGCACGCTGCAGTGTCGCGTAACTTTCAAGATCCGCGGCCCACGAGGGTGAGCTGAGCGATAACGCGGCAAGCAATGCAAGAATGCGCATTACTTTTTCTCCGGCAGCATCTCGAACAGTTCAAGGCGCACGCCATTGGGGTCGCGCAGAAACATTTGCAACGACTTGCCCGAGGCCGACGGAAGCGCATCACGTAGCACTTGATAGCCGCCCGCCTTGGCGCGACGCTCAATTTCTTTAATGTTGGTGACCTGATGCACGAACATCACGTCGCCGCCTGCATTGCCAATACCTGCCGGCCGCGCCAACGGTTTGAAGTTAGGATGCTCGATGCCCATAATCGACAGTCCCGCACCGTCTTTGGACTTCATGCCCGTCAATGTGCGCTTGGCACCGGCGGGCAACCCCAGCGGATCGTTCTCACCCGCGGGCGCAAGCTCGCCGGTTGTCAGCTCTTCATAACCCATGACGTCGCGGAAAAATTTTACGGTGGCTGGGCGGTCGGCGACAAAAATGGCACTGCGCAAGAATGTCGATGAAACGGCTGCGTCTTGGGCTTGTGCGACGTAAGCGACGCCCGTCGCGATCATTGCCGCAACGAAACTTGATTTCAGCATGCGAACCCCCCTCTATTTGACCGACAGCATAGGCCATGACGGGCCCAATCAAAAAGGGTTAGAGTTGAGCGATGGACACCAAACTTTTTCCCACCGTGACCCATTGGGGGGCTTATCGCGCCGAGGTGAAAGACGGAGTCGTGACAGCGATGCACGGCTTTGCCGCCGATCCCGACCCGTCGGGCATTGGGCGCTCGATGCCCGGCGCGCTGAACGATGCGGTTCGTATTGCCCAGCCTATGATTCGCCAGGGCTGGCTGAAACATGGCCCGCGCCGCAGCGATAACCATCGCGGGGCCGAGCCGTTTGTCGCCGTGCCCTGGGATGAAGCACTGGACATGGTGGCGGCGGAACTCCAGCGTGTGAAGGCGGCACATGGTAACGCGTCGATTTTCGCGGGCTCTTACGGCTGGGCCAGTGCCGGTCGGTTTCACCATGCGCAAAGCCAAATGCGCCGCTTCCTCAACCTGTACGGCGGGCACGCTTATTCGGTGAACACCTATTCGGCGGGGGCAGCTGAAGTGATTGTGCCCCATGTGATGGGCAACTTCTGGGAGATGACCAACCAGATGAGCACGTGGGATGTGATTGCCGAGCACACCCAACTGATCGTGGCCTTTGGTGGCTTGGCGTTAAAAAACAGCCAAGTGCATGGCGGCGGATTCGGCAAACACGTGGCGCGCGAGGCGCAACGCAACCTGGCTGCACGTGGCGTGAAGGTGGTGTCTATCGGTGCGGTGCGAGATGACGCGGCTGCGTTTTTGAAGCCCACCTGGATTGCGCCACGCCCCAATACAGATGTCGCGCTGATGATGGGCTTGGCGCACACGTTGCTGCGCGATGGCCTGGCGGATGAAGCTTTTCTGGCATCGCACTGCGTGGGGTGGGACACCTTCAAGTCCACGCTGGCGGGCAAAGACGCGGCGTGGGCCAGTCGAATCACCGGCGTTTCGCCAGAAGTGATTCATCAGTTAGCCCACGATATGGCCAAGCATCGCACGCTCGTGACGATCTCGTGGTCTCTGCAGCGCGCCGATCATGGCGAACAAACCTACTGGATGGCAATCACGCTGGCAGCGATGTTGGGTCAAATTGGCCTGCCCGGCGGCGGCATTGGCTTTGGCTATGGTGCAGCCAATGGCATCGGCGCGGGCGGATCTCGCATTGCGCCGCCTGCCCTGCCCAATGTGCCCAACCCGATCAAAGCGTTCATCCCTGTGGCGCGCATTGCCGACATGCTGGAGAACCCTGGCGCGCCTTTTGATTTCAATGGCCAGAAGCTGAACTACCCCGATGCGCGGCTGGTGTATTGGTGCGGCGGAAACCCGTTCCATCATCATCAAGACCTGGGCCGATTGGTACGTGCCTGGCAGCACCCCGAGACCATCATTATTCACGAGCCGTGGTGGAACGGCCAAGCACGACACGCCGATATTGTGTTGCCCGTGACCACCACATTGGAACGCAATGACATTACGGGTGCATCGACCGACACCTATGCACTGGCGATGCACAAAGCTGTCGAGCCTTTCGGTCAAGCGCGCAACGACCACGATATCTTTGCGGGCCTGTCAGAGCGGCTGGGCTTGCATGAGGCCTTTACGGAAGGACGCGATGAGCATGCGTGGCTCGCGTTCATGTATGCGCGCTGGCAGGAGCGTGCAGAGAAAGTAGGCGTTGCCATGCCCGCGTTTGACGCGTTTTGGGAGCAAGGCTTTGTCGCGCTCCCTGAGCGCGATTCACACAAGATCTTCCTGGCTGACTTTCGCAGCGATCCGGCGGCGCACAAACTGAGCACGCCCAGCGGTAAAATCGAGATTGCCTCAGAGCGCATTGCGTCGTTCAACTACGACGACTGCCCCGGCCAGCCCACATGGATGGAACCTGCCGAGTGGTTGGGTGCAGCGAAGACCAAGCAGTTTCCGTTGCACCTGATCTCGAACCAACCGCGCACGCGGCTTCATAGCCAATACGATAACGGCACGCACAGCCAAGCCAGCAAAGTGCACGGCCGCGAACCGGCGTCGATCAACCCTATCGACGCAACCGCACGCGGCATTACCTCGGGCGATGTGGTGAGGCTGTTCAATGATCGCGGCGCCTGCTTGGCAGGTGCTGTCGTCACCGACCATGTGCGCCCTGGCGTGATTCAGTTGGCGACGGGCGCGTGGTTCAACCCTGTGCCGACATCGTCGGCAGGCGGTAATGCTCTGCCCTTTTGTGTGCACGGCAACGCCAATGTGCTGACGCGCGATGCGGGCACGTCGAAGCTGGCGCAAGGGTCCAGCGCGCAAACGTGCCTGGTGGAGTTGGAAAAATGGGCCGGTGCGCTGCCAGATGTGAGTGTGTTCTCACCACCTGAAGTGGTGCGCCGCGACCTGCTAAAAAAGTAACTACAGGTTATACCGGCCGCAGAATGGTCGTTTGGACCGACTTTATACCGTGACGGTATAAATCATAACAATCTTAGATTGTATCACCCTTTGGGCGGTAGATCGTTGGGATCGTGATCGATGGTGACGGGGCCCGGTTCAAGGCGTGTTGTTTGCTGACGCCACACCCAGACATGGCGGCCAGACTTTCGACCAAAGATGAGCCCGATCAGCAGCAGAAGCAAAACCATAACCGCAGCAACACTGAAGGCAAAGGCAAACAAAAATGCTGCGCCGATCAGCCCGACGATAAAAAATGCAATGCGGAGATAGGTGGCGAACATCAGAACGGTTTCACTTTGCCAATAAACGCCGCGACAAACAAAAGCGCATAAATGACCAAGACCACAGCCAAGGTTCTGCCCATGGCCGCGTGGGCCCGCGCCTCGCGGTCGGGCGTAGAGCCTGCGGCTTGGATTTCGCCGAATGCCACACCAAAGGGCCGCGAGACCACTTCCAACATCATCGCCACAAAACACATTGCGCCAAGCACCAAAACTTTACTGGCCAGCCAGGGCTCGGCAATCGGCTGATGAGTGATGTATGAGGTGGCTGCCACCGCCGCAAGGCCCGCGCCATAAATACCCTGCCCCCAAAACTGCACGCGCCCGAAGCGCTTCACAAAGCCCGCCGTGGGGTTTTTGTGCGACAGCCAAATCATGGCCACCCAGGCACCGCCCATACTCCACGCCAGCAGCAAGGCCCACAGCGGCGGCGCGTATAGCCCGGCCGCGTCGATCAACGTCAATCCCGAGGGCAGCATGAGCGCAAAACAATAGCGCGGAAACAAATCGACGATACCCGCCACACTCAGCAACGCCGCGCGTGTGTCGACAGAATACTTCGTTGTGCGCGCAATATTGGCAGCAATAAATACGCCGATGTCGCCACCTAGCCAAAACACCAGCAGCAAAATGTGAACATAACCCCAGAGCAGCTGTGAAGTCATGAATCGGCGCGCCTTTTTACTTCGTTGCCGTTACCACGCGGCTTGACCGCGTGATTGATTGTTTTTTATCTGATTTTTCTGCCCGGTTCCGCGCTAGGGTTATCATCGTGTTGCGCCATGCGCGAACCCGAGGCGTGGAACGACGTGTTAGATTTATGGACAGCTTCACTGCGCCACATCAATTTGCGTCCAGTCGACGTAGCGCCCGCGGTAAACGATGTTTTTCACTTTGGGCGACGTAGCGATAATTTCAGTTTGTGGAAACAAATACAGCGCCGGCGCTAAATCGTGCAGCATGGCCAAGGCTTGCTGTAACTGTGCCTCGCGCTTCTTGACGTCGAACTCGACGTTACTTTGTGCAAATATTTTTTCCACTTCGGGCGCACAGAAAAACGGATTGGCCTTGGCGCAGGTGTAAGATTCCACGGCACGGCCGGCATCCATGTACGTCGCACCATTCCAGCTTGAGGATATCAGATCAGCCCCGCGCCAATCGCCCGACGACCACATTTGCACCCAGTCGGTGCCCTGCACGTTATTTAATCCGAGCGTAATGCCGACGCTGGCTAAATCTTGCGCGACTTGCTGGAATACTGCGGCGATGTCGGGTGTTCCTTGGGTGAGAACATTGGCTTTAAGTTTCAAGCCCTTGGCAAAGCCTGCTTGGGCCAACAATGCGCGCGCCTTAGCTGGGTCGTACGGATAAGGTGCGATGGCCGGGTTGTAGCCAAATACGCCGGGCTCAATGCCATGGCTGGTGGGTTTGACCGTATCGCGCATGATGGTGGCTGCGATGGCCGCGCGGTCGACCGCATAGTTCATGGCTTGGCGCACGCGCACATCGGCAAGCGGAGAGTTTTTCTGCATGTTGGGCAGTGCCAGCGATGTGGTGGTAGCGACAGCATTGACATGCACATCAATGCCATCGGCCTTCAGATCGTCGAAATCTTCAAAGCCAATGTTGTAGGCGATGTCTACTTGCCCGGTCTTCAATGCCTGCACGCGTGCGGCTTGGTCGGGCAAAACACGGTATTCAATGCGATTGACGTGTAGCGCAGGTCGCCAGGCGCCCGGCTGGGCCTCGAGCGCAAAAGTGCCTTTGTCGCGGCCCCACGTTTCAATGACATAAGCGCCTGTGCCGCGCGGCTTTTGGGAAAAGGCCTCGGGCCCCATTTGTGCCCACAGCGCAGGCGGCACCAACTGCAACAAACTGAGACGCTTGGGCAAGATGACATCAGGCACGCGTGTGACAAAAATCACCGTGTCATCGCCTTGCGCGCGGACAGTCGCAATGTTTTTGACTTCTGCGGCATAGAAGAACCGCGCGGAGGCTGGCTGTTGCAGCCATTCAATCATCGCCACCACACTCGCAGCGTTAAATGGCTCGCCATTCACGAACTTCACGTCGCGGCGCAGCTTAAACGTCCAGGTGTTGGCGCCATCGTTGGTCCATGACAACGCGAGGCTGGGCAACGTTGCGCCGTTAGTGTCCATAAATGTCAGCGCATCAAATAGCCCCGTGAAGGGATGGACCGCGCCCTGAATTTGCTGCGCATACGGATTGCCCATGGCAGGCGGCCAACCCATGATGGCAACGCGAAGGGTTTTGGCTTCTGCGTTCGCGAAGAGTGCCAGCAGGCAACCAACGAATACAGATGCAATTCCAAAATTTCTGCCTCTCCCCAAAGCGAGAGCAAGAATCGATCCGACAGAGGTTCTTGCCGTCACAAAATTACCCCGCCATGCGGGTGATAATTTCAATCGCGGCGCGTTCGCCCGATTCCATTGCCGATTCCATGCCGACATCTAGTCGGCGCGTATGCTCGCCGGCAAAGTGAATGCGGCCATGGGGCTTGATCATATCTTGTGCCCAGCGTGTGACCTGGCCGGGACCGTAGGAATGTCGGCAACCTTCGACGAACATATACTGCGGCCATGAATGCGTGCCCGCAATCTCAAGCTTGCCTTTCAGCGATGGCCGCATCCGTTCCAGTTCTGCCAGGACATAAGCGGCGCGCTCTTTGGGTGCCAGTTGATCGATACGGTCGCCCTTTTTGCCAACGCAAAACGCTGAGGCCCGTGTGCGCGACCCGTCATAGTTGATCGATTGACGTAAGTTGGTGATGGGCCCGTCGGACCAGAGGGATGCATCAAATCCATCTTGCTCCCAGTACGGCGCTTTGACGATGAAATGAACTTGGGTGTTGGTGTTATAGGGCATGCTACGCACGGCCTCGGCCTGCATGCCCTGCAAAGGCGGATCGATGGAAATGCGATTGAGGGGCTTGAACGGAATAGCCGAGACGGCAAAGTCGGCCTGATACGATGTGCCGTCGGCACAACGAATGGTGACATTTTTTTCGGTCATGGCGATGTCGGTCACGATTTTGTTTGTCAGCACCGCGCCCTTTAAATGTTTGGCCATGGCTTCCGGCAAACGCGACGTGCCGCCCTCAATATGCTGCGAGGTTTCAGCGTATTGCGCAAAGCGATCTTTGCTGGAGTCGGACGACGTGCCAAAAATCGTCATGCCGCGCGCTTCTTCTTGCATCAGGGTCAGCAGCGAGCCGTTCCATAAATCGGGCGCAAGGCCGACATCCATGAAGTGCAAGGCTTCGTCGGACACGCCTTTGCTTTTCAGCCAGGGGCCGGGTGCCACGTCAAAGGCGGCAGCTTTGGCCTCGAGCCAGTCCTCAGCCGCCTTCAGTGGCATGTACTTGCGCAAATAATACGAAAACAATGCCGCCGGCAGCACGCCGCGTTCTTCGCCAACGGTTTTGTTTTGCGGCGCTGATTTCCAGTCTTCTTTCTTGATCAATTTGCCGCCGACATAAAATGTGAACGGCGCGTTGATGTTCGAGCCTGGCCCAAGTTTCACTTTCAATCGATCACACATATCAAGGACACGGGCGTAGTCGGGTCCCACTTGGCTAGCACCCAACTCTGGTCTTCCGGGGAAGTGATCGGCCGTAAAAGCGCGGCCCCCGACGCGGCTATTGGCTTCCAGCACAATGACTTTCGCGCCCTGCTCTTGCAGTTCAATCGCGGCTTTCAGTCCCGCAAGGCCGGCGCCCATAATAATAACGTCGGTTTTTTCAGCTGCCCGAAGTGCGCGCGGCAGCGTGGCGGCAGCGCCCAAAGTTGTGGCGGTGGCAAGCAACGTGCGACGTGACGTGGGCATGGCGGAACTCCCCAAATGAAGTCTCAGGCTAGGGGAGCGGAGCCATCGCTGCCAACATGAAGTTGCGATGGCGTGCAGTGGTCGGACAGTGAGGCTAGATTGGCCGTTCGAACATGCGGTAGGTTTTGTATACCTTGCCGCCGATGTCTTCGATGGAATGGCGGGTTTGGGAGTTAGACTCCAGCACCCAGCTCATTTCGCACACCGGGAAGCCCAAGCGCAGACTTTCGCGGCGCACCGCACCCACCGTCAGGAGTGCGAGTACCGAGCCCA
Organism: Rhodospirillaceae bacterium; assembly: GCA_947476925.1. GTDB lineage: Bacteria > Pseudomonadota > Alphaproteobacteria > Rhodospirillales > Rhodospirillaceae. Next base: position 132,378 of record CANJSF010000007.1, on the reverse strand, counting down.
TCACTTTGTTCTTGAACTCAGGCATCACGCCCATGAACGGCACGCGCGTGCCCGAGGCAAAGGACTTGCGGCTCAACAGCCGCCAGCCCAGCTTGGCCCAATTGAAAGGCAACAGCTTGCCCTTCATGTCTTTGATGAATTCGTTGGCGTCGGGCAGCGCCACACACATGGCGGCCGGCACGCCAGAGACTTCGGCGAACCACACCAGCTCAGGGATCAGAAAGAGCTTCATCTCGCTCGCCATATGGCGCACTTCGCGCTGTGTGAGCGGCACGAAGCCCCAGTTCTCGGTCCAGGCGGCGTTGAAAATGCGCACGATGGTGTCGATGTCTTCGTCGAAGCGTTTGGGGTCGAGGTGGCGCAACGTCAAACGCTTGTCGCGGTCGAGCGCCTTTTTCAGCCACGCCATTTGCTTGAAGGGCAGCGCTGAATCCATAGGCGTAAGATAGGCGTACATATCCACCGACTTCACAAACCCAGCGGCTTCGACACGCTGTTGATAGTAAGGCTGCGCGTGGCCCATCATCATGCGCGGCGCGCAGCCAAAGCCATCGATCAGCAACCCGGACTCTTCGTTGATATTCAGGCTAAAGGGACCCAGCGCGCGTTTGAGGCCTTTGGTTTTCAGCCAATCCGTCGCGGCCGCGAACAGCGCGTTGGTCACATCTTGATCGTCGATGGTTTCAAAGAAACCAAAAAAGCCTGTGGCGTCTTTGCGCAACTCTAAATGCGAGCGGTCCACCTGAGCGGAGATCCGACCCACGGGCTGGCCATCCTTCAGCGCCACAAAGAACGCGGCCTCGCCGTGGTCGAACCACGGGTTCTTTTTCGGGTTGAGTTGCTCGGCTTGAAAGAAGCGCATGGGCGCGACCCAGTACGGATCGTGGCCTTGGCACACATGGGCAGCTTGATAGAAGGCGTCCCAATCGGCGCCGGTTTCAACCTTGCGAACAACGAGGCTCATGCAAAAATTATTCGGCTGCGAGTTTTTGCGCAGCCGCTGCTGCCGCTTCGCGTTTACGATGCACGGGGTTGGTATTGTAGGGCCAGTTGGGCGTGAGCCGCGAGACGAACGGGTATTTTTTGGCCACCTCGTCGTCGTAGCCCAAATTGAACACGGTGAGAGATTTGGGCTTGTCTTTGGCGCCCTCATAGAACGTGCCCAGGACCTTATCCCAAAAGAAATTGGTGATGCCGTAGTTGCCGTTCTCGTTATGGAAGTGATGAGCCATGTGGGTTTTTTTCATTTCGCGCACCCAGCCCCAGCTTGGCGCATAGCCCAAATGTTCGATGCAGTGAAAGAATTCATAGAAGCACGTGGTGACAACGCCGGTGCACAACGCAGCAACTGCGCCATACACACCACCTAAAGCATAGCCCACAGGCATCGTGGCCACGATCACTGTCGGCAATGTGGTGTAGAGCGCGCCGAACAAAACTTTCAGATTATTGGGATCGCAATGGTGGTCGTAGTGAATGCGCTTCCACACACCGGCGGTCAGCGGATGCTTCCACATATATTTGCTATGCAGCACATAGCGATGCAGCACAAACCAGACCAGCGGATAAATCAGGATGGTCGCAGCGATCGCGCCCAGCACGCCTAGCCACGGCGCCGCGCCCACGGCCAGCGCCCAAGCCACCACCGCGCCGGTGGCAAGGCTAATGGCGATGTAAGCGGCAATGGCGTAATACTGAAAGTACGCTGCCGTCAGCTCGGCCAAGTTCATGCGATCAAGGAAGTATTCCTTCTCGCTCCAAAACCCGAGTTTGAATGAGCCCGTGGACACAGCAACAACCCTTCCGGCGCAATAGTCGCCCAGCCAAGATACTACATATAAGCCGGGTTTTCCGCCGATCCGCCGCTTAAGGCAAGGTTTTCTCGCGCCACAACGTCACAATCACGTCACAGTGTTACAATAGCGTGTCACTAATCGGGTTAATTCCTGCCACATTGTGATATGACGTTTTTATGACCAGCTTGCCGCCCAACCCCCCAAAATTCTCTCACCCTTGATGTGACGTTGATGCTGAAGCCAGCCCTCCATGCGGTTCGACAACTCAGCCGCCCGCAGGCCCTTGCCTTAACGGTGGTCGCGGTTGCGGTGATCTATGCCGTGGCGTTGCTCGACCCCTACATCGCGCTGTTGATGCTACCGTTTTTTGCGCTGGGCTGCGCACGGGGCAAGCACCCCTTGGTGTTGCTGGCGCTGTCGGTGGTTCCCGCCCTGTTCCTGCTCGTGGGTAGCGGCATCAAATTCGCCATCACAGGTATCCCGCTGGTGGTTTACGACCACTACTTCCTGCACTCGAATGTGCTGATGCTGGCCTATAACGATTGGCGCATCGCAAGCACCCTGATCATCAGCACCGTCGCTGCTGGATTTTACATCAAACACTTGTTTTCGGGACGCGGTGCGTTTTCGCGCTTCGAGCGACGGACGCTGGCACTCGTCGCAGCCGTCTGCGTGGCCACTGTGTTTGGGATGCAAAGTTGGGGCAACGACATTTGGAACTGGAACCAAGACTTAGCAACCCCAACCTTGAGGGCTTTTGTACGGTCGGCACAAATTCCCGATCCGCAACTAGAAGTTTTGCCCGATGCACCTGCGGCTGACACAACCCCCGAGACGGGTTTTGGCGCACCCAATGGGCAACGGCCCGATATTTTTATGATCTTGCAAGAGTCGACCTTCCCGCCTGCCATGATGCGGCCGGGTTACGCACCGCAAACCCTCTTTGCGACAGACGCACCTGATAGCGGACCCTTGCGCGTTCACACCTTCGCAGGCGGCACGTGGCGCACCGAGTTTTCCATCGCCACCCAAATGCGCCCGCAGGAATTTGGCAACGACGGGCTTTACGTTTTTCATCAACTTGAAGGACGCATTAAGCGCTCAGTCTTCACCGAGCTCAAAAAACTCGGCTACCGCACCATGGTGTTTTATCCCTCACCCGGAAGCTTCATCAACGGCGAGGCGTTCTATCGATCGATTGGTGTCGATGAGTTTTACGACCCGATCTCGCTGGGCGTGAGCACCGGTTGGAATTGGAAAGTCCGCGATTCCGTTTTTTATGATGCGATGCTGAAAAAAATCGGAGACAGCCCGACCCCTGTCATCGCAATTATGCTGACAATTAATCAACACGGACCACACGATGTGAAAGACCCCATGAGCGATTACGTCGCACGATTTGCCAAAAGCGACGAAGACTTTGGGGTATTCCTTGAAAACTTGAAGCTCCGCGGCCGTAAGGCCGGTGTCTTTGCATTCGGCGATCATCAACCCGAGTTCATGACCCGGTTTTTAGAAGACCACGCCAAGTGGTACGACACTGCTTATGATATTCGTTGCGTTAATTTTGAATGCGCCAAATCAGTGCAGCCGGACAAATCGCCCATCGACGTCGTATTGCTGACAGCCATAGCTCTGGAAAAATTTGGGTTCACGCTAGATCATTTCTCAATGCGCCAACGCGAGATCTTTAAAAACTGCATCGATGACATCATGCGTTGCGATGATCGGTTTCGACTGACGATGAACAGCGCATTCTCCGAGTTCTTCCAATAACCCACTGGTTCCTTGTTTTTTAAGTCTTTTGATGACCGCACCCCCTTCTCCGCTTTCATCGCGCCGCGTTTTGGTCGTGTACAATCCCGCGGCGGGCACAGCACGCCGCGACCGATTCGGCCATGTGATCGCCAAGCTTCGCGCGCATGGGTGCACTGTCACGCTGCGCGAAACCTCAAGCCCGCGCCATGCTGAAACCATTGCTCGCGAGGCTTCGGCAGCAGAGTTCGACATCATCGCAGCCGCCGGCGGTGATGGCACCATCAACGAGGTCGTGAATGGCCTCGTGGGCAAAGACATACCGCTGGGTTTAATTCCGCTGGGAACGGCCAATGTGCTGGCGCGCGAAATTGGCCTGCGCCTGTCAGCCAAACATATTGCCGAAACGTTGGCTTTTGGGCCGATCAAGCCAATCCGTGTCGGCCGGGCGAATGGCCGACGCTTCACCATGATGACGGGCGTGGGCTTTGACGCCAACGTGGTGGCGAACGTCTCTTTGCCCCTCAAAAAACGCATCGGACCTTTGGCGTATGTGTGGCAAGCAATTGTGCAAACGACGATTGAGAGTGCCCAGCAAAGTCAAGTTTGTATTGATGGCGCAACTTACGGCACGGCCTCGGTGCTGGTGTGCAAGGGCGCGCGGTACGGCGGACCGTTCATTGCCGCACCTGGCGCAAATCTCAGCCGCGACCAGTTCCATGTTGTGTTGATGACGAGCCGCGGCTGGCTGAGTGTGCTGCGATATGGAGTAAGTTTGGTGCTGGGTAAACTGCCCACACTGAGCGACGTGAAAATTATTGTCGGGCGCGAGATCACAGTGACGGGCCAAACCGGGCAACCCGCACAAGGCGACGGGGATATCATCGGAACGTTACCGTTGCGCATCACGCTCGACCCCGAACCGGTGCGCGTGGTGCATCCGGAATAGCTTACGTCCTTGCCCCGGTGTGTTCGAAGCTGAACACAATCCACAAGCCCAGCGTTAAAAATAAAATCAGCGGTAGCCATGCGGCAATGAATGGCGGCAGTGAGCCGAACTGGCCCATGGCCAAAATCATATTGTCGATAATGATAAACAAAAAGCCCAACGAAATGCCCCACACGATTGTCATCACGGCACTTCCCTGACGGTGGTGCGCAAACGCGGCGATGGCGGCCAACAACGGCATGAGAGCCAACACAATCGGTCCGGCGATTTTTTGGTGAAGCCAGGTGTCATAAAAATATTGGGGGCGTGAGCCAATGGCGACGTTGCCAACATACTCTTGCAGAGCATTGAGCGAGAGTTCGTTGGGGTGGCTGGCAAATCGCATGAAATGCTCGGGCCGCAGTTGTGTAACCCAGCCGGGCGGCGTGGCCGCAACTCCATTCGGCGCCAGGTTTGTTCCGCCGACGTGACGCGCGCCCGTGAGCGCCCAGTGATCGACGTCCCACACTGCGCGATCAATGTCGATAATATCAGTGATTTCTTCTTCGCCGCCGCGCTGTAACAGACGGACGTTCATCAACTCGGTACCGCCGCGCTGAACGTGCCCGACGCGCACAAAAACATTGTCTTCCATCAGCCAGCTGTTTTCGCCATCGGCCATTTGGCCATCGGGCTTAAAGCCCGCGTCGCGCCAGTCCTCCAGCATGCCGTTGGTCCGCACCACGACTGTTTCGGAAAACACGAACAAGAGAATCGACAACGCCGATCCCACAGCGACCAATCCGCCGACCAGACTCAGGACCGAGCGACCGGCCGCGCGCATGGCCAGCACTTCACTGTTTTTGGCCAGCGTCACCAATGCGGTCAGCGCGCCCAACAATCCTGCCAGTGGCGCCACTGTTTCAACAAGCGATGGCACTCGCAACATGACATAGCGCAAGAGCGAGTCGAGCGGCGCGCCGCCACCCGCCAGCACTTCGTTGGCCTGTGCTAACAGATCAAGCGTTTGCAAAAACAACACCAAGCCCAGCAGCAGGCCGACAAAGCGCGCCAAAAACGCACGCATGAGATATCGCGACAGGATCATACGTCAGGCCACCGCTTTGCGTGGGCGGACAATGGACACGATGGCGTCGATCATACTAATCCAGCGCTCCTCGAGCCGTTGGGCAGGCGTGGCACCAGCCGTCGTATCGGTGATGCGAAACAAAATAAGTGTGAGAACGGTGAAGCCTGCAAATATGCCCCACAGCAGCGGGCCAGCGGAGATGCCTTTAGTTGAGGCATACGCTTCGCCGAATTCAAGCACCTTGTGGTAGCTGACAAGCACGAGCAGGCCAAACACCAAGCCAAAAGAGCGAGTGGCGCGTCGGGTCATGATCCCCAAGGGGGCCGCCAGAATCGGCAGCAATAACATCGAGAGGGTGAACACCAAGCGGCCATGAAACTCGGCCTCAACTGCCGACGGCGCAATACGCAACGCGGGCGGTAACTTTTCATCCGTGGCTGCATTAAGACCAGTGCGCCCCGCCGCGCGATCGGACAACATCGTGCTGTATAGTTCGTCGATTGTCAGTTCGCGCTCGTCACCGCCGCGGCCACGAAACTGCACGAGATCAGCCAAATCCAACGGCCAATCAAACACTTCAAATTTCAGCGTCGCGTTCTCGCCCGTTTTGGGGTCCCATTCGGCACGATTGCCCGAAAACAGTCGCATTGTGATGACGCCGTCATTGGCCCCGGTAAGCAGTTCGCCTTTTTTAGCGGTCAGGGTAACGATTTTGCCATCGGCATTTTGTTTGTGGGCGAACACGCCCGATAACTCGCGCCCCGCACCCGAGGATCGCTCGACCCGTAGCGTGTAGCCGTTGGGCAGGTTCATAAAAAAACCTTCGCCGATTCCCTGCTCGATCACGCCGGAGGTGATATTGAACATGATTGCGCGGTAGGCATAACGCGTGAACGGCTGGATGTAGCCCGCAAGGACGAAATTGAACACGGCCATCAGTGCGGCCAGCCCGACGGCGGCGCGGATGAAGCGCGACAAGCCAATGCCGGTGGATTGAATGGCATCCAGCTCAGACTGAGCCGAGAGTTTACGGAACGCGAGCAACACGCCCAAAAACAACGCCATGGGTAACGCCAACCCGATGTAATGTGGGATCAGGTTGAACAGCATTTGAAATACCACCAAGGTCGACACGCCGTTGCCGACTGCGATGTCGAGCAAACGCATCAACCGCTCCATCAATAGAATGACGGCGGCGATAAAAATCGTAACCAGGAGGGTTGGCACGATTTGGCGCAGCAGGTAGCTATCAATGGCTTTCATGCATATGTGTACCGCTGGCCGACAGCTCGAGAGCGCGGTATAGGACCGTGCACCAATGAGATTCTATCCGGCCGGCGGTCGCCTAACCCTTTGAGACGACAGACTAAGACCAAGTGAGACCCTTAAATTGCAGCCTTTTCAGGGCGTTGCAATGGTTTCGGGGCCTGAAGGTTGACCCCACCAGGGCCCCGTCCTCACGAAGGTGGTAACATTATTTTGCTGGAATGCATTGAGATAATAGAGTTTTTCGCCCCTATGACCCTTGCGGCTACGACCCCAAATCCACTGCCCGACCCGGACCCCCAGAAGCCTCTGGTGATAGCCGTCATTACCAATGTCGGCAGCACCCAGAACCAAACGAACTGGATCGAGCCCTATGTGGCCGGCGAGCCAGGCCTTGTGCAGATTACAACGTCAGGCCCGGCCGATATCGACGTGGCGGTGGGAAAGGCCGCCGCCGTCAAGGCTGATGTCATTATTGTCAACGGCGGCGATGGTACGGCCGATTTGGTGTTTAGCGCCTTGCTGAACCGCAAAACTTTTACGACGCCGCCTGCGGTTGCTCTGCTGGCCGCAGGCAAAACGAACATGACGGCGGCGGCCTGGAGTTTTGATGGCGACAAAGTTGCGGCAATTAAGCGCATCTTGGCCGCGCGGCGGAAAGGCAGCCTGCTCCGTCACATCACCCATCGGCCTATTCTGACGATTGAAACTGGCAACGATCGGCCCGCCTTGCGCGGAGCATTTTTAGGCGCCGCTGATGTGGTCAATGGTATTTTATTTTGCCGCGAGCATATTTACCCTATGAAGCTGCCAAACCCCGTCAGCCATGCGCTGGCCTTGGGCATTTTATTTTGGCGCGGTTTTTTTTCGGGCGCGCGTGCCGAGCCCATGGAGGCGCGCTGGGACGACGGCGCGACCGGTGAAAGCGGTAAGTTTTTCTTTATCAGCGCCACGACCCTGGACAAACTGATCATTGGCCTTTCGCCACAACCTGACGAAGGCGCAGGTGCATTGCATTACCTCAGCCTGCGCGCAGGTGCAGGTGTCTTATTGAAAGCGATGCCCAAGCTTGTCACAAAAAATCTGAAGAGTGGGTCTGGGCGCATGGTCCGCCGCACCCAACGCATGACACTGACATTTGACGGCGCGTACACGCTGGATGGCGAATTATACAAAGCCAGCCGCAGCCAACCCCTGACCATCAGCGCTAACGAAACTTTGCCCTTCATACAGATTGCCGCGATATGAGCCCTCTGCGCGACCTGATTGTCGCCGAAACGAGCAAGCCGACATTTCCGGCGGCCAGTGTCTTTGCGCAGGCTTTAAAAGATGGCTTTGGGCCCAGCGTATCGGCGGTGTTATTTTATGGCTCGTGCCTACGCCACGCGACCGACGACGGCCTGATGCTCGATTTCTACGTGCTGGTCGACCGCATGAGCGGGGCGGTCCCCAATCCGGTTCTAGCGATATGGGGCGCGACCTTGCCGCCCAATGTTTATTACCGCGAGATCAGCTTCGAAGGCCGCACAGTTCGCGCCAAAGTGGCCGTGATGTCTGTCAGTCGGTTCATGCGCGACACAGGACCGCAGTGCTTTGCTTCTAGTATCTGGGCGCGCTTCTCGCAGCCGACACTTATTCTCTACGCCCGCAACGACGTTATCAAAGCCCGCGTTCACGAGGCGTTGACGCAAGCCGTTGAAACGATGATCGCGCGCGCGCTGCCGCTTATGCCGGTGCGATTTACCGCGCGTGATTTGTGGGTGGGTGCCCTTCAAGCCACATATGGCGCTGAACTACGTCCTGAATCAGTCGCCAAAGCTGCAGAACTCGTGGATGGCGATTTCGCGCGCTACATAGCCGTGACTGAAGCCGTGTTGGGCCAAGCGACAAACGATGCAACCTACATGAACCACGCGTTCGTGCGTACCCGCTGGGCCCGCCGCGCCTGGGCGTTGCGTCGCGTTGAGGGGAAAATATTGAACGTGCTGCGCCTGATCAAAGCCGCCTTCACATTTCAGGGCGGGCTTGATTACGCGGTGTGGAAAATCGAGCGGCACTCGGGCGTGAAAGTTCAATTGACCGACACCGAGCGCCAGCACCCGCTCATGACAGGGCTGAAGCTGCTCCCACAATTACTTAAACGCGGCGGCGTTCGCTAAATATTTCTAAAATACATCCTTGCGACGGCGTATTTCGGCAAATACGGCCACGGGATCTTGGCCCGTCATGGCCATCGCCGCTTGTAAGTTGGCATCGTCCGCGCGCAAAAACGGGTTAGCCGCGCGTTCCAATTTCAATGTCGACGGAACTGTGGGTTCTTTGCGTGCGCGTTTGGCCTTCACCTCAGCTTCATACGCGCGAAGCGTTGCATTGCCCGGGTCGATGCTGACGGCAAAGCGCACATTGCTTTCCGTATACTCATGCGCGCAGTAAATGCGTGTGGCCGGAGGTAACGCCCTCAACCGAGAAAGACTGGTCCACATTTGTTGCGGCGTGCCTTCAAACAATCGACCACAACCGATGGAGAACATCGTGTCGCCGCAGAACAGCGCATCGGAGTCTTTGAACCAGTAAGCAATATGTCCACGCGTGTGACCAGGCACAAAAAAGACGTGGGCGGACTCGGCACCGAATACGTAGGTGTCGCCGTCTTTGACTTGAATATCCATGCCCGGAATGCGGTCGGGATCGTGCGCTGGGCCCACAATGGTGCAGCCGGTTTTGGCTTTAATCGCCTCGTTGCCGCCGATGTGATCGCTATGGTGGTGCGTGTTGAGAATATGGGTGATGCGCCAGCCCAGCTTGTCGGCTTCGGCTAAAATCTCGTCGGTCACCGCAGGATCAACCACCGCCACGGCGCCCGACGTGGGCTCGCGGATCAAGTACACGTAGTTATCGCTGAGCACTGGGATTTGGCGAATATCGAGCATGACGAATAATCCTGCGTTGGGCGGGCGGCGCGACATATATGTCCCTGCGCCTGGTGACTGGCAACGGGCGCTGGTGGTCGGCTTATAGCATTCCCATCCCGATTCGTCTTTCGATCTTGCGAATGGTAGAATCAATAGGGCCACTCGCAACGATAAGGTTTTCGTGGAGCTTTGAATTTGACATTCGCGTCTCAGATCAACCGTAAATCGGGTCGTGAATGTCAAATTCGCTTCGTGAGTAAGCGTGCCCCCATGATTCGTCTTTTAATGTCGATTTTTGTTCTGGGGGTCTTGCTCAGCGGCACGGCTGCGCGCGCCTGCGACATCAGCCGCCCGATCGTTTTTGCCGGTCTCGATTGGGATTCAGTCGGCTTTCATAATGCCGTCGCCCGACGCATTTTGGAGACCGGCTACGACTGCAAGACCGACGTGATCCCTGGCTCGACCATTCCATTGCTGCAGGGCGTGGCGCGGGGCGATATCGATGTCGCAATGGAAGTGTGGAAGGACGCCGCTGCCGAGGTGTGGCTGCGCGCATTGGCGAAAAATCAGGTGGTCGAGGTCGGCATCAACTTTCCCGATGCGCTGCAAGGCTGGTATGTCCCGCGATATGTGGTTGAGGCGCACCCAGATTTAAAGTCTGTCGGCGACCTGGTGAAATACAAAGCACTCTTTAAAGATGCCGAGGAACCCGCCAAAGGGCGCTTTTATAATTGCGTGGCGGGTTGGGCGTGCGAAGTGGTGAACACCAACAAGCTGCGCGCCTACAAACTTGAGCCCCATTTCACCAATTTCCGTCCCGGCACCGGCGTGGCATTGGCGGCGGCCATTGGGGGAGCCTTCCTGAAACGCGAACCGATCCTGGCTTATTATTGGGGCCCAACGTGGGTGTTAGGTGCGTATGATTTGGTGAAACTGCAAGAGCCGGCGTGGAACGACACCGACTGGAAAGGCATTAGCACGAACGCTGATTATCCTCGCGCGGTCGATTACCCAGCCGTCACCGTTTGGATTGGCGCCAATGCCAAGTTTGTGAAAGCCGCGCCAACGGTGACAACGTTCTTGTCCAATTATCGCACATCGGCGGCTCTGGTGAACGAAGCGTTGGCAAACATGCGCGAGACAAACACCAACGACAACGCAGCCGCACTGCGCTTTCTGAAAACTCAGCCGCAGTTGTGGACCACGTGGGTGCCGGCAGATGTTGCCGCCAAAGTGCAAGCCGCACTGAAATAAAAAAAGGCCCGGTGATGTTCCCCGACTCTTTCACGATTTCCATCGCACCTTCGATCAATGCCTTTATAGATGCCCTCATCACAAATTATGGTGATGGCTTTCGAAGTGTCGGCGACGCCGTGCTGTGGTTCATTGTCGGCGTCGAGCAAATTCTGCGCGGCCTCCCGTGGTGGCTTGTCATTGTCATCGCCGCGAGCATTGCGTTTATGGCCTCGCGTCGCGCTTTGTATGCAAGCCTGACAGCGCTGGCGTTGTTTGCGGTGGGTGTTTTGGGACTGTGGGACCAAGCCATGCAAACGTTGGCGCTGATGTTGGTGGCCACAACCTTCAGCGCAGCCATCGGTGTGCCTTTTGGCATGGTGCTGGCGCGATCAGGCCGCGTAAGCGTTCTGGCACGCCCCATACTCGACGCCATGCAAACGTTGCCAAGCTTTGTGTACTTGGTGCCGGCCATGATGCTGTTTGGCCTGGGCAAGGTGCCGGCTTTGTTGGCCACCGTGATCTACGCCATGCCGCCCGTCGCACGACTGACGGAACTGGGGTTGCGCACTGCCGATCCCGACGCCGTTGAAGCGGCGTTGGCCTTTGGCGCATCACCGCGCCAAAAGTTATGGCACGTGGAATTGCCGCTGGCGCTGCCATCCATTATGGCGGGCATCAACCAAGCCACGATGCTGGCATTGTCGATGGTCGTGGTCGCGTCGATGATTGGTGCGCGCGGCTTGGGTGAAGAAGTGCTGGTGGGCATTCAGCGCCTTGATGTCGGACGCAGCGTGGTGGCGGGACTAACAATTGTCATTTTGGCCGTTGTCCTGGATCGGATTACGCAGGCCGCAACCAAAGCCCGCGCCAAATGACGGCTATTTCGTTTTCATCGGTCAGCAAAATTTATGGCCCCACGCCCGAGGCGGCCCAGCATTTGCTGACGCAAGGACTGACCAAAGCCGAGGTGCAGGCCCGGACCCAGAATGTGGTGGCTTTGCATGACATCACCCTGGACATCGCGGTCGGGGAATTGTTCGTCATCATGGGGCGCTCGGGCTCGGGCAAGTCCACCCTTCTGCGAACTATCAACCGACTTGTGGCAGCCACGCGCGGTACCGTGCGGGTGAACGACACGAGTATCGACCAGCTTGATGCCGCCGCCTTGGCACAGTTTCGCAAGACCCAAGTGAGTATGGTGTTCCAACATTTCGGGCTGCTGCCCCACAAAACGGCGCTGGAAAACATTGCCTTCCCGTTAAGCCTGCAGGGCGTGCCAGCCCCCGAACGCACCGAGCGCGCGCATCGTTGGCTCAATCGTGTGGGCCTGGACGGTTTTGCCGATTCCCTGCCCGGCCAGTTGTCCAGCGGCATGTGCCAGCGCATTGGCTTGGCCCGCGCGCTAATAACCGAAGCACCGATATTGCTGATGGACGAGCCCTTTGCGGCGCTGGACCCACTAACCCGCCGTGAAATGCAAGACGAAGTCCTGCGCCTGAAGGCTGAGCTGAATAAAACCGTGGTGATGATCAGCCACGACCCTGTGGATGCCGCACGCATGGCCACCCGGATGGCGGTCTTGCACGACGGTCGCCTGGCCCAGGTGGGGACCTTGGAGTCGCTGAGGCAAAATCCCAGCACCCGCGAAGTCAGTGCTTTTGTCGCGGCGAGTTCCTGACATATTGTTACAGGCGCAATTGAGACGCAAAAAACTACACCTGCGACAAGGGTGTGGTAGGAACCACATGCATAAGTTCGTTACCGAGTGAAATGATTGTGCGGGGGAATTGTCTTTCCGCAGACCACATGAACCAGAGCCCCTTGCCGTGATCGCGTCTGCGTTTCGTTTTGCTTCCTCTCGCACTTGGGCCGGGCTGGGACTCATTGTTGCTTGCGTGGTGGCGCTGTCGCCCATCGCGCCGCGCGCTCAAGATGTGAAAGTGGTCCGCATTGCCACTGGGCCGATCGACACGACAGAATTTCCATTTGGCGGTTTGGTGGGCAATGCGATTTCAAACCCGCCGGGATCACGCGAGTGCGACCGCGGCGGTAATTGCGGTGTGCCGGGACTAATCGCCAATTCGTTGTCGAGCGAAGGCATGTGGAGCAATTTAAAAGCTCTGTTGCGCGGCGATGTCGATTTGGCCTTGTCGCAAGCCGATATCGTTAACTGGTCATTTTATGGTGTGGGTGACTTTGAGGGCCAAGAGACACTGACACGCTTGCGCGTGATCGCGCGGCTGTATCCATCGACCATTCATTTGATCGCACGACCAAATTCAAAAATCGCTGCTGTGAAAGACTTGGTTGGCAAGCGTGTGGCTGTAGATGGCGAAGGCACGGGAACGCGCTTCACGGTCAAAGCTATCTTAGCTGCCCATGGCCTGCGCACCTCATCGCTGACCATGCGCATCATGAACATCACCGCCGCCGCCACGGCGCTGAAAGACGGCAAGATAGACGCCATGTTTGTGGTCAGTGGCGCGCCGGTCTTAGCGCTGCAAGATCTGAGCCGCACAGTGCCATTCAAAATAATTCCGATCGGCGGGCCGACAGCAGAAAAACTGACGCATGCGTTTCCATTTTATACGCTGGGCACCATTCCGGCGAACACCTACGGCGAGCACCCCGAAATCGCCACCGTCGATGTTGGGACCGTGCTGGTCTCGCGCGATGATTTTGACGGCGACCTTGGTTTTGGGATCGCACGCGCAATTTGGCACGAGCGCAATACGGCGTTGTTCGAGAACGGCCATCCGCGCGGCAAGTTGATGGACAAAAAGTTAGCCGCTCGCGGATTGGGCATTCCTATTCAAGCCGGTGCCGCGCGTTATTACATTTCGCAAAACTTGATGGAGCCGCCGCCGCGCATTGCCCCGGCCGAACCGTCCAAGCCCCTCGCGCCGCAGGCTCCGAGACCTGCAACGCCCAAGCCCGCACCAGCGGCTCCGGCTCCCGCTGCCCCAGTAGCAGCGCCGCCAGCCAGCACCGGCGCAACCCAGCAATGAGCACGGCGCTTGTTTTAACGGACGGCGCGCCGGATGCGACCCCGCTGCATGCCATGAGCGCCAGCGCACTCACCGAGTGGGCCGCCAAACGCACGCCCAACGAGCGCGCCTGGATTGCAGCACACAGCTTCAAAGCTGATACCGGATCATTGCTGACGTTACCGGGCGATAACGGCACCATCAGTTTAGCCATTGTCGGCCTGGGCAAAGGCGATGACCCCTGGGTGATGGGCAACATGGCCCGCGCCTTGCCCACGGGGACCTATGCGCTGGGCGATGTTGTAGGTTGCACACCTACCCTGGCCCCCGCTTTTGCCACATGGGCGGCGCAAGCCTGGGCGCTCGGGGCCTACCAATTCAAGCGCTACAAAAAATCCAACGGCGATGGGCCACGCGAACTTGCAAAGTTAGTTTGGCCGCAAAAGGTGAACCAGGCGGCCGTCACTCGCACAGTTGATGCGGCGATTTTGGCGCGCGACCTGATCAACACGCCCGCCGCCGACATGATGCCCACGCACTTAGCCGCTGCGATTAAAGCGGTGGGCGCACTGTTTGGCGCCAGTGTCACCGAAATCATCGGCGATGATTTGCTGACACAGAACTACCCAATGATTCACGCCGTGGGCCGGGCCAGCGCCGTGGCGCCGCGCCTGATTGACCTGCGCTGGGGCAATGATAGCCACCCCAAGATCACACTTGTTGGCAAAGGCGTGTGCTTTGATACCGGCGGGCTTGATTTGAAACCATCGAGCGGCATGGCGCTGATGAAAAAAGACATGGGCGGTGCGGCCACCCTGTTGGGCGTTGCCCAAGCGGTGATGAGCGCCAACTTGCCGGTTCGATTGAGACTGCTGGTCCCGGCGGTCGAGAATGCGGTCAGCGGCAATGCGTTTCGGCCCAGCGACGTGCTGGCGACACGCCGGGGTATCACTGTGGAAATTGGCAACACCGATGCTGAAGGCCGGTTGGTGCTAGGCGACGCGCTCAGCGAAGCAGCCAGCGAAAACCCGGCGCTTCTGATCGACTGCGCCACCCTGACGGGCGCGGCGCGCACGGCCTTAGGCCCCGATTTGCCCGCGCTGTTCACCGACGATGAAACACTGGCCGCTGATTTGACAGCAGCCGCGCGCAATACCTTCGATCCACTTTGGCGGTTGCCGTTGTGGGCGCCCTACCGCAAATTAATCGAAAGCAAGGTGGCCGATATTAATAACGCGGGCGAGTCAGGCTTTGCGGGTGCCATTACCGCTGCGCTGTTCTTGAAGGAATTCGTGCCAGCGACAGTGCCCTGGGCGCACATCGACCTTTATGCCTGGAACAAAAGCGCCCGCCCCGGCCGCCCCGAAGGCGGCGAGGCCTATTGCCAACGGGCGTTGTTCGACCTGATCGAGACGCGGGCGAAAAGCTAATTGCACGCATCGCGACTCTTGGGCTCGCGACACGGCGGTGATATACAGCAGGGCCGTATCGTCTGAAGGGGTTCTTCGCCTTGCCGCTGACGCAACTGATCGTTCTTGCGATTGTGCAGGGCCTGACCGAATTCCTGCCGGTCAGCTCCACGGGCCATATTTCCCTTCTACAAATGTTTGCCGGTTTTTCCGAACAGGGATTACCGCTCGACTTCGCCGTGCGCGTTGGAACGTTTCTTGCTGCTTGTGCATATTTTTGGCGCGATCTTGGCGCGATGCTGATTGGCGTGTGGCGCCTGCTGCGCGGCAAACGCGACCCCGGTGCGCAACTTGCCCTTCAAATTATTGTTGCCAGCATCCCGGCCCTGGGCGCCGCCTGGGCGTTCGACACTTATGTGGGCGCGTCGATGAATCAATTGATGGTGATTGGCTGGACGACAGTGGGCTACGCGGTCTTGCTGATGGTCGTTGATAAAGCCTGCATGACGATCAAGCGTGTCGAGCACGCCTCATACGGCGACGCCGTGTTGATGGGGTTGGCGCAAATTTTGGCGTTGGTGCCGGGCACCGGCCGTGTCGGCATCGCCATGAGCATGGCACGCCTGTTAGGCTACGAGCGCGTCGAAGCCGCGCGGTTTTCGATGCTGCTGTCAGTACCGATTTTGTTGGCCAATGCGGCGTGGCTGGGGCTCAAGCTCGATAGCGCAGGGCAATTGGCGCTGACACAAGAGGTCCTGATCGGTATCGCCATCTCGTTCACCGCGGGATTACTGGCGATTGCCGTGATGATGGCGTGGCTGAAACGCTCGACCTTCACGCCGTTTGTGATTTACCGCCTGATCTTAGGCGGCTTCGTGCTGGCGGTGGCTTATGGCTACGTTCAAACCTGACGTGGGATTTCTTTAAGCCTTGCTGCGCGCGGGTGTGCGGATTTTTTTATTCTGCTGCACCGGGCGGAAGCGCTTGAGATACGTGGGCACCACGGCATCAGGTGCGGTGGGCTGAATGCCAAAGGCTTCAAGGCCAGGCATGGCACCTGACAGCACGTTTCCGGCCTTGAGCAATTTCATTTGATCAAACGTTGGCAACAGCGGCGCTTCGAAAGATAAGCGCAGCACCAAATGCAAAGCCTTACGTAAGAACCCTCCCAGCACGTTCAACGGCACAGCAAACAGGTACGGCAAACCGATGATTTTACGGTTGCGCATCGTGGCTTGATTGACCATCTGCACAATGTCGCGCATCGCATAAACGCGTGGGCCGCCCAGCTCGTATATCTTTCCGGCATGACGCTCATCGACGACGGCTTGCGTCATGGCATCGGCCACATCGCCAACATAAACCGGTTGGAACGAGGCACCGCCGCCCTCGGGCGCATGCGGATTGCTGTTCGTGAAATACGGCAGTAGCGGAAACACTTGCGCCATCAGGCCGTACAAATTGAAAAAGCCGTCTTCGGTGCCAAACACAACGCTGGGCCGAAAGATCACAGCCTTGGGGAAAGCCAAGCGCACGGCCGCCTCGCCTTCAGCCTTGCTGCGCGAATATGCGGAATCGGATGCCGCATCGGCCCCCAATGCCGACATATGAACCAGCGTCTGCACACCTGCGCGCGCGCACGCGGCGGCGACGTTGGCCGCGCCATCGACATGGATCGCCTTGAAAGTGCGCTGACCGATTTGGAGCAATATGCCAACAAGATTGATCACGGCGTCAGCACCAACGACGGCTGCCGCCACCGACTGCGCATTGGTCACCGAGGCGGGCACAAACGAGACTTGGCCCAAATCGCCAGCCGTTTTGAGAAACTGAGCTTGTTGCGTATCGCGGACGGCCACACGCACCCGCCAACCGGCCTCGGCCAAGCGGCGCACGATGTAGCGCCCGATAAAGCCTGAACCGCCGAAAATGACCGCTAATTTCTGTGCCATGGTTCGTCCTGGGACTTAAACGCCCAGCGGCCCGGAGTGAGCCGCTCAAATTCAGCCTTATTTTTTGCGCCAAGGGCACGGCTAAAGCAAGAGCAGGAAAGGAGAATCGCGGGGTTGGGCGGACCTGAAACGAAGGTTAACTTTCCTATGGCGTCGATTGACTCCGGGGGGCTTGGGCTGTATCCGTCTCGCCCTGTTCTACCGGGCTCATATTTCGTGTTGTTTTTGACCCGGTGACCCGCTGCCCAAGTGGTGGAACTGGTAGACGCGCTGGCTTCAGGTGCCAGTGACCGCAAGGTCGTGGAGGTTCGAGTCCTCTCTTGGGCACCATTTCTTTTTTGACCCCCTTATAAGGGGGTCGTTCTCGGTGAGCCGGCGAATTGTTAAAGTGAGATCGTGACCAATCATTTGCATCGCGGCGATCTGCCCGCACACATCAATTTCAAGACCAGCGTCGCCGTGGATACCGAAACGATGGGGCTGCGGCTGCATCGTGATCGGCTGTGCGTCGTTCAATTGTCTGGCGGTGACGGTCACTCGCACATTGTGCAAATTCGCCCCGGCACGCCTGCAACCAACCTCATGAAAGTGTTTTCCGACCCCAACGTGCTGAAGATTTTCCACTTCGCGCGTTTTGATTTGGCCATGATTCAAAAATACTTAGGCGTGCGGTGTGCGCCTGCCTATTGCACGCGCACGGCCTCGCGCCTAACTCGTACCAACACCGACAAACACGGTCTAAAGGACCTGTGCAAAGAAATTTTAGGTGTCGAGTTATCCAAGCAACAGCAATCATCAGACTGGGCCGCCGACCAACTGAGCCAAGAGCAAGTCGAATACGCCGCCGCCGATGTGCTGTACCTTCATCGCCTGAAAGCTGAGATGGACAAGCTGCTGGCCCGCGAAGGCCGTGTTGAACTGGCCAAAGCCTGCTTTGATTTTCTGCCCGACCGCGCAGCACTGGACCTCGCCGGCTGGGCGGACGAGGATATCTTCGCGCACTAGTCGCATCGTTTGCGCTCTGATCCCCAGTCTTGCGGCTTTTTCATGGCGCGCCTAAATCTGAGTCGGGCCTTGCGTTGACCAGCCCTGCCCCGCCAAGCGATACTTGCCCGCACGCTTCACCTTAAAGAGCGACTTTTATTTTGTATGAACGCTTCACTTGAACACACCAAGTCCATTGCCGCCGCACGCCGCGTGTTTGGCCTGGCTGCGGATGGCATTGCTGCGCTCAGTTCATCATTAGGCACAGATTTTTCTGCGTGCGTTGAACTGCTGCTGAGCATCAAGGGCCGTGTGATCGTCTCGGGCATGGGCAAGAGCGGCCACGTGGGCCACAAGATCGCGGCCACCCTCGCCTCGACCGGAACGCCGGCGTTCTTTGTGCATGCCGCCGAAGCCAGCCACGGCGACCTCGGGATGATTACCAACGACGATGCCGTGTTAGCGCTATCCAATAGCGGCGAGACGACTGAACTGTCTGACCTGATCGCTTACACCCGTCGTTTTGGAATTAAGTTGGTGGCCATCACCAGCAAGCGCGCCTCGAGCTTAGGAAGCGCGGCTGATATTGTGTTGGAACTCCCCAACGCACCGGAAGCGTGCCCGTTGGGCTTGGCCCCGACAACCTCGACAACACTCATGATAAGTCTCGGGGATGCATTGGCGGTGGCGCTACTGGAACGGCGCGGGTTCACATCCGAGGATTTCAACGTTTTCCATCCCGGCGGCAAGTTGGGTCGCAAATTGCTGAAGGTGAGCGACCTGATGCACACCGGCGATGAGATGCCACTCGTGGCGCCCACCGCCAGCATGCCCGAGACGATATTGGTCATGACGAAAAAAACGTTCGGCATCGCTGGCGTTATCGACGGCGGCAAACTGTTAGGCGTGGTGACCGACGGCGACTTGCGTCGACATATGCAGTCAAACCTGTTGGCAAAAACAGCTGGCGACATCATGACCAAATCTCCGCGCACAGCCCAAGCCAACATCTTGGCCGCCGAAGCATTGCGCCTGATGAACGAGTGGAAAGTCGCCTGCCTGTTCGTGGTTGAGGATGGCAAGCCGGTGGGTATTGTTCGTCTGCACGATATATTGCGCGCGGGCGCCGCATGAGCGATCAGCCTTCGAAAAACAACCCAGAGCCCGGATGGCGACCGCGTGATACATCGGCGGCAGCTGATGTTGCGCGCTACAGCAAGTTTGTGGGTTACATGCGCATAGGACTACCAGTCCTGGCGGGCGTGCTGGTGCTGCTAGTGTTTATACTGCCACAATTTACTGGCGATGAAGATCGCTTCCGCGTGGGCAAAGTCACCGAGACTTTAAAAGAAACAGCCGCTGATGCGTTGAGTATGGTCAATGCGCGCTACTTTGGCACCGACGCCAAGGGCCAGCCATTTTCAGTGACGGCCAAAGGCGTGAAAGAACGCCCTGCGCCCGACAAGCGCATTGAATTGACCGCCCCCCAGGCCGATATCACGTTGACCAATGGCGATTGGTTATCGGTTACGGCAGGCGCTGGGCTTTACAATCGCGAGACCGAAACCCTAGACCTCAGCAACGACGTGAGCTTGTTTCAAGATAAGGGCTACGAGATGCATACGGCAGCGCTTAGCATTCGCTTAAAAGACAGCGCGGCCACGAGCACGACTCCCGTTCAAAGCCAGGGCCCTTTCGGCGAACTCGCCGCACAAGGCTTTGAGCTGAGCAACAAAGGTGGAAACGTGATGTTCACGGGCCCTGCCACACTGACATTGAATGGCACCATGAAAGCCGACAGCCCAACGACCGATGGCCGCACCAGCGGAGCACGCAAGCCATGATGCGCGGACTTTTCATGCTTGCGATGACGATATGGTCCTGTGAGGTTGCGGCGCAATCGTTGAGCTTTACGTCGAAAGACCCCGATAAGCCGATTCAGGTGACGGCCGATAAGGGCATCGAGTGGCAACAAACCGACAAGCGATTCATCGCGCGCGGAAATGCCCGAGCGACGCAGGGCGACATGAATGTCGTCGCCGATGAACTAACCGCGCACTACCGCGATACGAAAAGCGGCGGCACCGAGGTGTATCGCGTCGATGCTATCGGGCATGTGATCATTGCCTCGAAGGATGAAACCGCCGCCGGCGCAGCAGCCGTGTACGACTTCGACAAGGCTGTTCTGGTGATTGAAGGCGCGCCGGTTTCGCTGACCACAGCGAGTGGAAAAGTGACTGCCCAGCAGGCGATTCAGTATTGGTCCAAAGAAAGAGTGGCTGTGGCCGATGGCGACGCCGAAGCCCAAGACGGCACCCGTCGGATTAAGGCCGATAAGCTGACAGCCTTTTTTGCCGACGCGAAACCTGGGACCAGCACATCATCGACAGTCCAGGGCGATATTCGCCTGGTCGTGGCCGACGGCAATGTGCTGCTGCGCACCGAGAAAGAAACCGTGCGCGGCAACAAAGGCGAATACAACCGCGAAACCGGTATTGCCAAAATTGAGGGAAAGGTCACGCTGACCCAAGGCCAAAACCAAGTGCAGGGCGGTTTTGCCGTGATCGACACCAAAGCGGGAACCAGCCGATTGTTTGGCAGTGCGGCTGAAGCCAAAACCCCAGGACCTGGCGCCACATCCCGTGTCAAAGCCCTGATCGCACCCAAGCCTCAATCCACTGGAACGCCGCCCAAGACAGCAGCCCCGCCCAAACGTTAACCCGCTTTTGCACCCAGCCGTTGACCTGATGACGAGATCATCGGAAAAGATGGGGGAAAACGTGGGCTGACAAGCCTTTAGAAATGAATCAGAGTTATTTTCGATCCCATGGCCGATAGCACCACCCTGACGCAGCCACCAGCGAGAACAAGCGAGGCCCTTCCGGCCACGGGCTTGGTCGTGGCCAACTTAGGCAAAACCTACAAAAGCCGCCCAGTGCTGCGCGATGTGAGTTTGTCGGTCCAGCGCGGCGAAGCCGTGGGACTGCTTGGACCAAATGGCGCGGGCAAGACCACATCGTTTTATTGCGTCACCGGCCTGATCAGTCCCGACAAGGGCAAGATTTATCTGGATGGTCAGGACATCACCGCACTGCCCATGTACCGCCGCGCGCGGCTGGGGATTGGCTACCTGCCGCAAGAAGCTTCGATCTTCCGCGGCATGACGGTGGAAGGCAACGTGCGCGCCGTGGCTGAGATCGTCGAAGAAGACAAATCGGCGCAAGACGCGCTGGTCGAAGCGCTGCTGAAAGAATTCTCCATCGATCATTTGCGTAAGTCGCCGGCATTGGCGTTGTCGGGCGGCGAGCGGCGGCGCTGCGAAATTGCGCGTGCCTTGGCCTCACGGCCAAGTTTTATTTTGCTCGACGAGCCGTTAGCGGGCATCGACCCCATTGCGGTGGCTGAAATCCGCGAGATGGTCTCGCACCTCAAAGATCGCGGGTTGGGCGTCTTGATTACAGACCACAACGTGCGTGAAACATTAGACATTATCGACCGCGCCTACATTTTGCATGAAGGCACTGTTCTTATGGAGGGCACGCCCTCGGAAATCGTCGCCCACGAAGGCGTGCGCCGCGTTTATCTCGGCGAGCGCTTTAGCCTTTGACCGCGGTGAGTAGGATCGACCATGGCCATCGGCCCACGGCTTGATCTCCGCCAATCGCAAAGCCTTGTTATCACGCCGCAACTGCAGCAGGCGATTAAGCTTCTGCAAATGTCGTCCATTGAACTAACGGCCTATATCGACCAAGAGTTGGAATCCAATCCGTTACTCGAGCGCGACGAGACTGCTGACGTCGAGACTTTTTCTGAATCATCCAGCGCCGAGCCGGGCAGCGATATATCTCCATCCAACGACCCTGCTCCGCTCGACCGCAGCGCGCCAGAATCTGAAGCCGCCTTTGATGGCAAAGACTATGGTGAGAGCGACGACCCAACGACCGACGCCATGGGCGCCTCGGCCGACGATGGTATGGGCGCCGGAGCATTCTCGGCGGTCTCGATCCCCACGGGCTCGGCGGCGGGCGGTGAAGGCCCTAATATTGATCGCATTGCCGCTGATGCCCAAGATTTACGAAGCTATTTGGTGCAACAACTCAACCTTTCCATGACTGATGCCTCCGACCGCATGATCGGCTTGGCGTTGATCGAACAGCTTGATGAAAATGGCTACATGACCACGCCACTCAGCGAGGTCGCCACGCAACTGGGCGCGCCCCTTGCACGTGTTGAGCTGGTGCTTGCAACGATGCAAAAGTTTGACCCGCCAGGTATTTTTGCGCGCGACCTCAAAGAATGCATGAAGCTTCAACTAATCGAGCGCGACCGCTTCGACCCGGTGATGGAAAAGTTCATTGCGAACTTAGAGTTACTCGGCAGTGGCGATTTGAAAAAAATGCGCGACGTGTGCGGCGTTTCGGTCGAAGATTTGCAGGACATGCTCAGCGAAGTGCGTGCGTTGGATCCCAAGCCCGCGTTGCGCTTTGAGCACAACACCAATGAAACCGTGATTCCCGATATTATGATGACGCCGCTGGCTGCGGGCGGCTGGCGCATCGAGCTGAACCCCCAAACACTACCGCGTGTGCTGATCAATCAAAGCTATGTGTCTGAAGTGACAAAGGTAGTGTCGTCGAAAGAGGAAAAGCAATTTCTGACCGACCGCCTGCAAGCCGCCCATTGGTTGGTTAAAGCACTACAGCAACGCGCTGAAACTGTGTTGAAGGTCGCAAGCGAAATTGTGCGCCAACAGGACGACTTCTGGCGGCACGGCGTGAGCCACTTAAAACCACTCATCCTGCGCGATGTGTCGACCGCCATTGAAATGCATGAAAGTACGGTCAGTCGTGTGACCACCAACAAATTTATGGAAACACCGCGCGGGGTGTTCGAGCTGAAATATTTCTTCACGCAAGGCCTGCCCAGCGCTGGCGGTGGCGATTCCATGTCATCAGAAACGGTGCGTCATCGCATTAAGTCACTGATTGAATCTGAGAAAGATGACAGTGTGTTGTCGGACGATCAGTTGGTCGATTTGCTAAAATCCGAAGGAATCGATGTGGCCCGCCGCACAGTTGCTAAGTACCGGGAATCATTGGGAATTCAATCATCGGTGCAGCGCCGCCGGGCGCGGGCTTTGAAGTTTTAAAGTGGTATCCCCGCGCCTTTGGTTTGCTTGACTTCAAGGGGTCCCACGCCTAAGGTCCGCCACCTTTTTCGGGGGGTCCCCGATCACATGAGGTGCATTGAGCCTCGGTTCGTGAACGAGCGTACGACGCAACATCGCGACGACAACTCTTAAAAACAAAACGACATTACGGTTGGGTCCCACGTTTGATGGAAATCAGCGATTTGTTACAGCCGAAGTCTGTCGTGGCTGGCCTGAAAGCTACCAGCAAGAAACAAGCCTTGCAGGAGTTGGCCAAACACGCAGCCGAACTGACCGGCACCAGCGAGCGACGCATTTTTGAAACGCTGCTGGAGCGCGAACGCCTGGGCACCACCGGCGTGGGCAACGGCATCGCTATTCCCCATGGCAAGCTCGGTGATTTCAAGCGCCTGTACGGTCTGTTTGCCCGCCTGGAAAAGCCCATCGATTTTGAAGCGATCGATGAACAACCTGTTGATTTGATTTTCCTGCTGCTAGCCCCCGAATCCGCTGGGGCTGACCATCTCAAAGCTTTGGCTCGTGTCTCGCGCTTGTTGCGCGATGCCAGCACCTGCGAAAAGCTTCGCGGTGCAAAAGGAGCTGACGGACTTTACATGCTGCTGACGCAGTCCGAAGCTCAAGCGGCTTAATCCCTCGACGAACAACAACCCAAGGAAGCGCACCATGCGATCATTGATTGCCGTGGCTTTCGTGCTCTGCGCCACCGTCGCTCAGGCGCAGACTGTGCCCCAAGGGTCGGGCGATCCACTCCAAGACATATGCTCTGGCTTTCTGGAACAAAACAGCCTGAAAATCAGCGGTAGCGCCGCCAAGCTTTGCACCTGCTTAGTGCGTGAAGTGAAAGGCAAGTTATCGCGCGCCGAGATGGAAGCTTACGACAAAGCCAATGCCGCAGCCAAACCGCTGCCCGCTGGCCTGCATTGCGGTGCAGTGTCTGACGGAAGCGCAGTAGCCTGGACTAACGGCGCGAAATCAGTTCGTAAATCACGCCATCAGGTGTGCGGATTGAAAAGGTTGTCAGCGTACCGTACGGCTCGACGATGACCATTGTTGCCGGCCGGTAGATTTCAATCCCTTTGGCCGCAATGGCTTGGCACGCCGCCGCAGCATCGGCCACGCACCACCGCAACATTAACGCGCCAAGGTTGGGAGCCACCGCGCGCGCAGATAAATCGCGCCCCTCAAAGCCATCCCACTCGATGAGTTCGACACGCCCGTTGTCGCGCTCTTTGGCGTCGAGCTTCCCACGCGGGTGCATAATGGCAGCTTTGGTGGTGTATTGCGTTGTGAGGTTCTTGGGAAAGCCAAAATTGCTGTCGCTTGGCGTAGGGTTACGAGCGTCATTATCGACAAACGCGCCAAAACCAAGGACGTCGCGATGAAAATTCCGTGTCGCATCTCGATTGCGCACAATTTGCATGCAATTAAAGGGCTGGCTGAATCGTCGAACGTGGCCCCAGCCGGTCAGGGGCGGATTGACGCGCTCGTACACACCAAAACTGACGCCGTCGGGCCCCCGAAAAATAATGTTGGTCAGGATTTGGCCGTTGTAGTCGAAGGTCACAGGATCGGCGACCATCGTAAAGCCGCGATCGAGCAAACTATCTTTCACGGTGACGAGGTTGCGCGCCCGTAACATCAGCGAAAAAATGCCGCCGGTGTCCCAGGGCATCGCCCCGGCGCGGATGCGCTCTTGTTTGGCACCTTTGAATGCCACGAAACGCACAAATCCTTGGGCTTCGTCGCCGCAATGATACAGCGCCTCTTCCGCACTGACGTGATCGGGCAAGCCCCACGCCTTGAGTTGATCGCGGGCAACAGCGCCGCGATGACCCAGCGTCCAGGCGAGGTCGTGTTGCGCAACTTCGCCCCAAAAATGTAGATCATGCACACTTACAACCGCTTCTTTCCACCCGCCATTCACATCGAACGCCACATTCATCGTCATGTTTGGACCCCATCTTTGCAACGCTTCACAGTTTGCCCTTTCGCTCATCGCCAATCGACCTTTTTTATCGGGCTCGTTAAGGTGCAACCATGAGCGAATCATCCGCCCAACCACCACTAACCCGGACCGGGATCAAACCCATCGCGCTGTCACTCGTTATTGGCGCGATCGGCGGGGGCGTGTTGGCCATTTTGCACATTCCCCTGGCTTGGATGTTGGGGCCAATGATTTTCAATATCGCCGCCTCGGTGCGTGGTGTGCCCGTGCTGATTCCCCACAGCGTGCGCGTGGCCGTGTTGTGCGTGATCGGCGTGTTTTTGGGCGGATCGTTTAGCCCCGAGTTGCTGTTGCGCGCGCGCGATTGGGTTTTTAGTTTGTCGCTGATGGTTGTGTTTGTGCCGCTGATCACATTCGTGGCGTCGGAGTATTTTCGCCGAGCGGCGGGTTTTGATCGCGCGACATCAATTTTTTCAGGTGCCCCAGGCACCCTGACCGCGATGGTGATTATCGGCGGCGAGTCCGGGGCCGATGAGCGCATGATTGCGCTGACGCAAGGCTTACGTGTTGTGTTTGTTGTGATCCTGATGCCGATGGTCGTGACCGCCGTTTTGGCGACCGCAGCGCACGAAGGATCGGTATTGCCTGATGGTGGGCCGTTTAATTGGGGCGAAGCGGCTTGGCTGTGTGGTGCGGCCCTGTGTGGTTACGTTGTTGCGCGTGTCTTTAAGTTACCCGCCGCCGCCATGACCGGCGCTATGGTGGCGTCAACCGCGCTCTATCTCAGCGGCACAGTCAATTACCGGCCACCCGATGCCCTGCTGTGGTTGGCGCTTTGGATTTTGGGCTCGGCCATTGGGTCACGGTTCTCGACAGTGACGGCTGAGACTTTCTTTCGCGTGAGCAAACATGCCGTCGCCGCGACCACGATTATCATTTGTGTTTCGGCATTGTTTGCGTTCCTGGCCAGTTGGTTGACCAACACGCCCTATTTAACAGCGCTGCTGTCGTTCACGCCGGGCGGTGTGGCTGAGATGTGCTTAATTGCGATTGCGTTTGATGTGGACCCAGCATTTGTTGCCGTACATCACTTAGTGCGCATCGCAATTCTAATTACGGCCGTTCCCTTTGCCACCCGATTACTTTTTCCAAAAACCACAACGCCTTAAGCTGCTAACCAGCGCCTCCGCGCTGCACCATCTTCAATAAGATTGGAGTTCGCAATCAACGGGTCGGGCGCTTTGCGTTCTTGGAAGCCGAAGAGATGACCTTCCGGGTCGGCGTAGTAATCGAGCCAGCCGCCCGCCAACTCCAACGCGTTGACGCGATGCACGCGGTTAGCGGCCAAGTGCGCTTTCATGGCAACATAGTCGTAGATCCGCAAAATCCAAACGTCGGTCACGTCAATGCGATCTTTGGGTGGTGTGCGGCGCGTGCCGCCCGGAATTAACTCTAGAATGTTAGTTCCGCCGAGATAGAGCGTTGCGCCGGACGATGTGGCGCTCAAAACATCAACGCCCAGCATTTCGTGATAAAACGCGGCCATGGCCTTGGGGTCCTCAACGCGCAAACGCACAGCCCCAAGGTTTTGAAAAGGAGCGGGCAACACTGGCAACCCCTCTAAAATATGGGTGCCTTTTTCCCATTGCTGTTTTGCCAGCACATCGGCAGACGACGGCGCTGCATCATTGGCGTTCCGCAAACCAAACACGTGACCAAACGCGTCGCAAACAAAAACGCCATCTACGCCTCCAGCCGCGTCGTCGGTCAGGCGTTGTGCGCCGGCCCGCAGCGCCAGTCCCAACGCGGCGTCGAGATTGCGGACGCGGAAAATCGGCGTACATTCGGCTTGGGCAGGATCTGAGGCCGCCGTTTGACCTCCGCGATTGATTTCAAAAACAGATACGTCACCGGCGTAAAACATAGTCCCGACGCTGTCGGGGTTTTCCCATTGGCGCAGCACGGGCAAGCCTAAAGCTGCACTGTAAAACTGCCCCAAGGCCGAGGCATTTGCGCCACGTCGCACAAACCAGCCTAGCCCTTGGATGCATTCGCGCATGGATGCGTCTTTAATGGATGATCGTTATTCGTTGGTGCGCTCGGCCCACAATTTGCGAGCCACTATATCTTCAATTCGATCTTTGGCGCCGTCGGGCAATAAATCGCGTGTGCGTTGTTGGATGCCAAACATGTGGCCTTCGGGGTCTGACGCGTAGGTGATTTTGCCACCGGTAATGGAAACTTGGTTGACAATAGTAACGTTTTTGCTCCTGAAGCGATCGACCAAACCGTCGTGGTCATACACGCGCAAAATCCACACATCGGGCGATTCGTTGCGATCTTTCAACACGTCGCGTTTAACCCCGCCGGGATGCAACTCGAGCACCGTCGTTCTGCCCAACGCCAGAACGGCGCCTGTAGATTTCGGCGCGCCTAAAATCTCGAGGCCGAGCGCTTCATGATAAAAGACGGCCATCGCCACAGGGTCAGCAACCTTGAGGTTAATCGAGGCGATATCTTGAAGGGCGCTGGGCAAAGCCGGCGTGTCGGGCAGGGTCACACCACCTGATTGCCAAAGCTTGTCTGCAAAAGCATCGGCCGGAAAAATACTATCGCGGTGGGCCTCCCACAGGCCGACACTCATGCCATCGGGATCACGCGTAAAGAGCCTGCGGCCGTTGCCATGATTTTCATCGGCAACAACAGCACCGGCCTTGAGAATTGCCGCTTTGGCGGCATCGAAATTGCGCGCGCGAAAGACAAAATCAAAATCGCCCTTGCGGGCGAGCGTGTCGCTGCCCAGCACTAACGTATTTGCCTCGAACATCACGATGTCGCCCGACCACAACATCACGCTGCCGGTTGCGGCTGCGGGGCGCAATTGGCGTAATCCGAAGGCGGCTTGATAAAATGGTGTGAGACTTGCGGGCGTTTGTAGCGATCGACGCACAATCCAACCTAAGCCTTGGATGCCAAGTTTTTCCGACGCTGACTTTGCCATGTTCCCTCACCCTGGCGTCAGCATACCGGATTGGGGCGATTATAGTTATCGGAAAATCGATATGTGCCGCGCCCAATGGCCCGGCTACGAGACGAGCTTAGTTCTTGCCGGTGCGGAACATGATAGTGAATTCGTGGCCAGCACTTTTCACCGGCACACCGTTTTCAAGCATCGGCGTGAAGCGCCACGTCAGAAAGCTGGACAAAGCGATGGAATCAAAAACGTCCTTGGGCGTAGCTTTGATCACCTTGGCCTGCAGAACGGCGCCACTGGCATCGATGCTGTACGAGACTGTGACATCTCCCTGTATGCCACGCGTATACAAATCAACCGGATATTTGGTCTCGGGGCGATAGACGGGTTGCGGGTCTTTGCCCCGTTTCATGTCGATTGCTTTGGCGATGGCCACAGCTTGCTTGGCGGCCGTTGCACGATCGCCCGATTCCTCGGCAAACTTAATCGCAAAAGTGCGCCGCGATTGAAGTTTGTCTTCCGGCTGCCCCGCACCGGCACGCAGTTCAATCTCGCGATTCAGCGCGACCGCTGCATTCTTTTTATCGCCAAGTTGGGTGTAGGCTTCGGAGATGGCTTGCGCGAAATAGAGAGTGTCGGGATTTTTTGGGCCCAAGTTGGCCAGGGCCAGCTTCAGCCCATCGGTCGCGGCTTTGGCCGTCTCTTTGTATTTGTGCGCTCCATAATTGAGCTGCACCACGCTTTTCAGATCTTTGATCTCGGCTTGAGGATTGTCACAACCCGCGAGCAGTACCACGCCCAGAATGGCCGCGATCGCCGACAATCGTGTTGTGCCTATTGCGCGTAACGCCATCGCTTTGTCCCCACGACAAACGCAGAATTTTGATTGCAACTAACTTAGGGCAATTTTGCAACTAATTCGTTAACGCGCCCAATAGGCAAAGTCGCCGCTAACGGGCAGGATGCGTTCTTGACGGAATCAGGCGTGGGAGTTGACGGTGTCATCAGTTCTAATCTTTGTCTGCGTATTGGCGGGCGGCTTGTTGCCGTTGCAGGCCGCGATGAATGCCTCGATCGGCGCGCAAACCTCTGGACCGATTTTTGCAACGGGAGTGAATTTTGGTGTGGGCCTTGTGGCGCTGGTGGTGGCCATGACAGCGTTGCGCACGCCGTGGCCGACACCCAGTCAATTTGCAGCCGTGCCGTGGTGGGCCTGGTTTAGCGGATTTTGCGGAATAACCGTGGTGATGTCGACGTTGCTTTCAGCCCCGAAACTTGGCGCATCGATCACGTTTGCGGCCGTCATCGCCGGGCAGGTGGGCGTAGCATTGCTTTGCGATACGTTTGGTTGGCTGAACTACCCGCAGCAAGAGCTATCTGCTGGGCGCATTATCGGCGCGGTGATGCTGGTGGCAGGCGTGGTGCTGATAAGAAAGTTCTGATTATCTTATTGCGTTGAAGCTCTCGACCTTAATGCGTGGCGATACATAGTCGTCACGCACGGCTTCGCAGCGGCACAAATCGGTGGTCAGATATTTTTTGTTCGAGTCCGGAAATACAGTCACGACCGTGGCCCCGTTTCCGCCCAGCTCTTCCACCAGTCGTATTGCGCCCAGCATATTCGCACCCGATGAAATGCCGACACCGAGGCCGAGCTTGGTCGACAGCATTTGTGCCATCAAAATGGCATCGCCATCCCACACGTCGATGATGCTATCGAGTGTTTTGAGTTCGCAAATCGCCGGTATGAACTCGTCGGATATGCCTTGAATGCGGTGCTTGCCGACTTTGTGCCCGGTCGACAGCGTTGGCGAGTTAGAAGGCTCGAGCGGATGGATGCGTACCTTGCGGCCATCACGGCGCAAAAACCGCCCGACGCCCATGACTGTTCCGCCGGTGCCGACACCAGCCACGAACGCATCGCATAGCCGACCGACAGCCGCGAGCTGGCGTTCGATCTCGGGCCCTGTAGTTTCGTAATGCGCGTCGCAGTTGGCGGTGTTGTCGAATTGGCGCGGTAAAAACACATTTGGGTTTGTTGTGGCGCAGTCATTGGCCATGCGGATGGAACCTAAGAAGCCGCCTTGCTCGGGCGTGACATCCACCACCTCGGCACCAAAACTGGTGATCAGGTCTTTGCGCTCGCGACTCATCCAACTGGGCATGAAGATGCGCACTTTATGGCCCAGCGCGGTGCCGATGGCTGAAAACGAAATTCCGGTGTTACCGCTGGTGGCTTCAACAATAGTGTCGCCGGGCTTCAGCGTACCTGCACCATACGCTTGGCGAATGATGTAGCAGGCCATGCGGTCCTTGATGGACCCGGTCATATTCATGGATTCGAGCTTGGCGAACAACGAACGTTGCTGGCCATTGTATTGATACCAAATCTGCAACAGCGGCGTATGACCCGTCAGCGATGTGACGGCTGCAATGTTGCGTGGCATTTCAGCCATGAACAGAACCCTTCAAATGAACACCCCATACGGGGTGGCGGGCTCATAGCTGACTAGCCGGACAAAGGGAAGAACGTCCGTTCAGAATGTCCGTATAGAGGAATTTCTCCTGCTATTCGGTATTATTGTGGAAGGTTATTCTGCCGCGAGCCGAGGAACGAAAGCTCGGGATTCGGCTAAAATAACATCCGCGACGGCGTCGATGACGCTGTCGGTATCGATTCCGTATTCGCGGTAGAGCGCGGCAATATCGCCTGCCTGCCCGAACCGATCTACACCCAAGGCTTGGCACCGATGTCCGCGCACGGAGCCGAGCCAACCCAGCGCCGCCGGATGACCGTCATGAACTGTGACGATTGCCGCCTGGGGCGATAGCTGAGCCAACAGTTTCTCAATAGCGCTTTGTGCAGTTTGGTTTCCCGCCCGACGCGCTTGAGCAGCCGCGCGAAATCCCGCATGGAGTCGATCTGGCGAGGTGATGGCCAGCAGGCCTGCGCCCGGAATGTCATCGACCATCGCGTCAATTGCCGCTTGCGCTTCAGGCGCGGTGACGCCGCAATAGGCCAAGACAAACTCAGCCCCAGGGGCCGGGCGTTTGACCCAATATGCGCCCGATAAAATATCAGCACGCAAATCGGGCGTCATGGCGCGGGCGGGCTGTACCAGAGGCCGCGTCGACAGGCGCAAATAAATCGAAGACCCCTCGGGCTTTTGCATGTGCTCAAAACCCCAGGTCATGATCGCGGCCA
This sequence comes from Rhodospirillaceae bacterium, assembly GCA_947476925.1. GTDB lineage: Bacteria > Pseudomonadota > Alphaproteobacteria > Rhodospirillales > Rhodospirillaceae. The sequence goes on along the minus strand of CANJSF010000007.1, from coordinate 100,769 downwards.
ACTCATCGGCATAGGCAGGTTCGTAATAGGCCAAGTTGGCATGACCAATGCCGATCAGCGGCGTGAACACCGATTGATGCGCGCCACCTTCGGCCCCCAGCGTGATGCCCGACGGTGTCGACACCAACATGAAACGCGCATCTTGGTAGGCCGCATAGGTTAGCGCATCGAGACCGCGCGCGATGAACGGATCGTACAACGTGCCCACGGGCAAGAGGCGGGCATCAAATAGATCGGCCGACAGCCCCAGCGCACCTAACAGCAAAAACAGATTATTCTCGGCAATCCCCAGCTCGATGTGCTGGCCTTTGGGGTCTTGCGCCCATTTCTGCGGCGAGGGCACGTGCATTTGCCGAAAAATATCTTCGCGGCGTTTGGTGTGGAACGGACTGCGCTGATTGACCCAACCGCCGAGGTTGGTGGACACGGTGACATCGGGCGATGTGGTGACCACGCGCGCAGCAAGCGGCGTGTCACCTTTGCCCAACTCATTCATGATCTTGCCAAAGGCTTCTTGGGTGGTCATGCGCTCGCCCTTGGGCGGCAACAATTCGTGCACCGGCACCACTTCGGCTGTGGTGGTTTTTTTCTCGCGCGTCACGCGGGCTTTGAACGGCACAGCGTCGAGGAATGCGCGTAAATTTTTCTCTTGGCTGTCAAGACCTGCAAAGGGCTGCCACTCTTGGCCTTCGGCAACACCCAGTTCGCGTTGGAACTTGGCGACTTGATCGTCATTCATGATGCCGGCGTGATTGTCTTTATGCCCCGCCAGCGGCAAGCCGAAGCCTTTGATCGTGTAGGCAATAAAACACGTCGGCGTATCGCTTTTGGCCGCTTGTTCGAACCCGCGAATGATCGCTTCCATGTCGTGGCCGCCAAGGTTGGTCATCAGCGCATGCAAGCTGGCGTCGTCGTGCGACTTCAAGAATGCGTCGAGACCTTTCTCGGTTTTCAAGTCGCGACTGAGATGCTCGCGCCAAGCCGCACCCCCTTGGAATGTGAGCGCCGAATAAAGTTGGTTTGGACAATCATCGATCCAGGCTTTCAGCGCCGGCCCGATCGGTGTTTTGAAGGCGGCTTCCAACTTAAGACCATACTTGAGAAGGATGACATTCCAGTCGACGGTTTCGAAGAACCCGGCAATGCGTTTGAACAACTGGTCATTCACCACCCCGTCCAAACTTTGGCGGTTGTAGTCGACAATCCACCATACGTTTTTAACTTCGTGCTTCCAGCCCTCCAGCAAGGCTTCGTAGATGTTGCCCTCGTCCAACTCGGCGTCGCCCAACAACGCGATCATGCGGCCGGGCGTGGCCTGCGCGAGGTCGTGATGATGGATATAGTCCTGCACCAGCGAGGCAAACAAAGTCTCGGCCACACCCAAGCCCACTGAGCCTGTTGAAAAATCCACGTCGGCTTTATCTTTGGTGCGCGACGGATAAGGCTGCACTCCGCCAAACGCGCGGAAGTTCTGCATCCGTTCTAAATTTTGATTGCCCAGCAAATATTGGATGGCGTGAAAAATCGGTCCGGCATGCGGCTTTACCGCCACGCGGTCTTGTGGACGGAGGGTATGCAAATAAAGCGCCGTCATAACGGTGACCAACGAGGCACACGACGCTTGATGGCCACCAACTTTGATGCCGTCTTTGTTGTCGCGAATGTTGTTGGCGTTGTGAATCATCCACGTCGCCAGCCACAGAATCTTTTTCTCAAGTGTTTTGAGCTTCGCCAGTTCTTGCGCTGAAATCATCGCCCACCCTTCCCCGAGGAAGGCCCGATGGTAAACGCATCGTCTGGGGCAGGTCCTTGCTTTTCCTTGCTGTAATTGTTCTGTATTGGCAATATAATATAAATAATTAAATCAATATTGGTGATTTATGCCAAAAAGCACACTAGATGCCACAGATCTTCGGCTGCTGCAGACCATGCAGGAAAACGCCCGCCTGAGTAACGTCGATTTGGCTGAGCGTGTGGGATTGTCGGCCTCGCCGTGCTTGCGACGCATGCGCCAGCTCGAAGACAGCGGCGTGATCAAAGGCTACATGACGCTGATCGACCAGAACATGATCGGTCTGCCGGTTAGCGTGTTCATTTCCGTGACACTGAAAGAGCAATCCGAGCGGGCGCTGGAGGATTTTGAGGGTCGAATTCGCGCCCTGCCGGAAGTGATGGAATGCTACCTCATGACCGGCACGGCGGACTATTTATTACGCGTGGTCACCGCAGATTTGGCCGCCTACGAGCGCTTCTTGAAAGAACACCTCACCCGCATTCCGGTCATTGCCAGTATCCAATCGAGCTTTGCCCTCAAACAAGTGAGCTTTCGAACTGCCCTTCCGCTCCCTATTTCCGATGAGAGCCGCTAGCATACACGTCGGGGAGAGAACGATGACGCGAGGAAAATTGGAATTTATGCCGGGCGCAATCCCGGGGCTGATGATGGATCGACCATTGTTGGTCGCGCCGCTGCTCACATACGCCGCGCACTTCCATTCCGATACAGAGATTATCACGCGCAGTGTCGAGGGGCCGATCCATCGAGCGACTTACGCAAGCATGTTGCGACGTACGCAACAACTGGCCAACGCACTGATTGCGTTAGGCATTAAACCCGGCGACCGCGTCGCCACGCTGGCGTGGAACACGGCACGACACATGGAACTGTATTTTGCCGTCGCGGGCATCGGCGCCATTTGCCACACGATCAATCCGCGCCTGTCGACCGAACAGATGCGCTACATCCTGGAGCATGCCGAAGATCGCGTGTTGTTTTTCGATCTGACGTTTGCCGATGCCGTGGCCGAAACCTGCAAAGGCAGCAAAAGCCTACTGGCCCGCGTGGTGTTGACCGATGCCTCGCATCGGCCCAATCACCCCGAACTATCAGATGTTCTCACTTACGAAGAGATGATCGCCGGGCACAGCGAGAATTACGACTGGCCCGAGTTTGACGAAAACACCGCAGCATCTTTGTGTTACACCTCGGGCACCACAGGACACCCCAAAGGCGTGCTGTATAGCCACCGTTCGCTGGTGCTGCATTCGTTCGCTTGCTGCATGACGGCAACCATGGCGCTGGATGTGCATGATCGCGTATTGCCCATTGTGCCGATGTTTCACGTCAATGCGTGGGGGCTGCCCTACGCGTGCCCTATGAGCGGCGCGACATTGATTATGCCGGGTCGGCATTTAGATGGGCCGAATTTATTTGAACTCATGGATAGCGAAAACGTCACTTGTTCGCAGGGCGTGCCAACGGTGTGGATGGCCCTGCTAGCCACCATGCGCGAAAGAGGCCGCAAACCCAAAGCATTGAAACGCATTTTGATTGGCGGCGCGGCAGCGTCGGAAATGTTGATCGAAGCCTATGAGTCCGAGTTTGGCATTCAAGTGAATCATGCATGGGGCATGACCGAGATGTCGCCCTTGGGTGTGGTCAACACGCTGAAGCCAAAGTTTCTCGACAGGCCGCGTGCCGCCGTGATGCCGCAAAAACTAAAACAGGGACGCGTTGTTTACGGCGTTGACATGCGCATCGTCGATGCAGAGGGCGCGCTCCTTCCCCATAACGGGCAAACGCCCGGGCATTTGCAAGTGCGGGGCCCGTGGATCGCGAAATCCTATTTCAAATCCGACTCGGATACTTTGACCGCCGATGGTTGGTTTGACACCGGCGATATCGCCACCATCGACGCCGACGGCTACATGCATATTACCGACCGGGCCAAAGACGTGATCAAATCGGGGGGGGAATGGATCAGTTCGGTAGACCTGGAAAACGCCGCCCTTGGTCACCCGTTAATAGCCCATGCCGCCGTCATCGGCATTCCCCATGCCAAATGGCTGGAACGGCCCTACCTGATTTGTGTGGCCAAAGGTGCTGAAAAGCCCAGTTTGGAGGCCATGAACACCTATCTTGAGACCAAAGTGCCGAAATGGTGGTTGCCAGATGGCATCGCCTTTGTGGATGCAATTCCCCTCGGCCCCACCGGCAAAATCCAAAAGACCAAGCTCCGCGAGCAATTCAAACACGTTACTGCAGAAAAATAGGCTTTTGGGGCCGTTTTAGGCGGCCACAACCCTTTGCCGATCTTTAACAATTTGCTACGACATTGCCACTTCCACACGGGGCATGGGGTTGACGGACGGGATGAATACCGGCCGCGCAAATTTTGAAGTTCAGGTCTTTCGGGGCAACAAGTGGCACATCAATGAAGTGCTGCCGACGGAGGAGTCTGCCCGGCGCAAATGTGACGAACTTCTCACGCAAAAAACCACTGAAGGCGTTCGCATCGTTAAAGAGCTGATTTTCGGCAACGACAATCGGCGCGAGAGCGAAATCTTCAAGCAGATGAAAGAAATCGACAAGGCAGAAGATTTCACCATCACGGCCGTCGATGACGCCCCCCTGTGCGAGAATGTCTCGGAATACTATGAGACCCAGGCGCGCACCGTGATGTCGCGAATTTTCTCGAAGTATCTCGAAAAGCAAGAGATGACGCCCTTCGAGATGCTCCACAGTCACAAAAGCTTAAAGCGCGCCTTGAACCTCGACAGCATGGTGCCCTCGGCGGTCGATAAAATCGCATCGCTGCATGCACGCGCCACAAGTACAGATAGCCGCAAACGCAAAGACATCATCTACGCCGCCATCGAGAGCATTTCGCAGAAGGCGCGAGAGATCGACAACAAGCCCCTGCCCGACTTGAAGGGCTCGTCGCTGGATGATGTGTGGGCGCAACTCGACAGCAAAATTTCTGACGAGAAAGAACGCCAGTACATGGCCAATACGGCCTTGGCCCGCGCCTCGGTGAATTGGACGGGCTGGCTGGGCAAGATGACCGAGTTGCTGCCCATGGCCAAGTCGCTGAAAGATCAGCGCGCGCGTGACATGGTCGACGAGATGATGTCAGACATTTTTGTCGCCAAGACCGTGATAAAAGATGTTATCGGCGTCTCCAAGCATATGGGCGATGCGGTAATGCGCATGCTCGATTTGGTCGAGGGCAAATGTCAGCCCACCAAGTTCGCCGCCGAAGAACTTGTGGCGTTGCTGAATGTGTTGTTTGCCGCTGACACGCTGCCACGCACCAAGAAAGTATTGTTCGATCGCATTGAACGTGACCTGAAGGGCCCGACCCGGCTGACAAATGCCGAGGACTCGGCTGGCGACAAAGAGTTGTTCCTGCAAATCCTCAACCGGGTCGTTTCGGATCAGGGCGTGACAGGCGGTCGCAGCATGGCCTTTGGGCTCACGGACCGCTGGGCCCGGCTCATCAACCTGGGCGGGCTCACGGGTCGCAAAAAAGCGATGGAAGAAGTTCGCGATAAGCTGTCATCGACGACGCGTAAATTTGTTTACTTGATCGCCATGTATGACCCGGCAGGCGACCCGAACCTGACAGATGCCATTATTACGCAACTTAAAACCTTTGCCGGGCAACTGAACACGATTCAGATGATTGCACCCCAGGCCACAACACAAAAAGCGCGCCTGCAAGAAGCCACGCAAGTGCAGCGCCTGGTGCTGGACTCGCAGCTCGACGAACCCTTGAAATCGCTACTGGCAAACAAGTTCGACGAAGTCGTATCGCAGTATATCATCACCAACAAAGTGATTGAGCGCATTGATGACAAGGCTCTGGCGTTCCGCGAGCGCGCCAAACGACTGGTCACCTTTTGCACCGGTGGTGTTTTGACCGAAGGCAAAGCCAAGTCCATCGCACGCGATAGTGTGGTGGGGTATTTGCGCCGCAAGGACTTCGTAAGCGAGTACACCATCGACATCGCGGACCCTGCCGAGAAAGAAAAGGCCATCCGCGAGTTTTATGTCCTCCTGGCCAAGACCGGCTTTAACCTCGCGGGTTAACCACCCTTCGGGGATTAACTGGTTTTGGGGTGCTCCGAACGGCCCTGACCAGCGTATAAAGTCCATTACACCCGGGGAGTTTCACCATGCTGATCAATACGTGGTACGTGGCCTGCGACGCTGTCGACGTGCCGCACGACAAGCCCAAACAGGTTCGCATGTTGGGCCACGACTTCGCGCTGTTTCGTGATGGCGCTGGCAAAATTAATTGCGTCAGTGATATTTGCGTGCACCGCGGCGCTTCACTTTCGCACGGGCGCATACATAAAGGCTGCCTTGAGTGCCCTTACCATGGCTGGCGATACAAGGGCGACGGCGCGTGTGCCGAAATTCCCGCCCACCCTGATGCACGAGTGCCGAAAAAAGTGCGCGTCGATTCCTACCCCGTGGAAGAACGTTACGGTTGGGTGTGGGTGTTCTTAGGCGACCTGCCTGAAGCGCAACGACCGCCAATCCCGGTTGTTCCTGAATATACCGATCCCACGCGCCGCCCGGTGCGCGGAACATTTTTATGGAAAGCCAACTACGGTCGCGTGGTCGAGAACGGCGTTGATTTTGGACATGCGGCTTTTGTGCATCCCTCGTTTGGCGATCGGGACCGGCCCGAGGTCATGAATCACGTTATGGAAGAAAGCGAATGGTCGGCCAAAGCCAGCATCGCCATGCGCCCACCCGCTTATCGCGGCATATGGAAATACCTTCGCCGCACAGAGCGCGAGAATGTGACAGCCTCGCCGGAGTGGCATATCGGCGGCCTTTGCATTGTGCTGCGCCTGCAGATCACACCAAAATGGGCAAATGTGTTGATCGACGTGAACACGCCCATTGACGAGAACACGACGCTGACACACTGGATTTTGCTTCGCAATTTCTTCACCTCGAAGTTTTTTGACAAAGACACAACCCGGCGCAACCTGAAGATCTTCGAGCAAGACCAAGAAGTGATTGGACGATTGGCGCCGATGGAATTGCCGACGCGCGTACAGGATGAATATTCGGTGCAGTCTGACGGGATGATGGTGGCGTTTCGCAAAAAGCGCGAAGAACTTTACCGGCGCGGCTGGGGCCTAGACAGCAAGCTTTACAACGACACCATGAAGGGCATTAAGGCCGCCGTGATTCCAAGCCCGGCGCGCGGCGAAGACCCCAAAGGCTGGGTGTTCCCAGAAGCACCGCGCTTGGTGATGCCCGAGTCCGATCAACGCATTGCCGCCGAGTAAACTGCGCTAGTTGCGTGGACCGGTCGCTTTGAGTTTTTCCTCGCTGAGATCGTAGAAGCTTAACAGCGCAGCACTGAGCAAAGAGGCAATGGCGGGGATGACCGCCATGCCGATGTAGATGGCCGACACCGCGGCGTCGGGTTGGGCGACAACCTCTCCGCCTTGGCTGGATAGAAACCCAGCCGAGCTGAGATATGCCCCGAAAATCAGCGGGCCAAAGGCAGCCGCCATTTTTTCCATGGTCGAATAGAGCCCGGCATAGACGCCTTCACGATTAATGCCGGTACGGCGCCGGTCATATTCAATCGTATCAGGCAGAATCGCAAACCCGGCGACCAGTACGCCCGACACGGCGGCGCCGAGTAGCGTGAGTCGCAAGCCGAGCGACCAAATGGGCTCGCCTTCGCCAGCCAGCAGCCATGTCAGCATGACGGCGGAGTAGATGACTGCGGCGAGCATAAATGAATTGCGTTTGCCAATGCGCTTGCCCAGCCACACCCACGCCGGAATGGCGAGGAACGTGCCGACCGGAAAGAACGAGCCAAAGGCAATCAGCATCGCCTGTTGGTTTTTGATGACGTAGGCGCCGAAAAACAAAAGCGCGGCGTTGGAACTGGCTTGCGCGGTGAGTTGTAGCAGCTTCACGCCAAGATAAATCGTGAACGGCCGATTGCCAAAAACCAGACGAATTTGCGAACTCAGCGGTACCTTGACGTCTTCCGTGCGGTCTGTGCGCGGCGCTTTAGCACTACTGGCAAACGCCACCAACATGCTAATGGCCATACCGCCGCCAATCAGCCAGCCGAATAGATTGTAGCCGGTTTGAACGCCAAATTGTTTGGTGAGGGCCGCGGTCCCCAAGAAAATCAATAATGAGGCCGTGGTGAAAAAAATCACGCGGTACGACATCAACAGTGTGCGTTCGTGATAGCTCTCGGTCATCTCGGCTGGCATGGCGAGATAAGGGATGTTGAAGACCGTGTAAGCCGTATTGAATAAAAACAGCAGCACGGCCACATACACAACCCGCAGCGTTGCATCGGCGATATCGGGCACATTGAACAACAACACGAACGTCACAAAACTGGCCAACGCACCCCAAAGCAAATAGACGCGCCGTCGACCAAGCTTTGAAACGGTGCGGTCGCTGACGTGACCCATCAAAGGATCAATCACCAAGTCATAAAGACGCGAGGCAAAAATGATGGCGCCGGCAATCGCCGCCTCGATGCCCAGCACGGTCGTCAAATAGCTGAGCATGATGGTGATCAGCACCCCGATCATGGTCGAGGTGCCGTGTGTGCCTGCCGCCCAGCCAATTTGCTGGGCCAAGCTCAGGCGGGATGTTTGGTTGGTATCAGACGCCATCGCGTTGATCAGCCAGAGAGACAACATGCCCCACGTAATCGGGCTTCTCGGCGCAATCGAGCACAAAGACCGCCAGATCATCGCGCGACACACTGCGCCCACCTGGCACGTTGCGGTCTTTCTCAACAAAATACGCAGCTTTGGGCGGCGTGTTATAGAGCATAGGCGCTCGGACCACGACGCCTTCAAGCCCGGCGCCGATAACCATGCGCTCCATCTCCTGCATGTCGCCGTAATAGCGCCGCCGCAGATAGAGATAAATTTTGCGACGAATACCAGGCCGCGTCATATCTAACGCAGCACCAAACGATGAAATCGCCACCAAACGTTTGATGCTGTGTTGCATCATGCCATCCAGCACGTTGCGATGTGCTTCGGTGTTTAACCAATAGCGCTTATCGAAAAGATCACGCTTGCCAATCGTGGTGATCACTGCATCCGCACCCTTGAGGCCTGCGATGACAGAGTTGCGATCAAACCCGTCGCCAAAAATTTTCTCCACCCGCGCAGGGTCGCCCTTGATGTTGGCCGGCGTACGCGCGAGCCCGATAACGCTGTGGCCGCGCTTGAGCGCTTCGGCGATTAAGCGCTCGCCGGTCATGCCACCCGCCCCCAAAATGGCGATTTTCATGTATCCCCCCTGAAGTCCACCATATCGCTATGCCGATCATGCGGTATTCTGTTTGAATTGCAATGTGGCAGAGGGGGAATACCAATGGATGATTTCGCAGCCGTTGTGCAACGCCAACGAGAGGCCTTCACGCGCAAAGATGTGACCGCCATGACCGCCGAACTAACCGATGACTATGGTTGGTTTCGCATATTAGACGATGGCAGCGCGGTTAGATCAGCCTCGGGCAAGGCCGAGGTGGCCGAGCGCATGGCTGCATTTTTCAAGGCTGTGCCCTACGCCGGTTCAACCGTTGACCGGACAATGGTGGTGGGGAACTACATTGTGGCCGAAGAAAAGGATAGCTTCGACACTCCGCAGGGGCGGAAGGTTCAAATTACGCTGGGCGTCTACGAATTCAAAGACGGCAAGATCAGCAAAGCTTGGGCATTCCCGGTGAAGAGCTCGAGCTAGAAACAAACGGACTGGAGCGCGCGTCATGTTCACCAATGTTTGGTACGTCGCCGAGCGTAGCGCCAATTTGAGAACAGAACCGCTGAAAGTGCGGATGCTGGGTTGCGACTTTGTGTTGTTCCGTGACCAGCAGGGCAAGGCCGCATGTCTGAGCAACGTTTGCCCCCATCGCGGTGCAAATTTGGCGGGCGGCAAGTGCCGCGACGACGGCACCGTGGCGTGCCCCTATCATGGTTGGCGATTTGATCGTTCGGGTAATTGTGTGCGCATTCCGGCGCAAAGCGAGCCAGGTCACGTTGAATTGCCCCAAGCCAAGGTTGATTCCTATCCCGTGCTGGAACAAAACGGCCTGATCTGGGTATTTTTAGGCGACGATGTCGATGCGGCCGCACCGCCGTTCAATATCCCCGAGGTTGGTGATCACAACTATCGGCAAATTGATTTCGATGAAATATGGAACTGCAATTTCGAACGCGCGATTGAGATTGACCTCGATTACGTGCATTCGCATTTTGTCCACGGCGCATGGGGCGAGGAACACCGCGCCCGCCCGCCCGACCACGTCGTTGAGGATTATACCGATAGCGGCTTTAACACCCACATCATTGCCAAGTCACAGCCCAATCGCGGTTTGTGGCGCTTCTTGCGCAAGGAAGGCAAGGGCGTGCCCTCTTACCTGTCTTTCAAGCTGCCCGGGTTCTGCCGGAACGTGAAGGTGTTTATTGGCGGTGTCGGCTCGAAGATGCACTTTGTATTTTATAATTTCTCGACGCCCATCGACGATCACCATGTGCAAGGCCGGCTGTTGTTCTTCCGCAGCTTTATGAAGCCCAGCTTCTTCGACAAAACGAACATCAAGCGCAACGAACGCGCGATGCGTGAGGACCGCAAAATTTGCGAAGAGATTTATCCCAAGTCATCGGCCGCGGCGCGCGACTGGGAAGTACAAACCGAACACGATCACTTAGTCGGCGCGTTCCATCGCATTCTTCGCAGCCTGCGTGACAAAGGCTGGCAGATCGATGCCAAGGCCACGCAAGATCTGGCCCGCGATAACAAACCTTTGATGATTCCATCACCGGCGCGGCGCAAAACAGCATCGGGATGGGTGTTTCCTGAAGTTCCGCGCATCGCGCCGCAAAAGGCCGCGACATAGCGGCACTATGCGGCGGCCATGCTCGCGAACGTACCGTGGATAAAATGATTCTGCAGTGCGGTCTGCAGATCAAACTCAGGGTGGGAGCCCATGGCTTCTGCGGCCGCCTCGCCCAATGAGCGACCCTGACTGAATGCTTGTACGAAAGTCGCATCGGCGGACGGAACGAAGCGGATGATCACGTCGTAAGCGGGGCGCGACACAAGCACATTTTCAGCAATGCTCATATCAATAGCCGGCACCTCGGTGACATCGGGCTGATTGACGGCCCAGATGCGATGGATGGGATAGCGCGAAGCGATGAGGCGTGTGGCTGGATGTAACTTTAGCTTCAGCGATGCAAGCTGTTCGGGTTCAAGCGTTGCCAACACGGCCGGATCAAACACAGGGGCGTCGGCCGCAAAGTAAGCCTCGCCGCGCGCCCATTCGAGCCGGGCAACATCGGCCAAGTACGGAAGATCACGAATATGCTCATGAGATGCGATAAAGTCGGCAAAGTGGACGCCATAGACTGAAAGCTGTGGAACGTCTGGCAGTCGCGTGCGTACAAAGTCGCGCGCAAGGGCTGCAAAAAACCGGGCACCGACAATTCGCTGAACGGCGGGGAATGCGGTGGCCAACACATCAATCAAGCTTTGCTGAACAGTGTTGCGATAGACCGCAATTCGGTTTGCCAGGGGGCCATATGCGGCGCGAACATGCGGCGCAATCGTATCGTTCGTACCAACGACGGTGGATTGGAACGCTCGCTGTGCCTCAAGCCACATCGGCGCGCTCCGAGGCTTTGAGGCCATCCATAATCGTTTGTGCGCGCGCCGCTTCGTTTTGCAATTCTGAGAGCGCAGGAATATCCATATCCCACTCAATCAACGTCGGGCGCGCGCCAATACGACCGACGGTCGCGCGGTACAAATCCCACACCGGGTCACACACATAGGTACTATGCGTATCAATCAGCACGCGGGCGTCGCCTTGGCCTTCGTCGCTATGGCCTGCGAGGTGAATTTCGGCCACGGCATCGGCTGGTACCTGCGACAAATACTGTGCGGCGCTGAAGTCATTGTTGGCGGCGCTGACGAATACGTTGTTGACATCAAGCAGCAATCCGCAGCCGGTGTTTTTGACAAGCCGGGCTAGAAAATCCCACTCGGGCATGCTGGACGCTGTGAAACTGAGATAGGAAGATGGGTTTTCGACAAGCAGGCGCTGCCCAAAAAAATCTTGGGCGCGCGACACATTTGCGCTGACGATAGCCAACGTTTCATCGGTATAAGGCAGCGGCAATAAATCGTTGAGATACGCGCCATCAACCACCGACCACGCCAAGTGCTCGGAAATCAGCGACGGTTGGACGCGATCAAATAGGTGTTTGAGTCGTTTGAGGTGCGCCGGGTCTAGCCCCTGCGCCGAGCCCAACGACAACCCAACACCGTGGCAGCTAAGGGCGTAACGACGGCGCACATCTTGTAACATTGCAAGCCGAGCACCGCCCGCATTCAAAAATGTTTCGCTGTGAATCTCGAACCACGATGCAGAGCGCGGCGCATCGTCAGCTTGACGCGCAACGTCGCTTAAGTGCGCAAGACGAAGCCCGATTCCTGCGGTTGCAGAAATCGGGCTTGCAGTGATTGTGTGAGACGCAGTCATAAGTGATCTTTCACGAAAGCGTCTCGTATCTCATCAGAAAAGGTGCAGATTTAACCGCCCTTCTTCTCCGGCATCATGCCTTTGCCTTGGAAAGCTTGAGTTTTGCCACCCATTTTGGCGCAAGAGCCAGCTTCGACGTATTTCCATTCGTTGCCGTCCATATCAACTTTGGACTGCGCTTGGCAGCTATGCGCGCCGTTGGCCGCGGCACATTGATTTTCGCCAGCCTTAGAAACGCCGTAGCACTTTTCTTTGCCTTTGGTATCGCCACCCATGCCTTGAGCGAATGACGGCGCGGCAAACGAGGCAACAGCAACTGCGCCAGCGACGGCGGCAGCAAAGGCTTTCAGATTGAGTTCAGACATCGAAGTCTCCTGTGTTAGCAAAAAGTGATGGCAGCGAGCATTGGCGCGCCGGCCTGCGCTGTATCGAACGGTGATCTGTCCGGCGCGCGGCGGTGACATTGTTACAGGAGAACACAAGGGCGTCTCGAATCAAAGTTTTGTGATGCCCCCAAAAACAAAACATTTTTGCATCACAAACGCGAGATATCGCAACGCAGGATAAACCGTTAGCGGTTCTTGGGGGTGGGCGTCATGGCGGCAAGCTTGCCGAATCCATCAAACGACTGCAGCTGGCCGCCCATTTTCATGCAGGTCCCCATGGGCACCCACTTCCAGTTCTCGCCGCTGTAGTCGACCAACGAGCAACCGCCACAGGTATGCGCCCCACTCATCGACTGGCAGCCGTTTTCACCAGCCTTGGCCACGCCAAAACACTTCTCTTTGCCTTTGACAGCTTTGGACTGATCTTGCGCCTGAGACGGGCTAGCAACCAGGCATGCGGCACCTGCGGCGGCCAGCACCAAGCTAGAAAGCACATTGCGGCGGAGGGTGGGTGCAGACATCAAGGCCAATTTCAAATTTAAGAGAGCATCATCCTAGGTGCCCGAGATTGAAGACCAGTAAACACCTTGAAGCCCCAAACAGCCAATCACAGCGTTGTGACCGCAGCCCCTAGCGTCTCGACCTCAATGCCAAAGGATGCGCCCATGGCCTTCGTATAGAAGGCAAGGTGCCCGGCAATGCCTGCAGCTTCGGGGATCGGCGTTTCGTATGACCACACGGCGTTTTCAGCGCGAGTCGCACCATCAACGAGACTGAAATAGCTGGCATCGCCTTTAAAGGGGCAGTGGGAGGCGTGCGAGCTCCGCGCCATCATGGCCATGTTCGCGTCTTCGCGCGGAATATAGATCACAGGATTGTGACGAGTCTCATTCAGCACCATCGCGCGCTTTGATTGGGCAATGACTTGGCCGCGCCAGGTGACACGCACCACGCCCGCACAAGGCGCTATATCGATGCGATACCCGTTGGCAATGGCAGCGTCGATTTTCCGCTTCATCTCATTACTCATCGCTTGGCCTTATGAATCGAGAAACGCAACAACCGCAGCCCCTTTTTTATTCAGGCCCTCTGGCGTGCGCTCGCTTGGCACAATGGCTTTGGCGCCGGTTTTTACCAGCGCATGGGCACGGTCGACACCTTCTTGCAGCGGATCGTCGGTGCTGGCGATGCAAAACACCGGACATCCGATCAGCGGGATGCGCTCAGCGTCTTTGTGCCGAAACGCGGCATGATAGCCTTTATGATAGGTCGTCAATGACTTGAGCACATCGACCACGATGCGATGCAACACCTCTGGTGATGCCATGGGTTGGTCGCGTCGGAACGCAGGTGTGCGGCGGAAATAGGGGAAGTGCAGCATTTGATCCCGAATGAAATGCCACGCCCAGGTGAATTGCCGTCCGAACTCGTCGGCCTGCATTCGAGGCGCATAGTTGGCCAAGAAATCCACACGGTCTTCAGCACTGAACATGCCAATGCCATCGAACACAATTTTGCGCACGCGGCTCGGATGGCGGATCGCCAATTCGCACGCGATGTGCGCCCCGGTATGGCTGCCATATACATCGACTTTATCGAGTTTGAGCTTGTCGAGAATGCGCGCCACGCTGTCGGCGTAGTAATCCATATCCGGCGAGTCCAATGCCGGCGCGGCAGAATCTCCGTTCCCGAGTGTGTCCGGCGCAATGCAACGCCGGGTTTGCCCCAGAACGCCCATCAGGCCGACAAGTGGCTCTGCGGAAGCTGGAGAAGCATGGATCATATAAAGCGGCGCACGGCCTTGGTCGCTTCCGCAACTGCGATAATGAACCAGCCCCTCGCCCAGCCGCACAAACGCGCGATCTATTTGCATTTTGATGTCCCCCTTTGGTGTTCGCACAACCGCCAAGAAGGCTGGGTGTGATTATTTCTGCAACAAATGTTACACTCGGTGAGTTGACCCCGTACAGCCCAGTGTAGAGAAACGCGGCCATGCCGCAATCCGCTCCGTCAGCCTCGGCGCCGCTGCGACCGACGCCCACAGACAATACCGCACTGCCCAAGATCCTGGCCGAATTCGAGACGCTGCCGGCAGCGTTGGACTATGCCGCCAAGGGCGACACCGGTTTTAATTTTTATTCCGCCCGTGGTGATTTGGCCACTGTGCTGCCGTTCCGCGAGCTGCGTGCGCGCGCTGTGGTTCACGCTGTGAAGTTATCCGCGGCGGGCCTAAAGCCGGGAGATCGGGTGGCACTATTGGCGGCGACCACAACTGGGTTTTTGGTGCATTTCTTCGCCTGCCAATACGCCGGCATCATTCCTGTGCCCATGCCGCTGCCGACGGCTTTTGGTCGGCGCGAAGGGTACATTGCGCAAATTCGCAACCAAGTTCAGTCGGCGACACCACGCATGATTTTCGGGCCGCCCGATTATTTGCCCCTCATCCAAGAGGCCGCAGCAGGTTGCGAGTTAGCCCATATCGGCACTTATGATGATGTTGCTGCGTGGACCGAGAGCAACGGCAAACTGCACACGCCACGCGCCAATGACTTGTCTTACATTCAATACAGCTCAGGCTCGACGCGATTTCCCACTGGCGTATGTGTCACGCACGATAGCTTGCTGAAAAACTGTTCCGCCATGAGTTACGCGGTGGAAAATTTTGCCGGGCAACGCGCAGTCTCATGGTTGCCATTCTTCCACGACATGGGCCTGGTGGGCTTTATGCTGGCCGTGCTGACCTCACAAACGTCCACCGACTATCTCGCCACCGAAGATTTTGCCCGCCGCCCACTCACCTGGCTGCGCCTGATGAGCGAGAACCAGGGCACCATGTCGTTCTCGCCATCGTTTGGCTACGAGTTGTGCGCGCGGCGTGTGCAAACCATGCCCGAAGGCTCGCTCGGCCTTGATCTGTCGCGTTGGCGCATTGCCGGCATCGGCGGCGAGATGATTAAGCCGCAAGTCATGAAATTGTTTGCCGAGACATTTAAACCCTACGGCATGTCGGAAAAGGCATTCAACGGCAGCTATGGCTTGGCCGAATGCGTGTTGGGCGTGTCGTTCTCGCGGCCCATGGTGGGCATGACGCTTGATCACATTGCTAAAGATGGGTTGGCGACTCATCAGGCCACGCCGGTTCCAAATGACGGCTCGCCCACGGGACGAACCTTTGTCGGCTGCGGCGAGGTGATTAAAGGGCACAAAGTCGAAATACGTGATGTCGATGATGGGCGCGTGCTCGGCCAACGCGAAATTGGCCGTGTCTATGTCGCCGGCCCCAGCGTGATGACCGGTTATTATAACAACCCCGATGCGACGGCCGATGCTGTGAACGGCGGTTGGTTGGACACTGGCGATTTGGGCTACTGGCTGGGTGCGGAGCTGTTCATCGTCGGGCGGGCCAAAGACATGATGATCGTCAACGGCCGCAACGTTTGGCCGCAAGACATTGAATGGACCGTCGAGCATATGGATGGCATGCGCTCGGGCGATTCAGCAGCGATTGTGTTGGTCGATGCGCAAGGTGTCGAGAAGCCGACAATTTTAGTGCAATGTCGCCCGGGCAACATTGAAGAGCGCGGGAAACTCATCGCCGACGTCAAGGCTCGCGTGCAAGAAGCTGTGGGCATTGTCTGCGATGTCGTATTAGTGGCGCCCCGAAGCTTGCCCAAGACCACGTCGGGAAAACTTGCGCGCGGCAAAGCGAAAACCATGTTCGAAGTCGGTGAGATCACCGCGCTTGATGGTTGATGTGACCAACGTCACGGCCACTATTGGCGTCACCGGCGCCACCGGATTTATCGGAACGCATTTAGTTCGGGCGTTGCGACGCGATGGCGCCAACGTCAAAGCCTTGTCGCGGCGGGCGCCGAGCTTGCCCAACGATGATTTGCCGGGAACATTAAGCTGGGTCTCAGGTTCACTGAGCGATGAGGCCCAACTGCAAAATTTTGTCAGCGGGTGCGATGCCGTGATTCATTTGGCTGGCGCCATTAAAGCCCTCAACCGGGATCAGTTCTTGGCCGACAACGCTGAAGGCACGCGACGACTGGCAAAAATCGCCGCCGCGCAGGCCGAGCCGCCGCGCTTCATTCATGTGTCGTCTTTAGCTGCGCGAGAGCCGCGCCTGTCGAATTATGCCCTGAGTAAAAGAGAGAGCGAAAAGGCGCTGCGGCCCTTCACCAGCAAAATGTCGATCAGCATCATTCGTCCGCCCGCCGTGTATGGGCCCGGTGACAAAGAGACATTGCGAATCTTCCTACTGGCCGCGCGTGGTTTTGGCATCGCCCCGCCCCATCGGCATGCGCGACTGTCGCTGATTCATGTCGATGACCTCGTGAGTGCCATTTTGAACCTGCTACCGCTTCGCGATGACCCAGGCGAACCATTGGAGATCGACGACGGCCAACCGGGCGGTCATGACTGGCCTGGCGTGGTGGCCGCAGCTGGCGCGGCGCTGCAAACCAAACCGAAGCTGTTCGCGATTCCCGCCGCGGCGCTATATCTGGCTGGTGCGGCTGGCTCTGTTTTCGCGCAAATGACCCAGCAATCATCAACTTTGAGTTGGGATAAAATCCCAGAACTCCTGCACCCCGACTGGGTCGCCCGTGGCCCCACGGTACCAGGCTGGAACCCTCGTTGGGGCATCAAAGACGGGTTCAAAAACACCGTGAATTGGGCAATTTCACAAGGCTTGTTAAAGAGTTACAGCTGAGTTGATTTGTCATTTTTCCTTCATTCCCGCCCAATAGGGGGGTCGAGCCAAGGCGTTCGCAGTTGCGAGACAAGAAAACGCCATCCCGACGTTGGTTTTAGTTGAACTGGTTTTGACGGTTATGACGGTGAACGGTGAACCTTCTTCCGAGACGGTCACAGCGCTGCATGAACTTCTGACCCCTTTCAACAAAACCGGAGTAGACCTCAAGCCTGGGACCCGGTTCAGCGAAGATTTGAACTTCGATTCCTTGGTGGTGATGGAGTTCGTAGCCACGGTCGAGGACCGGTTTGATATCTCGGTGCCCATGAACATGTTGCCCGATATCACGACCATCCACGAACTCGCCGTTGCTGTGGAAAAGATCGTCAAGGCCGACCGGGGTTAACACCTCAAGGCTGGCCGGTTCACTGAGCAAGACACAAAAGGAATTCGCCCATGGCTGGTATTTTTGATCGCTTCTCGAACCTGATGGCGCAACGCGACGCAATTCTGGCGGGCGACGGCGCAGACCCCTTCCAAGTGAAGATGGATCAGGTCATTTCTCAGACCGAGGCGATTATCGGCAATCGTCGCACCATCTTGTGCGGCACCAACAATTATCTGGGCCTGACCTTCGCGCCCGAAGCCTTGAAAGCCGCGCATGATGCGCTGGATGCTTTTGGCACCGGGACCACTGGCTCACGTGTGGCAAACGGCACCTATGCGGGCCACAAAGAACTTGAGACCACACTGTGCGAGTTCTTTAACAAAGACCACGCCATTGTTTTTTCGACCGGCTTTTTGGCCAATGCGGGTGTCCTGTCGACACTGATGGGCCCCGGCGATTACATCCTGATGGATGCCGATTGCCATGCCTCGATTTACGACGGCGTGCGTGCCAGCCAAGCCGAGATCATTCGCTTCAAGCATAATGACGCTGCCGACTTAGATAAACGCTTGGCGCGTTTGGCCGATAAACCCGGCAACAAGCTGATCGTAATTGAAGGCATCTACTCGATGCTGGGCGACAAAGCTCCGATGGCCGAGATCGTCGCCGTCAAAAAGAAATACACCAACACGTATCTCCTCAGCGACGAAGCACACTCGATGGGCGTTCTGGGCCGTTATGGCCGCGGCTTGCCCGAAGAAGTAGGCTGCGAAGACGACGTTGATTTTATCGTCGGCACGTTCTCGAAATCTGTTGGAACCGTCGGCGGCTTTGTGGTGTCCAGCTATCCCGATTTCGGGATGCTGCGCCTTGTTTGCCGCGCGTATATTTTCACCGCCTCGCTGCCGCCTTCTGTTGTGGCGTCGGCGCGCGTGAACCTTGGCCTCGTCAAATCAGGCGGCGCGCTACGCACGCGCCTGATGCGCAATGCCAAGATTTTGCATAACGGCTTGTCTGAAATTGGCCTCAAGCTCGCCAGTGACGTCAGCCCAGTCGTTGCCGTTGTCGCACCCGACCCGCAAGTGGCTGTGGCCTTCTGGCGCGGCCTGATTGAAGCGGGCGTGTATGTGAACCTGGCTTTGCCGCCGGCCACACCTTATGGCTACTCGCTGTTGCGCTGCAGCCTGTGCGCCGCGCATACCGAAGAACAACTGCGCGAAGTGGTGGCGATTTTCAAAGACGTCGCTAGCAAGATGGGCCTGATCGAGCACAAAGCGCGCCGCGTCGCGGCTGGCTAAATCATTTTCACATTCGAATCAGCAAAAAGCGGAGATCCACAGATCTCCGCTTTTTTGTTTATCCACGGCTGAATGTACTTAATACATATGTTGCCCGCCGTTGATCGACATGGTCGAACCTGTAATAAAGTCAGCATCGTCGGCCACCAAAAACATTACCCCGCGCGCGATATCTTCGGCGCGGCCTAAGCGGCCCACGGGAATGCGAGCGATAATTTTTTCCAGCACTGGCGGCGGAACGGCGCGCACCATATCGGTATCCACATAGCCCGGCGCGATAGCATTGACAGTGATGTTTTTGCCCGCCCCCTCTTGCGCCAACGCTTTGGTGAAGCCGTGAATACCTGATTTGGCGGCGGCGTAATTCACTTGGCCGTATTGGCCGGCCTGCCCATTGATCGATCCAATATTCACGATCCGCCCGAAGCCACGATGACGCATAGAGTCAATCACCGCACGGCACATGTTAAAACATGCGCCTAGATTTGTGTTGATGACCTCTTGCCATTGCTCGAAGCCCATTTTGTGCATGGTGGCATCGCGCGTGATGCCAGCGTTATTCACAACAATATCAACGGGCCCCAAATCTTTGGTCACTAACGTCACGCCGTTTTGGCAGGCTTTGAAATCGCCGACGTCCCATTTGTATGCGGCAATGCCCGTCTCGACGGTGAATGCTTTGGCAGCTTCGTCATTGCCGCCATAATTCGCCGCCACTTTATGTCCGGCGTTTTTCAACGCTACGCTGATGGCTTTACCAATGCCGCGCGTTCCACCTGTGACAATTGCTACTCGTGAGTCCGCCATGGTTATCCCCTCCATGATGTGATCTGGGATGAATGATACGGCGCAGGTTCAACACAGTGAAGCGGTGCAACAGCGCAATCTCACAACCTGACGTATTGACTTTGGCCAGCGCGCGCCATAAGACACGGCCCGCTTAAACCTCACGTTCACAACGGTCAGACCAGGAGGCGACACATGATTACGATTTTCGTACCGCAACACGCCACCTGTGTGATGTGCAGACTTAGCGTCGCATCGACGTCACCCTCGCCCAAAACCACCTGATTGCCGCGGTCTTCCGACAGGAGCCGCTTGAAGGCCCTGAACGAAAGACTCGCGCGATGTTAGCCTCCCCACACACTCCCCTCCGATTCAGCCAAGAAACTCGCGCCACATTGCGATTGGCGCTGCCCTTGGCCGTGGCCCAATTGGCGCAAGTGGGAATGGGCATCACCGACACAATCATGGTCGGCGCATTGGGCCGCGATGCCTTAGCAGCAGGTGGCCTAGGCTCCGGCCTGTTCTTTGCCACCGGGGCTGTATTGCAAGGCGCGCTGGTGGGCGTAGGCATTCTGGTGGCCCATGCACGGGGTGCGCAGCAGCTTGAAAAAATTGCGCCGATTGTGCGCTCAGGATTCGTTCTGGCGATCATGATCGCTGCAGTGATGATGCCCGCCTTTTGGTTCACCGAGCCGGTGCTTCTCGCGATGGGCCAACCGGCCATGCTGGCGCACGACGTTTCGGGCTATGTGCAGATCCTCACATTGTGCGCACCAGCGTCAATGTTCCTCGCCGTGCAACGCAGCTACCTGACGGCGATGAACCATCCGCGTGCGGTGATGATCATTGGCTTTGGCGCGCTGCTGACCAACGGTACACTGAACTATGCGTTGATTCACGGGCTTTGGGGTTTTCCCGAGTTGGGCCTGATGGGTTCGGCGACAGCGTCTGCGATCACCATTTGGGGCATGTGCGCGGCCATGACCGTGGCGATTCGCATTACACCCGATCTGCGCGCGCACAAGGTGCGTGGGCCCTTGGATTGGAAACTCACCGCTGAGTTAGCAAACTTGGGCTGGCCCATTGCTGTGACGTTCGGCGTCGAGATTTTTTTGTTTATGGGCTCGGCATTGTTGATGGGCCTGATGGGCACCACTGCTCTGGCCGCCCATAACGTGACCATCAACGTGGCATCGCTCACATTCATGGTACCGCTTGCGATTTCGCAGGCTGTGAATGTGCGTGTGGGGTTCCACTTAGGCGCACAAGCGCCCGTGGCCGCACGTCAGGCCGCTATGGTCGCGTTGATGTTGGGTGTGGCGTTTATGGCGGCTATGGCGGTGGTGATGTTCAGCGTACCGCGCCACATCGCGCTGCTGTTTAACCTCGACCCAACGATCGCCAGCGATGCCGAGGTGATTGCGCTGATCGCCAAGCTGTTGGTGATTGCTGCGCTGTTCCAGGTGTTCGACGGATTCCAAAGCATCGCAGCGGGCGCCTTGCGCGGTTACAAAGATACGCGCGTGCCGATGATGTTGGTGACCGCCGGCTACTGGGGCCTGGGCTTCCCTATCGCATGGGTGCTGGCGTTCCCCATGGACATGGGCGCGGTCGGGCTGTGGTGGGGGCTAGCATTGTCGCTCGCCATCGCCGCTGTTGTGCTTGGTGCGCGATTGTGGGGGATGAGTGGACGGAGAATTGCGGAAGCGGTGGCTTAAGCGCGCTCCACACACATCGCAATGCCCATGCCGCCGCCGATGCACAGCGTGGTCAGGCCTTTTTTGGCACTGCGCTTTTGCATTTCATGCAGCAGCGTCACCAGCACCCGGCAACCCGACGCACCGATGGGATGGCCCAGCGCAATGGCCCCGCCGTTGACGTTCACTTTGGCCGGGTCGAGACCGAGGTCCTGACACACCGCAAGTGACTGCGCGGCGAAGGCTTCGTTGGCTTCAATCAAATCCAAGTCGGCGACTTTCCAGCCGGCTTTTTCTAACGCTTTTTTCGAGGCTGGTATTGGGCCCGTGCCCATGATGGCCGGATCGACGCCCGCTTGCGCCCAACTGGCGATGCGTGCAAGCGGTGTCAGCCCGCGCTTGGCGGCTTCCGCGGCGGACATCAACACCACCGCGGCGGCGCCATCGTTCAGACCCGAGGCATTGCCCGCCGTGACTGTGCCTTCTTTGGAAAAAGCCGGGCGCAATTTTCCCAGCGCGTCAGCCGTTGTGCCGGCGCGCGCGTATTCGTCGAGCTCGAATAGCTTTTGCTCTTTTTTCACGGTGATTGTGACGGGCACAATTTCATCTTTGAACTTGCCGGCCTTAATGGCCGCTTCGGCACGTTGCTGCGAGGTGGCTGCAAATTCATCTTGCTTGGCGCGCGTGAGTTGCCATTTCTCGGCAATGTTCTCGGCCGTCGTGCCCATGTGATAACCGTTGAAGGCATCCCACAGACCGTCTTTGATCATGGTATCGATCATGGAGGCGTCGCCCATTTTCACGCCGTTGCGCAACATCATGGCATGCGGGGAGAGGCTCATGCTCTCTTGGCCGCCGGCAATGACAATGGCGCTATCACCGGCCTTGATCGACATCGCACCTAGCGCAACGGCTTTCAGCCCCGAACCGCACACCTGATTGATGGTCATGGCCGAGACTTCTTTCGGCACGCCCGCTTTGATCGATGCCTGACGCGCTGGGTTTTGGCCCGTGGCAGCCGTGAGCACTTGGCCCATGATAACTTCCGAGACATCAGCCGCGGCGACGCCTGCGCGCTTCAATGCTTCAGTGATCACCACTTGGCCCAACTCGGCTCCTGAAAGCCCTGCCAGTGAACCGCCGAAAGAACCAATGGCGGTGCGAGTGGCTGAAACAATAATGATATCGGACATGGGTGAATTTCCATTCGGCAGTGAAACGGTGAGGCGGTTCTAAGCCTGACGTTATGCCGGGGCAAGAATTATGTTGCATCGCAACATAGCGACATAGCGGTTATGCTAAATCTTTCAACCACTTGGTTAGTGGGGCGTAAAGCAGTTCGGGCGCGCTGCTGCCCGCCATCATGCCGATATGACCAAGTTCGATAGATAATGCGGTGCATGTCGGGATGAGTTTTGCCAACGCTTTGGCGGATTCGGGCGGGACAATGCGGTCGTGCGACGGAATAACGGCCAACGTGGGCGCCGCAATTTTGCGCGGGTCGATGGTTTGGCCAGAGATCGCCCACAAGTTTTTCATCGTCTGATTTTCGGCGTACCAACCGAAGAGGCATTGGCGCGCAACATTTTCGACCAGCGGCACCCCGTC
Source organism: Rhodospirillaceae bacterium (assembly GCA_947476925.1). Classification (GTDB taxonomy): domain Bacteria; phylum Pseudomonadota; class Alphaproteobacteria; order Rhodospirillales; family Rhodospirillaceae. The sequence goes on along the minus strand of CANJSF010000007.1, from coordinate 77,560 downwards.
ATTCAGCCAGTCTTCCAACTCTACAAATCGTTGCGCCGCATCGGTGTTCATGTCGCGCGCAGCAAAGCCTCGAAACTTGCGGCCTACCAATGTGGGATCAAGCGAAGCGAACATCGCTTGCAAAAAGTCTACCGACGCACAGCCTTGCGCGGCGATCACGCCCTCGATCATCGGGCGGAATAAGGTGAGGAAACTGCGCGACGCAGCACTGTCGACATGGAAATCCCAAGGGGCCGCGAGTAACGCGAGCCCCGAGATCACGTCAGGGCGCAGCACAGCCACAGCCGCTGACAGGGTGCCGCCCATGCAATAGCCCGCCAAGCGTGGTTTTGATTTTGTGAGTGCGGCGATGTGCTCGAGCGCCGGGATCAAGACGCGCGTGACATAGTGTTCCATGCCGTAGCTGCGTTCGATGTCGCCCGGTTCGCCCCAGTCGAGCAAAAATGTGCGCAAGCCCGCATGTGCAGCGGATTCCAACACACTGCGATTTTCGGCGAGATCAAGAACATAAGCGCGGTTGACCAGTGAGGGCACGAACACAACGGCCGGGGCATCTATGGGTCCGCCGTAATCTCGCAAGGCTGCTGCACCGGATGCCCAAATTGCCGGAGGCGCGACGCGCGTGCGCCGAAAGGAATGGTTTTGATACGCCGTCACACCAGCGATGAGGCGATCCATTCGTCCTTTGGCTTGGCGAGTCAGCGCATCGACAAAGGCAACAGCATCAAGTTGTGTTGTCCAATCTCGTGCGTCGGTCTCAGGGCTTTGGTGTGCGTGTTCGGCGGCGAGCTGGCGGATGGGCTTCGAGAGCGGCGAGTCTTTGCTCGATTGTCCCAAGGCGGGCATCAATCCGGCGAAGGACATCTGCAATAGCCAGCCCTCCGTCGCCAGGTGGAGCGGCAGCGGACGGGGCCCGAGTCGCATGGGTTGTCGTATCGGTCGATGAGGTTGAGGGGGCAGTGCGTCCATGGTTGAGACCCGAATTCATTTCGGCGGCAAAAGGACTAGCAGCTGGCCCCCATGCCGCAGAAGCGTTTTGCATCATACCCTGAAACAGATTGGCCCATGCACCTGCTGATTGGGGATCTTGCGCCAATTTGGCCATTTCCTGCTGCCACAAATCGAGATAGCGGCGGGCTAATGCATCATAGTCGGTCGGGCTTGCGCTCATCGCTTCACTATAATCCGCCCCAAAGCTTTCGTCGCGCCCTATGGCAGCGCACCTTCAATTTGGAGGCCAAAAACCAAGGCTTTGACAGTACTGGTTGTGCAGAGCACAATTTCAGTATCTAAGGCACAATAACGAACAAACGAGGATGGCATGGCTGAACATGCGACCAGCACCGCAAGCGGCGACAAAAGCGCGGTCATCAATATCAAAAAATACGCCAACCGCCGACTCTATAACACGGCCACCTCCAGCTATGTGACGTTGGAAGACTTGGCAGCCATGGTGCGCCAGAACGTCGATTTTGTTGTGACCGACGCCAAAACCAATGAAGACATTACGCGATCAGTTCTCACTCAAATCATCGTTGAACAGGAAGGCAAAGGCCAATCGTTGTTGCCGATTAAATTCCTGCGCCAGGTCATAGGCTTTTACGGCGATTCGCTGGGCGGCGTTTTGCCGCGCTATCTCGAACACAGCATGGAGTCGTTCTCGCAAAACGAGGCGCAGATGCGCGGCGTGATGAAGAATGCTTTTAAAGGACTGTTTCCCATGCAAGGCATGGAGGAGATGGGGAAACAAAATTTGGCGATGTTTGAGAACGCCATGAAGATGTTCAACCCCTTTGCCAATCAAGCCAAGCCCGATGCATCGCCCAGCGCCACCACGCCTCCGCCAGATGCGGGCAACCTCGATGCCTTGAAGACGCAGCTTGATGCGATGCAGGCCCGCTTAGACAAACTCGCCAAAGATCGCAGCTAAAATCGGACGAGCGATTCTGGGGCAATATTCACTCGCCTTTTTGGCGATAGCTCCAATTCACCTTCGTTCGAACGTCTTTCTTGCCAAGGCGTTGATGAGAAGCTGAAAAGCCATATAAGTTATTGATATATAATAATATTTCTCGACCTGAACGACATATTTGTACAATTTTATACAATTCTCCGTGCGAGATTTTCTCAAACCCTGGGTTATTTCTCAACCGATGGATGCGTCGTGGGGAGACACGACGGATCTATTGCGGGCTGAATGCCGCGCTGGACTAAGCACCAGGGGTTGGGGAATTGAATGAACATGATTGAGCCACAGTTGCGGAGCGAACCCGCCAATCGGGCCAATGATATCGATCGGCATGTCGGGTTACGCATTCGCGAACGCCGCGTCATGTTGGGCTTAAGCCAACAACAAATGGCCGACATGATTGGCGTGACATATCAGCAAGCACACAAGTACGAGCGCGGTATCAACCGCATTTCAGCCGGGCGGCTTTTCGAAATTTCTCGTGTGTTGAATGTGCCGATTACCTTTTTCTACGAAGGGCTTGAAGGCCACGAAGACGCCAACCTGGGCCAACGCCAGCGCATGTGTTTGGAGTTGGCGCGTAATTTCTCGGCGATTGGAAATGAAAAGCACCAAGAAGCCTTGAGCCAATTGGCCCGCGCTTTGGCGGCGCCATAACAGAAATCGCTTTTAGGCTAACCATTCCGCGGCAACATCGGCATCCATCTCTATTGGATGGTACTGGCTGCGCATTGTTGCAATCTCCGCGGTCGACGAAAGCTGTTTAAAAGCCCACACGGCGGCCAACCGGACAAGCGGCGACTCATCGGCCAGCAAACGAGCGGCATGCACCGACATGCCTGGCTGAGCGCTATTGCCAATAGCGATCAGCACATTGCGCACAAACCTATTTCGTCCAATGCGTTTGATGGGTGAGCCCGAGAAGAACGAGCGAAAACTCGCATCATCAAGTGCCACCAATTCTGCCAATCGCGGCGCAAGCAGTGCAGCACGCGGCACCAGGTCGGGCTCGCGCGTTGCATGTGCAAATTTATTCCATGGACACACGGCCAAGCAATCATCGCAACCATAAATGCGATTGCCCATGAGCGGGCGCAACTCGCGCGCAATGTGACCCTTGTGTTCAATCGTCAGGTACGAAATGCAGCGGCGCGCATCGATTTGGTATTCGTTGAGAAAAGCATTCGTTGGGCAAACATTGAGGCAGCGCTGGCATGCCCCGCAATGATCCACCTCGGGCGCGTCCGGCTCGATATCAAGGGCGGTAAAAACCTCGCCCAGAAACAGCCAAGAGCCAAATTCGCGCGAGACAAGATTGGTATGCTTTCCTTGCCACCCCACGCCGGCAGCCTGCGCCAAAGGTTTTTCCATTATCGGCGCGGTGTCGACAAACAGTTTGACCTCATGCTGCGACGTTTGATGCAACCACGTCGCCAGCCGCCGCAACTTTTTTTTCAGCACATCGTGATAATCTTTGTTGCGCGCATACACACTGACGGCACCACGATCAGACTGCTGCAGCAAATCACGCGGGTCACAGTCGGGTGCGTAGTTGAGCCCCACCACGACCGCCGACCTTGCATCTGGCCACAACACTTGCGGGTCAGCCCTCCGCTCGGCGGTGTCGCTCATCCACGCCATATCGCCGTGCAGTCCTTGACCAAGGAATGAGCGCAAGCGGTTTTGGGTTTGGTGCGATGTGGCGGCGGCTGTGAAGCGCACGACATCAAAGCCGAGATCAAGCGCGAAATGACGGATGGTCTCTTTACTCGGCGACATCGCCGCCTGCTTGGGCGTCGGTGAACTGCTGAACAAAACTTTGAAGCGTTCCCGAGGCGATGGCATTGCGTAACTGCGCCATGAAATGTTGATAGAACGCAACATTGTGCCAACTGAGCAGCATCAGCCCCAGTATTTCTTCGCTGCGAATCAAGTGGTGCAAATAGGCGCGGCTAAAATTGCGGCTGGCCGGGCAGTTGACGGTTTCATCCAAAGGCCTTGGATCATCGGCGTGTTTGGCATTGCGTAAGTTTAAAGGCCCTAAACTCGTAAAGGCTTGCGCGGTGCGCCCTGAGCGCGTGGGCAAGACACAGTCAAACATATCCACGCCGCGCACGACGGCGCCAACAATATCCAAAGGCTTGCCAACACCCATGAGGTAGCGCGCGTGGGTGGTGGGCAGATGCGGCGTGGTGACATCGAGCGTTGCCAGCATCAAGTCTTGCCCTTCGCCCACCGCGAGGCCGCCAATGGCATAACCATCAAACCCGATGGCTTTGAGTTTGGCGGCAGATTCAGCCCGCAGGTCGGCATGAATGCCACCCTGGACAATGCCAAATAAGCCATAACCCTCACGCGCCTTAAACGCCGTCTTGCTGCGTTCGGCCCAGCGCATCGAAAGCTGCATGCTCTCGGCAACTTCGTCTTTTGTTGCCGGGTAGGGCGTGCACTCATCAAACGCCATGGTGATGGTGGCATCGAGCTGGTGCTGAATTTCAATCGAACGTTCCGGCGACAAATAATGCTTTGAGCCATCGATGTGTGATTGGAACGTCACCCCGCCGCCGTCGATTTTGCGTAACTTGGATAGCGACATCACCTGATAGCCGCCAGAGTCGGTGAGCAGCGGGCCAGTCCAACCCATGAATTGACGTACGCCGCCAAATTTTGCAATGCGCTCAGCCCCCGGGCGCAGCATGAGGTGATAGGTGTTTGCCAAAATCATTTGAGCACCGGTGGCGGCTACGGCGTCGGTAAACATACCCTTCACGGTGGCGGCCGTGCCCACGGGCATGAATGCAGGCGTGTCGACAACTCCGTGGGCCGTGTGCAGTCGCCCGCGCCGGGCCGCACCATCAGTGGCCATTAACTCGAATCGTGCTTCACTCATGGTTTGGTTGCTCGCTCTAGCCAGGACGCGTCGCCGTATGAATAAAAGCGATAGCCCGCGTTGATGGCATGAGAATAAACCGAAGTCATGCGTTCGTGGCCAGCGAAAGCGCAAACCAGCATAAACAGAGTCGACTTGGGCAAATGGAAATTTGTCATCAGCACATCGACCGCCTTGAAGCGATAACCTGGCGTGATAAAAATCGACGTCTCGTCTGCGAACGATGTGACCTGCCCGGTTGCGGCGGCGGCAGACTCGAGCAATCGCAGTGACGTCGTGCCCACCGCAATCACGCGCCCGCCATTCGCCTTGGCTTGGTGAATGGCCGCAGCGACACTGGCCGAAACCTCGCCCCACTCGGCATGCATGGTATGCTGGTCGGTGTCGTCGACTTTGACCGGCAGAAATGTCCCCGCACCCACATGCAATGTAACGTTTAAACGTTTTGTCCCGGTAGCGTCGATGGCGTCAAGAAGCCGCTGTGTAAAATGCAAACCTGCTGTGGGCGCTGCGATTGATCCATCTTTGGCAGCATAGACGGTTTGATAATCGGTGCGATCTTGAGCGTCATCGGTGCGGCGAATATAGGGCGGCAACGGGATATGCCCGACCCGCTGCAACGCCTGCAGAAGCTCCGCCCCCTTTGCATTAAACTTCACACGCACCAGTCCAGTATCACTTTTGCCGATCACCTCGGCAGATAGGTTGCCATCGAAATCGATGGTTTGCCCCAGCTTCAATCGCTTGGCCGGTTTGGCAAAGACGTCCCAGATATCGGCGTCAATCTGGCGATGCAGCAAGCACTCAACGTCCACAACACCGCGCCGGCCCAATAATCGCGCTGGCAGCACGCGCGTGTCGTTGAAGACCATCACATCGCCAGGCCGGAGCAGTTTTGGCAGGTCTAGCACCGTACGGTCCACCCAGCCTTGGTCATGGACATGCAAAAGCTTGGCGCTATCGCGCGGTTGTACTGGCCGCTCGGCAATACAGCCCACTGGAAGCGCAAAATCGAATAAATCCGTCCGCATGGGGCAGGCTTATAGTCGAGGTGAACAAACGTTGCAAAATCTGCGCAGGCGCAAGACACTATGCCTGCGCAGTGTGAGGACAGTCTTTTGACGTGGTTTTTCGATGTATTTGATCGCTTGCTAGCGGGGCTGTGCATTGCGGCCCTGGCTTGTTTTGCAGCACAAATTCCGCCTTATGCGACACAATACATGGCGCGCAGCGGCGCTGAACTAAACCGTGCTCAATCGAACTTGGCCGAGGCACAAACGGGCTTACGCACCCAAACCATGGCCGAGCAGGTTCGTGCCGAGATTATCGCCGATGCCGAGAAAAAATTGTCTGCAGCACAAACCGCTCATGATGCGTTAGCCAAAACAACCCCTCTGCTTTACCCGATTGCAATTTGGCGCTGGGCGAAGCCCGACGTGCGTGCCGCAACATGGGGCAGCTTTATTCCCGCATTGCCGACAACGTTTTGGTCGGTGCTTTTTTGCGGCTTAGGAGCACTGCTCGGGTTAGCGATCTATGAATTGTTGAAGTGGCCGTTGGTCAAATTGCTGCGCGCGCCTCGACGGAGGTTCAAGAAACGCGGACTTATTTAGGGTGCCAATCAGTCACTTTGGTGACTCGAAAGGTTCTTTGCGCACCATCATGCTCAGTGATTGAAACGTACTCGCCAACCTTTAACGGATGGCTTGAAAACTTAAACAGCGCCTCATCATCATCCTCGCCCGGCGCATATGAGAAGGCCCAACCGCCGCCTTTCGTTTGCACAAGCAGCCCTTTCTCTTGCTCGACCCCATTTTCAAAATGACGGACAACACAGAGGTCAGCGACAGCGGCAAAGGCGGCCACGTCGAAGTGCCCGGTCGCATCGAGGGGCGCGCGGAACTCATAGGCGTGGCCCGGGTCGCCTGTGGGATGATCTTTACTGCGCGCGAGTTCAAGGCGGATGGACTGAAGTCTCACAATGGTCACTCCCTGAGTTAAGCGCAGAGAATAACCTTGGTGATGTTGCCAACCTTGATACCGATCAATTCAGTCGATGCTTTTAACGGACGCCCAAATCGCACTTGGGTGACATATCAAGCAACACGCCCGTGCGGGTGTTCTCGACAATGTGCTGCACATAGCCCGTCAAGCCGTCGAGACGAACGTTGTACTGAAAGGTCGCGGACGTGCCGGTGACAGCAGAGTCTTGCAAGGCCGGCACTGCCGCCTCAATGCGAGCGAGTGTAATTTCGAGCGAGCCATTCACTGGAATAGATGGGGACGTATACGTGCCGATGGCGCGCCCATTGGCCGCATTGTAGAAATTTAAAACACCCGCTTCTGCGGTTGGGCCCGTATTAACGATACGAATGCGTGACGGATAGCCATCCACTGCACTGCTATGAACATTCAGCAAAGTCCGGCCATCGTTTGACAATCCATCGGAACAAGCCGTGAGATTGGTTAAAACACCCGCAGCGCGAGCCCAGACGATATGCTGCATGTAGCCGGGCACCGAGCTTTCGATTTCAAGATTGTAGAACTGGCGCGTCGACGCAGCGATCGGCGTCGATTGAGCTGTAACGCGCGCCTCTGATTCGATCTTGCTGATCTCAATTTGCGATGACGCGCGCGCTGGGACGTCGGGGCTGGTCCACGTTCCAACCAATAGGCCCGTCTCGGAATCGCGCAGTGAGACAGTCACGTTACCGGCTTGCGTCGAATCGTTTTGGAAGCGCAAGAAGGCTTGGCTTTGGCCCGCACCACTTGACGTGAGCACATTATTGAAACTGCGTTTGTCACGGCCCTGAAGGCGCAAGAGCGCTTTGTTCACTTGAATTTTGGGCACAACAATATTGCTGTCGGTGCGCGTGGTTTTGAGCCCCGTCGACTTTAAGGCCTGTTCGATTTCATCAACCGTTTTGGTTGGGATAGCTCCGCGCAAAATTGCAAAGGCACCAGCAGCATGAGGTGCGGCCATCGACGTGCCCGACAACGTCACCAATCCGTTGCTTTGGCCCGAGGCAGCGCGAATGCTCACGCCCGGCGCCATCAGGTCCGTCGTGTTTGAAACGTTGGAGAAGCTTGCAACGCTTATGCCGTCGTTACTGGCGCTAATCGCGACGGCCGCCGATATGCATGAGGGAGTGTTGATTTTGCCCGTTAGGCTTTCGTTGCCCGTTGCGACCGTGGTTGCAACGCCTTTGGCACGCAACATTTCGATGACTTCACGACGTGGGTCGGTGTCGCAAGTGCCCTCTTTCGAACTGCCGCCCAAGCTTAAATTCACCGCGACGATGTTGTACTGCGCGGCCACTTGGTTGACGTAGTCGAGGCCCTTGAGAACGGTGAGAGAATCCGTCAGCTCGCACGGCGAAGGATCAGGGCTGCAATCGCTTGTGGAGCGCACTTCTGAGAAGACATCGATTGGCAATAACTTTGCGCCGCGCGCGACACCAAAGTTTGTGCCGTCATTACCAGCCGCGATTGATGCCACATGCGTGCCGTGATCGCAGCGGGTTGAGCCGGCGGGGCACTTTGATGCTGCCCCGGCACCGATTTCAGGCGTCTTGCCCGAGGGACACTGCGTGAAGGTATCGAACGTCGGATCATCGTCTGAGAAGCAAGCTTCAGCCACAACTTTGCCCGCGAGCATGGGATGCGTGGTGCGGAAGCCGCCGTCGATCACAGCAATTGTCGTATCGCGTCCATCAAAGCCTTTGGCCCACGCATCGGCGACATCAACCGAGGGAACCGAGGAGGCCAATTGCGCACGCTCGATGCCATTCGTGGCTGTTAAAGCTGTTGCCTGGACTTTTCGTTCTTTGACGTTGGAGTAAACCCCCGCCACTTCAGAGCGCTCAAGCATTTTGACCATTTGCGCGCGATCAACCGTAACTGCGACATAGGGCAGCGTTGCAAACTTGGTATCAATGCCAATGCCGAGTTGTCGTAAAGCGGGCTCGAGACCTCGCACCGCGCCGGCCACCATACGCCGCTGCTCGGAGAGTGAGTTCGCGTTCTCACGCCGCAGGGCCTGCATGCCATCGCGCAATTTCACGATGACCTGAACGGTTCCGCCGTCTTGCGTTGCGCGCATCATGTCGTCGATGTCGGCACGCGCAGGCATCACGGCCGCGAGGACGGCGAACAAGCCCAAGGTGAGCGCCGCAACGACGCGTGCGAAGATAATGTTGTGAGGATAAAGCGGCGATGTCTTCATGGTCATGGGCAGCGAAAGGCCAGCCGATCAGTCCAAGCGAAAATCTCCGCTGGATGAGAAGACCCAGAAGTTACCGTGAGGAAGGAACAAACGGTTCGTGACGCCGTTGTATGTCGCATTATGACCATTGCCCAATCAGAGTCCAGACCACCTGGGAATTCAAATCGCTACAAATAATTTTGAGCTAGTCGCATTAATAAATGTATTAAAAATCATGGTGTTACGACCGATTTCGACCATTTGATCGGAAGCCAGCAAAAGGTCGAAATTTGGCCTATTAGTGTTTATTATCAATCTGTTAGCCATAGAAATGGGTATATTGGCTATAAACGCCGCGCCGCCTCACCCGGTTGCAGGACTTGCAGGTGGCTATAGGGGAATTTGCCCGGGTCGACCGGGCCCAAAATGACCCAAAAGCAGCTGTACATCACGACGGGAAAGACGATCCAGGCCAACAGGGATTTCACCTGCGGCATCACGCGTCGCGCCCAAACTATTAGCGGCCAGGGCGCGAAAATAGTGAACACGATGCCGTAACCCATGGTCGTGACGAGCTGGCCCGGCATGAGACTGCCCCAAGCCACCGCTAACCAAAGACTGCCCCCCAGTACAACGGGCGCAGCTAATCCGACGACAAGCCAGCGCACGCCGATTTCGGACCTAACAGTCGTCGAACAGGCGGCAAGGGAGCCCAAGAGCACAAACACCGGCACCATCGCGTAGGGTAAAATCAGTGCTGTGAAAATGGTGCTGTGCCCGCTTGCCGATAAGTCGACGTCGACATGTGGGGGGGAAATATTGAGCAGCAGGATCACCGCACTTGTCGCAAATGTTATGATCAAGGCAATTGCGGTTGCGCTCATGAAAGCCCCACAGAACAGCAACCAAAGGGGCATCAAAATTGCGGCCAGTGGAAGCAGCAGCGTTGCAAATGAAGCGAGCACCCCGGCTAAACAGCCGTAAATGAAGCGGTCGCCACCGCTGCGCTGCGTTGCCGTTAACATGACCTCCATGACCATCAGCGACAACAGCATTGCCGCCGCATGGGGCGTGGCGCAAACTAGCGTACCAACCAACGGCGGGTAGAGCACAAAACTGATGGTCAGGCAGGCCGCAATCAACGGATCACCGCTCAAGCGCCGACCGATGTGAAACACCATCACAAGGCTTGCAACTGCGGCGAGCAGTGAGAAGGTGCGGGCTGCATTGAGGCTGGGGCCAGCGATCGCACCCCACGCCTTAAGAAGCAGCGCATAAGCTGAAATTGTGTCGGTCCAGCCGCTATGAGACAGCTCAAGCGCGGACATCTCGGTGGATAGCGGAACGAGCGAGCGGGCCAAGTACACGCCGTAGAATGCGAAAAGGACAACAACGACCATAAAGATGGCCAGCGCCGTCAGTTGCTCGGCCCGGCTGATCGACGAGGACGGCGTCATGCGTCGGATTCCTTGGCAAGTCTGCGGAAGCAGGTAGAATGCGGGTTGCCTGTTAGCCAGTCGCCTTGAGATGTCATCAGTCTAGTCTAACTGCTGACCGCCACGAACGAAAACCGTCAATGAAACGTTGTTGTGAGAAAGCGTTACGAACACCATGAGCCCTGCACGCCGTAACGCCCCGGCCCCGACTCCATCGATTAAACTTTCCATGTGGCTTCCCACCGGCTTTGTCCTGTTGGCAGGCATGGCTGCCTATGCTGCTGTTTCGGCTAATGCCCTGAACAATGCGGGCTTAAGCTTTGATGAAGTCGGTTATCTGATCAAAGCATGGTGGTACATCTCGGGTGCGGTGATGCCCTTTAGTGCCGCCGATGCCGCGCCCACTCTGCCGGTGTTTCCTTTCGGCTTAGGTGTCTTGCAAACACAAATCGGTCTGGCTGCCACAGCGGCCCGCAGCGCCATGATAGTTCTGGGCTTTATGAACGGCGTGTTGCTGTATTTTCTGTGCCGCAAACTCACCGCCAATTCTTTAGCGTCAGCCGCAGCGGTGCTGATTTTCATCGGCTCACCGGCGACGTCTTACAGCTTTTCAATTGTCAGCCCAGTTGTCGTCGTCTCTTTACTGCACACGATTGCTTTGTGGCTCGTGGTGTTGAGTGTGGGCCGACCTCAAGTGTGGCGCACGATTATCATGGGCGTGGTCTTGGCCACCATTGCGTTGCTAAGTCTCGACATGGCGCTGCCCGTGCTCTTCTTACTCGTGTTGTTTATGGCAGCCACCGGATCGGCACGATGGGTGCATGGCGCAGTTATAGTGGCAGTGATTGCAGCGATCATTGGCGCGACGATTGTTGTGTTGCCTGAGCAGTTCACAGCGTTTTTGCTCAACCACCCATTGGTTGCCCTTTTGCAAAAGTTGACCGGCTTGGGGCCCATAACGCCAGCGATCTTCCCGCCCACCCCAAACTACAGTGCGCTGCGCATCATCGAGGATGCTTATGAGGCCGTGCTGTTGCCGTACGGCGGAACACTGATGCTGTGCTTGTTGCTGATTGCCCTCACGTTACGCGGGCCGCGAGTCTTCTGGATCGTTCCGATTTATTTTCTGGCTGCGCTTGCAGCCCTCGTGGTGTTTCAAACGCCCGCGTGCGACGTGTGCATGGTCAGCGCCGTCAGCCAAGTCAGTGCGATGGGCGCGTTGGGCGTGGCCATGGCACTTGCGTTTCTTGCGCGTCTCGTTCGCCAGCAAAAATTAGCCAGCGCGCCGTTGATGATTGGGGGCGCTTTTCTTGCGTTGGCGCTCAACACTTTTGCGCCCGTGTTGGCAAACCGCGACGCCTTGCATTCGTTCCCGGCCGAAATGATGAAACAGCCCCGCCCGGGTGCCGAGCAAGAAGACATTGCGACCTTAATGCGCTTCATTGGCCAAAATGTTCCGCCCGGCGCCGAGCCCATTCTACTGCTTCATAAATTACCAGCCCTGCCCTATGCCGCGCACATGGCGGGGCGACGCTTTCCGGCCGTGAGCATCAACCCGTTGGCAGCCTTACGGCCAGTGCCATCATCGCTGAGTGGTGCGCGCCGCGAAGCAGCACTCGCTGCCATTGAGCGCAATGGAGGGTGGACGGGCGAGGCGCTGCGTCGCTGGATCGAGCGCGACTACGAGTTGATTTTGATCCAAGACGGCGCAATCTCGATGGACCCAACAACTGCGGGAATCCTAGGGACAAGCTTTGATGCTGCCGCGACCACAGAATACCGTGGGTCAAAGCTGACCCTGTATAAGCGCAAAGGCTGACGGTTGCTATTTTGCGAGCGGGCCTTTAATTCCTGGCGATGTTTAAACGCGTTTTCGATTTTGTTGGCGCCGCCTGCGGGCTGATTGTGCTCTCTCCGTTACTGATTGGCGTGGCCATTGCGGTGGCGGTGTTGTCGCCAGGGCCTGTTTTTTTTCGCCAGGTCCGCATTGGGCGATATGGCCAGCCCTTTCGCATTTTCAAATTTCGTACCATGACCGGAACTGAGCCCACGTCGGGCCCGATCTTGACCATTGGGATAAATCCGCGCGTGACGCCCTTTGGTCATTTTTTGCGTGAGTCAAAGATTGATGAGTTGCCGCAACTGATCAACGTTGTGTTGGGCGAGATGAGTATTGTGGGGCCGCGACCCGAGGTGCCCAAGTACGTTGAGAAGTGGACTGACGAACAACGAGCTATCGTTTTATCGGTGCGCCCGGGTTTGACCGGCCCAGCATCGATCAAATTCCGCGATCAAACAGCACTTCTGGCGCAATACGACGACCCAGAAACGGCATACGAAACGATCATCATGCAAGAAAAATTGGCCATCTGTGCCGACTACATTCGCAACGCAGATTGGGCCACGGACTTACGCTTGATATTGCAAACCGTATTGGTGATTTTGAGAATCAGCCGGTAACGGGCGCAATAGCTTAAGCGCTAAGGCGCGGGAAGAAGCGGTTGATCACTGAGAAGATGGCACTTGGAATCAGCGCACCGCGCGTAACCGTGAGGCAGATGCAAGGCTCGCCCGCATCAGCAACGGGTTGATGCACCTGTGTGACATCGGCGGTTTCGACATCGCCACGCGCGTAAGATCCGAACTCGTCGGTGTATCCGCCGGCCAGAACCATTGTCATTTCTTCGCCACCATGACCGTGGCTGGGCACGCGGGTTCCGGGCGCAATCTTCAACAGCCGCGCACGACGACCTTTGGCGCGCACCGGTAAATCAAAATACTCAACACCCGAGGTGAGGCCGTGCCATTTGACTGTATCAACACTGCTGCCCACATAGTCACGCAACGGGCGCGGTAAAATGGTATCGTTGGCTGGTGTCTTGATCGGCTGCGACTGCGCTTTCACAAACACTGGGCCGTCCAGACGGGCCATGATGTCATCAAGACTGCTGGATATACTTACGGTTCCGGCGTCTTCAAGCATTTCGCCGCCCATGGCTTCCATGCGCGCAACATCAGCGCGGCATTCTGGGCAAAGTGCAAGGTGAGAAGCAACCAGCACAGAACTAGCCTCATCGAGGGTTCCGGCGGCATAAGCCCACAAGGTATCGCTTTGCGGATGGTGAAGCGCGGCCATCTTGAACTCCGAAATCTGAGACGGGTGTCCCAAACCAGCCATTGCCAACAATATGGCACAGCTTTCAATTGTCACCCAAGAGCAATTTCTACCTCCTTCGCCACCTAAGCCCCTCATATCATGAGGCTTTTTGGGGAAGGGCCGGCAAAAATTGATCAGGCTATTGGTCTGACGTTGCCATCACCGATTTAGATTAGTGCAGCAGTGCAATTGGGACGTGGCTTTTGGGTTACACTGGGAGACCAGTGCCTATATTTTGTGGGCTTAGGCAGCCCGAACGAGTGTGGCCCGCTACAGTTTGTGCCTAGCTTTGCATTGCTAGTGGCCTGTCTGCGCGGTCGACGTTATAAAGCGCCCATGTCGCTATCTCAAAAGCTCGGCAGCCCCCTACATATCGTGATCATCGACCCCTGGGTGCAGACTCCGGAAAACCTTGGGCATGATCGCACGGCTGCCATCGCCAAAAGCCTGGCGCTTGGTGGACACACAGTCACGCGTTTGACCGCACGCGGGCATTCGGCGACTGGCACCGAACGCATGCGAATGATCGCCAAATTCGCCCCGCTCGCGCGACGTTTTGGCCACCCCGCCACAGCAACGCCAGGATTTGGCCACGGATTGAGGTTGTTTTTCGCGCTGCTCGGCCAGCCCAGCCCCGATGTTGTGATCTGGCGAACACCGCCGCGGGCGGGCGGTTTTGCAGCCAGTTGCTTTGCGCGACTGTCGGGAACACCACTGGTGATTGACGCAGCAGAATTATCGCGCACTGATCCGCGCCAGAATTTTTTCGCGCGCTTGATCGATGCGCTTAAGTTGCGTGCTTTGACGTGGACAGCAAGATTTGTATTGGCCGCCAGCCCGGACATCAAATCTTGGTATGAATCGAACGGCTTTGCGCCGGCCAAAGTTTCAGTTCAGCCGGATGGTTGCGATACTGCGTTGTTTTTACCAACGCGAGATGTCAGCACGACCGTTTTCGAAAAGTATCCGCAGCTCATTCGGGGGCCTTTGTGTGTCTATGCCGGTAGCTTGCATCGCGGGCGGCGCATTGCTGAGGTGCTAGAGATAGCAGCAGCCATGCAGAGTATTGCGCCCGATGTGCGCTTTGCCATTGTTGGTGACGGGCCTGACCGCCTGGACTTGAACGCCTATGCGGCCCGCTTGGATGTGCTGGAAAAAAACCTGTGGTTTGTGCCTGCCGTTCCGCGCGCCGAACTGCCGGCGATTCTGAACGCAGCAGCCATTGTGTTGGCTGTGCCGTCGCGCCCTGTCGACGGCGCGCTTGATGCAGCCAGTCATATTTTTGACGGCCTGGCCGCCGGTAAGCCCATTGCCGTTTTAGGCGAAGGATGGCAGCGCGATCTGATTGATGGACGTCAAGCCGGCGTGGCCTTGCCCCTTGGCAACGCAGAAGCGGCGGCGCGCGATCTGGCCGATTTCCTGCGCGACGGTGATGTGGTTCGTCGTGCGGGCAAACAAGGCTTGGCTTTGGCCAGCGGCAAACACAACGCCGAGCGCATTGCCGGCGACGTCCGGCAAACAATTGAGAAAGTGGCCGCGACATATTCGCGGGCGGCTGTGTTGCGGCGACGCGCCCTGTTTGTTAAACGCGCGCTCGATATCGGCATTGGTCTTGCCGTACTTGTTATTATGTCTCCGCTCGTATTGGGCATTGCAGCAGGCTTCCTTGCGGCTGGCTGGGCGCCTTTTGCCAGCCGCCTACGCGGTGGACGACGTGGAAAACCTTTTGGGCTTTACACGTTCGATACCACCAAAGCCGACCGCGAATTGGTGCTCTCGTGGCGCACCACGTTTGCTCATGTGTTGCGCCGTTCTGCGCTTGATCGACTGCCCGAATTGGTGAACGTGGTGCTGGGCGACATGAGCTTGGTTGGTCCACGCCCCCTCCCCGCTGAATACACGACGTACTATACGGAAGCACAGTTGCGACGCTTGGATATGCGGCCGGGCCTCACCGGATGGGCCCAAGTCAACGGGCGTCAAGGCCTGACATGGGACGACATGTTCACCCACGACGCCTGGTACGTGAAAAATTTTGGGCTGGGGCTCGATTTAAAAGTGCTGTGGAAAACGCTAATTGGATTGTTGCTGGGGCGTGGGTTGGGCGCGCTGCCCGCAGGCCCCTTGCCGCGATTTGATGAAATCGAAGCGCGACGCCAAGGCGCAGAAGACGTTTAGCACAAGCTTCGTGCTGAAAAGTGGATGCCGGCTTTCTGCAAAAAGGATTCGGCCAAACAGCAATTTAGAGCAAGCCGCCCAACCAAATGCATCGCTGCTTGCTCTAAATTGCGCGCCAGACCATCTCAACACCAATCCCGATCAGCAGAACGAGTATCAATTTCCGATAGCGCGCCTCGTTGATGCGCGCGCGAACAAATTGGCCAAGGTAAACCATCACACCAATAATGACCGCGCCGACGGCCGATGCAGCAACCACTTGGACTGTCAATATTTGCGCAACCGCTAAAGTGCCGTAGAGCGCCGCTGAGCCCAAAAAATACATTAACGAAAGCGCTGCGACGAAGTCGTCCTTCGATAAACGCAGCGCCATAAAATAGATTATCAATACTGGACCATACAGACCCGAAACCCCAGCCAGCGCGCCCGCAAATAAACCCATGACTGGGTTCAACCAGCGTTCCTGTTCAGGCGTAACGGTGAGCGCCATGGGCAGCATCTGCACGACGGCAAACACAACTGCCAGCCCCCCAAAGACCACGAGGCAAATATCTTGATCGACCTTGATGAGAAACTGCACCGAAAATGGAACGCTGATCAGCATGGTAACCAACAACCACCTGAAACGGCGCAGATAGACGACGATCTTGCCGCCCATCAGCATTTGCTGAAAGTTGGCGGTGAAATTTGGCACGACAAACATCGCAACCGAGGTTTGGAATGGGATGGCCAAGGTCATCACCGGGATGCCGATAAACGGCATACCCAGACCAAAAGTGCCTTTTGCAAGCCCCGCTGCAAAAAAACCAGCGAGCACGATCAATGCGGTCGTGAGGTTATCGAAACCAAAGATCTCGTGGAGCACTTCGCCTGGCTTTACTGCATTACATCGATAAGAAACTGCAGCGTACGGGCTTTGGCGAGCTTTGTGGCGCCGGCATCATAAAATTGCGGGCGCTCGTCGCACGAAAAACCATGATCAGCGTCGTCATAAAGGTAATAAGTGCCCGACGGATGCGCGGCCTTAATTTTCGTAATGCCGTCCATTGGGATGCTCTTATCCTTGAGCCCGAAATGGTACATGACCGGCACGCGCGGTGACATGCTTTCAGCCAGCGCAATGGTGCGCGAGCCGTAGTAGTTAACCGCACCAGCGACCCCGTCGCACTTACAAGCAGCCAAATAAGCTACCGCACCGCCAAAGCAGTAACCGATAGGGACGACAAAACCAGCAGGTGCGCAGGCATTGATTGCGGCTTGCGTGTCTGCAATCAACATCTGCTCGGTAAGCTTGGCCACGGCTTCGCGCCCAGGCGTAAAATCGGTGTAACCCACAATCATGTTTTTCTGCACGCGGTCAAACAACGCCGGCGCCAGCGCTACATACCCATCGGCCGCATATTCATCGCAAAGGTGTTGAACATGGGAATTCACACCAAAGATTTCTTGTAGAATGACGACTGCGCCTTTGGCCTTGGCGCTGGGCATGGCTTTGTAGGCCCCGAGAGTGTGACCATCGGCAGCCTGGAGTGAAATCATTGAACCGTTGGACATGATGCTGTCAGATTTTTTTGAGAAAAACTTATACTGTGAATTTATCGGCGCTTTGGGCTTAGGTGCCGTTCTCAGTCAGAGCAAATGCGCCAGCCAGCGTCGCAGCGCCTAATAGACCAACAACAACCCATGACGTGCCGCTTTCGAACATGTTGTGAGCCTTCTCGCCGGGCGCGGCTGTGGGATCATATGTCCAGGCCTTTGAGTTACCGACATAGATCGCCGACGTCCACCCACCGCTGAAGTCAGTGGCGTTCAACCGAAAATCGACAAATCTTGGGGCTTGCGTGTGCAATAGCACGCCCGCGCCATTGACGCGATGAGGGGCTGTCATAGCGAAGCCAATGTGCGGCTGCGCGGCACTGCTTTTGGTCGCATGAAATGGCAGATTAAAATAGGCCATGGCCGAAGCGCCGGTTGCGCGCTGCCAGCCTTGCATTGTGTTGGTGTTAAACAGGCCAGGAGCAAAGCGATCAGCCGCTTGGCTTGCAGATGCAGTCATCACGCAGGCTGCAGCGATGGCAGTTGCGGCCAAAGCGCGAGAGACAAAGGGTGTCATAAGAGACCTCATTGATCATTAGGTGATGAACTATCGTGCCCGACGCCCGCGGTGAAGGCAACACGAACCGGCAAAATCGGCGCGATCACGCCACATGTCGCACGTCGACCAAATGCCCCGCGATACCTGCTGCGGCGGCCATTGCCGGGCTCATAAGGTGGGTCCGACCGCCCTTGCCCTGGCGGCCTTCGAAGTTGCGGTTGGATGTGGCCGCACAACGCTCGCCGGGCTCAAGTCGGTCGGGGTTCATGCCGACACACATCGAGCACCCAGGCTCGCGCCATTCAAAACCGGCATCGGTAAAAATGCGATCAAGTCCCTCGTGTTCAGCTTGTTTTTTCACAAGCCCCGAGCCTGGCACGACCATGGCTTTCACATGGCTCGCCAGGCGCTTGCCCTTCACCACAACGGATGCGGCGCGCAAATCCTCGATGCGGCTGTTGGTGCACGAGCCGATAAACACACGGTGAATTTTCACACCATTCAGTTTCTCGCCGGGCTTCAAATCCATATACGCCAGCGAGCGTTCCACGGCCGCGCGTTTATTGACATCCGCATAATCAGCCGGCGCTGGAACCGCCGCCGTAATCGGCAGCGAGTCTTCTGGACTGGTGCCCCAGGTGACGCGCGGCGCGATCTGTGCGGCATCGATGTTCACGGTGGTATCAAACACCGCGCCCGGATCGCTGACCAGCGTACGCCAATAAGCAACTGCGCGCTCCCAGTGCTCGCCCTTAGGCGCCATGGGCCGCCCCTTGATATAAGCAAATGTTGTTTCGTCGGGCGCCACCATGCCCGTGCGTGCGCCGGCTTCTATGGTCAGGTTGCACAGGGTCATGCGCCCTTCCATCGACAGCGAGCGAACTGCAGCGCCAGTGTATTCGACCGCATAGCCGGTGCCGCCGGCGGTACCGATGCGCGCAATAACCTCAAGCGCCATATCCTTGGCGGTGACGCCAGCTCCCAAAACACCATCGATCACCACACGCATGGTTCTGGATTTCGCCATGACGTGGCATTGCGTCGCCAGCACGTGTTCAATCTCGGAGGTGCCAATTCCAAACGCAAGACAACCTAAGGCGCCGTGGGTGGAAGTGTGTGAGTCACCGCAGACGAGTGTTGTTCCCGGCAGTGTCATTCCCTGTTCGGGGCCGATGACATGGACAATGCCCTGGCGTTCATCGGCGATTGGAATGTAGGGCATGCCAAAAGACGCCGTATTTTTGATCAGCACATCGAGCTGTAGCACCGACTCGGGGTCGTCGATTTTTTGTAAGCGGTCCGATGTGGTTGGCACGTTGTGATCGGGCACCGCCAGGGCCGCGCTTGCGCGATGAAGTTTGCGCGATGCCGCCGCCAGCCCCTCAAATGCTTGGGGGCTGGAAACCTCGTGAACGAGGTGCCGGTCAATATACAAAACACAGTCGCCATTGTCGTAGCGATGAACGACGTGAGAATCCCAAAGTTTGTCGTAAAGGGTGCGTGCCATGATGTTCGCCAATTTACAAAGACGCCCTAGGTATAAGCGGTGCAACAGCCCCCGCCAAGCTGCGCTTAAAGACTTATTGCCATGCGGTCTTGACGCGAACATAGAGCACGCGCCCGCGTGGGTCATGCACCTTCGAATCATACCCCGCGTTGGTTAGCACGTTGGGCGGCGGTGCATTGAACAGGTTGAGCGCCCCCAGACTGAGCTGGACGCGGCGGCCGTAGCCAAGTATCGAGCCGCCGACATCATAGCCATACTGCAAATCAAGCGTGGTTTGGCTTTTGATGAGCCGATTAGTATTTTGATCGTCCTTATAAGAACCGATCAGGCGCGCCGTAACGCTGGCCATGTGCGCGTCTCGGTGCCAGGCCAGTGTGCCATTGGTCCGCCATGCGGGCAGCGAACGCGCAAAATTTCGAAAATTACGATTGCCCACCACGTTCCGACGCGGCGCGGTGGGCGTGTCTTGAATAATAAAGCGATTGATCCAAGTGGCTTCGGCGCTGGCCGTAATCTCACCCAGATCCGGCGTTGTCCATTTTTGCGTCAAATTGAGATCAAGGCCATCTGTCAGCGCCTTAGATGCATTGATATAGCTGCTGTCGATGCGCAAAATTTGCCCCGTGGCGCGCACAATGCGCGGATCATTTGGGTTGGCATCGACAATCGACTGTGCGCCGAGTTTGACGATGATGTCGGTGTAATCGTAACGCCAGTAATCGGCCGACACGCTGAGCCCAGCCGTCGGCTTCACGGTCACACCCAGACTACTGGTTTCGGCTTGTTCAGGTTTGAGGGCCGGGGCACCAAGTGTGCGAATGGCGCGGAACCCTTGCGTGCCCGTGACCGGGTCAAAAATGTTTTCCTGCACCATTTGGATCGAAAAGGCCTGAAATGTCGACGGCGCAAGAAATGATGTTCCAAAAGTAGCGCGCGCTGAAAGCCACGGACGTGCCTGCCAACTGAGCCCGAGCTTTGGGTCGGTTGAAGATAAACGTCCTCCGATGCTTTCATGGCGCAAGGCCAGCTGCGCGTTCAACGTGTCGAAAATTGGCCCGCGTGCTTCGGCAAAAGCGGCCCAGGTTTCCCGTTTCCCAGCAAAATCGGGCCCGCCCAAAAAGAAAATATAATTCTCGCGATTGAACTGATCATCGAGATCACCAATCACCCGCTCATGGCGGTACTGCCCCCCAGTCGCCAACCCCCACGGGCCCAATGGTGTTTCAAAAATGTCGGTGCTGAGTGTTGCGTCTAATGTTGTGAGGCGCGTGCGATAGTCGTACGTGACCAACGAACTAAAATCGTCGATGACCTTCGGATCATTATATGTAGCGTCGCTCGGCTTGCTTCGGGCGGCGGAGCCAAATGGGTTAAAATATTGATTGTTGTTTGGCCCGCCGCGACCTGCCAATGCGGCTAAAAACCGATCCTTAAGAACGTCCTCGATCTGCACCAGAAAATTATTTTGGCTGTGGGTGACTGCGATATCCCAATCCCAGCGACCCGCCTGGCCCTTGGCGCCCATCACCCCGCGCAAGGTGTCAGAGCGGTGTGGCACAAAACGGCCGCCACTTGATTCCCCCAGCGTG
This sequence comes from Rhodospirillaceae bacterium, assembly GCA_947476925.1. Classification (GTDB taxonomy): domain Bacteria; phylum Pseudomonadota; class Alphaproteobacteria; order Rhodospirillales; family Rhodospirillaceae. The sequence continues at coordinate 56,535 of CANJSF010000007.1, read as the reverse complement.
CGCCCCACGAACAACACAGGCACACGAAAAATATTGCCGGGGTTGTCGGCTGGAACAATCGGTGAGTTCAAAATCGGAAATGATGGCGACGTTCCACGCAGCACATGATTTTGCGCAAATGCCGATTCAGCGTAAGTCGTGACGTTGTCGTTGACGAGCAGCTCGCCGCTCGCATAGCTGTTCAAGCGGCGCTCGCGCGGCACGAGATGATAATAGGGCGAAAAGTCAAAGGTGCAGGTACCTACACGACCACTATTCACGCCCGTTGGCTGCGGGCTACGCGGACTAGGACTGCCGCCGCCGGCGCCGCCGCAGTCGGGATCGATGATCGGTTGATTTGTTGCGACACCAAAAGGAAGATCAGGCAGCACGGGCGAGCGCTGTAGCAGCACAGATGCGCCCGGTTGCCCAAAGGACGAAAAGCCCTTGCCAGCCGTATAGGCGCGATCAGTCGCAGGCAGCCACGAACGGCGAAGATAACTGGCGGCTAAAATGCCGTGAGCACGCTGATTTCCGCCGCCTACGATGCCAGATGCCGTGACATCATCCTGTGACGAATGCGACGTGTTGGCGTAATCAATTTGCGCTTCAACGCCCTTGAAGTTTTGACGCGTAACAAAATTCGCAACGCCCGCAACCGCGTCGGTCCCGTAAAGTGCAGCCGCGCCATCCTTGAGCACATCCAGGCGCTCAAGTGCGATGAATGGAATTAAAGCGTTTAAATCGACAAACGTAGAACCATCGTCGGACACGCCGCCCGAGTTTGTTTGACGGCGGCCGTTCAACAGCACCAGCGTGGCATTCAAACCCAGGCCTCGCAGATTGAAATTTGATGTTCCCGCCGACAGATTTTGCGTGAACGGATCGACGTTGAACTCCGAGCCCGTGTTGATAGGTAAGACGCGCGCAATGTCGGAGGTGGAAACTAAACCCGCCGCGGCAAAATCTTGGGCGGTGAGGCTAACAACTGGCGAGGCGATGGCGCGTTCGCCCTTGAGGTACGAGCCAACGACAACAATTTCTTCAATTGCAGAGTCTGCAGCCCACGCAACCACGGGCGCGAGACAAAACGCAAACATCGAGAGGCTAAGCCGCCGCCAGAGATGTCTCACCACGCAGAATCCATTCAGATGTTCAAGAGTTGCGTGTCATAGGGCATGTAACGCCACCATGAAAGTATCAATAATTATTTATATAGACGGCGGTAGAATTGCTGGAAGGCCGGCCCCAATATCAAACCATTCGCGCTCGCCCGGAGCCGAGAATTGTTTACCGTGTTCATCGCGCGCAAGCGGATCGTTCAAAATGCTAAACACGACCATGCGTTTGGGGCGACCGGCCTCGACTGCCAACGGTAGCAAAATTGCTTCAAATATTGCGGTACGCTCCGCTGTGGTCTTCATCACGCCATGCTGAACCATACCGCAGGGATGCTCGGTCACGATCTTGCCCGCACGCACTGTTCGCGCACGATCCTGGGCACTGAGATGAGCACCAAAAATTTTTCCGGTATCGTCGCGTCGCCAACGGCTAACCAATTCGGTGCCCATGAATCGCACCATCAGGCCTTCATCCAAGACCTCTTGAATGAACATCGCCGGCATCAGGGCTGCGGGGGCGTGATCGAGGTAGTCGGTAGAATGTGGAATCAGCATGCCGTCTCGGCGCGCGAGTTGGCGCCAATGGTCCACAAAAGCTTGGCCGCGTGAGTTAGCTATGATCAACACGCTCGCCTCGACTCCCCCGAATACGAGCTTTAAGCTGGTATACTGCATTCAAAGACGATTGCGGGCAATCGGCATCCAGATGCAGCTACGACTGAGCGATTCAAACTAAGGTAATTATTTTGCGGGGAGCGCGCGATATGAGCGACGCGGTATTGATTGATCGGCGCTTTGTGCGCCTTGTCGAAGGCTTGGTGCACGTGCGTGAATGCGCGGCCAGCGCGGCAACATCTCAGGTACCGCTTTATCTGATGCATGCGGGCCCAGCTTCGGCGCGAGGGCTAGAGCCCTTGATGCTGGCGCTGCGGCAACATGGACTAACCCAGCAACTGATCGCACCTGACACACTGGGAAATGGCGATTCCGCTGCGCCCGCACCAGATCGTCCAGACATTACCTATTTCGCTGAGAGCGTGCGGCGTGTTTTAGACGCACTGGGCATTGATAAGGTCGATCTTTACGGCTCACACACGGGCTGCAGGACCGCCGCAGAACTCTCGATTCTCTTTCCCGACCGCGTGGGCCGTGTGATTTTTGACGGTATTTCGGAATACGATGGGGAACTGAAAAAGGAAATTTTGGCGCACTACGCGCCCGAGATGAAGCCTGACGAGATGGGGCGGCACCTCGTTTGGGCCTTTCATTTTATTCGCGATCAGATTTTTCATTTCCCCTATTTTATGCGCGACCCTGCGCACCGCACCTATCGCGCCATGCCCAGCAACGAGCACTTGCACGCCCACACTGTTGATGTGCTCAAAGCGTTAACGACCTATCACAAACCTTATCTTGCGGCCTTTAACTATGAGCCCACCAAGCGCTTGCCGCTGATCACCCGACCGGTCTTGGTGCTTGAAGCCGATACCGAGCCCCCGCACCTGAAATCGGCGGCAGCGCAAATGGCCGAGCTTGTGCCGGGGTCGGTTTTGGTCCGCACCGAAGGCGGCATCGAGGGCAAAGCCAAGGCGATCGCGGCCTACCTGAACCCCACCTAAGGCCCAACCAACAAATCCGTGAAGATTCATCATTGAGCTTGAATTATCATGATTTTGCCCCATTTGTGCCCGAGGCTAGTCATCATGGGTTGGCAAGGTCTAGCATGTAGATCGAGGCCGCCGACGAGATTGCGACCAACAGAAAGGGAGTTTGTCATGACCCAAAAATTGAGCCGCTACCTGATGGCCACATTTGCGGCACTCGCGACTGCGGTGCTGACCGCCGCGGCCGTGAAAGCCGAAGGCGAAAAAGTCGGCGACACTCAACAGTGTGTGCGCCTGCAGTTCATTGACCAAACGCCAGTGATCGATAACAAAACGATCCTGATTAAGATGAAGAGCAAGGGCCAGTATAAGCGCATCGACTTGGTGAGTAATTGCGGAGGCTTGAAAATCCAAGGTGGGTTTTCGCATTCCACCTCCATCAACCAACTTTGCACATCCGACGCCCTTCGCGTGCTGGAGCCAATCGGTTCGACGTGCTTAATCGATAAAATCGTCACCATTGACGAAGCCGAGGCCAAAACCTTGTTGGCCAAGAAATAAGGACACGGCTGACTGAGTTGACCTGAGACGAGCTGCTGTGACAGCGGCGCAGCGTTTCAAACAAACAAAGGCAGCGTGAATAGTGGAAAACGCCCAGGATCTATCCTGGGCGTTTTCTTTTGTCCGCCCGGACAGAATGAACTTTCAGTCTGGGCCGCGCCGCGCAAGGCGCTATAACTAAGTTGCAATAACTTTGGGGGATGAATGTCCAACACCAGCACGCGCCCGCTCAGCAATGTCGTGTTTGCAGCCTACGGTACCGGGTGGATCGGCGGGCAGGTGTTCCGCGATGTTCCAGCACTGATATTGCTGCCGTTCATGATCACGGCGATCGGCGTGCCGCCGGCGGTGGCGGGGGCTGCAATCTTTATTCCTAAACTTTGGGTGGTGTTTTGTGACCCGCTAATGGGCCTGTGGTCGGATCGCACCAAAAGCCGTTGGGGCCGCCGCAGGCCATTTCTGTTTGTGGGTTCAATTCTTTGTGGCGTGATGTTTATTGCGCTGTTCAATGTTCCGCACTTTGAGAGCGGAACTGCAAAGGGCATTTACGTGGGCGCTATTTACACGCTCGCCTCCACGGCCTTTAGCATCTATTCGGTGCCCTACTTAACAATGGCCTCAGAGCTGTCCAGAAACATGCACGAACGTACGGTGGTGATGAGCTGGCGGCAGGTAGGCTTGGGCTTTGGACTGATCGCCAGCAACGCCATGCCGACGTTGCTGATTGTGCAAGGTGGCGGCGGCGAGCCGGGCCATCAGTATATGGCGCTTGTGTTGGGTTTGGTTTGCGGCGTCACAATGTTCGTGACCTTTATCGGTACGCGCACGGTGCCGCTGGTCGAGTCAGATCAAGCGGCGGTCCCGTTAGCAGAGCAAGTCAAACTTGCCGTAAAAAATCGACCGTTTTTGATTCTGCTCGCAGCGAACTTTGCTCAACTGGTTGGTTCTGCGGCTTCCTACGGGACTATCGTGTTGTTTACAGTATATCACCTGAAGAAGGAGATTACGTTTGTCAGCCTGATGACGCTTCTGATGGCTATTATGGTCATTATCACGCCGCCCGCCTGGACGGCCCTTTCGGTGCGCATCGGCAAAAAGCCAACCTTTATCATTTCAATTATTTGCTTCTTTTTCTCTTTTTTATCTTTCGGGTGGGTCAAGCCCGGCGATGACATATTCATCTATGCCATCTCGATTTGTCTTGGCACATTTAACTGCGGCTTCAGCCTGATGGCCTTTTCGATGTTGCTCGACACCATTGCCTATGATCGCAAAATCAGCGGACTCAATCGCGAAGGCGTATTCTCAGGCATCTGGAGTGCTATGGACAAAACTGCGTTTGCCTTCGGCGCATTGCTGGCCGGCGTGGCGTTGAGTTATTTCGGTTTCCATGAAAGCATGACGGGCTTCATCGAACAGTCCCCCGAAACCTTGCGTGGGATACTGATCACCTATGTCGGTGCGCCGACGAGTTTTGCCCTTTTGTCGTTCTTGATTATCCTGCGCTACCAACTGAACGAACGCGACCTCGCCGAGGCGCGTGAGCCGGTTCAGGCGGCGTATTAACCTGCATCATAGCAGCGCGATCAAGCCGTACCGCATCGCGCAACGACTCAAGCGCCTGCGCAGCTGCTTCGTTGCCGGACTCGGTTGGATAGATAATGTGCGCTGGTCGCAAAAACTCTGGCATGCCGCCAATCAGGTGTAACCGCCCGGCGGCAACATCGGCAGCGACCAAGCGGCGCGGGAAAAACCCAGCCCCGCCACGGGCCAGAATATAGCTGAGACCCAGTGCGCCTAAGCTGACGTGCAAGCCCGGCGAACCAAAGTCGGGGAATTGGTCTGAATGCCATGCGGCAAAGTCGCGACCCCAGTCGACAAACACATAGTCAGGGTCGGCGGGCCCGCGGTGATCGGGACGGGTTGCGGCCATCACCAACATTTCTTCCATCAATTTCTCGATTTGAAAGCCCGGCCGCGCTTCGGGGCTATACATAATCACAAAATCGAGCAGGCCATCAGCTAAGTGGTTCATCAACGATTCTGGCGTGCCGGCTTCAGCTCGTACCGCCACCTCGGGGTGCGCGACGCGATAATCAGCCATCCAGGCCAATGCGATGCGTTGCCACAAGCTATACTGCGCGCCGATGTTGATGATGGCGCGTAACTCAGCGGGCAATGCCACGTCTTGGCGCGCCTGACGCAACACATGCATCATGGTTTGTGCGTGCGGTTGAAAACGTTTGCCCGCAGGCGTCAGCACCACGCCCGATTTGCGGCGCACAAACAACGACTGCTTCAGCTCTAGCTCTAGTTCTTTGACACGTGCTGAAACCGTCGACTGCGTGACATGCAGCGATTCGGCCGCGCGGATAAAACTACCCGTCTCGACAACCTCTAGAAACGTGCGAACCAGCCCCATATCCATGGCAGACCCCTTATCGTGTCTTGGAATTGTCACATTATATCGGTAAACTCGATGATAATGACACAAATAATTCGTTTGCCCGATATATAAGATTTGCATAGGAAGGGGCATGGCAAACGACAGCGCCAACACATCTCCCACTGCCGAGTTCCTTTCCCCTCAATCCGGGGACTCGGCATTGGCACCCTGGGCCGGACGCCGGATGTACGCGTCCGGTCACCCAGGGGCCAAAGGATCACCGGCGGATGAGACCGAACTCGGTCGTGATCTCGGTGTGGCCGAAACGACAATGTGGGGGTCGTTTATGACCCGCATTATCAAGAAATAGCGCAGATCGCTTAAGCGCGGCTCAAAACTTCGATCGCCGCCCGCTCACCCGATTCCATTGCAGACTCCATGCCCTGTTCAAGACGGCGGGTATGCTCGCCAGCGAAATGCAGGCGCGCGTGTGGTTTGATCATGTCGGTGGCAAACGCCGTCACTTGACCTGGCTTGAAGATATGACGGCAGCCACGCTGCAAGGGTTGGCGGCCCCACGAGTGAAAGCGGTTGATGGTGACCAAGCCCTTTGAGGCCGGCCGGATGCGGGCCAGTTCATCGACCAGAAATTTTGAGGCCTGCTCGGGCGAGAGCGCCGCCACGTTTTCGGCGGTGCGCCAGGTCATCACAAACATTGCGCGGAACGGCCCTTTGGTCGGGGCATTCGGTGCGCCTGTGTGATTGTCGAGCATCCACAACATGCGCAGTGCCGTATCGGTAAACAGCGATGGATCGAGACCATCTTGTTGCCAGAATGGTTCTTTGATCGTGGCAAAGGCGCGCGTGGTTTCGGCGTAGCCCATGTCGCCAATGGCACTGCGATGCAGCGCATCGGGCTCGGGTGTGATGGTGATATGGCGCAGCAGCGAGAACGGCACGCATGAGATCACGTACTTGGCTCGAACTTTGGTGCCGTCGATGCACGTGACGTCCGCACCGCCGTCATCCATATCGATGGCACCGACAATCTTATTCATCATGACAGGGCGTTTGAGCTGCGCGGCCATGCGAATGGGGAGTTGGTCGGTTCCGCCCACAATGTTTTTGGGCCACTTGTCCATGACGGGCGCGGTTTCAACCCGCTGCTGATCGGGCCGTGAGGCATTGCTGCCGCCTGAAAATTTTGCCTCGTAGGCCCCGCGAAAGGCTTCTTGCATCATACCTAATGCAGAAGTGGACCAAAGCTCCTGCGTCAGCCCTGCCAGTTTTTCGGCCGCAGGGGATGTGCCGTTTTTGCGCAGCAGTTCGGCGACGGACACGTCGTACGGCGCCATTTCCGGTTTCAGCCAATCATCAAGCTCTTTCATCGGGTTGATTTTGGCCAACAACCCGCTGCCCAGCGAAATGGGCGCCATCTTGCGTTCTGCACCCACCGTTTTATTCACCGGATGATCGGCCCAATCTTTGGCCCGAATGAGTTGGCCATCGAGGTGATAGGTAAACGGCATGATGGCGCGATCTTCGTCGATCAACTTCAGGCCCAGGCGGTCCAACGCATCTAGCACGCGCGCGTACGACGGCCCCACTTGGCTGGCGCCCATGTCGGGCGCGTTCACGGCATCGTGCGCTGTCCACACGCGCCCACCAATGCGTGAGGCCCCTTCCAGCACCACGACATCGAGCCCCGCATCGTTCATGATCCATGCGGCATTGAGACCCGATAAACCTGCGCCGATCACAACAACGTCGGCCGATTGCGCTGCCTTGGCGCGACCAGTGCGGATCAATGGCCCTGCCGTAGTGGCAATGGCCGCGGCCTGGATGATATGTCGGCGACTCAATGTCATGTTTTGTCTTCCTCGTTCTTGAACGGAGCTGTCGGTAGCCCAACAACCACTTCGGCCAGGTCATTGACGCCGGGCTTTATTTCGCTACCCCACATCGGACCCTGGTGGCCAGAATCAATAGGCGCGTCCTAATTTCCCCGTCAGCGTCGACCGAGTTTAGACGTCAACATTGGCTGGTCAACGCCGCTCGGCGATGGAGAGCGGATGGCGGGCAGACAGGCTCCTCCGGTTAAAATAATTGTTTACTGGCTATACCGGCCGCCCGGCGGACAGCGCGTTTGGGGATTTTGGGGAGTGTGGAGGAAACCAAAACCCGCCAAATGGCCAAGCGCGGTTTGACGGCAGTAACAAAATACGAGAGACAAGACTGCTGCGCGCCGAAGGGCGGCCGAGGGGGCAATCGAAGTGTTTCAAAGTTCAACCAGGTATTTGCTGGCGGCGTGCGCCTCAGCGTGTGTCTTCGCCCAACCCGTACAGGCCCAGCGGACGAGCGAAAATGCCGTTGCCCAAGCGGGCGATGCCTTTGGCTCGGTTGTCGGCAATGAAGTGATTGGGCTCTATACCTCGGCCAGCGCGCGCGGCTTTAACCCCAGTCAGGCGGGAAATTTGCGCATCAACGGCCTGTACTTCGATCAAGCCTCGGCGCCCAATAACCGCCTTTTGCGCGGCTCTGTGATTCACGTGGGCATTAGCGCGCAGGGTTATCCGTTTCCAGCCCCAACAGGGGTGGTGGATTTTGAGCTGCGCACACCAGGGCAAAAACCGATCACGAGCGTGCTGCTTGGATACGGCGCTGTGTTTGGGTACTCGCGCCCCTTGATCGAAGTCGATACGCAGATTCCTGTCGTGAAAGATGTGCTCAGCGTGGGGGTGGGCTTTAGTTACTCGCGCAATGCCGCCCACTTAGTCGCGGTGCGGGACCGAAACTATGCTGGTAGCTTGACGGCTCATTGGACACCCAACGAGAATTTCTCCCTCACCCCGTTTTGGAGCGGGACGAACACCAGTGCCACAGGCGGCGATCGGCCGCGCATTTTTATCGGCGACAACGATTCACCAAAATACCGCCAGCAAGACCTGTTCTCGCCCGAATGGCTGTTCTTTGGATTCCGGCTTTATAACTATGGCGCGGTGAGCCATTGGGACTTAGCTGATGACTGGAAAATTCAGGCGGGGCTTTTTCGGTCAGAGAACATCACGCCGCAATCGTTCACCGGTTTTGTGCTGAACACCAACGCAAACGGTGTTGGTAATTACGCCATCGAGAAATCGCCACGGCGCGCGACGACATCAACATCGGGCGAGATCAGGCTGTCGAAAACATTTACTGAAGGCGTGCGCCGTCACACCTTTTTTATCAACACGCGCGCGCGTGACCGCAGCAGCACCTCTGGCGGCGGCGACCTTCGCCAATTCGGGCCCGTGTTGATTACCGCGATCCCAAACCGCCCAGAGCCGACGTTCAACCCGGGCACAACGAGCCTGAGCGTGACGCGCCAAGTGACGGGCGGCGTGGCCTATGAGGGTGTGTGGAGCCAAGTTGGCCAACTGAGTATGGCGGTGCAAAAATCAGAGTATGAACGCACACTTACACGAGCCAATGTCGCGTCCGTGAAAGGGAGCAAGGCTCCGTTGCTTTATAACGCTGGTGCTGCGGCATATGTGTCATCAGACATTGCGGTTTTCGCAAGCTACGCGCGCGGCCTGGAGGAATTGGGCACGGCGCCGGGAAATGCCGTGAATCGCGACGAGGCTGTTCCGGCGGAACTGACACGACAAATCGATGCAGGCGTGCGTTATCAGATTCGCAACGGGCTTCAGTTGGTGGCCGACGCGTTTGTGATCGACAAACCTTACTACGGTTTAGATCAAGGCCGGCTGTTTCGGAAGTTGGGTACAAATCGACACAGCGGCGTTGAGTTGTCGGTGGCTGGAGGCCTGACCGATGAAGTCACGTTGGTGGCCGGGGCCGTGGCGTTGCGACCCCGCATTGGCAGCAGCATTGGAACGGGCAATTTAACCGAGGTGGGGCCGATCCCGCGCCTGATTCGCATCAACGCTCAGTATCGCCCCAAAGCGGTGCAAGGGTTGGCGCTGGACCTTAAACTTGAAAGCGTGTCATCGCGTTATATTACCGTCAGCAATGCCCACCGCATTGACGGCGCGATCACGGTTGATGCCGGCGTGCGCTATACGACCAAAATCAATAACACGCCAATCAAGTTCCGGCTCCAGGGTCTCAACCTCACAAATACCTTCAGCGTCACGCCCAGCGCCTCGGGCCAAATCAACGCCTTCGAATCTCGCCGCGTAGAAGCAAGTATTGCCGCAGATTTTTAAGCGGAGATTCAAATAAAAACGCCCGCTCTCACGAGCGGGCGTTTTGATCACGTGATACCGAATAATTCTACTTCTTGCTCTTCTTCTTCGACACTTTTGGCGTGTTCAGGTGGCTGTGCGCGCCGTTGGCTTTATGGGCGTGGCTGGTGCCGTCGTCATGCATGTGAATGCCTGAGTCGTAGCCTTCGGTCGAATAAGTATCATCGGGGAATTCGAAGTCGTGCGGCAAGTGGTTGTGCTCGTTTGTCAAAATCCACTGGTACAGCGCCGGCTTCATGCGGGCCAATTTAGCGGCTGCGCGATGATGGTTTTCTTCAGGCGATGAGAATGGATCGTGGTGGAAGTAGTTGTGCAAATCGCCGTCAGTGCGGCCAATGGCAAGAATGCCCAGATCAGACTTGAAGCAACCGTGGTTGATGTAAGCCGGGCGATAGAAGTAGCCGCCCGTGGGCAAATCGCCGAACTGCATCATCCAGCTGGTTCCCCAGATGTGATAGGCCTCTTCGGCGACATCGTGGTAGCTGATGTTGTCCTGCCAGAAGCCGGGCACCATGCAATACAAGAACGTCATCCCAAATGTTTTGGGGTCGAGGTGCAGAATTTTCAGCAGGCAGCCCGGTGCGGTTTGCGGAAACAGCGTAGGTACTTGCCAATCTAAGCCATCATACGAGCTGATCATTTTACGCTGTTGAGACTTGTCAGCGTTTTGGTGATCGGCGTCAGATTCTTGGAATGACGGCGGGCCAAAGTTATAGAAAATCAGGCCGAGCGCGCCTTCATCGGTCGAAAAGGCAGGCAGCGACGTTCCGGCAGGCGCGAAAATGTAGGTGCCCTTCTCGCAGCGTTTGCCGCCAATCATCAGGTGCCCTTCCATAATGAAGAGCTCCATTTCCGAATAGCTAAAGCCCGGCGGTTGTTTAAACCCGGCGTCGTATTGCACCGTCATGGTGCACGAGCCGTTTTCCTTGTCCATCGACAGCATTTTATACTGGATGCCCTTTTTGAATCCGGGCAGGCCGAGCTTTTTAAAGCCGACATCACGATCAACGAACGGCTCGATATGTGGACGAGGCATGAGTAGTTTCCTTTACATTCTACACGTGGCGCGCACGCTCAGCAGCGCCGATTGATTTTGAAATTTAGAAAATGACCTGAAGCGGGCGGCCGTCGCGCGGGCGAATTTCGCTTTTCGGAATGGTCCGCTTCATGCCGGCATGCACGTGGAAGCCACGGGATTGGATGCGCTCTAAAAACTCTTTCACCCATTTCTCGCGTTGGGGCGTGAGCGCCTCTTGCTCGGCGACAATTTTCTTGTAGCGGTCGATTTGCTCGGCCAGTTCTTGCTTCACGAAGGCCGCTTCTTCTTTGGTAAACTTCGGGCGCAAGTTGCCCTTAATCGTCGTACTGCCGAGTGTCATTTAAAAACCCTCCCTCACTCAAAAACATGTTCACAATCTAGTCGGCCAACTCGCCGGGGGGAAGCCCCGACAACCAGCCTAAACAGTCGCTAAAGCCCCAAAAACACCATAGCCGCGCCGCAAGCCGCCACTGCGCCACCCGCCAAACTATGGGCATGGCGTTCGAGCGACTTGAAGTTGACGACACTGAGGCCCGACAGCGCCAGGCCCACCACGGCGACCATCGTTGAAATTGTCACGGCCGCGAAAACGACAACGACCACGCCGATGGCAAACCAATTGTGAGCCGCCGCCGGGTACATCAGCAGCGGAATCAGCGGCTCGCATGGGCCGAACACAAAAATCACAAACAACACCCATGGAGTCGTGGACGCCATCGGGGCGGCCGGTTGCTCGTGGGGGTGGGCGTGATCGCGATGATGGTCGTGATCGTGCATGTGTGTCGTGCCGTCGGCGTGGGCGTGAACATGATGGTGATGATGGCTGTTGTGGGCGCGGCGCAAACCCCACACCGCATAGGCCAGCCCGAACGCCAGAATGGCCCAACCGGCCCAATCACCGCGCACCTGTTCAACCGATTGAAGGTTGGCGACGCCAACACCGAACGCAATGCCGACCAGCCCTAGAATGATCGAGCCCATGACGTGGCCCACGCCACACAGCGCCGTCAGGCCGAGGGTGCGCGACTTGCTCCAGCCACGCGCTTTCCCCAAAGCGATAAACGGTAAATAGTGGTCTGGGCCCAAGACGGTATGGATTAACCCCACCGATGCCGCCGTGCCCGCCAATACGAAAATTTCGAAATTCAAGCGCCCGCCCCAGTACTTATAGTGGCACGAACCCTAGGGGGATTCGCTAGGCCGTTCAAGGCTTTGAACGTTGCGATAGATCATGCTGACTCGAGGTCGCCGCCCACCCGAATGACGGCCCGGCCCACGACACGGCGAGACTCGAGCCGGGCGTGGAGATCGGCCACGTCTTCAAGCGCAACGACCTCGCTCATGGGCACTTTCCAGCGGCCTGTGGCAGCGGCATCAATAATGGCACGGTCGGTGGCACTTCCTGGCGGGTCTTCAATGGGGGCTAAGTTCATGCCCACGACGCTGATGTTTTTGAATATCAGTGTGGGGATCGAAATGGGCGCCGGATAACTGCCCGCAGTGGCGCCGATGTAAACAACGCGCCCTAACGGCGCGGCCAGCGCGATATTTTTTTCGGCGTTGGCACCACCATTGCCGTCTAAAATCACGTCGCAGCCGCGGTTTTGCGTGGCGGCCTTCACGCGTTCGGGCCAATCAGTTTCCAAATAATCGAAGACATGATCAGCCCCGAAGGATTTGGCATAGGCTACTTTCTCAGGCCCGCCGCAAAGACCGATCACCGTACAGCCTGCATCTTTGGCGATTTGCATGGCCATAATACCAATGGCACCCGCTGCTGAATGTACCAGCACCGTTTCGCCCTTTTGCATGCGGCCCGCTTTGTGCAGACCATGCCAAGCGGTAAATGAGCAGCCGCGATACGCGCAGCCGGTTTTCAAATCAATGCGTGGGTCGAGTTTCAGAAGTAGCTTGGCTTTGACCGTGGCAAATTCGGCGTATCCACCAAATTCAGAACGCGCGATGACACGCTGGCCAATCAGTGCGTTGTCGACGCCGGGCCCAACTGCGGTGATGATTCCGGTTTTCTCGAGGCCCGGAACGAACGGCCATGCGATGGGCATAAAATCGATCTTGCCGGCGCGTGCCATGGCGTCGATCGGGTTCATGCCAACGTAAGCAACTTTCATCAGCGCTTGGCCCTCGCCAGGCACAGGAATCGCGAGTTGTGTGAGTTGAAGCACCGACGGCACACCGGGCGCTTGGGCCGCCATCGCGCGCATGGTTGTTGCGTTCAAAACAGACCCCTTGCACGAAAACTCAACGCGCCTTCTTCGAACAGATGCATCAACGCACCCGAGCCCGGATTGCGCACGATCATCGCGGCCGTCAGACCCAGGCCTGGTATATCGATTTCCATTGCTGGGGAAAAAATTTCAGCGCCAATAGAATTGCAAGCATCCATTGCGCGCAACAGCGAGGGCACACAAAAACTTTGGGCGAGGTAGCCGATATTGGGGGGCACGGCGATGGGCACCTTATCGGGTGCGGTGTAATTTTCCGGGTGCGACAGCGCAACTTTGCCAAACTGATGAGCCCCGGCCATAAACGTCGCGCGCGTTTTGGCATCGGGTGGGCGGCCCAAAAAGTGATTGGTCTCGGGCTTGCCTAGAATATCGTCGATGCGCACCTCCATACCCAGCACGCGCATATAAAAGGCCATCGCCTTATCGCGATGGATAATGCTGTGCGATGTGGTCGCCACTTGGGTAAAGCCGGTTTTGGTTTTGCCCAGGGCATCGACCTCGATTTTCAGTTTGCCCACGGTTGTGGTTTCATCACCGGTCAGCTCCACCAAATTGATCGCCAGGCCATCGGGGCCATCAAACAGCACCTCGACCGGTGCGCCGGCTTTGGCGCTGACCTCGTAGCCCACGGGTTCGCTCCAGAAATTGTAGCCTTTGGCTTGGAGCGCTTTGGTGGTGGCGCGGATGTCGCTGACGTAAAAATTGAGATTCCACAAACCTCGGTATGTTCGATCGCCTGCGGTGGGGATCACTTTGCGGTCGGCGGCGTTAAACTGCAACGCGAGCACGCGCCCGACTTTGGGACCCGCGCCCGGTGCGCTGTGCATGCCAAACATGACCGCTTTGGCCGAGGACCCCTTGGGCAATTGAAAGTGCCTTTCAAACGCCTCCCCCGCCCAGGTGATGGTCGCTGAGGCATCAAGCCCAATGACATCACGGTAAAAGCCCAGTGCAGTGTCGATATGTGAGACACCCAGAATGGCAACCGCTAAGGGCGCACCGGCGTTTTGAAACGAGAAAGCTGACATGCAACCTGACTGACACATTCATAAATAAAGCAACAGCGACGACACTATAACCAAGACTCCGAGGTCATCTCGACTTAAAATTGGGGCGAATCAGGGTGTGAACGCCGATGAAAGACCTTGCGACCTTTATCGAGATTGATGCCAAGCCCGATGTGGTGTGGCACCACGCAGCGGCGTTTCGTCATTACGCCGACTGGAACCCATTCATCATCGGCATTGATGGGCACCCGATGGTGGGCGAACGCCTGACCGTGACCATGAAGCTCAAAACCCAGGATGGTCGCAATCAAGCTAACCATGTGATTACCCCGACAATTGTGAAGGTCGAGGATGACCACGAAATTCGCTGGGAACATGGGACGTGGTTACCGGGCATGTTGACCATCGAGCATTGGTTTCGCATTACCCAGCGTAAAGGCGGGGTGAAATTTCACCAATGTATGCGCGCCGAAGGTTTGATGACGATGGTGCTGAAGGACGATTACTTCGGCATGTTCCGCGAAGGCTTTGAGGCCATGAACGCCGCCCTCAAAAAGCGCGTTGAAACGATGGAACCGCCGAAGCTGCGCGCGGCCCCCATTGCCAACGACAATGGCGAACGGGCGCGCGCGGCTGCCGCACTGCTCCGTTCGTCAGGGAATTAAGAGGTTGCGATATCTTCTTTCAGCGTTCGCGCGGCCAGAAAGAAGTGCAGCGCTGACCACAAGCTAAAAACAACGGCAACCCCGAGCAACGCGACGCCCAGTGAATTGGCGCCATAGCGATCTTTCAACACGTCGCTGAGAATGCCGATGGTTTGTGCGCCAAATCCCGATATGAGGTTGACGATCAGTAAGTAAAGCGCAGTCGCCGTGGCCCGCATGCGCGGCCCTGCCACGGCCTGCGTGATCCAGTGCTGCGGGCCGCTTTGCATGATGGCAATCAGAATGGGGAAGAACAGCGCGCCGATCGCCAGAAGTGGAAGCGGCGTCAGGAACACAAGAAAATAGAATGGCGTCGAGGCGAGCATCACAATGCCGCACAACCACGCGTACCAGCGCACATCATTGCGAGCGAGGCGGTCGCCCAAGATGCCGCCGATCCAGACCCCTAAAAATTGCGATACGCCCAACGCCAGCGAAAGCCACGCGCCTACTTGCCCGATGGGCATGTTGTGCGTGCGTGTAAAAAACGACGGCGCCCAGGACATCAGCCCAAACCATAAAAATGCGAACAAGCCCGAGGCGATGGCGTTATGGCGATACGCGGGCCGCGACATCAGGATTTTGAGCGTTTCTGTGACACGGATCGGAACAAGGGGAGCATCGCCCGCCAGGGCATCAGAGTGACCACGCGGCGGCTCGGGCAGGAAAAAGAATACGATCAGCGCGACCGCGATGCCCGGTAGGCCGAAGACAAACAGCGTCACCCGCCAGCCATATTCCTGGGCCAACCATGCGCCCCCCAAGTAGGCAATGATCACGCCCATGGGCGAGCCCAGCGCATACACCGAAAGCGCAAACGCGCGCCGCGCCTTGGGGAATAAATCGGCAATCACGGCATGGCTCGGCGGCGTCGCGCCCGCCTCGCCGACACCCACCATGACGCGCGCTAAAGCCAACTGCACGAAATTCTGCGCCAGCCCGCAGGCAACTGTCATGGCGCTCCAGGCGGCGAGCGCAATCGACACCACGCCCCGCCTTGAAAACCGATCGGCAAGACGCGCAATCGGGATGCCCATGAAGGCGTAGAGAACCGAAAACGCCAGCCCCGTGATAAAGCCGATTTGGGTATCGCTGAGCTGCAAGTCGGCTTTGATGGACGGGACCAACACACCGATCATGTTGCGGTCGCCGTAATTGAACAACGACACCAAGAACAACAAAACCAGCGCCCGGCGACGATGGGAATCGGTGATACCGTCTAAAGGCATGAATTTCCGCCCGTTTTGTTGGATGCCAACAGTGCAGGGCCCGGCACACAAACGCAAGACCGCCCGCGCTGTGGTCGAGCCAGCAACGGCGTCGGGCAGACCTCCCGCCGTGTGGCGCTTTCGTATATAAATGCACCTCTGATCGACAGTGTTTTGGGGAGGCACATATGCCGTTTAAAACTTTTGGTGCAGTGATCGCTTTATCGATTGGTGCGGCTTTGATGTTGCCCGCCATGGCCGCGGACCCAGCACCGGTGAGCGCTGAGAAGCCCGGCAAGCCGGCTGGCGCTGAAAGCAAGCAAAAAACCTTGGGCCGCTATTCTGGCTGGGAAGGCAAGGAGCGAGATCTCGGCCTGGTGATGAACATGGTTGTCAAAACCATGAACGACAACGACGCCTACCAGCATGAAGTCAACGACGCGCTGGTGAAACACCACCTGACTGGCATGCAGTTCGCCAAGAACAAAGGATTGGTTGCCGAAGCCGTGCAGCATGAGGTGGACACCGAAATGCCCATGCTGAAACGCGTGGCGAAGATGATTGAAAAAAGCGGCGACAAGGAAATGGCGTTAAAGGCGGTGTTCGATCAAACCACGTGCCATTGGCAGTTGGTGTTGGACACCGAATCAGCCCCCGGCATGCGGCGTTACCGCAGCCCCTTCGGCAATGTGCTGACGCAAACGACCCGTCTGGGCCAAAACGACATCACCGAAAAATGGATCCATGAAAACTGGACCACGCCGCGTTTCATGGCCTATGCCAAAGTGCTGGGCGTTGAGTTTGACGTGAGCCCTTGGCAAGACGACGGCATGATTACGGTGAAGTTGAAAAACTACACGCCCGCGCCGAAGCAAACCTCGGCTGTGACAAATTAGACGGCGCCGTTGGCGCCCTGCGCGGCGCGGATCGCTCCGTCGACGTCGCCAAGTTGACGCAATACATAGGCCAGCCTGTTCCAGGCGCGCACGTTGCGCGGGCGGGCGCTGACGCGCTCAAACAATAATGACCGCGCCAATGGCAGCCGGCCCGACCTGACAGCCGCCTCGATCAGCATTTCGGCAAAGACGTCTCGCTGGGCGTGGCTGCCACCGATGAGATGAACCAGCGAACGCACCGGCTCCAGAGCCTCAACGCAAGCATCGAACTGACCGGCTTGATAGGAGCGCACAGCGGCACACAAATCACGCGCGACCGATTGAGAAACGCCGGCGTAGGTATCCTCAGCCGTGTCCATATATGCATTAATGGAAGCCAGGAACTGATTGGCGTGGTCGGGCGCACATGTGGCGAGCGGCATCATGAAGTGCGCATCAACAAAAGTGAGCAAATGCTCGTCGATGCGCAATTTGATTTTCTCGGCCAGAGATTCCCAACGAGACCCAACGTTAATGCCCGCCATCTCGAGCCGCAGGAGAAGCGATGTATCATTGGCGAGGTCAAGATACTCGTCTGATTGAGGGTTAAAAACCGCGCTGTCATAGAGCGCCAGAACTTTGTCGTAGTGCTGCATTTCATGCAGCACCAGCGCCTGGTGCCAGCGCAAGTGATAGCGGAAATTGTGCCACTGTGTGCCACCGCCCGCCATGCATTGTTCGAGCCACGCCAAACCTTCAGGCCGCTGATCGCGCATCTCATACACATGCGCCACCGCATGCACGGCCCAGGCATCGTTGGGGTTGATGTCGTGGGCGCGCGATCCCAGGCTTAACGCTTGATCATAGTCGCCTGTTTCCTCCAGCCCGAAAGCGCGCATTGAGAGCATATAGCCATAGGCCGGAAGTTTGTCGTGCCAAGCAGGCCAAACGCGCCCAACTGAATCGCGCAAGTTTTGGGAATCCCCCATATAGAAGTGCGTGTAGTGCAGCATCTTCACGGCCAGAACATCGAGCGGGTGATCGCGCGCGGCCGCTTCCCACGCATTTGTGGCCCCCTGCAGGTCGAGCATGCACCAAGCTTCCAGCGCTTTTACATGCAACCGCTCGCGCGGCGTGGTTCGCGCAAGTTGTGCCTGAGCAAGTGCGAGCTCTTTGGCCGCACGAGGCACCAAGGCTTTTGCACCCATGAGCAAGAACAGATAGCCCTTGAAGCAGTGCGCCAGCGCAAAGTCGGGGTCGTGCGTTAGCGTGTCTTTCAAACGCAGGCCGATGTCGTTCGCAAACGCGAGATACGAGATCAGCGTTTGATCAAACGAATCAACAGCCGCCCGGTTGGCGGCCGTAACCTCAAGCCCATGGGCATCGCGCAACATCGCGTTCTCCATAAAAAAATGCCCGCCATAGTGACGGGCATTTTGAGCCAATGTCCAGATGCGGCTATTCGGCGGGCTGTACCGTGGGGCGGTCATCCTCGTCTGGTTTCTCCGTCGAGGGAAACAGCGCAAAGATCACTGCTACTGTGATGAATGCCGCCAAAATCACCAGCACCTGCACCGTATATTTTTGTGGCTCGATCCACACTTCAGTGAAGATGTTCCAACGGCCCAGAATCTCAACAGTGTTCCAGGTAATGATAGCCGTGGGAATGCCGTAGCGAAAAGCCGACGACAAGCGGCTGAATTTGCGTAGGCGGTTGAGCAAGTAAACCGACCAGACAATGAACATGAACAGAATGGGGTACATGGCCCAATGATCGTCGCCCAGAATTTGTTTATCGTAGGCAATCAACAAGAACAGGTAGAAGAACCAAGTGAGATAGACCGTTTCCATGGCAACGATGGTGGAGATATTGCGCTGGTAGTTCAGCGTCGGTTTGCCGACGGGGAGATGCAAGTTCCTGTGAATCCATCGAAACGCGTTGCAGCGGGTTTCGCGATTGAAAAGGAAAAAGACGAGTGTAGACAACAATACGCCGATGGATGATGGCATAAGCAGGTACTCGGCCCTGGTGACGATTTCGCGATTCTCAACCAAGTTCGCCACAGCCAAATGGTGGGCATAAAAAACATAGGAGAATTCGCACCAGCCATCCCAAATATACGTGCCGCCAAAGAAGCCCAACCAGGTGGCCGCATTTTCATTGTGATTGAGGCGCACCCCCCAATAGACCAAGGCCATGCCGATCACACCCATGATGGCCGCGCTTTGGAAAACGTACTCCTCGCCGAATATTTTTTCCTGCAGCACCATTTGCGCGTGGCCAAGGCCCTGCAACAGGAGGACTAACATAAACGCAAATATGCCAATAAACGGGGGGCGCTTGAGAATAGCGATCATGGTTGGTTTCCTTTTTATCTATTCAGCGGGCTGTGGCGCGCGCGCGTCGTCTTTGTCGGGGGTGTCGACACTGGGGAACAACGCGAAGATGACAAAGACAGTGACAAACGCTCCGACAATCAGCGCCATTTGCACCGTGTATTTTTGTGGCTCAACCCAGACTTCTTTCAAAAATCGCCAGCGGCCGAGAATCTCCACAGTGTTCCAGGCCACCAACGCTGTGGCGATGGCGTAACGAAATGCTGATGGTAGCCGTGTGTACTTGCGCAAGCGGTTGAGCAGGTACAACGACCAAACGCCAAACAAGAAAAACATCACGTACATGCCTGGGTGTTGCGCGCCCATGATGCGCTTGTCGTAGGCCAGCAGCAGGACGATGTAGAAAAACCAAGTGATGTAGAATTTCTCCATCGCGACAATGGTGGCGATGTTGCGTTGGTAGTTGAGCGTGGGTTTACCAACCGGCGTATGAAGATGTTTGTGCATCCAGCGAAACGCATTGCAGCGCGTTTCGCGGTTGAAATAGAAAAAGACCAGCGTGGTGAACAAAAACCCAATGCTAGAGGGCAACAGGAGATATTCCGGGAGTTGCTGACGCCCGCCACCCAAAGGCATGGGCTCGATACCCACATGGCGAGAGAAGTAGACGTAGGAAAACTCGACCCAGCCGGCCCACAACCATGAGCCGCCGAAGAACCCCAACCACGTGGCGACGTTTTCGTTGTCATTGTAACGCACGCCCACATAGATCATCACCGTGCCAAGTAGGCCTTGCATAAAGGCAGTGAGAAACTGCGCGCTGCCAAAAATATCCATAATCAACACCATCACCGAATGGCCGATGGCGGTGAAAATAAAAACGAGGGCAAAGGCGATAGCGCCGATAAAAGGCGGGCGTTTGAGTGCTGCAATCATTGGTCCCTCCCCAGGGTCCGGCTGACATAACCACAGACGCAACAAGACTAATCCAAACGTTTGGGCGGCGCTACTTAAGGCTTTACGGGTTTGCGTTGGCGCAGATGGTCGGTGATCACGCCGCCGTACTTCTCGGTCCAGGGAATGGGGCGGAACAGCTCCGGGTGCTTGGCTTCCACCAGCTTGCAGACCCGCGCCGGCGCCTCGTCAATGCTTTGAAAGCGCGGGCCTTTGGCGCGGTACAGCACGCTGCCGGGCCGTTGGCCCATAAGCATCCACGGGAACCAATCACCCGAGGACGTAAACACCATATCGGCGGGCGGCATGGGCTGCTTGGCATCCATTACGTCTTTCCACAGCCCATGGAGGGTTGAGGAATTCGCGCCATGGAGACGCATGCCGGCCGATTCAAGCGGCCATTGCTCGGGCGTAAACGGATTAACCATATCAAGCTTCTGGCCACGCTCGACCCACACGTGCCCGCCGCCCAAGGTCCAGGTAAAATCGAACGACGAAGCAGCTAAGGGTGAGGCGTTTTCGCGGGGCAAAGTGCGAAAGCCTGCTTCGTCGGCGATAAATTCGGTGGGGCCCTCACGGTAATGCATCGGCTCGACTGTGCGGCCATTCAACGGATTGAGGATCGTCTCGGCAATTTTACCCGTGGCAGGGTCGGTAAACACCGCCCCCTCCCACATGGTCACACTAAATTTTTTATCGCCGGTTTGCTTCACGCGCCGCAAATTCAGGCAGTCGATATTGACGAGCGTCAGGCCCTTCTCGCCGTGGGGCAGCAGATCAATAGTCCCCGAGAACCAATACCAAGCATCGCCGTCGTTGGCGCGTGCGCGCAGCTTCAGGTAGGCCAGCGTCTCGGACCAACGGTCGGGAAACAAATCTCCTGCGCCCGGCGATGGCGTGGCGGCGAAGGCCGATCGCGCAAGCAGAGCTGCTGATCCGCCAAGTAAAACTGAGCGACGGAGAAGCTTCACTGACTATTTTGCTTCTGCCTTTTGCGGCGGGTCGTCTTGCATCGGCATACCCCAATTGGGGTTGAACTCGTTCTTGGTGCCAATGCCCAGCGACGAAATATCCATGATGAAAGTTTTAATTCCACTCATGAAGCGCTCGCCGGTGGAGCGCGCAAACACCATTTTTTTGCCGTCGGGCGAGACCGCCGGGAAGCCATCGAACTTGTCATTAAAGGTCAGGCGCTTGGGCGGCGTGCCGGCCAAGTCCCCCAGGAACACGTCCCAGTTATTGGTTTTCAAATCTGCCACGCGCACAAACACATAGTGCCTGCCGTCAGGCGCCGGGAATGGCGCCCAGTTCATGTCTTGGTCGTAGGTATAGCGACGCCAATCGGTGCCATCTGTTTTGATGGTGAACACTGTCATAGGCGTGGGGCGAACTTTGCCGTACTCGCTGGCGCGCCAGGCCCGGAACATAATGCGGTCATCTCCGGGCATGAAGAACGGCGCGCCCTCTTGCCAATCGGGCGTATTCGTCAGGCGGCGCTCGCCCGTGCCGTCGGCATTCATGATCCACAAATCCATTTTGCCGTCGATCTGGCGGCCGAACACAATTTGCTTGCCGTCGCGAGATACGGATACTTCGGCTTCGTAATATTTATTGTTGGTCAAGCGTTTGCGATTTTTGCCGTCTAAATCGGCGATATAAAGTTCTGCGCCTTGGGGATAGTCGTTAGAGTCCGACCAATTGCCGACAGGCATATCCGTATGGTCGCGCGTCGATGTAAAGATCGCGCGCTTATTGTCGGGAAAAATATACGAGCAGGCATCTTGTCCGCCGTCATTCACCCGCCAGGATTTTTTGCCATCGTCGGAAAAAATCCACGTCAACGCGCCAGCCGTGCCCATCGAGGTTTTTTTGGCGTCGAGGTCGCGCGTTTGCGCAATCAAGAGTTTTGAGTCTGGCCCGTAATAAGCCTCCGCCGCTTCGGGGATGTTGGGGATCATGTAGTTGGACAGCTCTGTGCCCGTCATGATTGGCGCCATGGCAGCAATGCGCTGCTCCATGTTCATCCCCGCGAGCGGATTGGGCGAGCTGCTTTTCATGTCAGCGCAAGCGGTGAGTGCGAGGGCGGTAGCAGACAGGGCGGCCAACTTGAAAGGTGACATGTGCGTTCTCCCCAGAACATCGAGTTCAATAACATCAATGACAATGCAAATCCGGCGGTTTGGCAAGGGGCTTGGCGATGGAGAAAGAGAAAACCATTCCACCTTGATCGGTTGAGATGCCACCGCGATTGATTATGCTGGGGAAAGTCGTTGGAGACCTATCATGCACGCACTCGCAATTTTCGCCGTCGGCTTAGCATTTGGGGTTCAGGCCTTCGCCGCCGAACAAAAAGCCGGTGATACGTTCAAAGATTGCGAGACTTGCCCTGAGATGGTGGTGCTGCCAACGGGCAAAGCCGTGCTGGGTGCCGAGCCTTGGGATCAAGATATGAAAGCAGGTTGGGGCCCAGTGCGCGAAGTGAACATTGCATATTCATTCGCAGTGGCCAAAACCGAGACCACGCGAGCGCTGTACCGGCAATTCGTGAAAGACACCAAGTACGCCAGCCCGACCACGTCGTGCAACACGTGGGGCTTCAATAAAATTATCGGTCAGACCGAAGGCTACACCTGGGACAACCCCGGCCAACCGCAGCGCGATGACGCACCTGTGGTGTGCGTGAGTTGGCAAGACGCCACGGCATTTGTGAAATGGCTGGGCAAAAAAACCGGCAAGCCTTATCGGCTGCTGTCATCGACTGAATTTGAGTACGCCACGCGCGCAGGTACGCGTGGGCCATGGTTTTGGGGCCCTGAAAGCGCCAAAGCCTGCGAGTATGCCAATGTCGCCGATGACACCTACCGGCGGCTGTACAGCTACGGCCCCGTGTTTGCCTGCAACGACACCTGGGAGCGTCTGGCCCCTGTCGGCTCTTTCAAGCCCAATGCCTGGGGCCTGCACGACATGCTGGGCAACGCCTGGGAGTGGAGCGAAGACTGTTTCCATGCCGACATGAGCAAAGTGCCCACCGATGGCCGTGCGTGGATGACGGAGGACGGGGGCGATTGTATGGCGCACACGCCGCGCGGCGGTGCATGGGCCTCGGGCACCGATTGGCTGAAAGCCATGAGCCAAAGCAAAGACCCGGCGGTCTACCACAGCCAGCTGTTGGGCTTTCGCGTGGCGCTCACGTTACCTAAATAGCGCCTGATCACGGCCCACCTGACCACACGTTAGCCAAGGCAAACATCGGCCCAGGAACTTGATACAGGTCAAATCGATTCCTCACCTTGCTGTCAGTGTTCACGCACACAAACACCAGTGTTGGAGGGGAACGATGTTCATCAATTTTTGGTATGTGGCGAGCACAGCGGCCGATCTGAAAGATCAGGCTGTCAAAGTCAAAATGTTGGGCCACACGTTTGTGCTGTTCCGCGATTCAAAAGGCCAAGCGCAGTGTTTATCAAATGTCTGCACCCATCGCGGCGGGTCGTTGGCGGGCGGCAAGGTCCGTGGCGATACTGTGGAGTGCCCCTATCACGGCTGGCGCTTTAAGGGCGGCGGTGCGTGCGTGAAGATTCCGTCGCTGGGGCCTGTGGACGGCGCGGAGCATGGAAAAATCCCGGCGCGCACCAAAATTGACGCATACCCGGTGCAGGAAAAGTACGGACTGATCTTCGTCTTTTTGGGCGATCTGCCGGAAGCCGAACGCCCGCCCATTATGGAAATTCCTGAGTACGGTAAAGACGGCTGGCGCGCGACCGTGCAACAGCCCGGCGTGTGGAACATCGACTATAAGCGCTCCATCGAGAATTCCATTGACCCTGCACATAATGAATATGTGCATGATACCCACGGGTTCTCGGGCGAGCGCGATGACTACCGCGTACACGAATTGAACATGAAGGAAAGTACCTGGGGTATCGGCTTCTTTAACAAGATGCACTCGCCTCCCTTGCCCGAAGCGCGCATGCGCGCGGCCAGCGGGCGCACCGAGAATGCGTTCATCGAAGCAGGCACAGGTCATCATGGCCCTTCGGCCGTGTGGACGCATATTCACCCCTCGCCGCACGCTCACATTCATCAATATTTGTACGAAACACCAATCGATGAACGGCACACACAAGTTTATCTGGTGACCTTGCGCAACTTCCTGGCCACCGAAGACGATGACAAACGCATCATGGAGCGCAATCTCTATGTCGCCAAACAGGACAAGCTGATCTTAGAAGACATCGAACCGATCGAGACACCGCGCACAAATACGCACGAGGTGTTCATGCCGGCCGACGTGCCCATCGCGCGATTCCGCGAGTTCTGCAAGGACTGGGAAAATCGCGGCTGGCGGATCGATATGGACAAAGTTGTGGCGATGCGCGGCAAGGCTGTGTTCGCCATTCCTTCGCCTGCACGTCGCGAGTCGAAGGGCTGGGTGATTGACCCGGTGCCCATGCGTACGACCGAGGCGGGTATCAAGGCCGCAGCCGAATAACGCACCTTTAATCGAAATTGCTCGCGCCAACGTCCACGCTTCCCCAAGCACGCGCGAGCGAATAGGCGGCGGATCGTCCCCCGATCCGCCGCTTGCTTTTGGGGCCGATTCCCAAGCCGCGTTCAGATTTTTTCCAGCATCTCGTAGGCGGCGCGTTCGCCTGACTCCAGCGCGCCTTCCAGGCCGCGCGTGGAGTCGGATGTGTGTTCACCGGCGAAATGAATTTTGCCCGCGGGCTTCGCCATGGAGTCTTTGAATTTCGCAATCATGCCTGGGCGCCAATAGGCGTACATGCCGCCGGCATAGGGGTCGTTGACCCAACTCCAGGCGCGTTCAACTTTCACTTGGCCTTTGGTTGAGGGGCGTTGCTTGGCCAGCTCAGCCACATAGGCTGCACCGCCCGCCTCCAAACTCATGCGGCTGAGGCGCATGGCTTGTTTGCCGGTGAGAAATGCATAAAGCCCGATGACGTCCTGTTCATTGCGCATAGCCGAGACACGGCCCACCAGGCCATCAGACCACATGCCAGCAGGCATGCTATCGGCTTCCCAAAATTTGCCCTTCACCGACAGGAAGGCATGCCAGCACGTCCCATAAGGAAGTGTGTTCACCGCTTCGGCTTGCACGCCGTGCAAACCCGGATCAAATGCGACAAAGCGAAGGGCCGAGAACGGCAGCGTCATCAACACGGCCTTGCCTTTGAATGTGCGTCCATCGGCCGCAATTACTTCGGCACCGCGCGCATCGCTGCGAACAGCGGCGATTGGGGTTTTCAAAAAGATGTCGCCCTTGAGCGATTTGGCCATGGCTTTTGGCAAGCTTTGATTGCCGCCGTCGATGTCCCAAAACTGCGGTGTTCCGCCGAGCGCTTGGCTTTTGGCGAAGTTCCACACGTGGAACATATGCACCGATGACAAATCATAAGGCGTGTGGCCGTAGCCTGGGTTGGCGCCAATACCTAATGAAATCGCCTCGTCGGAATGACCCTTGGCGCGGAACAGATCAAACATCGACGTGTCGTCTTTGGTCAGCTTGGGTTCCACCCACGATTCCAAATCGTCGAACGATTTGTAACGCTCGAGCATTTGGAATCGAAATCCATCGGGCGTAATTTTTTTATCATCGCCTTGGAACGGGTTAAGCGCATGGCTTGCCCAATCCTTGCGCAAAATGTTTTGGCCTTTGATGTTGTAAACCTGCCCGAAGACTTCGGGTTTGCCGCCACCCTGCTCGCCCGTGCGCTTAATGCCGAACCGATCGCACCAATCGAGAAAGCGAGCGTACATGGACCCGACAGAACTGCCGCCCGCTTCCGGTCGGCCCGGCAGATCCGTCATGGTGTAACAACGCCCACCGACACGGTCTTTGGCTTCGACCACCACCACCGTTTTGCCTTGCTCTTCAAGAATGCAGGCTGCGATGAGTCCCGACAAACCGGCTCCGACGATAATGACATCGGCCTCTTTGGTTGCGGCATGGAGGGGCCGCGCTGTCAGTGCCGATGTCGCCAGCGCTGCACCACTGAGAAATTTCAGTGATGTGCGGCGGGGGAGCGTGAGGTTGATCATGAGCGATATTCCTGAATTACCCGCCAGGCTCGACCTGTTGAATGATCACGCGCGTGCCATCGGGCGAGAGCACTGTGCCCTCGGCCCCCACCACGCCGGTGCCGCCGTTGCCATTCAGTGCTGAAGGCGGCGTGATGACGCGCACACCCGGCACATCCTTTAGTTTGGCGAAGGTCGCGGCGATGTCTTTGACTTTGATCACTAACATGCTGTCGCCCGATTTGGGGGCCTGATCGGGTGCGCGGTCCAACGATGCGAGTTGTTGGCCGGTGGCGCCCATGAGGCCAATGAGCGGGCCGTCAGTTTTGCCCGGCTCCAGAATCACAAAGTGTGCACGCGCATCTTTGTTCAGGTTCAGCGTCTTGGCCATGTCCGCGCCGCCAAAGGCCGGGTTATCGAGGCGGACTTTGTAGCCCAGAGCGTCGATCCAAAATTTCTTCGCCTTGGCAATATCGCCGCTATACAGGGTGACACGGCGAATTTGCGCGCCGTCGTAGTTGGGTGTGTAAGTCGCATCTAAATCGCGCGCGATGCGGAAGCCGAAATAGTTCAGCCGTCGCGTGGCGGGGTCGCGGCCCGGCCAGGCGATGCGGTTGCGTTCAGACGCGCTCATCCAACCGCCACCGCGCGTCTCACGCGCTTCGCAGCCGCCCTCCCAGTTCCATGCCCGGCCATCCCGTGGGCGACCTTGGTGCGAACCGGCATAGCAATCGGCCGTCCATTCCCAGACGTTGCCGATCATGTCGTAGACGCCGAATTGATTCGGTTTGAATTTGCCCACGGGCGCTTGTTCAGGATAGCCGTCTTTGCACGGCGAGAAGCTCCACGAGAATGGATACTTCTCTTTGCTGGAAATATCGTAGGTGTTGGCGTAGTCGCAGGCTTCGTCGGTGCCGTCGCCCCAGAATCGCGATGTGGTCGTACCGGCGCGCGCCGCGTACTCCCATTCAGACGTGGTCGGCAAGCGATACGCCTTACCAGTCTTTTTGCTCAGCCAAGCGATGAACACTTGCGCGTCGTTCCAACTGACGCAGCTAATGGGATGTTCGGGTAAGGGCTTGGCCGGTTGATAGGGGTTTTCCCATGTGGCGTCGTCTTTATCGACAAACTCATTGTCCCACACGCGGCAGGCTTTTTTGGGCGGCTGGTAGCCTGACTCGCGCATGAATTCTTTGTACTGACCGAACGTGACTTCGTAACGACCCATCATAAATCCGCGCGCGATTTTTATTTTCACCTGCGGCGTTTCGCCTCGGCTGACATCCACATCTTCGGCTTCCGGTGGACTGCCGATCATGAATTCACCAGGGGCAATCACCACTAAGTCCGGGCATGTGGGGCAGTCTTTCACAACACTGCCGGGCTTAAGCGAAGCCTCGGGGTTGTCTTGCGCAAATACGGGGGCGGCCAAGACACTGAGCAAAATCAAAAGCCGCTTCATTTGGCTTCTCCTTCGGCGACATCGCGCGCGACTCGAAAACCGATGTATGTCGTGCGGGTTGAGGCTGCTGCATTTTGGCGCTGAGCCGAGCGCGCTTCAGAAGGACGGCTTGTCCAGGCGCCGCCGCGAAGGCCGCGCGTCTCGCAACCGCCCTGCCACACCCAGGCTTTCTGGTTGGGCGGACGGCCCCAATAGCTGGCGGTGTAGCAATCTTCCACCCACTCGGCGACATTGCCGATCATGTCATGAAGGCCAAACGGATTGGCTTTGAACGAGCCGACAGGCGCTAAATCAGCGAAGTTGTCTTTGCAGCGCGCGTAAGGATAGGGGAACGGATAAGCGCTTTGCGCCGTGACGTCGTAGACATTGCCATTGTCACAGGCCAGCGAGATAGACACACCTTCAAATGAGTTAAACCCAAAATAGCGCGGGCTTGTTGTGCCGCCACGCACCGCGTACTCCCACTCCGATTCAGACGGCAGGCGATAGGTTTTGCCGGTTTTTTTGCTCAACCAGGCTGCATATGCTTTGGCGTCGACCCAGCTGACGCAGGTGACTGGAAAATTGGGCTTGGGCGCTTTGCGCAGGCCATCGCCACGCCAATCGCTTTTGGGGTCATTGAGCCACCGATCATTCCACAGCCGACAGCCGGGATCAGGCTTATAAGCAGCTTCGCGTACAAAGTCGGCATATTGCGCCGTGGTGATTTCTGTTTTGCCCAGGGCAAAGGCTTTTTCGATGTTCACGGGTAATTGAAATGACTCACCGGTGGATTCTTCAACTTCTTCCGATCCGCCGGGCGTGCCCATGACAAATTTGCCCGCGGGCACCACGACCATCTCTGGGCACGTAGGGCAGTCACGGATGATTTTGGCCGATGCGCTGGCCACCGGTGCATCTTCAGCAGCGACAACGACGCCACTGGCACAAATTGACAGCAACAGCCCGAACGTAAACGATTTCATTTCTGTTCCTCCGCCGTCAGGTCGCGGGCGACCCGAAAGCCGCCAAAGTCAAACCGATCTAATGCCGCAGCATCACCATGGTAGCCAGGCCGGGCGCGCTCGGGTGATGTAAACCAGCCACCGCCCCGTTGAATAACGCGCTTGCAGCCGCCCTCCCATACCCACGCCTTACCATCGAGCGGGCGGCCCACATGGCTTTTGGTGGCGCAGTCCTCGGCCCATTCCCAGACGTTACCAATCATATCGTAAAGGCCAAATTTGTTGGGCTTGAGTGAGCCCACAGGGGCGATATCAGCAAAGCCATCCACGCACATGGCATGCGGCCAAGCCAGCGGTGTCTTCTTCATGGTGGTGATGTCGTACACGTTGGCGGTCTTGCAGCCATTTTCGTCCGGCCCCCACGGGTTCAGACCCGACGAGCCCGCACGCGCGGCATATTCCCACTCTGCTTCTGTCGGCAACCGATAAGGCTTGCCGGTTTTTGCTGCCAACCAGGCGATGTAGTCTTTGCTTTCAAACCAATTCACACAGCTGATGGGATGATTGGCCAGCGGTACTTCGGGCACGCCGGGTTTGCGCCACGTGCGATTTTTATCGTCGTCGTAGCGGCCCTTGGTTCTATTCCACACGCGGCACAAACCCACGGGTTCGAAATTTTTCTCGCGCGCATAAACTTCGAACTCGGCGCGTGTCACCTCGGTGCGCCCGAGTAAAAATGGTTTGGGAATCGTCATTTGCACCGGCGGCGCTTCGCCGGTTTCGTTATTTGCCACTTGGCTTTTGGGTGTGCCCATGCGGAATTGACCCGCAGGAACCACCACCAAGTCGGGGCACGAGGGGCAGTCTTTCACTGCGCTTCCGGCCGCGGGCGCAGCGTTGGCCACCAACGGCATACTCGTCAGTGCAGCGATAAGTAAAAACCGAATCCCGAGCATTATTCCCCCGCCTCAAGATCTCGCGCGACACGAAAACCTAAGAACGAATAGCGATCGGTTGGCGGGTCGCCTGCCGGAAAGCCAACGCGGCTGCGATCAGGTGCGGTCATCCAACCGCCGCCCCGCAAACCCCGATCGGCACAACCGTCCCACACCCATGCGCGTTGATCTTTGGGACGGCCAATCTTGGATGTGGTGAAGCAATCGGCCACCCATTCCCAAACATTTCCCACAACGTCTTGAAGGCCAAAATTATTTGGCAACAGTGAGCCCACGGGCGCCACATCGGCAAAGCCATCGGCGCAACCCACATGCGCCCAAGACAACGCGTATGCGCGCCGCGCTGTGAGGTCGTAAGTGTTAGCGTAAGCACAGCCTTCCGAGGCATCATCGCTCCAGAAGCGGCGCTTGTCAGATCCGGCGCGCGCGGCATATTCCCACTCAACTTCGCTGGGCAGTCGATAACGTTTGCCCGTCTGTTTGCTGAGCCACTGCGTATAGGCCACGGCGTCATCCCAACTCACGCACGTGACCGGGTGATCGTCCTGTGGGGGTGTGACCAAACCGGGATCGCGCCAGTTGCGCCCCGGCACGTCTGAAAACCGTCCACCATCTTGATCCCAAACGCGGCAGAACTTCGTCTCGGGGTTATAGCCGCTTGCCGCGACAAATGCGGCGTACTGGGCGCGCGTCACTTCGGTGCGACCCATAGCAAAGGACTGATTGATATTGATTTTAACCTGGCCCGCCTCGGCCCGTCCCCGACCCACCTTGTCGAGTTCGAAACTTCCGGCGTTGGTCCCAAACAGGAATGAGCCCGTTGGAATGGCAATCACCTCGGGACATGTAGGGCAATCTTGAATTGTTCGCAGGCCTTGCGAGGCCGCAGGTGCAAGCCCTGCAACAGCGCTGAACAATAAGATCGCCGTGGCTATGGCAAAGCGCCGCATTCCCTTCTCCCCAGGTCAGTTTAGACAGAGGAAGAAGGGCGCGAAAGGCCTAAAATCAATGACTTAGATAGGCTTAAGCGACGCTTAACCCAGCGTTCTTGAGCGGCAACTTGCGAATCCGCTGGCCGGTGGCCGCAAACACCGCGTTAGCAATGGCCGGGGCCACCGCAGGCACCGAGCTTTCGCCGACGCCACCTGGTTTGGTGGTGCTGGGAATGAGGTGAATCTCCATTTCCGGCGTGTTGGCCAATGTTGGCATGGGATAATCGTTGAAGTTGCTTTGTTTGACTGCACCCTTTTCGATGGTGATCTCGTCAAACACCGCCGCCGAATAGCCGTAGACCATGCCACTTTCGAGCTGAGCGAGCACATTATTGGGCTCGATCAAGGTGCCGCAGTCAGCCACGCAGGTGATTTTTTTCACGCGCAGTTCGCCGCCCTTCACCGAGACATGAGCCACTTGCGCCACGACCGAGCCAAAGCCCGGCGTAAAGGCTAAGCCCATCCCCTCGCCTGCGGGCAGCTTTGTGCCCCAACCTGATTTTTCTTTGAGGAGTTTTAGAACTGCGAGTTCGCGCGGCTTGTCTTTGAGCATGGTCATGCGGAACTCAAAAGCATCTTTGCCCGCGAGCGCTGCCATTTCATCGATCATGCTCTCGGACGTAAAGCCATGTTGCGAACTGGCGACCGAACGCCAAAAACCCACGGGAACGTTTGGATTTTTTTCGACATACTCCATGGACGTATTGGGCACGCCGTAAACCGGATTAATCGACCCACCGATGGAGGTAAAGTCCACCGGCGCGGGGCGCTTTTGAAACGCCAGCATCGACTGCCCAGCAATTTTAGCGCTAAGGGCGATGAGATTGTTGTCTTTGTCGAGCGCGCCGCGCACGCGCGATACATAAGCAGGGCGATAATAGTCGTGCTGAATATCTTCTTCGCGTGTCCAATACAGACGCACGGGCCGACCCTTCACGGCCATAGCGATTTGCAACACTTGGCGGGTGAAATCTAACTCCCACTTGCGGCCAAAGCCGCCGCCCGCAAATGTGTTTTGAAGCGTTACTTTGTCGGCCGGCAACTTCGTCATCGTGACCGCCAGCTCGTGTGACGCTGATTGGTTTTGGGCAGGTGACCAGATCATGCAGCTCGCGTCAGTGATAAGCGCCGTTGACGACATCGGCTCCATACAGGCGTGGGCCAGCAGCGGCACTTCATATATCGCCTCAAGTGTTTTGGCCGCAGTTTTAAAGGCTTCCGGCGCATCGCCTTTTTTGAACGGTGCAACGGGCTTGCCCTCTTCGTTCAGGGCTGCCCGCAAATCGCGCGAATGCTGAGCTGAACTGAAATTTTCGCCGCCCTTGGAGTCCCACTCAATTTTGGCGGCATCGAGCGCCTTTTTGGCTTGGTAAAAATTCTCAGCCACAGCGGCTAAACCGCCGGTGCCTGAGCCATTATCAATATCGACCAGCGCGACCACGCCCTTTACGGCCATGGCAGCGGCGCGGTCATACGACTTCACTTGACCGCCAAACACAGGCGATGTCGTCAGCGTCGCAACCAACAAACCTTCGAGCGCGACGTCGGCGCCGAAGTTGGCACTACCGTCGACTTTCGCAGGCGTGTCTTTGCGGGTGAAATCTTTGCCGATCAATTTCCAAGTTGATGGATCTTTCAACTTGGGTTCGGCTGGAACCGGCAACTTAGCGGCGGCGGCGGCGACCGCACCAAACGTCACGCTACGCTTAGAAGCATCATGGAAAATCTTGCCGCTCTCGGCGCGGCATTCGTCGGGTTTGACGTTCCATTGTTTGGCGGCAGCTGCGACCAGCATTTCGCGACCCTGCGCACCGGTTTTCAACAACACCGGCATGTAGCCAATGATGGCATCGGAATTGCCCGTGCTTTGACGCTTTTTGGCGGGGTTGGCGAAAGCCATGTTGGCCGTGGCGAGTTTGATGTCGATACGGCTGAAATCAGCCTCCAACTCTTCGCACAGAATTTTTGATAAGCCGGTGTACACACCCTGGCCGAACTCCACGCCGGGAACGACAACAGAGACCACGTCATCGGGCGTGATTTGCACGTAAGCGCTTAAGGCCGCAGCCCCGTCGCCCTTGGCCATGGATGACCGAACAGCCGGAAGGGTCATGGCCAGCGTTAATCCACCGGCAGCAGCGCCTAAAAAGCCGCGACGGCTTTGCGCATCGAGTGCGGGGAGATGGCTGGCGATCTTATTCATGGGAATCCTCCGGTTTAAGGCCGAAGCCTAGCATAAGCCAGTAGGCAGACCCAAGGTGGCCAAATCGACCGCGTGCGCCCTCTGGCCACGCCTGGCAAACCCCAACCAGCGCTTGGGCCTATTTGCCGTCCAGCGTCATTCCTTCAAAGAGGATTCCGGTTCCGTCCGAGCGGGTCGCATAGTTTTTGACGCGTGGCGAAATCCCCGTGATGGTCGAAAATTCGACCAACCACAGCGCCACTGCCGTTTGGTTGAAGGCCGCCATGACGTTTTGCATGAGTTTATCGCGTTTGAAGGGATCCATCTCCGAGCGCGTGGCATCAATTAGCGGCATCATGTCGGGTTGGCAAAAGAAGGGGGCATTGTAGCTACACGAAAACTGATCGACCGCCCGCACCGGATCGCCCACGCCAACGCTGAGCCATCCATTGGAGAAGGCGTCAATTCCTTCCCAATCGCCGTTGAACAATCGCCGTGCATAATCGGGGAACGTCATGGACCGCAGCTCCACCTTTACGCCCACAGCGCCCAAGTCTTGTGCGACTTTTTGAAACACCGTGGTGTCGTTGGGCAGCAACCCGCCATAGACCAACATCACCATCTTAAATCCGTTCGGATATCCCGCCTCGGTCAACAATGCTCGCGCTTTGGCGGGATCGTATGCGAAGGGCGTAAGGTTGGGGTCATACCCCGGGATGCCGGCCACCGTACCTTGGCTTGCCACGCGTGTCGTACCCGCGAGGATTTGTTTGACGATCGCGTCTTTGTCGACGGCGTGGTTAAGGGCGCGCCGCACGCGCACGTCTTTCAGCGGGGCGGCGTCATCGCGCACTGTGCGGAAAGCAACGGCAAGAACGCTCGGTACTGGCGTCACCAGCGTCTCATAGCCCGCGCTTTTGACCTCGTCGATATCGTCGGGCCCAAGACCCAAGGCGATATCAACACGATCAGACAGCAGCGCCTTAATGCGCGCTGCCGCATCGGACACAATCGTTGTCTCGATCACATTAATTTGCTTCGACTTGCGCCACGATGTGGGCACCGCTTCAAGCCGATAGCCAGCAGCCCCCCAGCGCGTAATCTTGAAAGGCCCGGTGCCGATTGGATTTTTGGCAAAAGCATCCGGTCCCATCTCAACCCAAGCCTTGGGAGCCGGAATGGGCACCATGTTCATGCGGCGCGCCAAAAGCGGGTCGGGTCTGGCTGTGGTGACTTCCAACGTCGTCGCGTCACGAGCGCGCGCGCCAACCAGGCCTGGCACATCAAGCGCTCGCGCAAACCGCAGAGCGGGGTCGATCAAGCTGTTAATTGCGGCTGCGGCTGCGGCGGCATCAAAGGCTTCACCGTTCGAAAACACCACACCGGAGCGAAGCTTAAACACCCATGTGGTATCGTTTTCGATCACCCAAGACTCTGCGAGCCCCGGCAGGAGTTGACCGCCGCTTGCGACCACAGTGAGCGTGTCATAGATCGAGTAACGCACGCCCCCACCTTCATCACGCGAAAACGGCGCGCCAAATGCAATGGCCGGCGAAATGTAAGCCACACGAATGGTGCTGGCTGTGGCCGCGAAGCTTGTCAGCAGCCCGCATAAAACAAGCAGCGATTTCATGGCAACAACACCGGCGAATTTGTTTTCACGGCACAAAGCCTTTGGCGTACGGCGGGGCGTGGCTCGTGTTCGGCGCCATGTTCATAGGCTACGATATGCAATGAGGATGAAAATGCTTCGAGCAACTCGCCGGGGCGTAACAGAAATTCTGGGTTGCGAGGGCGACCCAGAAGCTCGTTGCCTTGGCCGAATGTTTCAATGATCAACACGCCGTCGTTAGCCAGGGCCTCTTTATAATGAGCGAATTGGGCTCGATGTAGATAGTTTGTGACAACGATGGCGTCGAATTGTCGCCCAACAAATGGCCAAGCGCCGGTTTCTAAATCAAGCTGCGAAATCACCACCCCTGAATCGGTGCGCAAATCGGCAAGGCCTGCCACATCGACATCGGTGGCCAGCACACCAAAACCCAACGCGCGCAACGCTCGTGTGTGTCGGCCATGACCAGCCGCCACATCCAACACGGTACCGTGGGGGGTAATCAGCGCGGCAAAGCGCAACACCCAGGGCGAGGGTGCAATGTTGGGATCAGCGGGACGTTCGAAACTGGCCATGGCCTGATTGAAGACTGAATTTCAGCAAACGGGAACCGAAAAAGGTGATTTTTCTCGATGCATTCTATTTATGTGGCAGGCCCCCCGAAAGAGTCGACCGCTGACCAAGCGACAGGTACCATCTTGGCAGACGTTTGGGAGATATCCATGAGCACATTCTTTCGGGGCATTTCGATAGCTGCGCTTGCTGTTGTTTTGGCGAGCTGTGCGGCCAAGGCACCCGCACCATCGACATCGGTCGACCTCGGTGCGCAAGCCATGGCGATTCATGAGCGCGTCATCACATTCGATGCCGAGATGGATATTCCGCTGGATTTCATGGCTGGCGACAAGGACGCGGGCAAAGACACCAAGATGCAAGTGGACCTGCCGAAGATGGACGCCGGCAAGTTAGATGGAGCCGCGTTCGTCTTGTTTGCGCTGCAGAACACCCGCACGCCCGAGAACTACGCCAAGGCCCGCAAGGAAATGGACACAAAACTTGCCGCCATCGAAAAAATGTTGAGCACCTACCCCGCGCGCATTGAGATGGCGCGGCGCGCCGATGATGTGGCGCGCATAGTCAAAAGCGGCAAACACTTCCTCGTGCTGTCGGTCGTCAACGCTTATCCTTATGGCGAAGACACAAAATGGCTTGGCGACTTGTACGGTCGTGGCTTGCGCATGGTGGCGTTCACCCATGCGGGCAACAACCAATTCGCCGATAGCAACCGGCCCCAAGATAAATTTGGCGACAAAGAGGGCGCACAAGGCGGTCTGACGCCCTTGGGCAAACAAGCCGTAGCTGAGATGAATCGATTGGGTATCATCATCGACGTCTCGCAGATTACCAAAGATGCCGTGATGCAAGCCGTCGCGTTATCCAAAGCGCCGGTGGTGGCTTCGCACGTGGGCGTAAAGGCCAAAGTTGATACAAGCCGCAACTTGACCGACGAAGAAATGAAAGCCATCGCCGCCAAAGGTGGCGTGGTGCACATCGTCGCCTTTGCCAGCTACCTCAAGAACGCGCCGAAGGAACAGCAAGACGACTTGGCCGCAATTGAAAAAAGCTTCGGGCTAAAAACATTCACCGATGCGGGCGCGAAATTGCCCAAAGAAAAGATGCCCGAATTTATGAAGGCCATGACGGGATACCGTGAGCGCTGGGCCAATGCCGGAGCCACAGTGGTTGATATGGCCGACTCCATCGACTACGCCGTGAAGCTCATTGGCATTGACCATGTGGGCATTGCGACCGACATGGAGCATAGCGGCGGGATCATTGGCTATAAAACCGCGGCCGAGGCGCCGGGCCTGACCAAAGAGCTTGTCAAGCGCGGCTACAGCGAGCGCGACATCGGCAAGCTGTGGAGCGGCAACTTCCTGCGCGCCTGGAAAGCCGTGGAAAAGGCAGCGGGCAAGTAAGATTTAAGCGGTTTTCCCGGTTTGACGGTCCAGCCCCGAGGTTCTAAGAACGCTGATACGTAAGTGTTCTAGCCCTGGAGTTTAGAGCGTGGCCGACGGTCGTTCCAACGCCCCATCCGATGCCGAAATTTTGGCGCTGGCGTCTGATTTTCCCGCCGCCACAGACGAAGCGTGGCTGAAGTTAATCGACAAAGTATTGGCTGGCGCACCCTTTGATAAGAAGCTGGTGAGCCGCACTTACGACGGCCTCGCCATCAAACCACTTTATACCAAAGCCGATTGGTCGGCCCAAACCGGTTTTCCGGGCGGCGCGCCATATACGCGCGGCACATCCGCACTGAGCACATCGCAATCGGGCTGGGATATTCGCCAAGTTCATGGCCACCCCGACCCCGAGATCGCCAATCAGCAAATTTTAGAAGACCTAGAGGGCGGGGCCACATCCATCGTCTTGAAAATTGACCCCTCAGGCCAGAATGGCGTGGCCGTTCGTTCGCTAAAAGATTTTCAAACCGCCCTGAAGGGCGTCTACCTGGATCTGGCCCCCGTTGTGCTGGAACCCAATGGACCATCGGTGCCGCTGTCAGCCGTCTTTATGCAAATGATGACAGCCCAGGGACTCAAGCCCGAGCAAGTTCACTTTAATCTTGGCACCGATCCGTTGGCGACTTTTGCCGCAGCGGGCAAATTGATTGTGCCAATGGATGTTGTGTTGGCGCGCATGGCCGACACGACCGCCTACGTGGCCAAAACCTATCCCAACGCGCGCGCGTTGAACCTAAAATCGATTGTCTATCATTCGGCGGGGGCGGGCGAAGCCCAAGAGCTTGCGTGCGTGATGGCCACAGCCGTTGAGTATCTGCGTGCGATTGTGAATACCGGAATCGATATTGATGCCGCGTGCGGGCAAATGGCCTTTACGCTGGCTGCTGATGCTGATTTGTTTTTAACCGTGGCAAAAATTCGAGCCGCACGGAAATTGTGGGGCCGGATTGCCGAGGCCTGCGGTGCTAGTCCGGAAAAACGCACCGCGCCGATCACGGCGCTGACCGCACCACGTATGATGAGCAAACGCGATCCGTGGGTGAATATTTTGCGCACGACCGTGGCGTGTTTTGGAGCAGGCATTGCCGGCGCGGACGCTGTGAGCGTACTGCCCTTTGACAGTGCATTGGGTTACTCGCGCGAACTGGGCCGACGCATCGCGCGCAACACCCAAATTGTGCTGCAGGAAGAAACCGGCGCCAACAAAGTGGTTGATGCCGCCGGTGGCGCTTACCTGTTTGAAACGCTCACCGACAAAGTGGCCGAAGCCGCGTGGGCATTTTTCCAAGAGATCGAACGCGCCGGTGGTATGGCAACGGCTTTGATGTCGGGCCTTATTGCGCAAAAAATTGCAGCCGTCGCAACCGAGCGCACGAAGAACCTAGCACGCCGTAAAGATACGCTGACGGGCGTGAGTGAGTTCGCCAATATCCACGAAGACTCGATTGCTGCCGATCACCCCGACATCGCAGCCGTGTTGACACGTCGCGATCAGGGGCCCGTGGGCACCATTGCTAAAGTGCCCGAGCCCGCCGACGGCCCATTGATGGCTGCATTAGTGAAGGCAGCAAGCGAAGGCGCAAATGTGCTGGCCATGGCCAAGGCACTGGCGGGCAGCCCGATCACCATGACGCCCTTGCCGCAACATCGATTAGCTGATGGCTTCGAACAATTACGCGATCAGGCCGATGCGTTTAAAACAAAGTTTGGCGTAAGCCCTAAAGTTTTTGTGGCCAACATCGGGGGCGCTGCTGACTTCACGGCACGTGCCAGTTACGCCAAGAATTTTTTTGAAGCTGGCGGCATAGAAGCCATCATGGGCGCGGGTGGCGTTGATGTAGCCGCGATAGCTAAAGAATTTGGCGCCACGGGCGCGGCCTTTGCCGTCATCTGTTCGACCGACACACTATATACCGCCCACGCCGCGTTGTTGGCGAAAGCCTTGAAAGCGGCAGGCGTGGCCACACTCTATCTTGCCGGACGAGCCGGTGAGGCGGAGAATATGCTCAAGGCTGCCGGTGTGGATGACTTTATATATATGGGCTGCGATGTGCTGGCGGTGTTAAGCGCGGGCCATCAAAAACTGGTGGCAGGATAACGGCCATGAACAAAGTCTCGGGCGCAAAAATTCCAAACTTCGCCGATGTGGGGCTGGCCTCCACATCCAACTCGGGCGTGATGTCATCGACCGACTGGCAGCAGCAAGCTGCCCATGACGCTGGCAAACCTTTGACCGAAGCTAACTGGCAAACGCCCGAGGGCCTTACTGTCAAGCCGCTGTATACGAGCGCCGATACCGCACCGCTCGATTTTCTAGATACGCGCCCTGGCCTGCCGCCTTACTTGCGCGGGCCATATGCGGCGATGTACGTGACCCAGCCATGGACGATTCGTCAGTACGCAGGTTTTTCAACTGCCGAAGATTCCAACGCCTTTTACCGACGCAATTTGGCAGCAGGCCAAAAGGGTTTGTCGATTGCGTTCGATTTAGCCACGCACCGTGGCTATGACAGCGACCATCCACGCGTGGTTGGCGATGTCGGCATGGCGGGCGTGGCGATTGATTCGATATATGACATGCGCACGTTGTTTGAGGGCATTCCGCTCGACCAAATGAGCGTGTCAATGACCATGAACGGCGCAGTGCTCCCCATTTTGGCGCTGTATATTGCAGCGGCTGAAGAGCAGGGCGTGAAGCCTGCGCAACTATCGGGGACAATTCAGAACGATATTCTGAAAGAGTTCATGGTGCGCAACACCTACATTTTCCCGCCTGCGCCGAGCATGAAGGCGATCTCGGATATCTTCGCCTACACGGCGAAAGAAATGCCCAAGTACAATTCGATTTCTATTTCCGGCTATCACATGCAGGAAGCCGGTGCGACGGCCGACCTGGAATTGGCCTACACACTGGCCGACGGTGTGGAATATGTGCGCGCTGGTCTAAACGCGGGCATGAGCATTGACGCTTTTGCGCCACGCTTAAGCTTCTTCTGGGCCATTGGCATGAATTACTTCATGGAAGTCGCCAAGATGCGTGCGGGGCGGCTGCTGTGGTCGAAGTTGATCAAACAGTTTAACCCGAAAGATAGCCGCTCACTTAGTTTGCGCACGCATTGTCAAACTTCGGGGTGGAGCCTGACGGCGCAAGACGTTTTCAATAACGTGACGCGCACCTGCATCGAGGCCATGGCCGCGACACAAGGCCACACGCAGTCACTTCACACCAATGCGCTCGACGAAGCCTTAGCACTGCCCACAGATTTTTCTGCGCGCATTGCCCGCAACACGCAGTTGTTCATTCAACAGGAAACCGGCACCACACGAAGTGTGGACCCGTGGGGCGGTAGCTACTACGTCGAGCGGCTGACGCACGACTTGGCGCAAAAAGCCTGGGCGCATATTCAAGAGGTCGAAGGTTTGGGCGGCATGGCGAAAGCCATTGAAGCTGGCATTCCTAAACTGCGCATCGAGGAAGCCGCCGCACGCACCCAGGCGCGTATCGATTCAGGACGGCAAACTGTGGTGGGCGTCAATAAATTCCGCCCTGCAGGCGCAGAAAATATCGACGTTCGCTCGGTCGACAACACTGCGGTACGCACGGCCCAGCTTGAAAAACTGAAACGCTTGAAAGCCGAACGCGACCCAGCCAAAGTTGATGCCGCGCTGAGCGCTCTAACGGCTTGCGCCCAAACCGGGCAAGGAAACTTGTTGGCTTTATCGGTGGACGCAGCACGCGCGAAAGCCACTGTGGGCGAAATTACCAGTGCGCTTGAAAAAGTGTATGGCCGTCATGTGGCCGAGATTAAATCCATCTCGGGGGTGTATAGAAAAGAAGTGGGCGCCAATTCCGAACAGATGAAGAAGACCTTGGCTCAGGTCGCCGCCTTCGCCGAGAAAGAAGGCCGCCGTCCGCGCATTCTGGTCGCCAAAATGGGCCAAGACGGCCACGATCGCGGGCAGAAGGTGATTGCCACCGCGTTTGCCGACTTGGGCTTTGACGTCGACATCGGGCCGCTGTTCCAAACACCCGAGGAAGCTGCCAAGCAGGCGGTTGAAAACGACGTGCATATTATTGGGGCCAGTTCTTTAGCGGCTGGCCACCTCACGCTAGTTCCGGCTTTAAAGAACGAACTCAAAAAACTGGGCCGAGCCGACATCATGGTCGTGGTGGGCGGCGTGATTCCGCCGCAGGATTTCGACGCGCTTTACAAAGCCGGCGCAGCTGCCATCTTCCCGCCGGGAACGGTGATTTCCGAGGCCGCGGGTGATTTGCTGACCAAACTCAGCGCAGCTCTGAGTCACGGAGCATAAATCCCTGTGCCGACGGAAGGGCCGAACGGATCACGAACGCTTACCCTCTCTCTCGATCAATATGTCGATGGTGTTAGGCGTGGTGATCGCTCCATTCTCGCGCGCGCGATTACGCTAATTGAATCACGTAAAGCAGAGCATCAGGCGATAGCCCAAGAAATGCTGGTGAAGTTGTTGCCCCACACGGGCAAATCACAACGTATCGGCATTAGTGGTTTACCAGGCGCAGGCAAAAGCACCTTCATCGACGCTTTCGGCAGCATGTTGACGGCGCTGGGCCATAAGGTGGCGGTGCTGGCCGTGGACCCCACCAGTTCACGTACTGGCGGGTCGATTTTGGGCGACAAAACCCGCATGGCGCGGCTATCGGTCGACGCGAACGCTTACATTCGCCCCTCGCCGACGAGCGGTAACTTAGGCGGCGTGGCGCGCGCAACGCGCGAGGCGGTTTTGGTGTGCGAAGCCGCTGGCTTTGATGTGATTTTGGTCGAGACCGTAGGCGTCGGCCAAAGCGAAATTGCAGTGTCGGAGATGGTCGACTTCTTTTTGGTGCTCATGATCGCCGGTGGTGGCGATGAATTGCAGGGCATAAAAAAAGGCGTGCTGGAAGTTGCCGATATGATTGCCATTACCAAAGCCGACGGCGACAACATCAAGCGCGCCCAAGCCACGGCGGCTGATTACAGCCACGCACTGCGCATCATCACGCCTGCCTCCCCCACATGGAGCCCCCCGGTGGTGAGTGTCAGCGCCATGGAAAACCGTGGGCTTGATGATGTATGGGAAAAACTGTCAGCGCACAAAAAGCTGACCAGTGCGTCGGGCGAATCGACGGCAAAGCGGCGTGCGCAACAAATTCGCTGGATGTGGGCCATGGTCGACGACCGCCTCGTTCAACGGCTCAAATCAGATGCCAAAGTTAAAGCCTTGATTCCGGGCCTAGAGCACGACGTCGCCGATGGGCGCCTAACACCGGCACTTGGCGTTGAGCATTTATTCAAAGCATTCGGCGTGTGATACGCGCACGCGACAAACAACGGAGATCAAAATGATCAATGCCAAAACGTTTTTGATGGCCACAGTTGCAACCCTGGCACTGACCACATCAACCGCGTGGGCTGAAACTGATACCGAATTGATTGCAAGGGCGCGTGGCATTCATGACCGCGTCATTGCCGTTGATACGCACGTGGATATCCCGGCCAACTACGGCAGCGAGGCCTATGACCCCATGAAGCCCGGCCCGCGCGGTCAGCAAGTACATTTGCCGACGCAAGTTGAAGGCGGGTTGGATGCGACATTCCTAATTGTCTTTGTCGGCCAAGGTGAGTTGGGCACGCAGGGCTACGCCAAAGCATTGTCCGACGCGATGATTAAGTTCTCGGCAATTCACAAAGTCACCGAGCAAATGTACCCCGACAAGTGGGAATTGGCGTATACGGCAAAAGATGTGCGCCGCATTACGGCAGCCGGAAAAAAGGTAGCGCTGATTGGCGTTGAGAACGGCTACCCGATTGGCGAAGAAATCGGTCTTCTCGACGTATTCTACGATTACGGCGCGCGCTATTTTGGCCACACGCACATTGGGCACAATCAACTGGGCGATTCATCAATGCCGGTGAATCGCAGCGAGGGCGAGTTCAAGCCGCTGCACGGCGGGCTATCGGCGTTGGGTAAGCAGGCTGTGAAGCGCTGCAATGAGCTTGGCATTATGAACGATGTCTCGCACGCCGGAAAACAAACCGCGCTTGATATCATTGCCGCTTCCAAAGCCCCGGTGATTGCCTCGCACTCGGGCGTGAACGGCGTGTTCAAACACCCACGCAACCTCAGTGATGAAGAGTTGCTGGCCATTAAAAAGAGCAACGGCGTGGCGCAGATGGTGGCCTTCGACACCTATTTGCGCGCTGTGCCGAAAGGCAAGACCGACGCCATGGCCGCGCTTTGGGTGGAGTTCGGCATTAAAGATTTTGCCGACATGGCCAAGCTAACGCCTGACCAAGTTGCGTCTTACCGCGCCAAGTCTGATGCCATTGAGCTGCAATTTCCCAAAGCCGGCATCAAAGACTTAGCCGACCATATCGACTACACCGTGAAGCTGATTGGTGTAGATCACGTGGGCATTGCGTCGGACTTCAATGGCGGCGGTGGTATTTTAGGCTGGAGCGGCGCTGGCGAAACCTTCAACGTGACACTGGAATTGGTGAAACGCGGCTACACCGAAGCCCAGATCGAAAAAATCTGGGGCGGCAATTTACTTCGCGTGCTGTCCGATGTTGAAAGATACGCAGCTAAAACCGGGTACGACAAGAAGCGCGGCAAGGCATAAGCTCTTTGCTGGTCGCATTTACCGCGCCAAGCGAAAGACTACTTCTCCGTCAAAATCCCATAGAGCTCCGGGCGGCGATCGCGGAAGAAGCCAAAGGCTGCGCGGTTGCGGCGAATTTCGTCGATGTCAAAGCTGGCCGCCAGCACGCCCGTTTCGGTGCGGCCAAACTCGGCCACTTTGTCGCCGCGATGATTCGTGATGAACGAGCTGCCATAAAAAATTTGGCCGTGTTCGTTGCCAATGCGATTGGCGGCGATTACGGGCACAACGTTGGACACCGCATGGCCGATCATAGCGCGCTGCCATAGGTCTTTGGTGTCCAATGTCGGGTTCTCAGGTTCTGATCCGATCGCGGTGGGATAGAACAGCAGTTCCGCCCCCATCAGCATCATGGCGCGCGCGCATTCGGGGAACCATTGGTCCCAGCAAATCCCTACGCCGACTTTGGCAAATTTGGTGTTCCACACTTTGAAGCCGGTGTTGCCGGGCTTGAAGTAAAACTTTTCCTCGTAGCCCGGGCCGTCAGGGATGTGGCTTTTGCGGTAAACGCCCATCACCGCCCCATCAGCGTCGATCATGGCCAGGCTATTATAATAGTGCTGCCCATCGCGCTCGAAGATCGAGGCCGGAATCACCACGCCCAGTTTTTTGGCCAAGACAGTATAGGCCTTCACGACCGGGTGTTCGGCCACGGTGTAAGCGCTGTCAAAATGATGCTCGGCCTCTTCGCGGCAGAAGTAGTGCCCCTGCAAGAGCTCCGTAGGCAATATGATTTGCGCGCCTTTTTTGGCGGCATCGGCAATCAAATCGCCCACGCGCGCGATATTCTCGGCCATATTGGTTGAATAGGCGCATTGCAAAGCGGCAACGGTTACATTGGTCATGCGCTTACCTTACCAAAGGTTGCTGCTGCGTGATGCAGTGAAATGAACCACCGCCGGTGAGAATGTGATTGGCGCGAAGGCCCACAACTTTGC
This sequence comes from Rhodospirillaceae bacterium, assembly GCA_947476925.1. Lineage (GTDB taxonomy): Bacteria > Pseudomonadota > Alphaproteobacteria > Rhodospirillales > Rhodospirillaceae. The sequence continues at coordinate 12,436 of CANJSF010000007.1, read as the reverse complement.
GACCTGGGAACAGCTTGGCGATGGCGGCCACGGCAGCGTCATCAAACGCCGTGCCATAGACCGGAACCACGACCGTGGTATTGGCGATATAGAAATTCATGAAACTGGCCGGGATCGGCTCGCCCTCGTCGTCGGGCACAAGGCCTGGCGAAGGAATGGTCTGTACGTCGAGCTTGCGGCCGTTGATGTCGGTCGCAGCCTTCAGGTCGGCAATGATAGCACCCAGTGCATCGCGGTTGGGGTCATCCGATCCCGACGGTTCCATACACGCCACAACGCCAGGTGCGATAAAGCGCGCAATGTTATCGATATGGCCATCGGTGTGGTCGTTGAGCAAACCGTCGCCCAGCCAAATCAATTTTTCGATGCCAAGGCCCGACTTCAACCGAGCTTCGATGTCGGCTTGAGTGAGCGTTGGGTTGCGATTGGCATTCAGCAAACATTGCCGTGTGGTCAACGCCGAGCCCTGGCCATCGACGTCAATCGATCCACCTTCCAGGACCCAATTGTTGAGGTTGGCAGTCAATTGCGCGCAAGCTGCAACAAAGCCGGCCACGCCATCGTCGCCTTCCAGCACATACTTGCCGCCCCAACCATTGAAGCGAAAGCACGCCGCTTCCAGTTTATTGGCATTTCTCACAAAGATGGGCGCAGTATCGCGCAGCCAGATATCGCCAAAGGTGGCGGCAAAAATTTCTGCCCCTGTTCCGGCTAGCGCAGCCTTTGCAGAGGTCACCGCCTCATCACCACAGGCGAGAATCTTCAACGCCTCGCCGCGCGGCTTTTGCGTGACAGGGTCGACATCAGCAATGGCCTTGAACAAGGCGCCCACTTCAGCACGCGCAGGTTCTAAGTCTTCTTGCCAAAGGTCGGCATGGCTGGGCCAGGCGGACCACACAGCCTGATGAGCATCCCACTCGGCGGGTTGACAGACGGGCACGGGGCAACCTCAAATCATGGATAAATGATGTGCCGTTCCCTATCGCCTTGGGCCCTGCTTTGCAACGGCACAGATGTGAAAAATGGCGCGGACAGGTATAGATGCGGCCATGACCTTAACTTCGGGCAACCCCACCGCTGACCGGCGCTTCGAGATTGCCATGCAACTGCGCGAGCGGGGCGATGAGCAAGCCGCCCTTGAGCTGATGGGTCAGACACTAGAGTTGGTGCCCGCATGGCCTGAGGGCCGGTTCGTGCTGGCCGAGATGCTGGCGGCAGCGGGCCAAAGCCAGGCCGCGACGGTTGCGTTTGAAGCCTATCTGGCCATCGACCCCGGCGATTCGATGGGGGCGGCGGCCAAGCTCGCTGCCTTGGGCTTGGCACCCGTGAGAAGTTTATCGCCAGCCTATGTTGAGCGACTGTTCGACCAATACGCAAAGCGTTTTGATAAGGCCCTGGTCGAGGGTCTGAAGTACAACGCGCCGAAACAAATTCGAGATGCGCTGTCGGCGCACTTTCCTGGCCGTAGATTTGCACGATGCCTCGACCTGGGTTGCGGCACGGGCCTGATGGGCGCTGCCATTCGCGATCTCGTGACCACACTGGTGGGCGTGGACTTGTCTGCCGGCATGTTAGCCGAGGCGAAAAGCAAAAACATATACGACGAACTGGCGCATTCATCCTTGCAAGAAGCGCTAACGCGTGAGCGGGTCAGCGTTGATTTGATCTTGGCGGCTGACGTGTTGGTTTATGTCGGCGATTTAGCACCCGTCATGATGGCCGTTGCGACGGCCTTGCAGCCCGGCGGCCTGTTAGCTTTCACTTTGCAAGTGAGCACTGAGGCAGAATTCCGATTGGGTGCCGATCAACGTTTTAGCCACAACGAAGGTTATGTCACGGACGGCGTGAGCGCGGCGGGACTAAACTTGATGACCTTGACCCACAGTTCATTCCGGCAAGAGCGCAAGATCGATGTGCCGGGCCTGCTGATCGTTGCCGCCATATCCGCTTAATCCAGCGCGATTGTCAGCGCTTTCAAGTACGCGCTTTCAGGCAGTTGCAAATGAACCGGATGATCGGCACTGGCGCCTGACGTTCGAAGGATGCGCCCCGCGCGCCCCGCATCACCAATACCCCGCGCAACGGCCTCGGTGAACTCGGCCAACGGCGCATTATGGCTGCACGAGGCAATAAAGAAAATTCCGCCACGCGCTGTCATGCTGGCACACAGGCGCGCCAATTTGCGATAGCCCTGCAAACCGGGCTTGAGGTCTTTGCGCGATTTCACAAAGGCCGGTGGATCAGCCACCACCACATCGAACTTATCTTTGCGCTGGTGGGCAGCTTCAAGAAAATCAAACACGTCGGCGCGCTGAAATTTGCAAGTTTCCGCAACCTTATTTGCGGTAGCGGCCTTGGTGGCCAAATCGAGCGCTAGCGCAGAGCCATCGACGCCCAGCGCGCTTTTGGCACCCGCCGCAGCACACGCAACGGCAAAACCGCCGGTGTGAGTATAAAGATCGAGCACAGCTGCACCCTTGGCAAACGTGGCAACAAAGGCGCGATTGTCGCGCTGATCAAAAAACCATCCTGTTTTTTGGCCGCCCAAGGGATCGGCAAAAAATGTGCGGCTGTTCTCGTTGATTTTAATCGGCGGCGCGACATCGCCCAAGAGAACCCGCGTCACATCGTCCAAACCTTCGAGCGCTCGGTAGGATGAGTCGCCCCGCAAAATAATCGCTTTGGGCGCGATGAGTTTTTCAATGGCGGCCACAATGTCGGGCATGGCTAGATCCATGCCCGCCGTGTTGGGCTGCGCCACCACCACGTCGCCGCACCGGTCGACAATCAGGCCGGGCAAATTGTCGCCTTCCGCATGAACCCAGCGATAAAATGGCTCGGCGGTGAGTTTCTGGCGCAAGGATTGCGCGTGTTGAAGACGGGCTGCAAACCAAGCCGCATCAATCGCAACATCAGGCGCGGCGTCGAGAAGGCGCGCGCTAATCAGGGGCTTGGGATTGAAATGCGCCGTGGCCAGCGGCGTGCCACCAGCATCTTCGACCGTCACGACGCCCCCAGGGACCAAGGCTTTGGCAACGGTGTCCATGGCCACTTCGTTGGAATAGATCCACGGATGGCCTGTGCGCAAGCGTTTGTGGGCACCGGGCTTGAGGCGAAGACGTGGGTGTTTGGTTGTGGTCATTTTTAGCCCATTTAAAGGAGGCGACACGAGCCAGCCTGTAGGTGAACGTTGCGTACTTTTTTGATGGAAATCAACGATGTGAGACTTACTATCGACATATAATATGGACTGCACCAATGAGGATGATGCCCCATGGGCCATATCGACACAAAATCACTGCTGACACGCGGATTTAACGGCAACTCGCCGGAGTTGTTGAAGCGCGCGGACGAAGCCTATTGCGACTTCGTTTCAGATGCCCGCAACATTCTCATGTACGCGCAGTTCCAAAACATTGGCCAACTCGGCGCTGGCGAATTGGACGCTGCCGCTAAAGCCACGGGCAACCTCCCCAACAGCCCAGAAGCAATCAAGGGCGTAGTGATGAAAGTGCCCGAGATTGCCACTTATTTCCGTGTGAAACGCACGTTGCAGGAATCTTACTGGCAGCGCATCGCCGAATCCTACGGCATGAAAGCGTCTGAATTTGAGCAAGCCTTGAACGAAGCCGACAAGACGGGCCCCGGCTCGGTGACGTGGGACCCCAACTTTGTCTACCCCGCCTATGCCACTGTCGACATTCACATTCAGCCCGGCGGGTATACGGGCAAAACCTTGGGTGCGCTGACCTACGATTACGGCACGAAAATATTCTTTGGCGGCGCTGGCGATGCCGACTCGCTGCACCATTCCATGGCGGATAAAACTGCCACCCCCAAAGACGGCGTGGTCAAGCGCGTGATGGAAGTAGGGTGCTCGATTGGCCAAATGGCATGCGGGCTGAAGAAGCGCTTCCCCGATGCCGAGGTGTGGGGCACCGACATCGGCGCGCCGATGGTGCGTTATGCCCACTGGCGTACGATCCAACAGGGCCTGGATGTGCATTACGCGCAAATGCCGGCGGAAGATTTAGATTTCCCGGACAACCATTTCGACGTTGTCACGGCGCATCTGCTGTTCCATGAAATTCCGGTGCCCGTGATTAAACGGGTGCTGAACGAAGCTAAGCGTGTGCTGCGCCCCGGCGGTGTATTTGTGTTGTGGGATTTCTTCAGCGCCAAGAACCGCAGTGGAGGCACCAATTTCATGGGATTGATGGATGCGTGTGACAACGGCGAGCCTTATGCCCCCGGCTTTGTCACCTGCGATGTGGAAGCGTTGATGGAACAGGCAGGCTTCACCTTGCGTTCGCATGATCCGCAAGAGCTGGGCCGCGCGGGTCGCGTCGGCGATAAGCCGGTTTAATTCTTCGTACAGAGATAGGTTGATCGATGAGCAAGCAGACGCCCGACGAGCGCGCCAAAAAACTAAGTGAAGGCCTCGACTATGTGAAGGAACTGCCGGGTTTTGAGCGGGGCCATCCGCATTACTTCAAAGACCCGATGATCGACCATTTGCTCGAGATCGTCCTGCAGTTGGGGGCAGAGATGTGGATCATCCGTGACCGGCAAATGGTGACTGAGTATTTGCTGGCGACCGAGGGCAAGGTCACGCCCGAGATGATTGAAGCCTTCAAGCCGACGCCGGAGTTTCGCGAGAAAATGAAGGAAGAGCGGCGCACTTATACACGCAGGGTCTATCAATCGCTCTATGAGGGCATTGGCCCGGCTGGCGAAGCGGCGTTTGTCTCGGGCGTGCTCAAGGCGCGCTAATTTTTAAATGAAATGCGGTCGAAAGGGATAAAGCCGAACATATCGGTCAAGCCCTTCACGTTTTTGCGGGCCCCAGAGAACGTCACACTTTCATAAATAAAAATCGCGGGCACTTGGTCGTGATAATAGGCCATGAGTTCGCGGCGCAACGCCAGTGACTTTTGTTCGTCCCATTCGCCTTTGATGCGTTCGATCAGCGGCATGATTGCTTTGTCACAGGTCCACGGCACGTTGTGCGCACACGAGTGCATTTCGACGCCGCGCAAAAGGTCACCCACGGGCACGCCGGTCCAGGGCATGTTAAACGCCTCGGCGTATTCGCCGGTCATAAAAACGTTTTTTAAAAATTGCGGCGAGGCGATGGTGCGAATTTCCACATCAACGCCAACCCGTTTCAAATCGGCAGCGATTTGTTGGTAGACGGCCAAATACGCGCTGAAGGCGCCGGTCATTTCCATCGTAAACTTAAAGCCGTTTGGATAGCCCGCCTCCAGCAATAGTGCCCTTGCTTTTGCCGGGTCATAGTCAAACTGCGGCAAGTCGGGGTTATAACCAAACTCACCGCGCGTCGCGGGTTGATTGGCAGGCTTGGCTTGGCCTGCAAAAATGGCCTTGAGCATCGGCGGTCGATTAATGGCGATGTTCAACGCGCGACGTACGCGCACATCTTTAAACGGCGAATCGTTGCGCGTTGTGACCAGGGCAAGTCCGTTCACCGTGTCGTCGGCCCAGGCCAGCGCTTGGTGCCCGGCTTGAGTCAGCATCTCGTACTCCTCGGGGCCCAAGAAGACGCCGATATCAGCCTGATCGGACAACAGCGCTTGCGTGCGCGCAATCGTATCAGACAGCACTAGAATTTGAAGATTAGGAATGATTGGCTTGCGCCAAGATTTTTCGTTCGCCACAAACGTAACGCGCGCCGGCGACCAGTCGACCAATTGATAGGGCCCTGAGCCGACGGGCGCCTTGGCGAATTGTTCGATGCCAACGTCATCCAGTGCGGCGATATCGGGCACCACTAACATGCTGGCATACCGCGCAAACAGCGGCGATGGCTCCGCTGTGGTAATGTCAACCGTGAGATCATCGACGACACGCGCCGATATCATTTTTGGAATTTCGCGCACGATGTTCTCGGTGAGCCGCGTGCGACTGATGATGTAATTGGCAGCGGCAACAACTGATGCGGCGTTGAGCGGCTTACCATTGGAGAATGTCACGCCTGGGCGCAACGCAAACCGCCAGGTATTGCCATCCGTACGGGCCCACCTGAGCGCCAGCCAGGGTTCGAGTTGACCGGCGCGATTAAACTTTGTCAGCGTATCAAAAACCGCGCCCGTCGTGGTGATGGTAGGCATCAAGGCGCTGGTGAAAGGGTTTGCCTGCTGCAAAGGCAATGTCGAGGTAGCCACGCGGATGGTGTCATCCTTCGCATGCGCGGGGCTGATCAGCGCCAGAGTTATTAAAAGCGATGCTGCCGACAGAAAATGACGTCGCATGGCGGACATGACTACCGGCCGCCGACAACAATATCTTCATAGGACACCAGGCCATAATTGTCGGCAAAGCCGGTGGTTGTTTTGCTCAGGCCTGCAAAATAAACTTGCTCGTACAAAAAGATCGCCGGAGCTTGATCATGATATCTTTTGCTCAGCTCGCGCCGCATGGCGAGTCCCCTCACCTCATCCCATTCCGCCAAGGCCGCCGTAATTATCGGCATAGCGTCTTTGTCGCAGTACCAGGGCTTTAGCGTCAGGCAGGAATGAATGTTGATGGCGCGCATAACATCGATCGTGGGCGCCACTTGCCAAGGCACGACCACCGCATCGGCGAAGTTGCCGGTGACAAAAATGTTTTGCAAATACTGCGGGGCTTGGACTGGGCGGATTTCCATGGTGACGCCAACCTTGGCCAAATCGGCCGCCACTTGTTGATACGCCGAGATGGATGCCCCTGAATTGACCGATGTTTCCATGACAAACTTAAAGCCTTGGGGATAGCCAGCCTCGGCCAAAAGCGCTTTGGCTTTGAGGGGATCAAAGGCGAGTTGTGGAAGCTCGGCCACATACCCCAGCACGCCGCGAGCCGCGGGCTGATTGGCGGCAACGGTTTGGCCTTGAAAAATGATATCGATGATTGGGGCCCGATTGACCGCAAGGTTGAGCGCACGACGCACGCGAACATCGCTCAGTGGACCTTCGCGCGTATTGACCAATGAGATGGCACTCACGCCGCCATCGCGCCAACTCACGCCTTTGTGCCCAGCGGCCTCGAGCGCTTGCACATCGTCTGGGCCAAGCCCAACAGCGATGTCGGCGCGGCCCGAGATAATGGCCTGCACGCGGCTGGTCGCGTCGGGCAATTCGATAATTTCCAACCGTGCCATTTTGGGTTTGCGCCACGATCCAGCGAAGGCATTGAATGTGGCTTTATTGGGCTCCCACTTCTCAAGCATGAATGGCCCGGTGCCGACGGGCGCTTTGGCAAACTCATCTGGGCCTAAGGCCGCAAAGGCACCGGGCTCGGGAACAAATACCACCGCGGCGTAGCGCGGAAATGTGGGCACGGGGTTTTTGGTCACAATCTCCACCGTGAATTCATCGACCGCGCGGGCAGATTCCAACGGCGGCAAATCACTTCGCACAAGGCCGTCGGTCGCCAGACGCGCTCGGTTGGCCATGTAATCAACCGACGCAGCGACGGCAGCCGCATTGAACGGCTTACCGTTTGAGAACGCCACATCGCGGCGCAAAACGAACCGCCATGTTTTGGGGTCGATATTGGTCCACGATACCGCAAGCCAAGGTTTCAGCGTGCCGTCTGGAGCAATGCGCGTCAGGCCTTCGTACATGGCCGACATTGTTGTAATACTTGGCGTCGATGATGTGGCGTAGGGGTTGCCAAGCCGCGTGGGCAACGTGGTGAGGGCAAATCGTATGGTACGCTCGGCCGCAGAGGCAGGGATTGAAGCTGTCAGCAATGCTGCAAGCACAAAACCGAGAACCTGAAATTGACGCATGTGACCACCGCGCGCGACGTGCGATTGAACTTCGCTTGCGGGTAGCTTACATCGAATATCTGCTCTCGTGACACGGCCTAATTGATCTCATGCCACCAGCACCCAAGCCTAAACACATTCAACGCGGGGCGGCCTTCCTAGACCGCGATGGGGTTTTGAACCTCGATACCGGGTTTGCCCACAAGCCCGACCAGATTCGCTGGGTTGAGGGTGCGGCTGAGACAATCGCGCTCCTCAATCAGCAGAATTTTTTTGTGTTTGTGGTGACAAATCAATCGGGCATCGCACGCGGACTCTACACCGAAGACGATGTGCGCGCTTTGCACCAATGGATGGCCGCTGAATTGCTAGCCCAAGGCGCGCGTATTGACGCTTTCGCCTATTGCCCACATTTTGTTGATGGAGACGTGGTTGCCTATCGTCAGGCGTGCGAGTGCCGCAAGCCTGCGCCAGGCATGTTGCTGTCGTTAATGGCCGAATGGCCGGTTCAGCGCGAGGCAAGTTTTATGATTGGGGATCGCGAGACTGATATTGCGGCGGCCACGGCCGCCGGTATTCCAGGCCACTTGTTTCCCGGTGGTAACTTGCTCAAGTTTGTTACCGAGGCGCTGAAAATTTAAGTATTGGCGAGCCCATCATGCACAGCATAGAGCATTAGCGACGAGGCCACCGCCACATTGAGCGACTCTGCCCGGCCATGCATGGGAATGCGCACCATGAGGCGGCACGCTTTCGCAATCACATCTGACAGCCCACTTTGCTCGGTGCCCATCACAATCAAGCTGGGCTTTTGGTATGGTGTTTGGCGATAATCAATGCGCGCTGTTGTTGCTGTGCCGATGACGAGACCCGGCCACGTCCCGACCAATTCGAGAAAACGTTGTTCGGTCCCCGCAAAGATCGGAATATGAAAGATAGAGCCTGTGCTGGCTCGCGTGCATTCGGGCGTATACACATCGCAACACGAGCCAATCAGCAACACGCCTGCAGCTCCGACGGCATCCGCGGTGCGGATAATCGTGCCTAAATTGCCGGGGTCGCGGATCCGATCAAGCGCGATGAACACACGGCCGACTTGCGCATCAATCTCGGCAAAATCGCGACGCTGAATCGGATATGCGCCGATCAGCGTTTGCGGATTTTCTTTCTGCGTGATTTTGCACAAAATCTCCTCGCTCACCGCGATAACGCTACCGCCCGCCTGAGCACATGCATTGGCAAGTTCGCGCACATTCGCTTGACTGCCGACATCTTCGCGATAGGCAAGAATGTGAGGGATAGCACCAGCGTGTTGTGCATCTGTGAGTGTACGCACTCCTTCCATCAAGAACAGGCCGTGCTCTTGGCGAAATTTCTCGAGCCGTAAGCTGGCCAACAATTTCACTGTTGCGTTGGTCAGGCTGGTAATGACTTTTGCGTCCGACATTCGAATGGATGACTAATTGACGCGCTTGGCCCGCACCGAGCGATTGCCCGACGTCAGCGAAAGCAAGTACGACCCCATCATGGCGCTGCGGATTTTAACCTCGGCCCCTGGTAAAATTCGCATCTCCGGGCCTTCGGTCTGGCGCCACGTTTGCCCGTTATCAAGCGTCACCGTGACATACCCCTGACGATCAGCCGTAACAGCAACTGCTTTGGCGACGATTTGATTGGGCAACTGAGCCGCTTCGGGGTCGCGTTTTTGAAGGGGTAAATCATCGGGCCCAAATCGGCTGGTTGGGGCAGGTGCGGCCATAACAGGCGGCGCAACAGGACGCTGAGGTTGTGACGTTGGCACGGGTGGCACGGGTGGCGCGGGCACGACCGGCGCGGTCACAGCGGACGGGGGCGCAGGCCGCAAGCCATCAGCCAAGCGGTCGTAGCAGGCCACCCTGGCAGTGACATCGCCAATAGCCCGGCACGCCATCAGGCGCGCGTTGAATTCACTGGATTGTGCATGCGATGGGCCAGCCACAAACGCCACAGCGCCCAAAAGAGTTGCGGTGATTATAAGTTTCGATCTGAGCCTTGGGTTCACAACGCCACCTCGCTTTTGACTGCCCCTGACATTGCCCACCAGACTAAACCGGACCGACGACGGATGCCATTGCTGGGATTAGTCCCAAAAATCGGCGCACAATCCAAGCTTCACATGCATTGTTGCCACGATCCTGGATAGAATGGCATTGCGGGTGTTCGAACGCTTTGGGGAAATGCGACATGCTGATCAATTGCATTGCTTATAAAAATGGCAAAAAAATCGCCGATATCCCCACCGGCGACATTCATACGTACCTTGGGCAGGACGACTGTTTTGTGTGGGTGGCGCTGAAAGATGCCACGGCACCCGAGCTTGCCGAAATGAAAGCCGAGTTCGGCTTGCATGAACTAGCCGTGGAAGATGCTCTGGTGGGCCATCAACGCCCTAAGATCGAAGAGTACGGCGAAAGTGTATTTGCGGTTATCCACTTGGTCGAGCCCGAGGGAACCGAGCTCCATATAGGCGAAGTCGCGATTTTTGTCGGACACAATTACATTCTTTCGGTGCGCAACCGCAGTAATCAGAATTTCCTGGGCGTGCGCGACCGCTGCGAACGTGAGCCGCACCTGTTGAAACATGGCTCGGGCTTTGTGCTGTATGCGCTCATGGATTCGGTTGTCGACCGCTACTTCCCCGTGCTTGATACCCTTGAAACTGAACTTGAGGAAATTGAGGAAACAATTTTTTCTAAGGGCAAGGCGCGCTCAAATATCGAGCGATTGTATGCGCTCAAACGCAAAGTGGTGACGCTCAAACACGCTGCGTTTCCGCTGATGGAAGGCGCTGGCAAGCTGTACGGTGGGCGCGTACCAGCCATGTGCCTGAACACGCAGGAATACTTCCGCGATGTCTACGACCACTTGGCGCGCATTAATACGTCTATCGATGGGTTACGCGACACCATCGCCATTGCTATGCAAGTGAACTTATCAATCGTCACCATCGACGAAAACGACGTGACAAAAAAGCTCGCCGCTTGGGGTGGTATATTTGCTGCGGCCACTTCGATGGCCGGGATTTGGGGCATGAACTTCAAGAACATGCCCGAACTGGAATGGGCCTACGGATATCCATTTGCGCTGGTCACCATCATACTGGTGTGCGTCGCGCTTTATCTTCGTTTCAAACGCGCAGGCTGGCTGTAGGTGCGATGTCGTGGCCGCGTGTCTGGCCTGGGCGACCAGACCAAATATCGGCATCGATCAAATTTCTCGCTCAATCACAATTGGTTCGATGACTTTGTCGAGCTTCGTGCGATTGCGGAGACGATCTATTTGAGCCGTGCTGATTTGGTTGCCCTTGCCCAGCAACAGTCCGCCACTCTCCGTGGTAATATCCGACAGCAAGTAATCTCCAGGCATGAGTGCAAACACCGACAGGCTATATTGCTTGCGCAGCTCAACGACGTTGTCCGCCCTCTGCTGCCCCCACAGCACCATGGCAGCGCCGAGGATCGCGGGGTCGTACAAGTCCGCCTGATGTCGCAGAACCGCGACCATATCGGGGTCGGGCGTTTCCGATGACCCGGCGTTGGACAAATCTTTCAATACGCGCAAGATGCGCGCGCCTTCGGGAATGGCGACGCCCTTAGGGCCGTCTGTGGGCCAGCCTTCTTTTCCGTCAAAACTGCGATCTTGGTACAACAGCATTTCGGCAACATTCTGCATGCGCGGAATATGCGCGACCAGTCGATGCGCCGTTTCTGGGGCGCGCGCCATCACCTCGGCTTCCAGTGCCGAAATCGTTTCCGGGGAGTGTTGAGCGCGCACAACAAGTTCTGGCGGAACAGAGATCAATCCAATGGGCCATAACATGGCGGCGAGTTGAATTTCCCATACGCTACGTTGCTTGGTGAGCGCATCGTCGCCCACGTTGCGATCATTGAGGCATTTCACCAAAGGCTTCACCCATTTGCGCGCGCGCGCAGCGCGGCCATAAGCGTCAGGTTGCGATACGGACAAGACGTCCATCATCATACGCACGCTGCCCATCAGCGTTTTTTCCAGCAGCGTCTTTTCCGCGACGATCAGATTGTGTTGTTTGATGGCTGCATTGATGGTTTGGCGCAGTTCGCCTTCTTCGCAGGGCTTACTGAGATATCGGAAAATTTGCCCTTCGTTGATGGCCCGTACGGCTGTGTCTTGATCGGCATTACCCGACAACATGATCCGCACGCTTTCAGCGCTTTCAATGGCGAACCTTTTGAGCGTCGTGACACCGTCAAGGCCTGGCATGCGCATGTCGCAGACCACCACCGCGAATTGCTGCTTCTGGTCGATCATCTTGATCGCCTCTTCGCCACTTTGGGCGGCGGCGACCTCAAAATCGCCGTGAAGCATGCGCTTGAATGCCTTCAAGACATTGGGTTCATCGTCGATAAACAGAATGCGGTCAGCCATGCCAAATTACCTGTCGAGGGGTCAGGGTGTGGCGCAATCTGCTGGGGCCAGGGAGTTTCCGATATCCCCAAACGAGGGCAGCCGAATGGCCAAAACGCGGCCGCGTTGCTGACCTGAGTGAGGCCGGCCAGGGCAGCAATGGCAGGAGTTCAGGGCGCGCGCGACGCAGCTGTCACTCGGCAGGGCGCTCGTTAACAAAAGCGAAGCATGGCGGAGAGGGTG